>CACVAU010000040.1 GCA_902727915.1 uncultured Sulfurovum sp.
GAAATAATGCACCACTTTCTTTAATGGAATTTATAGAGACCTTAGAAAATGCTCTTGGGAAAAAAGCAGAAAAAAATTATATGCCAATGCAGGATGGTGATGTGGTTTCTACTTATGCTGATGTTTCGGGATTGATTAATGACTTTGGATATAAGCCTGATACTAAATTGGCTGATGGAATTGGTAAGTTTGTTGAGTGGTATGAGGGGTTTTATGGAGAAAATAAATGACAAGTTATAAACTTTTAGACTTTAAAACTCTTGGTGATGAAAGGGGTTCACTAGTAGCTATAGAAGAAGGCTATAATGCACCTTTTGATATAAAAAGAGTTTATTATATTTTTGATACAAAGCAAGGTGTTAAAAGAGGTTTTCATGCTCATAGAAACCTTAAGCAAATAGCAATAGCTGTGAAAGGCTCTTGTACTTTTGTAATTGATAATGGTAAAACACGAGAAGAAAAGAAGCTAATAAGTCCAAATCAAGGACTTTTTATAGAAGGTCTTATTTGGAGAGAGATGAAGCGTTTTAGTAAAGACTGTGTCTTACTTGTTCTTGCTAGTGAACATTATGATGAAAGTGACTATATAAGAAGTTATGATAAGTTTTTAGAAGAAGTCAAAAATGCAAATTAGTGGTAAAAATATAAATATTAGAACAGTAGAAATAGAAGATGCCCCATTTATACTTGAAATGAGACAAAATAAAATTAAAGCTAAATATCTTTCAAAAGTAAATGGGACAGTTGAGTCTCAAAAAGAATGGATAATAACCTATAAACAAAAAGAAGAAGAAAAACAAGAGTTTTATTTTGTGATAGAGTCAAAAAAGAATCAAAGACTTGGGCTTGTCCGAATGTACAACTTTAAAGGTAATTCATTTTGTTGGGGAAGTTGGCTTATCAAAGAAAATGCTCCACAAACAACTGCTATAGAATCAGCATTACAAATATACGAGTTTGGATTTTACTATTTAGGATTTGAAAGGTCTCATTTTGATGTACGTAGAGGGAACGATAAAGTAATAGCTTTTCATAAAAGATTTGGTGCGAAAATAATAGATGAGAATGAGCTTGATTATTTTTTCAATTTTGAAAAAAAAGATTATGAAATAATAAAAGAAAAATATAAAAGGTATTTATAAAATGATCCCATTCTTAGATTTAAAGAGTATTAATACTCAATATAGAGATGAGCTTATAGAAGCTTGTACTAAAGTAATAGATAGTGGTTGGTATATTCAAGGAAATGAACATAGAGCGTTTGAAAAAGAATTTGCAGAATATTGTGGTACAAAATATGCAATTGGTGTTGCAAATGGTCTTGATGCTCTTATTTTAATTCTCAGGGCATATAAAGAACTAGGGATTATGAAAGATGGTGATGAAGTAATAGTTCCATCTAACACTTATATCGCTTCTATTTTAGCTATATCTGAAAATAATTTACTACCAGTGTTGGTTGAAGCAGATATCAATACTTATCTAATTGACTCATCAAGAATAGAAAAAAAAATTTCTTCAAAAACAAAAGCTATTATGCCAGTACATCTTTATGGACAAACTTGTGAAATGGATAAAATAAATGATATTGCAAAAAAATATAATTTAAAAGTTATAGAAGATTCAGCCCAAGCTCATGGTGCATACTTTAAAGATAAAAGATGTGGAAACTTAGGAGATGCTAGTGGATTTAGTTTTTATCCAGGAAAAAACCTTGGAGCTTTAGGTGATGCTGGAGCTGTAACTACAAATGATAAAGAGTTAGCAACTACAATAAAAGCATTAGGAAACTATGGAAGTCATAAAAAATATGAAAATATCTACAAAGGTATAAATAGTCGTCTTGATGAGATGCAGGCAGCTATGCTTAGAGTAAAACTTAGATATTTGGACAATGAAATAAAAAAGAGGAAAGAGATAGCAAGTTATTATCTTGAAAACATTACAAATAAAAATATAGTTTTGCCAAGTGTTATAACGAATAGTGTTTGGCATCTGTTTATTATTAGAACAGATAAGCGTGATGCATTAGAAAAATATTTACTAGATAATAAAATCCAAATACTTATTCACTATCCGTTAGCACCACATAAGCAAGAGGCCTACAAAGAGTGGCATAATAAAAGTTTTGCTATTAGTGAGAAAATTCATGAGGAAGTGTTAAGTTTACCTATTAGTGGAGTACAGAGTTTAGAAGATACTGAAAAAATTATAGAGATAATTAATGACTTTAATTAAAACTTCTATTTTAACAGCTATATCAACAATAATAAAAGTGATATCAGGGTTTTTAATTACTAAAATAGTTGCTGTACATCTTGGTCCATCAGGATTAGCAATAATTGGACAATTACAAAATTTCGTTAATATGGTTTCAAACTTATCTAATGGAGCAATTACAAAAGGTATCATAAAATATACAGCTGATTCGCATACAATAAAGGAGAAGCAAAGTCTTTTTAGTACATCATTAAAAATATCTGTGTTGACAGGTTTTATTATTTCATTATTTTTGGGTTTATTTAGTAAGTACATTGCTCTTGAATTATTTGGAAATAGTGACCTACAGTCTGTTATATATGTATTTAGTGTTAGTATCATATTCTATAGTTTAAATACTTTATTAATGTCTATCTTAAATGGCCAAAAAGAAATAAAAAAATATATTTTGTCAAATATTTCTAATAGTTTGGTTAGCTTATTTCTAATCATTTTTTTAACTATATCGATAGGATTAGAGGGTGCATTATATGGTCTTGTAACTAGTCAGTCTATTGTTTTTTTTGTGACACTTTTCTTTGTAGCTAAATCTGAATGGTTTAGCTTGGAGTATTTTAATCAAGAGTTTAATTTAAAGATAGCAAAAAAGTTGTCTCATTATTCTTTTATGGCGGCTATTTCAATTATCTTTTCAATTGGTTCTATATTATATGTTAGAAGTTATATAGGTAACAATATCTCTTGGGATAATGCAGGATACTGGCAAGGGATAATGTATATTTCAGATGCATATTTATTGATAGTTACAATGTCCTTGAGTGTTTACTATTTACCTAGATTATCAGAAATTGATAATAATACTGAATTATTAATGGAGGTATTAAATGGTTACAAATTTATATTACCATTTATTATTTTGATAGCTTTACTGGTTTTTGTCTCAAAGAGCTATATTGTTGATATTCTTTTTACAGAGTCTTTTTATCCAATGATTGAACTATTTAAATGGCAATTAATAGGTGATGTAATTAAAATTTCAGCTTGGCTATTAAGTTATGTGTTTTTAGCAAAAGCTATGACAAAATTATTTGTATATACTGAAATTTTATTTAGTATATTATTTGTAATATTATCTATTCTAGCTATAGAACAATTTGGATTAATTGGTGTTACGTATGCTTTTACATTAAATTATATTTTCTATTTGATTACAATGATTATACTATATAATAGGAATTTTAAATGAATTTAAATTCGGAACCAATTATTACAATAGTTATACCTAGTTATAATCATGAATTGTATATAGAGAAGTGTTTACTCGAAATATTAAAAATTGATATTAAGAAAAATATTTTAATTATTGATGATGGATCAACTGATAATACACCTTTAATTTTAGAGAGAATGTTATTAGAGTTAAATAATCAAGATATTGAGTTTATACAAAAAGAAAATAGTGGATTAGTAAATTCCTTAAATTTAGCTATTTCAAAAACCAATACAAAGTATCTCTATTTAATTGCTTCAGATGATCTTGTCAATCCAAATTCATTTGTTAAATGTATATATACGATGATAGCTAAACCTGAGCTGAAATTTATTATTGCAGGTTCAGAAAATCTATTTGAAAATAGTACAACTTCGGTAACTTATAGAAGAAGCCATGAATTATTTTTTGATAATACTGATGAAGAAATAAGAAAAAAACTTTTTTTAGATTATCCTAAACCACTACTACTTCAATCAACCATATTCAAAACTGAAGTACTAAAGAGTGTTGGAGGTTGGGATGAAGATGTAGTTCTTGATGACTACTCAATGTTCATAAAACTACTTCTTAAGTATAGCCAACATAAGGACTATATATTTGATCCATCAATTGTAGTTTGTAAGTACAGAATCCATGAGTCTAACTCTTCCAAAAATTATATTAGACAATATAGTATGGTTAAACAAGTTATTTCCAAGTATGCACCTCTTTCTTTAAAATCTAAAGCCATTGGGAATAGGTTAGCTTTTTATATAATGCTATGTATTAAAGAAAAAAGAATTAATATGTTAAAAACTTTAATGGTTAATGCTAGTACTTATGAAATTTTATTGTCGTTGACTAGTATACCAATTATATATTATAAGTACATATATAAAAAGCTATAATAATGGAAAGATATTTATTTTACATGACATTCTTTGAAAATATAGATTTATTTTTTCTTTCTATGCTGAGTACAACCTTCTTAACATATATAAGTCTTAGAAAACTATCTATAGCTGGTATTTTAGATCCCTTACACTTTTTTTGGACATTTACATTTGGTACTGCATATGGAATAGTATTGGCATTATATATTAATGGAAATGTAACAACATATACTTTTAGTATTATTTTTTCATATGCATTATGCCTAGTTATATTTATTAATTTTTTTTTAAAAATTAAAATAACACCATTTAATAGGATCTTTTCAAAACTATTTATAACTCAACATGAACCAAAATTATTATATTATTTTGTATTGATTTTATTTATAATAAATACTTTGATTATAATTAACTATATAGGGTTCGGTTTTTTAGCCGAAGATAATAGATTTGAACAAAATCGAGGTATGGGGATTTTTGTAAGGGTATTCGCAGTATTTAGAATATTTTTCATATCTTATTTTACTTTATTAATATATAGAACATATATTAAGTATGGAGTATTTTCCTTTACTTTTTTGACAAAACTTTTCTTTTTTCTTCCTTTTATTGTATTTACTGCTTTATTAGATGGAGCGAAGTTTGCTTTTTTAGAGTCAATACTAACGATAGTTGTTACTCTATATATTGTAAATAAGAATATTAAAATCAGTAATTTAAAAATTCTTATTATCACAATTAGCTCTTTGGCATTTGCATTAATAGTGTATTCTGTGAATTTAAGTAATAATGGCTTGGCTGATAAGGAATCAAAATATATACCTGGTACTCCTTTCGTTGTTGAGGCTTTATCTTTCAGAGTATTAGCAAATGCAGATAAGTATTTTTTATCTTTACCGAATGATGTCATTGAAGAAGTAGAAACTAAACCTATTTATATTAGATTGTTGGCTCCAGTAATCGGTTCAACACGATTAAGTAAGATGCTTGGATATGATGTTAATAACTATTCTATCGGTAAGCAGATTTTATTATATTGGCATCCAAAATTTGATATTGCAGGTGGTCCGACATCACATTTTGATTTATTTGCATATAAACAATTAGGATATTTAGGTGGTTTCCTATGGGTAGTCTTTACTGCTTTTATCTTAGTAGGTATTAAAAACTTAGCTCTTATGTCTTTTCATATAAAATTTGCGACAGCAGTATTTGTAGTTCTTTGGATTAGGTCATTTCCTCTTTTAATTGAACCACCATTAGGATTAGCATATATATTAGATGTATTTATTATTTTTGGGGTAATGTCAGTAATATATTATATAATAAGTGCTGTAGCAATAAAAGATAAAAGGAAGTGTGAAAATGCCTAAAATAGGATTAGTTGTTCTAAACTTTATAACATATAATGATACATATGAAACTATAAAAAGTTTGAGTAATAGTAATAGTAATAGTAATGTTTACATTTATATTGTAGATAACAAAACAGATAATAAAAAATATAGACACTTGAAGAATCAATTATTAAATCTAAATTTAAATTATAAAATAATTTATTTAAGTTCAGAAGATAATTTAGGGTTTGCAAAAGGAATGAATATTGGTATAGATAAGGCTAGAAAAGATGGCTGTACTCATATTATCTGCTCCAATAACGATATTCAATATAATAAAAAAATTGACTTTAATAAATTTATTAATATATACAATAAAGATAAAAAGATAGCTGTTATTGGACCAAAAATACTTAATCCTGATTGTCTTAATCAAAATCCATACATGATAAAAAAAAGATTACCAACTGAGTTATATGATAGAATCAAACAAAAAATTATTTTTACTAATATCATAGGAAAATATATATTTATGTTAAGAGGAATCATAAGGAGTAGAATAAATAGAAATGATCATATAAAAGAAAAGTTAAGTGACTCGGACTACGTTTATTGTTTACATGGATCATATTTTATTTTAACTCCAGCTTATTTTGGCTTTTATAAAAATTTAGACTCAAATACTTTTTTATATGTTGAAGAGTTGATTTTAGCAGAAAGAGTTCAGATAAAAGGATTAAAAAAATATTATTACAATGATATAGAAGTATTTCATAAAGATGATTCAGCAACAAATGAAATGTTGGGAAAAGACTCTTTAAATAAAATATTATTTATTTTGAATGAAAATTACAAATCATTACAATATTTCATGAAAGAGTATATATGGAAAAGATAATACCTTTTTTAAGGAGAGATTTTGAATAAAAATAGTTTAGTATCAATAATAACACCATCATACAATAGTGTAAGATTTATAAAATCAACAATTAAGAGTGTTTTGAACCAAACATACGAAAATTGGGAAATGATAATAGTAGATGATGTTTCGTCTGATAATTCAAATGAAATAATAGAAAAATATTCTCAAAAAGATAGTCGTATAATACTTATAAAACTGAAAGAGAATAGTGGACCAGCAATTGCTAGAAATAGAGCTATAGAAGAAGCTAAAGGTAGGTATATAGCTTTTCTTGATGCAGATGATTTATGGTTACCTGAAAAGCTTGACAAGCAAATTAGCTTTATGAATGACAAAAATTCTTCTTTATCATATACTGCCTATGATTTAATAGATGAAGAAGATAATAATATAGGGAGCTTTAAACCTCCAAGTGTAGTTTCCTATAGTAGTATGTTAAAAACAAATTCAATTGGTTGCTTAAGTGCTATGTATGATACAAAATATTTAGGAAAAGTTTATTTTCCAGATATTATAAAAAAACAAGATTTTGCATTATGGCTTAAGATATTGAAAACTACAAATACAGCACAAGGTTTAATCGAACCTTTAGCATTTTATAGAATCAGAAAAATATCTGTTTCTTCTAGTAAAGTTAAAAATAGTATTTTTGTATGGAGAATATTTAGAACACATGAAGATTTAAATCTAATTAAAAGTATTTATTATTTTACGTACTATACTTTAAATGGTTTATTGAAATATAAAAGTTAAAAGGAAATTAATGACACGAATTTTTGATATAGTATTATCAGCTTTAGCTCTAATAATATTAGCACCATTACTATTACCAATAATGTTAATACTTAAATTTACAGGTGAAAATAAAGTTTTTTATCTACAGGAACGAGTAGGCTTAAATGGTAAAATGTTTGGAATATGGAAGTTTGCAACCATGCTTGAAAATAGTCCAAATATGAAAAATGCATATATAACAACTCATGGGGATCCTAGAGTTTTACCATTTGGTAGATTTCTGAGAAAATCTAAGATAAATGAGTTACCTCAATTGGTAAATATATTTAAAGGTGACATTAGTGTGGTTGGACCTCGACCTCAAGTTAAAGCTCATTTAGATTTGTATCCAAACGATGCACTTGATGATATTTTAGCTATTAAACCAGGTCTTACAGGAATAGCTTCACTTTTTTTTAGGGATGAAGAAACTATGATTTCAAATAGTGATATGGAACCTAAAAAGTTTTATAAAGCGTATATAGCTCCTTATAAAACTGAGTTAGAACTTTGGTATAAAGTTAATCAGAATTTATATACTTATTTTATGCTGATAGGTTTAACAGCTTGGAATATTTTCTTTACAGATAGTAAACTATATAGAAAAGTTTTTAGAGATTTACCAGAACCACCAGCAGAATTAGTAATAGGAGAAAAATAAAATGGACTTCACCTTAGAGCTTATTGGTAGAGAAAGTGAATTGTTTGAAGATGATATTGAAAAACATGATGGTGAACTAAAACGTATTGTTTCATCTTCGACATTTTTGGTAATAGGGGGAGCAGGTTCTATCGGACAGGCTGTTGTTAAAGAAATATTTAAACGTAACCCTAAAAAATTGCATGTTGTTGATATAAGTGAAAATAATATGGTTGAACTTGTACGGGATATACGAAGCTCACTTGGATATATTGATGGTGAATTTAGAACTTTTGCCTTAGATATTGGGAGTATAGCATATGATACTTTTATAAAGTTAGATGGAAAGTACGATTATGTCTTAAACCTGTCTGCTCTTAAACATGTGAGAAGTGAAAAAGACCCATTTACTTTAATGCGAATGATAGAGGTGAATATTGAAAATACTGATAAAACAATTGCTCAGTCTATTGAAAATGGAAGTAAGAAATATTTTTGTGTTTCTACTGATAAAGCTGCAAATCCTGTTAATATGATGGGCGCTAGTAAACGTATTATGGAGATGTTTTTAATGCGTAAAAGCTTAGATATACCTATATCAACTGCCCGTTTTGCTAATGTAGCATTTAGTGATGGTTCATTACTTCACGGATTTAATCAGCGTATTCAAAAAAGACAACCAATATCTGCACCCAATGATATTAAACGTTATTTTGTGACTCCGAAAGAGAGTGGAGAATTATGTTTGATGAGTTGCCTATTAGGTGAGAATAGAGATATATTTTTTCCAAAACTTAGTGAGAAGTTTCATCTTATAACATTTGCTGATATAGCAGTTAAATATCTAGTAAAGCTAGGATATGAGCCATACTTATGTAAAACAGAAGATGAAGCAAGAGATTTTTTCATGAAAAGTTCAGAATTTAGAATTAAGAATTCAAAAAAGTGGCCATGTTATTTCTTTTCTAGTGATACAACAGGTGAAAAGGATTTTGAAGAATTTTTTACAGACAAAGAAGTTTTAGATATGAAGCGTTTTGAAAACTTAGGGGTAATAAAGAATGACTCTATTTTTGATAATGATAAGCTTGAAAATTTTACTTTAGAAATAACTAAGATGAAGGAAAAAAGAGAATGGACAAAAGAACAGATAGTCGAACTTTTCTTTGATATGATTCCAGACTTTGGACATCAAGAAACTGGTAAATATCTAGATAATAAGATGTAAAAGGAGGGTATATTTAAATCCCTTTCTTACCCAACACAACCATAAAAGTCTTCCAAATAGTCTTAAGTTCAATCCCTAAACTCCAATGTTTAATATAATATAAATCATACATAAGCTTTTGTTTAGCATCAAAAGCATTTTCTCCATAGGGGTAGTTGACTTGTGCCCAGCCTGTGATGCCTGGTCTTATGATATGTCTTTCATGATAGTAGGGGATTTTTTGTTCATAGTTATCAACCAATATATCCCATTCAGCACGAGGACCGATGAAGTGCATCTCTCCTTTTAGTACATTAAAGATTTGAGGTAGTTCATCTATTCTAAGTTTTCTCATTGTTGCTCCCCAAGGAAAGATTCTTTTATCATTTTTTTGAGTATAAGGGTTATGTTCAGAATTGGCATACATAGAACGAAATTTAATACAAGTAAATGGTTCACCTTGTTTACCAATACGGCTTTGTTTAAAAAAGATTGGACCAGGAGACTCTTTTTTGATGCGATAAACAGCATATAGCATAATAGGAAAAGTAAGTAATAGAAGTAGAATAGAGCTTCCATAATCAATGGTACGTTTTTGGATATATTGAAACCGTGAAAAGGGTTGAATATTTTCTAAAAAACTAATGTCTCTTAGTTTAGAGGGAATATAACATTTATAAAGATACTTTTCCATAAAACGTTGAATACCAATGTAGTTAATCCCTTTTTTTTCTAATTTGGTTAAATATTTCAGTAATTCATCGGGTACAATTGCTTTTGTATTTAGCACAAGTACTATTTTATGCTTGTTAGAAGTTATAGAGGATATCTGATTGATAACTTCTTGGATATTCATATTTTTATATTTAATAAAATCGATGGTTTTAAATTTTTTATGGAGAGTTTTAAGCTCTTGTTCTGTAAATTGATGCTGCTCTCCTAAAATTAACATCCTATTTATCCCCCTTATTCTTCCTCATAAACTCTCTAAAAAATGCCATAAATATCATTAAAATAAAAGAAGTAATAAATGCCACAACTACTATAAGCGCTTTTTTAGGTTTTACAGCTCTGTCAGCCGTGTAAATAGATTCTACTACTTTAAAGCGTGAAAGGGCTTTGTCATGTTTGAGTTTGACGGCTGAGCGTTCTTGCATGAGGTATAAGTAGACTTTTTCATTCACTTGATAGTCTCTTGAAAAGCTTATGAGTTCTTGTTCTTTTTCTGGCGAAGACTTTAGATTTTTTTGGTAATTTTTTTCCATGTTTTTAAGAGAGATGCTTTTGTTTTCGAGGGTTTTTTTGAGGTTTTTTAAATTTGAAAGTACTTTTACTTTTAAAGCATAGATGGTCTGATGGGCTGCTTGAATGTTGGGATGGTCAGCTTTGTATTTTAGTAGCAAGTTTGCCAGAGTAAGCTGTTTTTCTTGAATTACTTTAATAAGTGAGATGGTTGGTTCATCTTGTAGTTCAATAAGTGAAGAGGCGATGGCATCAATGTTTTGATTGTTTTGGGTAAAACGTATTAGATTGGTGAGAAGTTCTTTTTTGTACTCATTTTGTGCTATCTGAATACCAACTTTTGAGAGTTCTTCGACCAGTGCTCCTGCTTGTAATTGAGGGTTCACAATATTTTGTTCCGTTTTAAAGTTTTTGAGGTCATTTGAGCTTGATTTTACCTCTTCTTCTACTTTTTGGATTTGTGCATCATACGAGTCAATAACAACAGAAGCATCTTCTTTAAGGTCATTGATACTTTGTTGGGTATAAATGTTAATAAGGTTTTGTAGATACTGCTCACCTCTGTGAGGTAGATTATCAAGAAAAGAGAGGGTAATAAAAGGAGAGTCCTTATCGGCTTCTATGCTTAAGTTTTTACTGATGATATTTTCAAAGACATACCGTTTGGTTCCTGAAAGCTCTATGGTATAGGGTTCATTGAAGGTTTGTTGTTTATGAACCATAAGTGTGAAGTCTTCATGGTTGACCATCTCACTGTAGTGATAAATGCCAATGGTATCATCAAAAAACTTTCCTATGGTTAATAACTTATATTCGGTATTAGAGAAAGGTTGCACCTTAAGACGCATACCATAGTTTTTAAAGTTATTAATTTTAATGTCAGTTACAGTTATGGATAGGTTACTGTCTATTTCTGCTTCTTTATGTTTTTCATCGGTTATAAAGTAACGCACCATATAATCTTGTGTTTTTTCTAAAACTTTTTCATTAATTCGGTAGGTTTTAAGTAGGGTAATGTCTTTTTCTAAATTACTACTACTTCCTCCACCACCCAAAAGCATGGAAGCAGCTCCTCCCATGGAAAACCCTTTAGTATCATCTTCTTGGGGTTTTACTTCGATGGTAACAGTTGATTGATAATATTTGGGCATAAAGTAGACTTTAATGGCTACCCCAAAGGTAATGAGTAGGGTGAAAAAAATAATTGACCATTTGTATCGACCAATGGTAGCGAAGAGTTCTCTTAGGTCAATTTCATCTTCTTCTATATATTGAGTAGAATTATTAGTTTGCAAAGGTAAGGCCTTGTAGAAAGAGTTGTGGAGTTTACAATCTTTTCTACAAGCTTACATAAACTCTTTTTAATTAAATGTTAATTTTGTCAAAAAAATAGAAAATTTTCATAAATTTTTTATAATAATATTTTTTTATATTTTTTTATGTTAATTTTAAAAAATTATCCAAATCAATTTATAACAATTAGAGAAACAAATAAGTAAGGCATATTTGTAACTTTGCTATAATCCTTGAACTATTATTCAAAGGATTATATTTTGTTCAAAATATTTTTACTCTTATTCATTCTCTTTTTTACAGCCTGTAGTAATCGGGCTTATACACTTAGCTCTGTTCAAGACGATTGTGCTTTTGTGTATAATCATCAGCTTTATACCTTGGAGTATTTAGAAAAAAAGCACAATTGCCAAGAAGTAAGTGAGGTAAAATGATGAAATACCTATTTATAGTATTAATGGCTTTACAATGTTTACTGGCACTTGAAGTGGATGTAGAGAATGAAGTGGTTGAGGAAGTGGTTGAAGAAGTTGAAGTCATTGAAGGAAAACCTTTTTTCGGGGAAGAGTTATTTACAGGGAATTTTAAAGCAAACCGACAATTTCGTCAAAACAGTAACTATGTCTTAAATGTCAATGATAAAATTACGGTGAAAATGTGGGGAACGCATAACTATATCGATGAAAACCTAACCATAGACAAACAAGGTAATATTTTTATTCCTGAAGTCGGAGCGATTCATCTTTTAGGGCTTCCAGCTTCTTCGTTACAAGCCACAATCAAAAAGAGTGTACACAAAGTCTTTAATGATGAGGTTAAAGTCTATGCCGATGTACAAGGCTATCAAGCAATTTCGGTCTATGTTACAGGGTCGGTGAAAAAGGTAGGACTTTATGAAGGGCTTTCTACAGACTCTGTACTTCAGTTTATTGATAAGTCAAGAGGGATTTTAAGAGGCGTAGGAAGTTTTAGAACCATTCAACTAATTCGTAATGGAGCAGTTATTCAAGTGATTGATTTGTATGATTTTTTATTAACAGGAAACATGCGTCCAATTGCATTTCAAGATGGAGACACACTCTTTGTGCAACCCATTAAATATTATGTCGATATAGAAGGGGATGTCTTACGACCGTATATTTTTGAGTTATTAAATAATAGCACAACTGTTTCAGAGATTATTGCTTATGCACTACCTACGGTAAAAGTTAATAATTTTACCATTAGTAATTGGTCCAACAGTGAAAAATCAACCAAAGAGTACTCTTTAGAAGATGCCCGTGGGGTAAGGGTTCAAAATGGAGACAACCTTGTTTTTAATGGAAATTATTATACCAACAGTTTAAAACTGGACGTTACAGGAGAGCATAAAGGAAAACAGCACATTGCCATAAAAAAAGGTACTTCTCTTTATGAGGTGCTTTCTAAGTTAGAATTTAGTTCTTTATCTGATATTAGAAACATTAAGCTTTATAAAGAAAAAGTAGCATTGGTACAACAATCGTTACTCAATACCAAATTAAAAGAGTTAGAACAGAGTGTCTTAACAGCCGATTCATCAAGTGCTGAAGAAGCAAAAATACGCGAAAGTGAAGCTGGAAGGATTTTACAGTTTATTGCTAAAGCCAGAAAGGTCAAATTAACAGGGCAACTTGTTTTGGATTATAATACGAATCTTAAAAATATTATTCTTGAAGAGGGTGACAGTGTTGTTATTCCTACAAAAAGTAACTTTGTGGTGGTAGATGGAGAGGTTAATATCCCCAATGCTTTGGTGTATGAAACTGGTAAAAGTGTTTCAAATTACATCGATTTATCAGGAGGCTTTTCAGAGCGTGCCGATACTTCAAAAGTACTTTTGATTAAGGCAAATGGAAAAGCATTGTTCAATACGGACAATGTAGATGCTGGAGATTCCATTTTAGTCTTAAGGGAAATAGATACCAAAAATACCATTTGGATTAAAGACATCACTCAGATACTTTATCAAATTGCTGTTGGAGCAGCTGTGGCATTACAGTTTTAAAACATAACTTTTATTATTTTGATATAATTCTTTTAAGAATTATATTGAGAAGGTTTGGCTTATGACAACAACACGTTTTGCACCATCCCCTACAGGGTATCTACACATTGGGGGGCTTAGAACCTCTCTTTTTTCATGGCTTTGGGCTAAAAAAAATCAAGGACAATTTTTATTACGGATTGAAGATACCGATTTAGCACGTAATTCTGAGGAAGCTGTTACAGCAATTTTAAAAGCCTTTGATTGGGTAGGCATGGCGTATGATGGCGAAGCAATCTTTCAGTCTAAGCGTTTTGAACTCTATGTAGATTATGTAGAACAACTTCTTCGTGAAGGCAAAGCCTATAAGTGCTACATGAGTAAAGAAGAGCTGACCTCATTGCGTGAAGAGCAGATGGCTAGAGGAGAGCGAACACGTTACGATGGTCGTTATCGTGACTTTACAGGAACACCTCCTAAAGGGGTTGAACCTGTTATTAGAATTAAAGCACCCAAAGAGGGAAATATTGTCTTTCATGATGGGGTAAAGGGTAAAATTTCCATTGCATCGAGTGAAGTAGATGACTTTGTTATTTCCAGAGCTGGGGGTGTACCCACCTACAATTTTGTGGTTGCGATTGACGATGCTTTAATGGGCATGACCGATGTGATTCGTGGAGATGATCACTTGTACAATACTCCTAAGCAAATTGTGGTCTATGAGGCATTGGGTTTTGCTTTACCAAACTTTTATCATGTCGCTATGATAAACAATGAGCAGGGAAAAAAGCTTTCAAAACGTGATGGAGCAACCGATGTGATGGCGTACAAAGCTTTGGGGTATTTGCCTGAGGCACTGCTTAACTTTTTAGTACGTTTGGGTTGGAGTCATGGAGACCAAGAGATATTTTCTATGGAAGAGATGATAACCCTTTTTGACCCTAAAAATATTAATAAGAGTTCTTCAAATTATAATCTTGATAAGTTACTTTGGTTGAATGCTCACTATATTAAAAATAAGCCCCATGATGCGTTGGCAGAGCTTTTAGTAGAACATGGGGTAGATATTCGGACACATGAAAAAAGAGATTTGATTTTATCAGCAACCAAAGAGCGTGGAAAGACCTTAGTAGAGTTGGCAGAACAGGTTAATCTTATTTTGAACAGACCGTTACAATACGATGAAAAAAATGCTAAAAAAGCTTTTAAAGGGAATGCTTCAGAGATTTTAGAAGCCTTTTCTCAGATGCTACAAGCGTCAAATGCCACAACTCCTATGGAGTATCATACTGTTATCGAAAAGATAGTGGAAGCCAAAGAGATAGGTTTTGGAAAAATAGGTCAGCCCTTAAGGGTTTCTCTTTTAGGCTCTATGACAGGTTCAGGTTTAGATGAGATTATGGCAATAATAGGTACGGAAGAAACTGTTTTAAGAATTGAAAAAGCCATTGAGTTTATAAACGCGTAGGTTCGGTATCACCGAACATTTTTAGGAGTAATAAAAATGATACAAAAAACGATTTTTAGAGAATATGACATACGGGGAATTTTTGAAAAAGAACTTCATGAACAAAGTGTTAAACTTATTGGGTATTTTTTAGGAAAAAAAATCAAAGCCTTAGGTGGGGTGGTCTCCATTGGTTATGATGCACGAACCCATTCTCCACTCTTAAGAGATTACTTAGCTTCTGGGCTTAACCATGCAGGGTGTACGGTGCTGGATATGGGCATGGTAGCCACACCTGTTAACTATTTTTCAAATTATATGAACCCTGTGAATGTGAAAGAACAAGTGGTAGCCTCCGTGATGATTACAGGTTCACATAATCCAAGTGAATACAATGGCTTTAAAATGACTTTAGATAAAAATCCATTTTTTGGAGAGGATATCTATGCTTTAGGGGATGAAATCATTGCCAATACCGATTTAGAAATTCCAGATAATACCCAATGCATAGAAATAGATACGAAGCATCAATACATTGACTACATGGTTGAAAACTTTGCCCATTTAAAAGGCTTGGATAAAAAAATAGTCTTAGATGGGGGAAATGGGGTTGTCGATACGGTGATAACGCAAATTTTTGATGCTTTAGCGTTGAACTATGAAGCGATTTATATGCAGCCTGATGGAACTTTTCCCAATCATCATCCTGACCCTTCGGTAGAAAAAAATTTAGTAGATATTAAAGCACTGTTAGAAAAGAGTGGGGACATTGCGTTTGCTTATGATGGTGATGCTGATAGAATTGCTGTTTTAACCCATAAACATAATATAAAAGGTGACCAAATGGCACTCTTATATGCGATGAAGATGGAAAGTCCAACAGTTATTGGTGAGGTAAAATGTTCACAAGTGATGTATGATGAGTTGGAACGTCGTGGGGCAACAGCCATTATGTACAAAACAGGGCATTCAAACTTAAAAGTAAAGATGAAAGAGACAGGTGCAGATTTAGCATGTGAAGTGAGTGGGCATATCTTCTTTAAGCACCGTTACTTTGGTTATGATGATGCCATTTATGCTACGTTACGCATGTTAGAGTTACTTCAAGATGGGATTGATTTAGATAAAGAGCTTGATGCTTTACCTTTGGTTTATTCTACTGAGGAGCTTAAAGTAGAGACCAGTGAAGAGGAGAAATTTTTACTCATAAATAAAGTAAAAGAACTACTCAAAAATCCTCCTGCTACTTTTCCTAAAATAGTTGATATTATTGAAGTTGATGGGGTTCGGATTAATTTTGAGCAAGGTTGGGGATTGGTACGGGCAAGTAATACCACCCCTGTATTGGTTACGCGTTTTGAATCTACCGATGAGAACTTAGCCAAGTTGTATGAAAGAGAAGTTAATGCTTTAATTGAATTAGCACAGCAATCACTTTAGGTAAAAGAGATGAAAAATAAAATTTATTTTAATGTTTGTGAAGGAGAGCGAGAAGAGAAAAAGAGACTTTTTTCGGCCATTGAACAAGAACGCTCATACATTGGCTATTACAATCTTCCTGAACAAAATATTGATGACATTTTAGCCTATGCTAAGAGTTTTGATGAGTCAATAGAAAACATTGTTGTTTTGGGTATTGGAGGAAGTTCTTTGGGTGCTAGAGCCATTTATGAGTTTTTAAAGCCCGTGAAAACACCAAAGCGAAAGCTTTTCTTTTTTGAGAGTACCGACCCTTTAAATATTATGGAAACCCTCTCTAAGATAGAGATAGAAAAATCGCATTTTTTAATTATCTCTAAATCGGGTACAACGGTTGAGACTATTTCTATTTTTAAATACCTTTATACTCAGCAAAAAGAGGCTTCTTTCTATACGTTTATCACTGATGAAAACTCAGCATTGGATAAGTTTGCCAAAGAGTTGGGTTCTAAGACGTTTTACCTTCCTGAAAATGTGGGTGGACGCTTTTCAGTATTGTCAGCAGTAGGTTTACTTCCTTTGGCTTTGTGTGGGGTCAATATTAGAGGATTGTTAGCTGGAGCGAATGCTGTTAAAGAGAGCTTTTTTAATGATGGTTATTTAAAAGAGTCTCTTTTAAATAAAGCCATTTATTACTCCAAATACCATATAACTTATAATATCAACTGTGTTTTCGCCTACTCTGAAACATTACGCTATTTTTCAGATTGGTATGTACAACTTTGGGGAGAGAGTTTGGGTAAAAAACAACGCCACTCCTCTTTTCATGTGGGCGTTACGCCCATTGGGCTTATTGGGCCTAAAGACCAGCACTCTTTTTTACAGCTTATTGCCGAAGGAACAAGAGACAAATCGGTAACTTTTGTTAAAATAGAAGACTTTAAAAATGAGTTAAGTGTACCAAAAGTTACTTTAGCTCATTTAGAATCCTTAGATGTTTTAAATGGAATTACATTTCATGATTTAATTACCATGCAAAGTGACTCGGTGATAGAAGCACTTCGAGCTCAAGGGGATATTCCTTTAGATGAAATTTTGATTAAATCAGTAGATGAAGAGAGTATCGGACAACTTATCTATTATTATGAACTTTTAACCTCATTAGTTGGAGAGTTAATTGATGTAGATACTTATAATCAACCAGGGGTAGAAGCTGGAAAGATTATTTTAAAAGAAAAATTAAAAAATAGAAGGTAAAAAATGATAAAAAAATGTTTATTTCCAGCAGCAGGCTATGGTACACGGTTTCTTCCAGCAACAAAAGCAACACCTAAAGAGATGCTTCCTATTTTGACAAAACCATTAATACAATATGGGGTAGAAGAAGCACTTTTAGCTGGTATTAAAACCATGGCAATTGTAAGTGGGCGTGGTAAACGTGCGATTGAAGATCATTTTGATATCTCTTATGAGTTAGAACATCAGATTAAAGGAGGGAGTAAAGAAACTCTTTTATCAGAGATTCGTACACTGATTACACAATGTACTTTTTCTTATACGCGTCAAGTTGAAATGAAAGGTTTAGGACATGCCATTTTAACAGGAGAAACACTCATAGGAAATGAGCCTTTTGCTGTTGTTTTAGCAGATGACTTATGTCATAATGAAAGTAAGGGTGTTTTAGAGCAAATGAATGAGGTCTATGAGAAGTATCAATGTTCTGTGGTTGCTATTGAAGAAGTGCCAATGGATCAGACGCATAAGTATGGTGTTATTGCAGGTAAATTAGTAGATGGAACAGAGGATACTTATAGAGTTACAGATATGGTAGAAAAGCCAGACCCTAAAGATGCACCGAGTAATCTAGCGATTATTGGTCGTTATATTTTAACGCCAGATATTTTTGATATTTTACGCGAAACAAAGCCTGGCAGAAATGATGAGGTTCAAATTACAGATGCGTTAATGACGCAAGCAAAAGAAGGTAAAGTAATTGCTTTCAAGTTTAAAGGTAAACGATTTGATTGTGGATCGGTAGATGGATTTGTAGAAGCCACCAATTGGTTTTATGATAAAAGTAAATAAAGAAGATTAAGCTTCTCTATTTACTTTTAAAAGATATTAAACATCTAAATGTTTAACGTCTTTTGCATGTGTTTCAATATAGTTACGTCTTGGTTCTACTTCATCACCCATAAAGAGAACAAAAGTATCAGAGGCAGCTTCATCATCATCAATAACTACTTGCAGTAAGCGTCTGTCTTCAGGATTCATCGTTGTTTCCCAAAGTTGTTCTGGATTCATTTCTCCTAGACCTTTGTAACGCTGAATATAAGCACCTTTTTTAGCAGAAGACTCAACAAGTGCTAGTAGTTCCAGTAAGTCTCTTTCTTTATACTCTTCGGTAATTCTGTCAGATATTTTCTGATTCATGTAAATGGCTTCATTATAATGAGGAGAAGTAAATAGGTTGTCATCTATTATCAGTTCTTCAAGTCCATCATTTGTTTGCACAAAGTACTGAATGTAGTCATCATTCACCGTTTGGGTTAAGATGTTATATCCTAAGTCATTAATGTACTTCTCAATTGATGTTGCCAATGTTTTGTTGTCCGTTGAAATGATATCAGGGGTTTCTACCATATAACGAATTACTTCAGGTAGAGCAAAACGTTTTTCAATTTCAGATAAGGTCATTTTATAGTAAGCAACGAGTTTAAAGAGTTCTACAAGGTCTTGTTTACCCATACTTTCAGACTCTAAAACAGAAATTCCATTTTCAATTAAGAAGTCATTGAGTGACTTGTCATCTTTTAAATAGGTCTCATTTTTACCTTTTTTGTAACGATAAAGAGGAGGCTGTGCTAAATAAAGGTAACCTTTTTCAATGATTGGCTTTAAGAAACGGTAAAAGAAAGTCATGAGCAGTGTCTGAATGTGCGAACCATCAACATCAGCATCGGTCATAATAATGACTTTATGATAACGTAGCTTGTCTTCATTAAACTCTTCGCCAATACCACAACCCAATGCTGTAATCATATTTTTGATTTCATCTGATTTTAAAATCTTTTCTAATCGTGCTTTCTCAACATTTAGAATCTTACCTTTTAGAGGTAAAATGGCTTGGAACACACGGTCACGCCCTTGTTTGGCCGAGTTATGAACAAAGACACCTGAAGCTAAGGCAAAGTTATGTGTATTTGGCACTTCTATATCATAAACATCTTCTTTAACTTCTATCTCTTTTACTGAAGCTACTTTATGATTATAAGCATATAATTCATTTAGCTCTAACTCTTTTGCATCTTTAAAGTTTGGATAGTTTTGACTCTCTTGCATTTTTAAAAGAAGGGTATTAATGGTAAAAATTTTTTTATTTTTTGTCTCTTTTCGTATTGTTTCATAATTATCAATACCAATATAATTTAAAAAGTCTAAACTATTTTTAATTCTAGTCTCTCTTTCAGAATGAAGCTTTTTTTGAATATTTTTAGGATTGGACATCTGCTGTTTTGTCATTTCAGATCGCCACTCTTTGAGTTCTTCATTGTCCCACTGCTTTTTTGCTTTTTGAGATAACTCTTTTTTAGCTTGAGGATTATTTTTATAATAGGCAGTAGTTTTTTCAGACTGTTTCTCTCGGTTCTCTTTCTTCGCCCAATACTCTTTTTGAGAACTATTTAATCTTTCTGTAACAGAGGCTTGATAGTGATGATTAGAGTAATAAAATTCTAAATATTTCTCTTTCATATACGCCTTGTACTCCTCATCCTCCCATTGTTTTTTTGCTTTTTCGGAGAGCATTAGAGAGTGCTTTTTTGAGTTTTCACTGGCTTTTAGGCGATAAGTAGGGTTTTGATGGGCTTTTCTAGCTTTCTTTTTTGCTTCTTCAGTATGTAAGGTTTTGGCAATATGTTTCTGATGTAGTTTTAAATGTGCATTGGGAGATAATAAAATTAAATTTGTTGGATTATTATTTAATTTATTAAAATCAACATGATGTTTATGTGCTTTATCAATTTTTTTATAGACAGCATTTTTTAAATTCCAATTATTAGAGAGCATGTGTGTAAATACCCATTTAGAAGTTTTAGGATTAAGTAACATTTCGTAACCATCAATCGTAATTCTATGTTCTATTTTGGAGTATTTTTTATAGAGAGGCATTAAACTCTCGCCTTCTTTTAAATCTTTTGCTTGTAGATATTCACCATTTCTAAGCATAAATTTGTGGTCAGGGGTGCAACGTATAGTTTTTTCATTATCCAGTGTAACTTCTACTAAAGTGGCACTTGACATAGTTTTTCTAGGATGAAGAATTTTTTCTAATCCTATTGAACTATCTTCTTTAATGGTATAACAAAAGTTTTCTTTTCCTGCTTTATACTCTTCTATTAAATCTAAAAATGAAAGATTTCTTCCATCAGCTAAAGCAATTTTAGTGTCTCCTGTAAAACATCCCCCAGCAGAATCCCCTTCTACCAAATAAATTTCTGAAAGAGCAGGGTCTTTACTTTGACAGTCAGCAAGTTTACCAGGAAGGGTACCAATGCTCATGTTGTCTTTACGTTTGACTAAGTCTTTAGCACGTTTAGCAGCATCACGTCCACGCGCAGCCAGTAAAATTTGTGCCATAATGGCTTTGGCTTCAAGGGGGCTTTCTTCGAGGTATTTGTTAAAGTGTTCAGAAAAAAACCTTTGCACTAAAGGACGAACATAAGAAGAACCAAGTTTTCCTTTGGTTTGTCCTTCAAATTGTGGTTCAGGAACACGCACAGAGACAATGGCAATAAGCCCCTCTTTACAGTCGTCTCCTGTTATTTTAGTCCCTTTCTCTTTGGCATTGGCATTTTTAGCAATGTAGCTAGACATTGAACGGGTTAATCCAGCTCTAAAACCAGCTTCATGGGTACCACCATCTGCTGTTTTAATATTATTTACAAAAGAAAGAGATTTTTCAGAGTCAGCATCACAATACATTAATGCAATGTCAATCTCAATGTCATCTGCTGCACCTTGAAAGAATTGTGCTGAAGAGAGAGCATCTTTGGTGTTCATGTCTTCAACAAACTGTTTAATTCCCCCTTCAAAGTGGTAGGTCTCTTTTGTTCCATCACGGTCATCTTTAAATTCAATGGAGATTTTTGGATTTAGGTAAGCTAATTCCTTAAATCTTTTCATTAAGATTGCTTTTTGGAAAGTCACAGATTCGGTAAAAATAGTGTCATCTGGCCAAAATTCAATTTTAGTTCCGTGTTTACGTGTACTGTCACCAGAAACCAGTGCAGCTTGAGGAATACCTGCTTTAAAACTTTGAGTGTGTATCTCTTTGTCTTTAAAAACAGTTAAGTTTAGGTCTTTTGAAAGGGCATTGACAACGGAAACACCAACCCCATGAAGTCCACCAGAAACTTTGTAGGTGTCTTTGTCAAATTTACCACCAGCATGAAGTACGGTTAAAACAACCGTTGCTGCTGAGATATTTTCAGTAGGGTGCATTCCAACGGGAATACCACGACCATTATCTTCAATAACAGCTGAACCCTCTTTGGTTAAGGTCACTTTGATGGTGTCACAAAAACCTGCCATTGCTTCATCAATGGAGTTGTCAACAACTTCGTAAACAAGGTGGTGAAGACCTTTTGTAGAGGTGTCTCCAATATACATTCCTGGTCTTTTTCTAACTGCCTCTAGTCCCTTAAGGACCTTGATATTACTAGCACCATATTCTGCCATGATAACTCCATTAATTCTTTATAAGATTTCTTGAAAAAGGCTATAAATAATATTCTAAATTTATAGGTTTTATAAGAAGTAAAATTGCCTTTATTTTAGCGTAATATTGGTTAAAAAGTGTTAATAAAATGCTTATTATAAAAGTGTTCCACTTTGTCGTTTTTTGGTATGAACAACATCTACTTTATAGGGGTTAATAAAAAGTTCTTTTTTATAGGCTTCCACAGCATAACGACCTATCATTGCTGCATTGTCTGAACAGAATTCTAAGGGAGCTGTATGAAGTGTTTTAGCAAAATCAGAACAGAGATTTTCATAGGCATTACGAATGTATAAATTAGCAGAAGCACCACCAACAATGGCAAAGTCTTTTATATGTTCTTCGGTAAAAATTTTTTTACTTTTTTGTAGTAGATGAAGCTTCACAGCTTTTTGAAAAGAGGCTGCAATGTCACATCTATTTTGTTCTGTCATGTTTTCAGCACCACCAAGGCTCTCAATGGCTAAACGAACAGCATTTTTAAGTCCCGAGAGGGAAAAAGCAATGAGTTTAGAGTTTCGTAAAGGAACAGGAAAATCAAAAGCATTTTCATCCCCGTTTAGGGCTAATTTCTCAATGATTGGACCACCGGGGTAACCTAGACCCATCATTTTAGCTGTTTTGTCAAAGCTCTCACCTACAGAGTCGTCAATACTTGTGGCAAGTATGGTCATTTCTTCTAAGCTTTCCACACGAATAATTTGTGTGTGTCCACCAGAAATAAGAAGAACAAGTAAAGGAACAATGGCTTCTTTCCCAATAAAAAGTGAATAAATATGCCCTTTTAAATGATGCACAGGAATAAGAGGAATGTTCTTACTAACAGCAATGGTTTTAGCCATAGCGATGCCTTCTAAAAGCGTTACAGAAAGTCCAGGTTGATTGGTCACGGCAACAGCTGTTAAGTCATTTAGATAAGGCTTTGCATCTTCTAAGATATTGGGTAAGTCAATGGCATGAAGACGGGAGGCGAGTTCAGGAACTACTCCACCATAAGAAGCATGTTCTTTTTCTTGACTTATTTTCTTATGAAATATTAATTCGTTGTTTTCTATTTTAGTAATGGCTATTGAGCTGTCATCACAGCTAGATTCTATACTTAGTATCATCTTTTTTTCTTTATTTTAAAACTTTTAATCCAAATTTTTCATAATCATTGAATTTACCATCTAAACTAATCAAAACTTTTTTATGACTAATACAATGCCAAATAATAATCCTATCAAATGGGTCTTTATGTGTACTATTTTTTTCTAACTTATGAAAAGAAGCCATCTCTTGGGTGGCTATTTGTTCAAGGTCTAAACCCATTTTTTGGGCTAAACTAGGTAATTCTTCGGGAGTAGTACCATTTAGTTCCAGTTTTCCAAGATTAAATTTTAAAGAGATTTCCCAAAAGCTAATAGAGGTAATAGAAACATTATTTGATGAGTCTTTTAGAGTTTTTAATATGGGTTCAGGAACTTTGGTGGGTTCAAAAAGAAGCCATAAAAATATATGGGTATCAATAATATAATTCATAAACCAAGTAACTCTTCATCAGTCATGGAAAAATGGTTTTGAATGGTAAAAGAGCCTTTATTTTCTAAAAGACCAAAGGTTCTTTCTGTAGTCTCTTCTAGGCACTTATCATAAGGTATAATCATCGCAACTTTTTTATGTTTTTTACCATATTCTATAATGTACTTTTGCCCACTATTTTGAATATTTTGTAATATGGTAGAAAAGTCAGTTTTTAGTTGACCAACTTGAATAGATTCCACGATAGAACTCCTTTTTTAGTTCTATTATACTCTTTACTTGACAAGTTGTCAAGTTTATCTTTTTATCTTCTGTAAAGTGCGTTCACTCCAAAATGACCTCTTTACTTTCTCATTTACTTTTATCAATTTTTGAGGAATATAAGTCATCATTTCATAGCCTGTATCCATATCTTTACTGTACCAGTAGTACCAAATTTTTGCTTTTGGGTCAGTTTGCCCCTTCAGAGGAATCCAGTGTCGGTAAACGTTTTTAATAGGTTTGTCATTCTTATAGTAGTGACTTAGATAGTTTGTAAATGATTGGGCATCTATATAAGAGATACGGTAATCGTACCAGTGACTCTTTTCTTTATTTTTATAGGTACTTTTGATAATATGTATTTTTTTATTGTTTATATTTGTAATCTCTTTAAAGGGTAAAGTATTTGTAATTGTACCAAACTCACCTTTTTTAAAGGGCATCATTTTGAGTGCTAAGTCCATTGTTTTTGTTTCTAGTAATTCATAATCTTCTTCATCAAAGCGTCTTAATTTAGCATCTTCTAAAAAAGCAATATCTCCAGCACCCATACCAGCATCTTTAGGTTCTGCCATACGTCTTACTTTTCGTAAAGCAGGAAGCCACATAAGATATTCGTGTGATTTTGTAGCATCAGTATAAGCTGTCATAAGAACCCCTAAGCCTTTTAATTTACCTGAACGGATAATTACTAAATCCTTGGACTCAATATGCTTTTCTTTAAACTCTGTGGATAAAAAACGTTCTATGCGTGTAATTCTTGGTGTTTTGTTAGGCATACGACCAATGACCGTAACCATTGCTCTATTTTGTTTTTTAATCATAATGTTTTTAAAATAGAGAGAATGATTAACATTGTAGGCATTTTGAGCAATTTCTATGGCTGTAATGGCAAAAGTAGGTAAGGATAAGAGTATTAAAAGTATAAGTTGATGAAAAATTCGTTTCATTTTTATCTTTTCCATGTCTCTACCTCTTCGATGAGTTGTTGTTTGGAGGCTTCAAAAAAATCGTCACCGTAGAGTTTACGTTTAACTTCTGAAGTAAAAAAGGGGTTGTCTCTAAACATTTTATTTTTGTTGTAGAACCATTTTCTCTATTTTTTCCCACTTACCATGACCTGAATCAGCATTGATGTGTCCAGCATTTTCAATTACGGTGTAGGTGGCATTAATACTTTTCGCTAAGGTTGTGGCTTCTTCCAATTGAACCCATGGGTCATTGTCTGAGACAATAAGATGAACTTCTTTGGCGTGAATGTTTTGAGGAATGGCACAAGGAAAAAAAGTTTTAATGGTCGCTTCAGTGGTAGTTAGGCTAGGAGGAGAGACCATAAAGAGCCGTTCAACGGTGCTTATCTCTTCTTGGCACAACCAAAACCATAAGGTGTTTGCCAAAGAGTGACACACAACAGTGTGGGGTTTAAACTCTTCTAAGAGCTGTTTTACTTGTTTGACCCATCTGTTTTTAGAAGGGAAATGACAGTTGTCTAAGAGAGGAAAAGAGACCGTTCCATAGTTTTTAGAGATTTCACTTGCCAATTCACTTTGCCAATGAGGATGGTCAGAACCTCCCCAACCATGTAAAATAAGGGTTTTATTTGACATAGGCACGTATCTCTTTGTCTATTTGGATAATCTCTTCAATATTTTTAGCTTTGACATGTTCAAACATCTGATAGGCATCCAAAACCATTTTGCCCATACCAAAGAAGTCACATTGGTCTTTTTCAAACTTTTTAATCGCCTCTTCATTGGCTGCATTGACAATTACACCCAAATGAGGATTGTCTAGCAGGTGTTGTTTTATTTCCCAAATAGGGTAGCGTTTGGCCTCTATGGGTAAGAACTCTAACGCTCCAATCTCCAGTAAGTTCACAGGAGGAAGAATCTCTTCTTCCACTTCTCCTCTAAGGGCAAACGCAATGGGGAGTTTCATGTCCACACCAGCAAAATGTGCTGTGGTTGAACCGTCATTAAATTCTGCTAAGGCATGAATAATGGATTTTTTTTCGATAACAGCATCAATATTGGAAGTACCAAAAAGCCATTTGGCTTCTAAGAGTTCAAAAAGTTTGTTGGTCATGGTGGCTGAATCAATGGTGATTTTTGCCCCCATGGACCAGTTAGGGTGTTTAAGGGCTTGGGAAAAAGTTGCTTTTTGCATGTCGGCTAAATCCCAGTCACGTAATGCACCTCCAGAAGCTGTAACATAGAGCTTGGAGAAGGGTCGTTGCCCCATAAGATACCAGAGTCCAAAGTGTTCGGAGTCAATGGGAACAATTTTGGACATGTCAATAAATTCACCAGCCACCACCAAAGACTCTTTGTTGGCTAGGGCTACTTTTCGTCCCAGTTCAATGGCTTTTAGAGTAGGGGCTAAACCAGCATACCCCACCAATGCATTGACCACAAGAGGGCTAGAGGTCTGTTCTAAAAGTTCTAAAATACCTTCTGCTCCACAAAAAACATGGGGATGGTTCACTCGGTGTTTATCTTTTTCATTGGCAATGGCCACGTATTTTGGTTGATGTTGGGCTATTTGTTGATTGAGTAGGTCAATACTTTTTCCAGCTACCAAGGCTTCTACTTGAATCTGGTAACGCTTGGCAACAATAAGGGTATTTACCCCAATAGAACCCGTAGAACCTAAAAGAATAATGCTCTTCATTATAAAAAGGCTCTAAGTGAGATGAGCATCATAATTGACCCAAAAAGATACCCATCGAGTCGGTCAAGTACCCCACCGTGTCCAGGGAAAACATTTCCAGAGTCTTTCACCCCAGCTTCACGTTTGATATAGCTTTCAAATAGGTCACCAAATATAGAAGCTGTTGCTGTTAAAAAAGAGACAATAAATGCAATAAAGAAAGGAACTAAATCCATAAAATATCCCATAATAGCCCCAGCAACGGTAGCAAAAGCAATACCCCCAATGACCCCTTCTAAGGTTTTATTGGGGGAAGTGGGTGAAAATTGTGTTTTGCCCACACTTTTTCCCACAAAAAAAGCAGCCGTGTCGGTAATTGCCACAATAATAAGTAACCAAAGCATAAAGTCAATACCAAAATCACGGTAGAGTACCAACATAAAAAGAAAGCCACTTACAGGATAGAGAAAGGGAATTAGTAATTTTTTCTTAATATGCTCTTGGGTATAAGCCAGTTTTGCACCAAAAAAGATGGCCATAATAAAAAATAAATCATCAGGATTTGGGTAAAAATAAGCAACCAACCAAATAACCGTTGCATAAAGGTAAGGTGATTTTCGTTGGATACCAAAAAGTTTAATGGCTTCATCAAATCCTATAAAGTAAAAAATACCTAAGTAAAGCCACATAATAAAATAATTGTCAATTAATCCAATCATAATGGTGGTAGCCAGTAACATAATACCTGTTACCCATCGTTCTATATTATTCGTTATAAATTTCATCTTTCAACCCCTCAGTAGATATGGTTTGGATTATAACATTAATGGGCTTTTATATCATAAGTGCAAATTTATTTATAGTATAAGGGGGTCTATTCACGTATTTCAATGCCTTCTTTACGCACACGAACGGTTTGATATTTGTCGTATTCTACAGAAGAGCCTTCTTGAATTTTGACAAAACGGCGTTTACAGTAGTCTACATCATAGTCTCCAGCTTGAGTGAGAGAGAAGTCAACACAGAGTTTGGCAGCTTTTTGAATGACCAATTCAGGTAAGTTTTGTTTGTCTGTTTTGATGATGAGGTGTGAAGAAGGAATATTACGAATGTGCATCCATAGGTCATTTGATTTGGCAATTTTAAGTAGAGCTTGATTTTCTTTAGCATTACGTCCAATAAGAATTTTATAATCATCTATCCAAAAAAGTTCACACTCTTTAATTTTTTCTTTTTTACGTTGTGATTTTCCTTTTTTGGGGACTAAAATTTCAAGTTCTGTACTCTCTTTGGCTTGTTCAATGGCATGATACATATTACTATAAAAATCATGTTTAGTACGGAGGTTTTCTTCTTCTATATGAATGTTTCTACTTTTTGATTTCGCCCGTTTGGCTTGGTTAAAAAAGTATTCACTCATACGGTTAGGCACAATATTTTTGGGGAGTTTAATACTGATTGCATTGCCTTCAAAGTCATAAGCTTTGAGCATTTTATCATAGGCTTTAATTTGGTAGAGGTTGGCTAGAACGATGTTTCCATAGCTTTGATATTTTTGGGTTTCTTTTTCCAAATCTTGAACATTTGGCAGTTTATGTAAAATTTCTTGAAGTTTTTCCTGTTGTTTCTTTACGGTTAAAAGTTTTTGCTTTTTAATGTTTCTCACACGTTTTTCTTCAAAGTCAAGATATTTTTGTTTGAGATACGCTTCAAGGTCATCTAATTTTTGGGTCTCTTCTTTCTGTTCAAAAGGAGGAATGGCTAAAAGTTCAACACCTGGACGAATAACCCTAAAGGAAGCATTGGCATCGATGTGACGTAGGGCTTCAATGGTAACTTCATTTTCATCGATTAAAATAGCGTTCGTATGTCGTCCTGTAAATTCAAATTGTAAAAATATTTTTTGTTCTTTATAGGCTGATTTAGGAGCTAGGGTAAAACGTAAAATTCGTTCATTTTTAGGTACTTCAATGTTCAAAATGCTAGAGGAAGAGACCAACGAATGTAAAAGGTTGTCAAAAGGTGCATTAAAGCTTTGCATGGGGCGTGTTGAAGTATTTTTATAGATAAAACTACTGCCTCTTGTCATATTAAAAAAATAGCTTTGATCTTTATTAAAAGAGAGTTCAATGGTGTTATTTTCAATACGTCTCGCACGTGAGATAAAAGTAAAAGTTGAGAAGAATTTTGATATTTCTGTGAGCTCAAAATATTTAATAGCGTACCCCTGTGGTAATTAGTTGGATATATAAAGTAAAATATTAACCAAATTTACCTATAATCAAGTCAAATAAAATACTGGAGAGAATAAAAATGGTACATACAGCAATAATCGCATTTTTAATAATAATGATGATGTTCTTTTTTACTGGAAATAAAAAGGAAACAAATAAAGTTTCAACTGGTCATGATAAAATGGCAGATAAGTCTTTAAATGTTGGGGCTAATGAGCAAGATAAAATAGTTCATAAAGACATTTTAGTTATTGAAGATGCTGAAAATTCTGTAGACCAGGATAAGGATAAAGTAGCTCTTTTAGAAGATATATCTAGGTCCCCAGAAGTTATTGAAGTCGTGGAAGTAGTTAAGGTTACAGAAGTAGCTTCCGTCGTTGAGCTACCTAAAGTAACAGCTAAAAGTGAAAAAATCATCGTATTGGAACCTGTAGACGTAATTAAAGTAGTCGAAACAGCTACAGAAGTTAAAGAAGTTGCTCCTATTAAAGTGGCTACAGCGATTAAAGCTGTAGAAGCACCTAAAGTGGCTGAAGAAGTAAAAAGCACAGTAGCAAAAGCAAACAGTGACAAAGTAGAAGTGTCAGAACCTGTAGAAGTAGCTAAAGTAGTTGAAACAGCTACAGAAGTTAAAGAAGTTGCTCCTATTAAAGTGGCTACAGCGATTAAAGCTGTAGAAGCACCTAAAGTGGCTGAAGAAGTAAAAAGCACAGTAGCAAAAGCAAACAGTGACAAAGTAGAAGTATCAGAACCTGTTAAGGTAGCTAAAGTAGTTGAAACAGCTCCAGAAGTTAAAGAAGTTGCTCCTATTAAAGTGGCTACAGCGATTAAAGCTGTAGAAGCACCTAAAGTGGCTGAAGAAGTAAAAAGCACAGTAGTAAAAGCAAACAGTGACAAAGTAGAAGTGTCAGAACCTGTAGAAGTAGCTAAAGTAGTTGAAACAGCTACGGAAGTAAAAGAAGTTGCTCCTATTAAAATTGCTACAGCGATTAAAGCTGTAGAAGTACCTAAAGTGGCTGATGAAGTAAAAAGCACGGTAGCAAAGGTAAACAGTGATAAAGTAGAAGTGTCAGAACCTGTTAAGGTAGCTAAAGTAGTTGAAACAACTACGGAAGTAAAAGAAGTTACTCCTATTAAAGTGGCTACAGCTGTAAAAGCCATTGAAGTTAGTAAAGAGATTGAAGAACCTAAAGTTTTAAACATTGAAGTACCTAGAACCTTATTGCTTGGGACTGAAGTAAAACCTGAAACAGTGATGACGAAGATTATTATACCGACAATACCAAAAACTCCTAGTATTCCTGAAGTTCCACAAGTAGGCACTTCGGTAGTAAGCTTATTAAGCACAAATACAGCTGTTCCTAAATCTGAAAATGACGAACAACTTAAACAGCAATTAGAAGAGATGAAAGAATTGTTAATTTTGGGTGAAAAGAAAGCCCGAGACCAAGAAGAGACGACTAAGAAAAAAATCAAAGAACTAGAGGCACAACTAGCAAAAATTCAAGGAATGGCAACTGTTGGCGAAAAAGAAGCCAGAGCACAAGAGTCTGTAACTAAGAAAAAAATTATAGGCTTAGAAGAAGAGTTATCTCAACAGGTAAAATCCAGAACAGAACTTGAAATACAACTTGCAAAGATTCAGGGTATGGCAACCATGGGAGAAAGAGAAGCAAGGGCTTATGAAACTAATACTAAAAGAAAAATGACACTTTTAGAAGAAAGTTTGAAAGCACAGAAGCAATCAAAAAGCGACCTTGAAGCACAACTCGCAAAAATAGAAGGAATGGCAACCCTTGGTGAAAAAGAAGCCAGAGCCCAAGAAGCAGCAACTAAAAAACAAATTGCGAGTTTAGAGTCAAATTTAACAGCCCAGTTAAAATCAAAAGAAGCACTTGAAAAATCAAAAAGCAACCTCGAAGCCCAACTCGCAAAAATAGAAGGCATGGCAATACTTGGTGAAAAAGAAGCCAGAGCGCAAGAAGCAGCAACTAAAAAACAGATTGTAAGTTTAGAATCGAATTTAACAGCCCAGTTAAAATCAAAAAGCGACCTTGAAGCACAACTCGCAAAAATAGAAGGCATGGCAATACTTGGTGAAAAAGAAGCCAGAGCGCAAGAAGCAGCAACCAAAAAACAGATTGCAAGTTTAGAATCGAATTTAACAGCCCAGTTAAAATCAAAAAGCGACCTTGAAGCACAACTCGCAAAAATAGAAGGCATGGCAACACTTGGTGAAAAAGAAGCCAGAGCGCAAGAAGCAGCAACTAAAAAACAGATTGCAAGTTTAGAATCGAATTTA
>CACVAU010000041.1 GCA_902727915.1 uncultured Sulfurovum sp.
TTTTCAAGTGTGTCTGAAAGTTCAATCTCACGTGCTACTGAAACACCATCTTTAGTGATGTGTGGTGCACCGTAAGATTTTTGAATGAGTACATTACGACCACGTGGTCCCATGGTTACTTTTACTGCGTCTGCTAGTTTGGTAACACCTGTGAAAAGACCTGTACGGGCTGTGTCTGAAAAGTGTATATCTTTTGCCATTACTTCATTACTCCATATATATCATCCGAACTCATAATTAAATACTCTGTTCCATCTATTGTTATTTCTGTTCCACCAAATTTACCAAACACGACTGTGTCACCTTCATTGATACCAACTTCAATTGCTTCTTTACCCACAGCAATTACTTTTCCATTTAATGGCTTTTCTTTTGCCGAATCTGGAATGTATAAACCTGATGCAGTTTGATTTGTTTGTGCTTCTCTTTCTATTAAAACGCGATTACCTAACGGTGTAAAAGACATTAGTGTTCCTTAAATATAGTAATATTTTTGAAATATTAGTATATTTTCCTATAAACTCAGCCTAATTATAGATACTTAAAAGTGATTTTTTAACTTTTTTAAAAAAACTCTTGACAATAGATACCTTTTTAGCTAAAATTTCGACTCTTCAAAACATAGGTGGTAAGGTAGCTCAGCTGGTTAGAGCGCTGGTCTCATAAGCCGGAGGTCGAGGGTTCGAGTCCCTCTCTTACTACCACTCTTCAATTTAATCCCATTCAAAAACATTTACTAAGTACCCAAAAACAATAATTCAAACTTTACATTAAGAATAGATTCTATTTTTGTTTTTTTAAAAATTTAAACATTGGCTTATGAATTAAAGTTGATATTTTTGCTATAATTTCACGAAAATAAAAGGAGGAGCAAAAATTGAAAAAAATAGTTTATATGGGAACCCCTCATTATGCTAGAGAGATACTTCAAGTATTGATAGAGGATGAAGCCTTAGATATTCCATTAGTACTTTCTCAGCCAGATAGAAAAGCAGGCCGTAAAAATGAATTGAAAGCTCCAGAGGTTAAACTTTTAGCATTGGCACATGGTTTAAAGATATTACAACCTGAAAAACTTTCAGATGAAGGTGTTTATGAAGCAATTGTAGAAGCGAAACCAGACTTTATAGTGGTGGCTGCCTTTGGTCAGCTTTTACCTAAGTGTATTTTAGATATTGCTCCTTGTATTAATTTACATGCCTCTTTACTTCCTCAATATAGAGGTGCAAGTCCTGTACAACAATCTCTGTTGAATGGTGATAAATATACAGGTATTACAGCCATGCTTATGGAAGAAGGTTTGGATTCTGGACCAATTTTGGGTTATCGGTACTTTAAAATTCCAAATACCATGTTGTTACCTGATTTAATGAATAGGCTAAGTGTGGATGCTTGTGTTTTAACCTTAGATATTCTTCATTGTTTTGATAGTATTTTACCAATAGAGCAAAATAGGGCAATGGCAACCTATTGTAAGAAAATTAAGAAAAATGATGGTTTGGTTGATTTTACAGTTGCTTCGGATTTTTATGATAAATATCGTGCCTTTGAAGGGTGGCCAGGCATATTTGTTGAAGGTGGGATGAAAATAAAAGAGGTTAAGTTAGTTGAAAAAGAGAGTGAGAATAAAAAAGGTATTATTTTAGATATTAAAGATGATTCAGTTGTAATTGGTTGTGGAAAAGGTTCTTTGGAGATTGGTATTTTACAACCAGTATCAAAAAAAGCTGTTAATGCAAAAGCATATTGCGTGGGGAGAGGGTTAAAAGTTGGAACTTCTTTGCTTTAATAGTTTAGCTTCTACACAAGAGTACCTCTTAGACGAATTAAAAAATAAACGGCTTAAAGTACCTATGTGTGTGATGGCAAAGAATCAGACAGCTGGAATAGGAAGTCGAAATAATGCTTGGGAGGGAGGAGAGGGAAATCTTTTTTTCTCTTTTGCTCTTAATTTAGATACCCTACCCAATGATTTACCTTTGAGTTCGGCATCTATTTATTTTTCATATATTATGCGAAAAGTTATTCATAAGTATGATGAATCAATTTGGTTGAAATGGCCTAATGATTTATATCAAAATGCAGATAAAATAGGAGGAACCATAACAAAAAAAATAGATAATATTCTTCTTTGTGGAATGGGTATTAACTTACAAAAAAATTCAAATACGTTTAAAGCACTAAATCTCAATGTTGAGCCAATATGTTTACTTAATGAGTACTTATTGGCTTTGGAGAAGTACCCACTTTGGAAGCAAATTTTTAGTGAGTATAGGATAGAATTTGAGAGAAGTAAAGCATATTTTACACATATCGAGGGTATACGAAAGCCCCTTAAAAAGGCTATTCTGTCAGAAGATGGCTCACTATTAATTGAAAATAAGAGAGTATATAGTATAAGATGAGTGAAGTAATTACAATAGCAAATCAAAAGGGTGGTGTGGGAAAAACAACAACAGCTGTTAATCTTGCTGCAGCATTGGCACAAAGTGGAAAAAAAGTTCTTTTAATTGATGCTGATCCACAAACAAATGCAACCACAAGTTTAGGCTTTAATCGTAATGATTATGAATATAATATTTATCATGTACTCATTGGTATTAAAAAGATGTCTGATGTGATTTTAGCTTCTAAGTTTAAAAACTTAGATATGGTACCTGCTAACATTGGATTGGTTGGCGTTGAAAAAGAATTTTATGATCCTAATAAAAAAAACCGTGAGTTACTTTTAAAAAAAGCGATTAAACCAATTAAAGAAAATTATGATTATATCATAGTCGATTCACCTCCTGCTTTGGGACCTATTACCATTAATTCTTTGGGTGCTGCTGATTCTGTTATTATTCCTATTCAGTGTGAATTTTTTGCGCTTGAAGGGTTGGCACAACTTTTAAATACAATTAATTTGTTAAAAAAATCTATTAACCCAAAATTAACAATTAAAGGGTTTTTACCAACCATGTATTCCAGTCAAAATAATCTTTCTAAGCAAGTACTAGAAGATCTTTCTCATCATTTTCAAGATAAACTGTTTTTGACTAAAAAGAAAGAAGTACTTATTGTTCCTCGAAACATTAAAATTGCTGAAAGTCCAAGTTATGGTAAACCTGTAACTGAGTATGCTAAAAAATCTAAAGGGGCAGCTGCTTATGTGGATTTGGCAAAAAGCATTGTGAAAATAACCAATGCCGATAAAAAATTAGAAAAAGAGAGGGTACGATAATGGCATTAGGTAGAGGACTTGGTGCAATATTAGATGAAGTGGGACAAGCCTATGACAGTGAAATGGGCATGTCGAGTTATGATGGTGAAGTGATACGAGATATTGATGTAAATGAAATATCGCCAAATCCTTATCAACCGAGAAAAACATTTGATTCAACAGCATTAGAAGAATTGGGTGACTCAATTCTTAGACATGGTCTTTTACAACCTATTGTGGTTATTGAAAAAGATGATGGGTATTTATTGGTTGCTGGTGAACGTAGACTTAGAGCGCATAAGCTGGTTAATTTAGAGCATATTAAATGCATTGTTGCTGATGTTGATATTGATGATGTTAAGCTTAGAGAGTTAGCACTTATTGAAAATATTCAAAGAGAAAACTTAAATGCGATGGAGTTAGCAACCTCGTATGAAGAGCTTATTAAAGTTTATGAAATTACCCATGATGAACTCTCAGGGGTTGTTAATAAAAGTCGTTCACAAATAACCAATACTTTGAGACTTTTAGCACTCTCTTCTTATGTCCAAAAAAAATTAATAGAAGCGAGTATTTCTCAAGGACATGCAAAAATATTAGTTGGTTTTGATGAAGCAGAGCAAAAAATTTTAGTAGATACTATTATTGGTCAAAGGCTTTCTGTTCGTGAAACTGAATTGTTGGCTAAAAAAAGAAAAATGATGAAGGAAAGTAAAGATAAGCCTTCTAAGCAAATATCAAGCTTTGTGCATACTTATGAAAAAAGAATTCAAGAGCGTCTACCTTTTGGTGTTAAAGTTAAAAATAATGCTTTGGAAATAAATTTTAAAAATGATGAAGAGGTTGAGAAATTTCTTAACATGTTACCAAAGTAGACAGAGAAACGCTTTGTGTCTAAAAGCGTTTAAAATCCCCTCATATATAACTAATTATTAATCAAATCATTACTTTAGGAAAGATATAATACGCAAAATTTTTTAGAGGAGTTTGAATGCTTGACTTGAATCCCGGTTTGATGTTGTTTGTTCTAGTTGTTTTCTTCTCTCTAATGTATTTGTTAAATACCATGCTGTATCAGCCTCTCTTGAAGTTTATGGACGACAGAGAAGCAACAATAGCAAGTGATTTAAAGAATGCAGAAGAGATGGCAGATAACAGTTCTGATCTGAACATAAAAGCTAATGCACTCTTAGTTGATGCGAAAGCTGAAGCTAATGCAATCAGAGAAAAAGCTACGTCTGAGGCGAAGGCTTTGGCAGAGAGTAAAATTGAAAGTAAAGTTAAAGAACTCGATGCAAGTTCAGCAGCCTTTTTAGCAGAGCTAGATGCTGAACAAGAGACATTGAAAAATACTTTAAAAGCTGAACTACCAGTTTTTAAAGAGACTTTACAAACTAAACTTAGTAGCCTATAGGAGGGATGATGAAACTTAAAAATATAGCGCTATTAGCAATTGCTTTGTTATTACCTTCATTGGTACTCGCATCAGATGATATAACGATGACCAATTCTGACTTTTTCTATAGAGTTCTAAACTTCTCTGTATTTATTGGTATTCTTTATTATTTAATTGCTAATCCAATTAAAGAATATTTTACAGGAAGAACAGAGGGGATTGCGAACCAATTAGAAGAGATTGAAGAGAAGTTACAAGCTTCTAAAAATGAACGTTTACTTGCAGAAGATAATCTTGTAAAAGCTGAAGAGAAAGCTAAAGAGATTGTGTTTGATGCAGGAAATGAGGCAAAAGTTTTATCAGCTAATATTAGCGATAAAAATGATGTTGCTTTAGTCTTATTAGAAAAACAAGCTGATGAGAGACAAGCTTTAGCTGCTAAAAAAGCAACACAAGCAACCATTGATACTTTATTAAATGATGGTTTTGAAAACTCTGATATTACGGTTGATGAATCTAAAGTAGTTTCATTGGTTTCAAGTAAGGTGGCATAATGGAAGAGTTAATAGCAAAACGGTATGTAAATGCTTTAGTAGATTCTACTTCTAAAAAAGATAGAGCTGACTTCTCTAAGATTCTTCTTGGTGTGGCAGAAGCTTTTTCTGATGCAAAAGTTTCAGAGATGTTAACGTCTCCTTTAGTAGTAAATGAACAAAAGACTTCTTTAGTTCTTGAAAGTTTAGGTAAAGATGTCAATGTTAAATTAGTAAACTTTATTAAAATCATTGGTGAAAATGGTCGTTTAGATTTATTACCAAATATTGCTAAAGTTTTAAAACAAGCTATTCAAAAAGAGACTAACAAATACGAAGGTACTGTTACTTCAAGCTCTAAACTTAAAGCCGATGAGCTTAAAGAATTACAAGAATCATTAGCAACTTATACAGGTGGTGCAACTATTAAATTGAAACAAGAAATTTCTGATTTAGAAGGCATTAAAGTATCAGTTGATGATTTGGGTATTGAGGTAAACTTCTCTAAACAGAGAGTTAAAGAACAGTTAATTGATTTCATTACGAAATCATTATAAACAAGTAACAAACGGAAGGAGTTGCAGTGGCAAACAAATTACAAGCAGATGAAATCTCTTCAATAATCAAAGAGAGAATTGCAAATTTTGAGATCGATGTAGATATCAACGAAGTTGGTAAAGTAGTAGGTGTAGCAGATGGTATTACATCTGTATATGGTCTTAACAATGTTATGGCTGGTGAAATTGTAGAATTTGAAACAGGTGTTTCAGGAATGGTTC
>CACVAU010000042.1 GCA_902727915.1 uncultured Sulfurovum sp.
TCCCTACTATTGAATAGTGTAGGTTTTCAATGTCAAAAAGCATTTTCTTTTTAGACATTCCTTTGTCATCACCACGGTTAAAACTTTTCTTTTCACGTTCTAAATCGACTTGCATTTTACGGATGAGCGTTGGGTCTTTTTTGGCTTTGTCACGTAGTTCAAAAACCCTTGCTTTTCGTCCTTGGTTTCGTGTAAGTCTGGCTTTAACACCACGGCTTAACCACTCCTCTTCACGTTTTAGAAATTTCAGTAAAGTGTCATGGGTCTTTGCCATGCTTTTCATACGTTCTTCTTTGAGGACTAAGTATTTGTCATAACCCCCTTCATAGGAGACAATGTTCATGTTTTCAACTTCTACCACACGGGTTGCTATGGAGTTAATAAAGTGACGATCATGGGAAATGATGAGTAACGTAAATTTTTCTTTTAATAGAATCTCTTCTAAGAACTCTACCATGTAAACATCAAGGTGGTTGGTTGGTTCATCTAGTAACAATACATCAGGCTTTTTCAAAATGAGTGAAGCCAAAGCCACACGACGCTGTTCTCCTCCAGAGAGAGTGTTAACATCTCGGTACTCGTACTCTTTGAGTTTAAACTCTTGAAGTACACGTTCTATCTTGTCATCTAAGTTCCATGCGTTATGGTGGTCTAAGTAATTTGATATTTGTGCATGTTCATCTAAGAGAACTTTGTTTTCAAAATCTTCAGCAATGAGATTTGAAAGCGCTTCATAACGTTGTTTGGCAGCACTTAAATCAGTAAGTTCACTTTCAATGGCATCTCTTACATTGAGTCCCTCTTTAAATGTAGGCATTTGATCTAAAGCATCAATGATAATGCTCTTGTCTAAAACACGGGTTCCTTCATCGGCTGTTACCTCGCCAGAAATAATTTTGATAAGTGTTGATTTACCACATCCATTTTGTCCTACTATGGCGACTCTTTCACCTTCATTGAGTTGAAAGTCAACACCTTTAAGAAGCTGTTTTACGTCATAGTTTTTAGCGATATTGAAGAGACCAACAAGTGCCATGGAGAATCCTTGAAAATAATTGTGAGATTATAGCTAAATTTGGTATAATCATTTTAAGATTGAACTTAAAATGTAATTAAAGGAGCATGGATGATTAAAGATATTTTAGATGGCACAAAAGAAGTAGCAGGAGAGTTAAGTAGAGGAATGATAGAAAGCTGTAAGGAAATTTCTATAAAGTCAAATATCCTTTTTGCTGATATTGAAGTTAAATTAATGGGTTCTTACGAAGAAATTGAAGCGTATGAAAAAGCTAAAGCTTCTAATGTTGTAAATGAGACAGAAAAATAAAACTCAATCCTATTCGCCTACGTCTTGAAGAAGAAGTTAGGCTTAGAAACTCAGAACTTGAAATTTCCTCTGAACGACCTGATCCATTGTTAATTGCTAAAAAATACAATAATGAAAACATTGCACTTATTTGTGCTTTGTTTGCTTATGGTAATGTTAAAGCCATTATTAAACTTTTAGAGAGTTTAGACTTCTCACTGTTAGAAGCCTCTGATGAAGTAATTGTAAAAGAACTATCCTCTCATTATTATCGTTTTCAAAACTCTCAAGACATTACAGCCCTTTTTATTGTACTTAAGCGCTTAAAGCAGATAGACAGTATTGAAAATATTTTTTATGAAGGCTATAAGAAAGAAGAAAATGTTTTAGATGGTTTATGGAACTTTATTACTGTAATCCAAGAACTTTATCTTCGGAAGAGTAGGGGTTATAAGTTTTTGATAGGTTCCGTACCTAAAAAGCTAAATTCAGCTGGGACATATAAACGCTACCTAATGTTCTTACGTTGGATGGTACGTTCGGATGAAATAGATTTGGGTTTATGGTCAAAGATAGATAAAAAAGATTTGCTTATGCCTTTAGATACCCATACTTTTAAAGTTTCTCAAAAGCTAGGACTTTTAAAACGGAAAACCTATGACATGAAAGCTGTAGTTGAATTGACAGAAACGCTTAAAAAATTTGATAAGAGTGATCCGATAAAGTACGACTTTGCACTTTATCGTTTGGGACAAGAAAAAATTATTTAGTTTATCTCATTGTCAGATGTTGTACTGGAAAAATTTTCTCTTTAAATAGTTCAATATATGCTTTACGCTCTTCTTTTAACGCTGGTAAAATTGAAGCATGAAGATTTTGTAAATCATTTGATTTTTTCCAACGAATAATTCTCTTTGCATTAATGGTTTTAACTGTTAATTTCAAAAAATCATCATTTTTAATGAGTGTGATGTTATCACGTAATGTTGTACTTGTTGTTGGATAGTTAATTACTTTTTGATAAAATTGACCATTTTTATAGGTAAATCCACCAAAATATCCTTCTGTACTTAATCCTTCAACTTTGGTTACATAATAATATCCAAAATTATTTTCATCTAATTTTTCAATAACAAGACGTGAAGCTTCAATATTACTTTGAAGTGCAAGTGAACCATTATTATAGGTATAGGCTCCCTCCACTAAATTATATGTTCCTGCTATATTGGGGGTTGTGCTCTGTTGATTACTAGTATGTGTTAGTTGAGATGAGTGTTTATTGTTGTGGGCTTGATTCATTGTTGCTGTAGAAGTACAAGCTGACAATAGAAGTAATGTTATGAAAGTAATTGAAGTTTTCATATAAATCATATGGAGTCCTTAAAATAAGTTTGATTTTTAATACAGATAATTATAGATATCAAAAACTTTTGTTTAACTTAAAAAAAATATATTATATTATTTTTTTAATATTAAATTAAGAATATAGATTTATTTTTAATATATTTGAATAAAGTAGAATATTTACAATAATTTTGAGCTAAAATAAACTCATGAAGAAAATAGATAAAAAAGAATTAATCCTTTGGATTAAACGGATATTAGGATTTATGGCTATGGGTTTGTGGTTATTTGTTATTTATGAGATTTCTCAAATGTCAGTATCTTTTATGGAACAGGCACCTTATTGTATGGGTAGTACAATGTTGATTTTTCTTTCATTAACATTTACATATAAAGGATTGGATTATTGGAATAAGAAGAAAAATTTTTAATTATAGTTGGGAACAAATTGGAAATTACCATAATGTTGAAACATAAATAGGGGGAAGTAACAACCAGTAACCTAAAATGTTCCCAGATGAGGATTATAGCAGGTTTTTATTTTTTCTTATGTAACTTAGGTTACATAAGAAAAAATAGCTTAAGATGGGTCTTAGTAAAGAAGACTACAATGATATATAAAATTAATTGAGAGATGAATAATGGTAATTAAAGAGATACAGGAGTACGCACAAGTACGAACCAAAGCAAGAGCTTACCTATGTTATATAATGAGTCGGCATGTTTCAAATATTGGCTTGACAGAAGATAATCTTGAAAAACATGTTACTAAAGAATTATTAGGTTTAAAAGAAGCCATTCCTGATGGCGAAGTTTTTTATGCCATTGATGCTAATGGGGTTCAAATCTCTACTAATGTTTCTAAAAATAAAAAACTTCATGGTGAAAGAGAAGGTCTTGATCGGAGTGAAAGAGCTTATTTTTATAGAACTATTTCTGAAGAACGATGTGTTTTAACTGATCCTTACCCTTCTTTAGCAACAAACAATATGGTTGTTACCTCATCATTTCCTGTTTATGATGAAAATCATAATTTACTCTATATTTTATGTGTGGATATTACACTAGAAAATATTTTAAAGATGGTACATCCATCATCTATTGATTCAACTTTTGGGGTTTACTCAAAATTTGTTTATGCATGTTTTTCCATAGCTTTACTATTTGTTTCATTATTACTTTTTGTTAAAGGGATTAGTAGTTTTTTAAGTTTAGGTTTTCATTTAGATAGTATTCAACCAAATGAAATGTTTAAAGCAACTATCTTACTTACACTTGCTTTAGCAATATTTGATTTAGTTAAAGCAATATTTGAAGAAGAAGTTTTAGGAAAAGAGAAAAAAGAGGGAACAGGTGATGGACATCAAACAATGATTCGCTTTTTAGGATCTATTATTATTGCACTCTCTATTGAGGCATTGATGTTGGTCTTTAAATTTGCTCTTTCAGAACCAGAAAAACTTATTTCTGCTGTTTATCTTATTTTAGGAATTACTTCATTGATGATTGGACTTTCTATCTATATTAAGGTTAATAAGGTGGAGAAGTAGAAGGAGGGGTTTCAATATTTAAATTGTTTAATAAACTTAAAATTCATCAATAAAATAAAATTGATAAGTTGTGATGAATTGAAAGAAAAAATAACTAAAAAGTCTTCAGCAGTAAACTCTTAAGCCTTTTTAGCTATATTTGCTTAATTATATTTAAAGGTCAAAAAATGCTAGAAATTATTGTGGTACTCTTTACCCTCTATACCTTTCTGAAACTCTATATATCGGTTATGCAAATAGGTTATATTGCTCAAGAAAAAGGTCGTGAAGCTGTTTTAATGTCTCAAGACAAATATACGGTTGCTGGAACCTATGCCATTAAAAAAGAGCGTTTGGGATTGATTTCAACTTTGATAGATTATGCCATGTTTATTTGGTGGGTTACGGTTGGGTTTGAGTGGTTGACTTCAGCTTTAGAAACAAGCAACTCAGTCCTTGATGCTGTTATTTTTCTTTTTGGGTTTATCACTGTTGGTTTTGTGATTGGCTTACCTTTTGAGTTGTATCAGACATTTAAGTTGGACAAAGAGTATGGGTTTACGCAAACAACGCCAAAACTTTATGCCATAGACCAAGTGAAATCTACGTTAATGTTTGTACTCTTTGGTGGGGCAATTTTTTATGCTTTAGCTTGGATAGTGATTAATGTTGGTTCATGGTGGCTTTGGGGCTTTGTACTCTTGTTTAGCATTGCTGTACTTATTAATGTGATTTATCCAACGATTATAGCCCCAATTTTTAATAAATTTACCCCACTTGAAGAGGGTGAATTAAAAACTGACATTGAAAGTATGATGAATGGTGTAGGACTAAAAAGTGATGGGGTATTTGTATTGGATGCTTCTAAAAGAGACAGCCGTTTAAATGCTTACTTTGGTGGGCTTGGTAAATCTAAAAGAGTGGTGTTGTTTGACACCTTAATGGATAAATTAACCAACAAAGAGCTTTTAGCTGTATTGGGTCATGAGCTTGGACATTTCTCTCATGGAGATATTTGGAAGAACATTGGAATGATGGGTGTTTTACTTTTCTCTTCATTTTTTCTCTTAGGAAATTTATCAGACACATTGTTTACTGAAATGTCTGTGGCTAAAACAGCAGGGGTAGAGATAGCAATGATGATGCTTTTATTACCTCTTTTGTCATTTGTGTTTACACCAATTTTATCAGCCGTTAGCCGTCACAATGAATACGCAGCTGATGAGTTTAGTTCTGAACTGGGAGGAAAAGAGAATTTAGTATCTGCCTTAATGAAGTTGGTAGAAGAGAATAAATCTTTTCCAAAATCTCATCCTTTATTTGCATTTTTTTATTATACACATCCACCTGTATTAGAGAGACTTAAAGAGTTGGGCTATGATGCTAATGCTGTGAATGAAGGGTTGAAAAAAGAGGGAATATTTACCTTTTTTGATGACAAGTAAGAGAGTTTAAATTCTCTCTTTTATTTTATTTTGTCGTAGTTTATAAAGCCTACTTAGAAGTTTTTTAGCTTTCTCTTGTGATTTGTATTGTTGTAGAATTTTTTCTGCATTATAGAGTGTTAGGCTATGTTGCTTATAATATTCAACACCATCAATGAGACAAGAAGCCAATTCAATATTATATTTTTTAGCATTGTATTCGGTAAATTCTTTAAAAATTTCAATGGATTTAAAATGAAAAAATTCGGTTTTTTTAACATTATTTTGATGAAAGTATATTGATGCTAAATTTTTAAAGAGTACAGCAACATTGTAGCCATATTTAGCAGGGTTTTTCTCAGCTAACATACTTAAATGGGGTAAGGCTCTCTTATAAAAGATAAGGGCTTTATCATATTTTTTTTCAGTTGCATAAATACTGGCTAAATTGTTTTGAACAATGGCTAAGCTTTCTGTATAGTTCTCTGAATTTTTTTGTACAAATTTCAAAAGAATATCAATAGAAGCATGATAATGTTTTTTAGCTTTTTTAAAGTTGGCTTGAAAGAAGTAAAGTGAAGCCAGGTCACAATGTAATTTTCCAAGTTCATCATTATACTGACTTAGTCCACGTTCAATAAGAAAATTACAAGTTGCTAAGGCAAGTTTATAATATTTTTCAGCATGGCTAAAAAGACTCTCTTCCTCATAAAGTGTAATTAATAAAAGGTAAATATTAAGAAGTTCAATTTGATAGTAAGTATATATTTCATTTTCTGAAAGCAATTTATACGCCTCTAATGCTTCGATGTAAAAGTATTGTGCAAGTTGTCTATTGTGATGCTCTTGATGTAAATTACCTACTTTAATAGCTGTATGTGCTAAGCGTGTTGCATAACTTGCGAGTTGGGTTTCTCTTAAAAGAATGCGCGTGAGGGTAATCACTTCTCTATATTTATCAATGGCTAGGTCATATCTTTTTTGCTTTTCATAGAGTTGTGCTAAAGCAGTAAAGGTTTCAATAAGAAGAGGCTTATGTTTAGCAGGATGGATATTGGCAAGTTTGGTTCTAAGGGTTAAGGCTTTCTGATATGAACGTTCAGACAAAACATACTCATTTTTTTCATTGTATTTATTACCCATGTTCATGAAAGTGTTAACCATAATTTCATCGACGACTGTTTCTATTTTGTGCATATCAAATCTCCTTTAGTATGTTTTTTCTTTTAATTTAGTATGTTTTATGTTACAGCTAAAATGTGTAGTAAATGAAATAAAATATAAAGTTTATGTAGTGAATTTAACTTTTTATAGAATAAATCATAATTTTAAACATTATCTATTGTAACTAAAACAATTTTAAATAACAAGGGCATTGTAATCAATAGCTACTTGGTTATAATTTCATAAAGAATTTTAAAAGGTTGATGCTATGCAAGAGTTAAAAAGGTATTTAGAGTTACATAAAAATGATGAGATTCATTTTTCTGAAATTGTAAATATATTAAAACAATATGATGAAGAGAAATTTTCTGAAGCCATTCAGTTTATTCCTAAAGATATTTTAGGAGATGTTGCACTGGAACTTCCTGATAGATATTTTGATGATATGGTTCAGTCACTGGATGCGAAAGATTTAAGTGAGGCTGTTAAAGAGTTAGAGAGTGATGACCAAGTTGATTTTATGCAAGAGCTTAAAGAACATGATGAAGACAAGGCTTCAAAAGTTTTTGAGAGTCTTGATAAAAATGATCAAAAAGAAATTACTTTATTGGAGTCTTATGATGAGGCTAAGGCTGGTGCTTACATGCAAGTTGAAGTGTTTACAGCCACAGAAGAGGAATTGGTTTCTGATGTTATAAAACGTTTTTCAAAACTTAAAAAATTGAATGTATTAGAGCATGTACATACCCTTTTTATTACAGCTAAAAACTCTGTTTTACTTTATAGTATTGATTTAGATGATTTGTTGACTTTTGATTTCTCAATCACCTTTGCTCAAAATATTAAGGAAGCAGGAGAAAGTTTTGAACCTATTTCAGGCGTTGATACAGATGAAATAAAAGAGGTGGTTAATACTTTTAAGGAGTATGACCTATTTGTCATGCCCATTGTTACCAAAGATGGAAAATTAATTGGACGTATTACTTCAGATGATATTCATGATATTATTTCTGAACAAGCAACCGAGCAAATGTATCATTTAGCAGGTTTAAAAGATGATGTTGAAGAAGATGAAGAGATTTTAAAAGCTGGTAAGCAAAGAGCTTCTTGGTTGGGAGTTAATTTAGTAACAGCCATTTTTGCTTCAATTATTATTGGTCTTTTTTCCGATATTCTAAATGAAATTGTTGCTTTAGCAATTTTAATGCCCATTGTTGCATCAATGGGTGGTAATGCTGGAACACAAACTTTAACGGTAGTGGTACGACAATTAACACTGAGAGATATTTCTTCTGGTGATGCTAAAAGAATTATTTTTAAAGAAGTGAGTATTTCATTATTAAATGGATTATTATTCGCTATAATCATCGGAGTTATTGCATCATTATGGTTTGATGTAAACAATTTGGGATATGTGATTGCACTTTCCATGCTAATAAATTTACTTTTAGCTGGTTTTTTTGGTGCAACCATCCCACTTGTGTTAGAAAAAATGAAAATTGACCCAGCCATTGCCAGTACAGTTATTTTAACAACAGTTACTGATGTTGTGGGTTTTTTTAGTTTTTTAGGTCTTGCGACCATTATTTTATAATTTTAAAGGTTTATTACATTAAATGAGTTATCTTATACTCTTCTTTCTTTTATCAGTAGGCGTTTCGTTCCTATGTTCCATTCTTGAATCTGTTTTACTTTCCGTGCAAATGTCTTATGTTTCGGTTCTTGAAAAAGAGCGTCCTAAAACAGGGAAACTTTTACGTTGGCATAAGGAAAATATTAACAAGTCGATTGCTTCTATTTTAATTTTAAATACAGTTGCTAATACTTTAGGTGCTGCTGCTGTAGGAGCAAAAGCAGCTGAGCTTTTTGGGCATGGCGCTGTGGTTTATGTTTCCATTATTTTAACTTTTGCGATTTTATTTTTCTCAGAAATTATTCCTAAAACCATTGGGGCAATTTACTGGAAATCTTTAGCCCCAATGGCAGCAAAAATTATTCAGTTTTTTGTTTGGTTGACTTATCCGATTATCTTGATTACTTTATTGGTAACAAATAAGATTTCAAAAGGTAGTGAGGAGGAAGCAACCACAACGAAAGATGAACTTTTAGAAAGTATGCTTATCTCTGAAGAAGAGGGTGTGATTGATGAAAAAGAGTCTGATTTTATTGAAAATGTTTTAAAATTAGATGAAAAAATTGTTAATGACATTTTAACACCTCGTTCAGTTGTCTTTGCCTTAGATGGAAAAATGAGTATTAAAGAGGTTATGGAGACACAACCTGATATTTTTAAATTTTCACGTATACCTGTTTTTCATGAGAACATAGAAGATGTAACAGGTATTGTTTTAACTAAAAAGATTTTTCAGCAATCATTAATAGATAATGCTGTGTCACTTGATAGTATTCAAGATAAGATTCATTCTATTTACGAAAATCTTCCAGTAACCATTGCCCTTGACATGTTTATAAAAAAGAAACAACATATGTTCTTGGTGAAAGATTCTTATGATCAGACAGAGGGAATTTTAACACTCGAAGATTGTGTTGAGACTTTGCTTGGTGTTGAGATTATGGATGAAAGTGATACCACTGAAGACATGCGACAACTCGCAAAAATGAAGATGAAAAAAAAACGTCGAGACGATAAGCTGAGAGATCAAGAGATAGAAAACCGAGATGCTGACTTTGGTAGTTCTCAATTTTCATAAAAATCACTAAAAAGAAAAAGCCACTTATTTTAATAAGTAGAAGCTTTCTCTTTTTATTTTATAATTTTTTTTATTCCCAAAAACAAAAATAAAGCAGTAGCCGAAACCAAAATAATAGATGCTCCTGAAGAGATATCATATGCATAGGAGAATGATAATCCTATAATTGTAAAAACAGAAGAAAATAGACCTGATAAAATCATCATAGAAAAAAGTGTATGGGATAACTTTTCTGCTATGTATACAGGTATGGTAAGCAGGGCAATAACTAAGATAAGCCCCACAACCTTAATGGCAATGACCACAGTAAGTGCTGAAAGTATTAAAATGAGTGTATAAAAGAATGGTACATTAATGCCACGTAAAGTTGCATATTCACTGTCATAAGAGACAGCTAAAATATCACGATACCAAAAAGTCATAATCAAAGAAATAACAGCTAATAATCCACCCATAAAATATAAATCGGATTGAGAAACGGCTAAAATAGATCCAAATAGATAGGACATAAAGTCTGCATGATATCCAGGTGTAATATCGATAAGTACGACTCCTATTGCCATACCTACAGCCCATATAAGACCAATAAAGGTATCCATACGCTCACGGTTTTTAAAAGTAATTGATGCAATAAGTATGGCAGCTAAAACTGCAAAAACTGAAGCACCAAGAAAAATAGGTAAAGAGAAATAAACAGCAACCCCAATACCACCATAGGCTGTATGGGCAATTCCTCCTGCTAGAAAGACCATTCTATTAACCACAATAAGGGAACCGATAATACCAGCAGCCATAGAGACTAGAAGACCAGCTATGAGGGCATTTTGAACAAAGTCATATGAGAGTGCATCTATCATTAGTTTTTTACCTGCATCTATTTTTTACCTATATTATTTTCATTGAGTTTGTTAAAGAGTTCAACTTCACAAAAGTGTTGTATTGGGTCATCTGTTGTTGGTTTTAGTTTTGAAACATCATGGTATGAAAGTGTTTTATTAATATGTACGACTTTATCTGCATATTGCATAATAATAGAGATGTCATGACTCACAACGATAATAGTGATAAAGCTGTTAAGTGTTTCCAGTAGCTCATAAATTTTCTTTTGTCCTTCAACATCAATACTTGCTGTTGGTTCATCTAAAATCAAAATTTTTGGATTAGCACATAAGGCACGAGCTATCATAACTCTTTGTCTTTGTCCACCTGAGAGTGAGCCAATCTTTTCATTGGCAAATTTTTCCATACCTACTTGAGCTAAAGCACCTAAGGCACAGAGTTTTTCTTCTTTAGCATAGCCAAAAAGAGGGCGTTTTGTTCCAATATGACCCATCAGTACTACCTCAATGACTTTAATGGGAAAATCCGTATTTACATTGGTATTTTGAGGGACATAACCAACTTTGGCTAAATTTTTCTTAGGAAGTTCCCCAAAAGTATGAATGCTTCCATTTTTGACAGAATTAATGCCTAAAATAAGTTTGAGGAGGGTTGATTTACCCCCACCATTTGGACCAATAATAGCTAGAAAGTCATTTTCTTTAACTGTCAGATTGACATTTTCTAAAACAACTTGTTTGCCATAAGAAAATGACAGGTTTTTAATTTCAATGATGGACATGATCGAACTACTTTTTTTGAGCAATGGCTTTGGCTAACATTTTAAGGTTTTCAGCCCAATTTAATGCCAAAGGAGAAGCTTTAATAACTTCAATATTTAAATTTTTTGCTATATTTTGACTGGCTTTATCAGAAAATTCTGGTTGGGTGAAAATAGCATGTACTTTTTCTTTTTTTGCTTGTTCTATAATACCAATTAGGGCTTTCATTTTCGGTTCTTTGCCGTCTATTTCAACAGGGAGTTGCGTTAGGTTATAACGTTTAGCAAAGTATCCCCAAGAAGGATGAAAAACCATAAACGTTGATTTTTCAGGGGTACCTTTGAGTATTTCTTCAATTTCGCTATGCAGTGCATCTAACTCTTTTAAATAAGCTTCATAATTTTTGAGATAATCAGCTTTATTTTTTTCATCTAAGGCGACGAGTGTTTCATAAATGTTTTTAGCAACTATTTTGATGTTAATGGGATCTACCCAGACATGTGGATCAAGTTTTTGATGGGTGTGCTTATTGTGTCCATGAGCAGTACAAACATGTTTTACATGATATTTCTCCATGCCTCTGGTACTGTCTACGAACAGTAGTTTTTTGTTTACATTTTGGAATCTATAAAGCCATACATTTTCAAATTCTACACCGATTGCAAAATAAACAGTTGCTTTAGAGATATCCTTCATTTGTGAAGGTTTAGGTTCGTAATCATGAGGTGAAGAACCTTCTTCAACTATAACAGTTACGTTGACATGTTCAGCACCTATTTTTTCAACAAAAACTTTTTGAGGAGCAAGACTAACAGCAACTTCAAGTTGGGCAAAGCTTAGGTTTGTTAAAAAAAATAATAAGGTAAAGAGTTTTTTCATGAGGTATCCTAGTCAAAAAATTTAGGTGGAATCATAGCATAATTATGTTGATAAACTTTGCTTAATAAAAAATAATATATTTAAGAGCTTTTAGCTATAATATTGACCAATTTTTAGCATTATATATAATATGGTATACACAAAGGAAATTTATGAGTGATCAGATTGATGAAAGTTTAGATATACAGCAAGTTAAAATTGAAGAGAGTATGAAAGGGTCTTATCTTGACTACTCTATGTCAGTGATTGTTGGACGTGCTTTACCTGATGCACGTGATGGTTTAAAACCTGTACACCGAAGAATACTTTATGCAATGAATGAGTTAAGTCTTTCACATAGAGCTGCTTATAAAAAGTCTGCAAGAATTGTGGGTGATGTTATTGGTAAGTATCACCCACATGGTGACAACTCTGTTTATGATGCATTGGTTCGTATGGCGCAAGATTTTTCATTAAGAGCGCCTCTTGTAGATGGGCAAGGAAACTTTGGTTCTGTTGATGGGGATAATGCTGCTGCGATGAGATATACGGAAGCACGTATGACAAAGTTGGCTGAAGAGTTATTAAGAGATTTAGATAAAGATACGGTTGACTTTACACCCAACTACGACGATTCTATGTCTGAACCTGATGTCTTGCCTTCACGTGTTCCTAACTTATTGTTAAATGGTTCATCGGGTATTGCTGTTGGTATGGCAACTAATATCCCTCCTCATCGAATGGACGAGCTTATTGAAGCACTTTTACATATTCTTGATAATCCTTCTTGTGCTGATGAAGAGTTACTTACTATTGTTAAGGGGCCTGACTTCCCAACGGGTGGTATTATCTTTGGTAAAAAAGGTATTACAGATGCCTATACAACAGGTAGAGGACGAATTAAAGTACGTGCTAAAACACATATTGAAGAGAAAAAAAATAAAGAAGTTATTGTTGTAGATGAACTTCCTTACCAAGTTAATAAATCTCGTCTTATTGAGAATATAGCCCATTTAGTACGTGATAAGCAAATTGAGGGTATTTCTGAAATTCGTGATGAGTCTGACCGTGAAGGTATGAGAATTGTTATTGAGCTGAAACGTGATGCAATGTCTGATATTGTTTTAAACAATCTCTTTAAGCAAACAAGCATGCAAAATACTTTTGGAATTATTATGTTAGCCATTGCTAATAAAGAGCCAAAGGTATTTAAATTACGTGAGATGCTTGACTTGTTTTTACGTCATAGAAAAACAGTTATTATTAGAAGAACAATTTTTGACCTTGAAAAAGCAAAAGCTAGAGCGCATATTTTAGAAGGTTTAAAAATTGCTGTTGATCATATTGATGAAGTAATTCGTATTATTAGAGAAAGTGAAGATACTGAGATAGCTAAATTATCATTGATGGAAAAGTTCTCTCTTTCTGAAATTCAATCTCATGCTATTTTAGAGATGAAACTTAGAAGATTAACAGGTCTTGAAGTTGAAAAAATTGAAAATGAATTAAAAGAACTTTATGCGTTAATTGAGTACTTAGAGTCTATCTTAAAAAGTGAAGAGATTCTTAATGGTATTATTGTGGATGAGCTTAAAGAGATTGGTGATACATTTAAAGCTGAGAGACGTACAGAAATAGTTGATGACTATGACGACATTGACATTGAAGATTTAATTCCTAATGAGCCAATGGTTGTTACCATTACCCATAGAGGGTATATTAAACGTGTGCCTGTAAAACAGTATGAGAAACAAAAACGTGGTGGTAAAGGTAAGATAGCTGTTACCACACATGATGATGACTTTATAGAGCAGTTCTTTATCTCTTCTACGCATGATACGCTTATGTTTGTAACGGACATGGGGCAACTTTACTGGTTAAAGGTTTATAGAATTCCTGAAGGTTCAAGAACAGCAAAAGGTAAGGCAGTTGTTAACCTTATTAATTTAAAGCCTGATGAGAAGATTATGTCTATCATCCCTACTGTTGATTTTGAAGAAGACAAAGGTTTAGCCTTCTTTACTAAAAAAGGTATTGTTAAGCGTACGAATTTAAAAGAGTATTCAAATATTAGAACCAATGGTGTTAGAGCCATTAACTTAGATGATGATGATGAAATTGTTACAGCAAAAATTGTAATGCCTGAGACAAAATGGCTTTTTGTAACCACTAAAAAAGGTCAATGTATTAGATTTAAAGTGGAAGATGCAAGAGAAATTGGACGTGTTGCACGTGGTGTGGCTGCGATTAAGTTTAAAATAGAAGATGACTTTGTTTGTGGTGCAACTACTATTGAAGATGAAGAGTCGGAATTATTGATGTTAAGTGAAAAAGGTATTGGTAAGCGTACAACGGCTTCAGAGTACAGAGAACAAAGCCGTGCAGGTAAGGGTGTTATTTCAATGAAGCTTTCTGTCAAGACAGGTGATGTTGTTGGTGTTGTGATGGTTGAAGAAGACAAAGACATGATGTGTCTGACTTCTATTGGTAAAATGATACGTGTTGACATGCAAACCATTAGAAAAGCTGGTCGTAATACTTCAGGTGTCAAAGTGGTCAATGTTGAGAAAAAAGACATTGTGGTGAGTATGGCAAAATGTCCTAAAGAAGAAGCAGAAGATCCAGATGTTGTTAATGAAGAAATTTTAGACGACAATAACGAAGAAAAATAGCCCTATTTTTCTGTTTATAGGTTTAGTATGGCTAAGCCTATAAGTTAAAACTTCATAAAAATTTAGCTTTTCTTTTGCTTAACTTATATTTATTATTTGATTAAATAATCAATCCTACACACACTTTTTATAAAATAAAACACTTCTAAACATCCATGGAATAGTCATTGCATGATTTTGTTGATTATTATGAAGAAGAAATGTATTTAGCTCTAAATAAGTAACTTTTTTGTCACTTTTAGATTATTTATTAAATAATTATTGTAATAATTTTTAATATTCGTCATAATTATTATACAAAATAACAAATCTAAAGGAGAGAGATTTATATGAAAAGAAAACTTTTAACCACAACACTATTAGCTATGTCATTACTATCACTTAATTTATCTGCAGGGAATAAAATGAAATGTACAGGAACGCATTGTATTGTTGATGTTTCGGATTTATCTCCTAAAAGTACAAAAGTAGAATCTCAAAAAATCTCTAATAAAAAAGAATCATACTCAACAGTTATTCTTGATAATATCGAGACCATTGTTTTTGCACAATATGTGATGACCAATGACGAAATTGCAGAATATGACTTGAAAGAAATGCAAAAAAACTTACTTATTCCAACTGTAAATTCAGAAGGTTTACCCAGTTCAGATTATCTTTGTGAAGACAATTTAAAACCAGTCTTTGTGAAAGAAATGAAAAACACTTATAAGTGCGCTTAAGCGTATTGTACTTCATTTTATAAGCGTGGGTTTTAACACTCACGCTACAAAAAAGCCAATTTCTTCTTAAAATTTTAAAAACAAAAATTTAAAAGCATAGACTCACACCCATTTTGTTAGAATAACATCAAAGAATAAAAATTAAAATATTTGATTATACTATAGTGAAATATTTAAGCGAAAAAGGACATATGTGAAACAGTATAATGTAGCTGTTGTTGGGGCAAGTGGTGCCGTTGGAGAAGAGTTATTTAGAGTTTTAGAAGAAGTTAAGTTCCCTATAGCAGATCTTCTGCCTTTAGCAAGTGCAAACTCAGCTGGTAACTTAATTGAGTTTGCTGGTGATGAATATAAAATTGAAGAGTTAACGGAAGAGGTATTTCAAGGGCGTAATATAGACATTGCATTTTTTTCAGCTGGTGGTAGTATTTCTGAGAAATATGCGAAATATGCTGTAGAGTCTGGCGCTGTTGTTATTGATAATACTTCACACTTTAGAATGGTGGACAATGTACCTTTAGTAGTTCCAGAAGTTAACCCTGAAGACATTTCAGATTGGGAGGAGACAGGGATTATTGCAAATCCTAACTGTTCTACCATTCAAATGGTACAACTACTTAAGCCACTTCATGACCTGTATGGAATTAAGCGAGTTGATGTTTCGACATACCAAGCTGTTTCTGGTGCTGGAAAAGCTGGTATGGAAGAGCTTGTACAACAAATGCAAGACTTCTTTGCCTTTAAATTGGGTGACTCAAAAGCAGAAGCATTTGCACACCAAATTGCACTGAATGTTATTCCTCATATTGATGTACCTCAAGAAAATGGTTATACCAAAGAAGAAATGAAGATGGTAAATGAAACTGGTAAAATCATGCACACTGAGTTTGCAGTTTCTGCAACCTGTGTTCGTGTTCCTGTACTTCGTTCTCATTCAGAATCCATTACCATTACTTTTGAAGAAGGTGTAGATGTTTCAGTGGAAGCATCACGTAAGGCTTTAGATGACTTTGAAAATGTTACTGTTATTGATGATATTGAAAATAATCAATATCCAATGCCACTTACAGCAACTGATACCGATGAAACTTACGTTGGACGAATTAGAAAAGATATTTCATCAGCAAATATTTTACATATTTGGGGTGTGGCAGACCAAGTAAGAGTAGGCGCAGCAACGAATGCTGTTCGTATTGCTCAAAAATGGATAAAACTAGAGGCTTAATATGGCAGGAAACAATCACGACTTAGAAGAGAGACTAAAGATAGATAGAGCGAATAATAGTTTAATTGAAACATTATTTGAAGGTGCTATTTGGCGAAGTAGATTTATTGTGATCTTTGCAGTAGTTTTTGGACTTCTTGGAGCCATTGTACTTTTTATTGTCGCATCAATGGACATTTGGAATGTAGCCGTTTATACTTTTCAAAATTTAATAGCACATCCACATCCAGATGATTTTCATAAAGTAATTCTTGTTGGAATTATTGGAGCTGTTGACCTTTATTTAATAGCTGTTGTTATGTTTATTTTTGCTTTTGGTATTTATGAATTGTTTATTTCAGAGATAGATGAAGCAACAGGGAGTAATGGTAGTCAAATTTTGGCAATTCATTCTCTTGATCAGCTCAAAGATAAGATTGCAAAAGTGATTGTGATGGTTTTGGTGGTAAACTTTTTTCAAAAAGTCTTACAGACAGAGTTTAATACACCATTAGAGATGCTATATTTTGCAGTTTCAATTACAGCATTGTCTGTAGGATTATATTTTTTAGGGAAAGTTGGTAAATAATGAGTAAAAAAAGTAAAATATTTGTAGATGCCTGTTTAGGTAAAGAGACACCATACACTCCTGTATGGATGATGAGACAAGCAGGACGATATCTTCCTGAATACATGAAGGTTAGGGGAGAAGCTGGAGACTTTTTAAGTCTTTGTCATGACCCTGCTAAAGCTGCTGAAGTTACCATTCAGCCTTTAGACATTGTGGGTGTGGATGCTGCTATTTTATTTTCAGACATTTTGGTTATTCCAGATGAAATGGGAATGGATTTGGAGTTTATTAAAGGTTTTGGACCAAAGTTCAATGACCCACTTACTTGTCAAGCCGACTTAGACAGACTTATTGGTGGTGAAGAAGCTGCTAATAAATTAACTTATGTTTACGATACGATTAAACTGCTTAGAAAGCAACTTGATGAGCGTGGCGATGAGATAGCACTTATTGGGTTTACAGGTGCTCCATGGACGTTGGCTACTTATATGATAGAAGGTCAAGGCACTAAGACTTATAACCTTTGTAAGAAACTTATGTATTCTAATCCTGAGTTTTTACATAATATTTTAAGAGAAGTAACCGAAGTTGTAAAGTACTACATGGAAAAGCAAATTGAAGCTGGTATTGACGTGGTTCAAATTTTTGATTCATGGGCAGCTGCGATTGAGCCTGGGAAATACAATGAATTTTCATGGAAATACATGGTAGAGATTTGTGATCACTTAAAAGCTAAGTATCCAGATACCCCTATTATTATGTTTCCAAAGGGCGTAGCTTCATTCATTGAACGTGGACAAGTTTATGGAAACTTTGACGTGTTTGGTGTAGATTGGGGAACCCCAATGGCAATGGCAAAAGAACATCTTGAAGATAAGTACGTACTTCAAGGAAATATGGAGCCATGTAGACTGTATAGTAAAGAAGCGACGACAGCTTGTGTCGAAGCCATTCAAGAAGTTATGGGAACAAAGAGACATATCTTTAACTTAGGTCATGGAATTCTTCCAGATGTACCTGTGGAAAATGCTAAGCATTTTGTTGCCGAATGTCAGAGGGTTTCTAAGCGTTAATTTTTTGTAAGCTTTAATGCGCTTACAAAAATAACTTTTTTCTATTATCTATTTTGGTACATAAACTTTTTGTCCAATTTTTAGCGTAGACTTTTCCGTTTTAATATTACGATTTGCATCAACTATTGTTTGAACCTTTGCTGTGGTACCATAGAACTTTTTTGAAATATAAGCTAAGCTGTAGCCTTTTTTAACGGTAACAAATCGTCTTTGTTTGTGCTTAGGTAAATAGGGTACGACAATCTTTTGTCCTAGCTTTAGACTTGTCTTTTCACTTCTAATACTTCTGTTGGCACGAATTATTCTTTTAAATTCCATTGCGTTTCCATAGTACTTTTGTGCAATTAACGCTAAAGTATCACCTTTTTTAATGGTGACAATTCTTGGTTTCCTTTTTGGCTTAACACGTTTTTTAGCTGTAACTTTTTTAACGATAACTTTTTTGGGAATCACTTTTTTAACAATAGGCTCTTTAATAATTGTTTTTGTAACAATTGGTTTTTGAGGAATGGGGCTAAGTATTTTTACTTTTGTTATTTTAATATCAATTTCAGGTTCTTTTTGTATTGCAGGTGATTTTGTGAGAACTTGTTGAGGTGATTGGGGTAAAATATTTTGTGCTAATACTTCGGTATAAACAGCTACCTCTTTTGTTACTTCTTTTTTAGTGATTGGCTCTTTAGGCATGGGTTGATTTTTAGGTATTTGCTGTTCTACTATTTCAATTTTTTCCTTAGGCATAGGAATCTCAGCATGATTGCTATTTATTTCTATTTTTTTAGCTGTTGTTACTTCTTCTTGGATGATTGCACTCGAAGCTGTATCTTTGGTTTGAAATTTTTTGTAACCAAAATAACTGCCTATTGTGATGAAAAATAAAATGATCATTATCAACAATAGATGTTTTTTTGGTTCTTCTTTAGGAGTTACATATTCCTCTTCAAATTCAAAACTTTCCTCTGCTTCTGGACCTTCTAAGCGTTTTACAATTTCCATAAACACTTCTTTTTGGTATTTCTACGACTTAACATTTTCATTTCCCTAAACCTTTTTCTTAATTATAACAACAAAATAGATACTTAGGCAAGAAGCTTGTGAGTTTTTTGTAGACATTTGGTTAAAATACAAAATGAAAAAGAATAAATACTATAAAATTCACGAAAATATTTTAACTTGGTATAAATCATATGGAAGGGTAACACTTCCATGGAGAAATACTACTCGTCCTTATGAAATTTATTTATCAGAAATAATGCTACAACAAACACAAGTAAAGACAGTACTTGAACGTTTTTATTTTCAATTTTTAGAAAAGTTTCCAACGCTACTAGATGTAGCAAATGCACCAGTTGATGATGTCTTAAAAGCTTGGGAAGGTTTGGGGTATTATACACGTGCTAGAAACCTACATAAGACTGCTGTAGATACCAATGGCATACTTCCTAATAATGCAGAAGAACTAGAAAAACTATCAGGAATTGGGAAGTCAACAGCACATGCAGTGGCGTGTTTTGCTTTTGATGAGGCATTACCCATACTCGATGCTAATGTAAAACGTATTCTTTACCGATTCTTCGCTGTAACATCTTGTAATGACAAAAAATTATGGGAATTGGCTTACAAGCTTTATGATAAAAATAATGCGTATATTTATAATCAAACTATGATGGATATTGGTTCAGCCATTTGTACACACAAAAACCCCTTATGTAGTGAATGTCCCTTTGAGTCACTTTGTCAAGGTAAAGAGACTCCATTGCTTTACCCTGAAAAGAAAAAGAAACAAAAAAAGCCTATTCGAAAACGTACTTTAGTGATTTATTATCAAGAAGATCGGTATGCTTTGTCACAAAATGAAGAACGTTTACTTTCTGGACTGTGGGCGTTTAAACAGGAAGAGGACTTTAAATTAAATGAGTATATGACAGAGTTAGGTGAGTTTAAACAACACTATACGCATTTTACTTTGGAAGCTTCTGTAGTGTTACTTGCTTGTGAGGAGCAAGAGAGTTATTTTACGATAGATGAAATTCATGACTTAGCTTTAAGTGGTGCAGATAGAAAAGCTTTGGCTTTATTGGAAATCCATTGTCAGTAAAACCAGCAAAAACGTTAGTATTTGAGTTACCATCACCAAGAGAGCAGTGTCCGATTGCTTGTTTACATTGCATTCATAAAAACGTAGAAAAGTCTAGTTATGAACCATTAAGTCATGAAGAGATTGTAAAAATTCTAAAAGATGGACGGAATATGAGGATAGAATTTCTTAATATCTATCCTCATGATGATGAAATATCTTTAGACCCTATACATGCGCTTCCTTATGTAAAGTTGGGTCATGAGTTAGGCTATAAAGTGAAAACCGTAAGTAGTGGAACAAATGCCGAGGGGATTAAAAAGCTTCTTCCTTATTTGTACCGTATAGCCCTTTCAGTAGATGCCATGAGTGTGAGAGCTTATACTTCAATGCGACATGAACGTTTCCATAATGGTTTGTTAGCCAGTATAAAAGTTGTTGAAGAGTATAAAAAAGAGCATACTTTAAAAGCAACAGCTTTAGTAGTTGTGAACAGAGAAACATTAGAGCGTGTTGAGGAGGAAGTTGAATCTATTTACCAATTGAATATTTTTAATAAAATTAAAGTACTTGAAATGCTTCCTATTGGTACTGCTAAGAGTTTGTCTTATCAAGAGTTAGATTCTAAAGAGCATTTAGATAAATTAGCAGCTTTACGTACAAAGTATGAGAGGAAAGTGGATATTGGTACTCCTTTATGGCGTGTAAGAAAAGAACAACAACGTGGTTGTCAGTTGGGTTATAAGGATTTAGTCATAGGTCCGAATGGACAGCTTTCAGGTTGTTCTTTACTTTTTTATTTGAATAATTTAGTTGGTAATATACGAGCTTACAAAAGTGTTGGTGAAGCTTGGGAAAAAGCTTTTGATTTTTTTAGACACAAAGAGAACTTCCAAGTAGAAGATATTTGTCGAAGTTGTGAGTTTTACAAACATGACTTATGTTGGGGTGGTTGTGGGGCTAGGTCACTCATATTTGGTGCTAAAAAAGAGTTGACACGCTCTTGTGGTATAGAGAGCGCTGAACACTCTCAAGAGCTTTACGAAGAGTACTTAAAGTCTGAAAAGCATCTTACTTTTTTAACACCTAGTAAAATTTAGTTTGATGTCTGACAGATAAAAAAGTCTGTTTGGACTTCTTTCATAAACTCGTTTATTAGGCTAGAGCTAAAGAAAATATCAACATTATCTCGGCATAAAATAGTAAGGTTAAAGTGTTTCTCTTGGAGATAGTGAATAATATCATTATTAAAAATTCCTTCACCTTCAAGAAATGTTCCTTCTAGGTCTAATTCATTTTGATAATTAGTAAAAATTTCCATTTTTTGTTCTCTTAGCACTTTATTCATCTCAATGTCTAACGCTTGTGTTAGGGGTTCAACTATGAGATAGTCTTGACTTGTAATAAGTGGGTCAAGCATATAGCGATAGTTATGAATAAGTTCAATCTTTGCTTCTGGAAATAGGTGTTTTATCCATAGTAAATAAGGTTGGAACTTATCTTCTAAGTCTATCGTAAAAGCAATGTTCTGAGGAACTCTTCCCTTCTTAATAATCCAATAGGTATAAGGAGTCTCTTCAATTAATTGACTACTTAATTCATGATGGTACTGAGTTAAAATCAATGTTCCATCTACTTGGGGGATTAAAGTATTGATTCTATCAATTGTGTCATTTTCATAGACAAAAATGGTATGTTCGGCTTTAAGATCTAAACTGTTTAAATACTCTTCAATTTTTTCTTTGATTTTATCTTTGTCTAAAATGCTTTCAGAAATTTTTTCATCAGAAAGAAAGAAGTCGGGAACTTCAAAAAGAGGTACTTCATGAACAAAGAGTACTTCTAAAAGAAGATGATGTTCATTGGAGAAGGTAACCCCTTTTTTAAGTAAGGTTTCCATATGTTCTAAATCATTCAACAAAATGACAATGCGTTTAAATGGATGTTTCATAATTTACTCCTTATATAGGCATAATAAATTATAACATCTTTAAGTAAACGAAGGGTAAATACTATTCTTTAAATTTCCTCCCATTTAAAACCACAAATAATACAGGTAAATAAAGTAAGTTAAGTACGGTTCCCCATAAGAGTCCAAATCCTAATGCAATTGCCATAGGCTGGAAGATAACAGCTTGACCTACAGGGAAAAAGATAAGCGTAGCCAAACCAATAAGCGTAGTGATACTGGTTAAAATAATGGGTCGAAAACGTTTACTGGCTAAGTGATATAGTTCTTCTATGGTATTTGCTTTTTTTAGATTCATCATCATAATGATTCCATCGTTTATAACAACTCCAGCAAGTCCTAACATACCGATGATAGAAGAAAGACTGAGGTTAACACCTAATAAAAAGTGACCGACTAAAACACCCATAAACGCAAAAGGAATGACGGACATCATCATAAAGGTTTCTCTAAAAGAGTTAAAGAGGTAGAGTAAAGAGAGCATAATGAGAACAATGGCTAAAAGTGAAGCAGCCATCATGTCTTGTTTAAGTGCCTGTTGTTTTTCTTTTTCACCTTTAAATTTTAGTTTGATCCCAGCACTTTTAACTTCATCTAAAAGAGGTTCAAGTTTTTTTAGGGCTTCACCAGAAGTAATGACTTTTTCATCTACATTAGCATAAATATAAAAGTTTTTTTCTCCAAACTCTTTGGTGATTTTTTCAAAAGATTTTAAAGTCTGAAATTCTACAACTTGTTTAAGGAGTACACGACCATTGTCCCCTAAGTCCAATTCAAAGTTTTTGAGTGCTTCTATGGAGTCCTTATTTTTACTACGTACACGTATCTCTAGTAAATCTGTCGTATCAAAAGCTATGGCAACTTTTCGTTCAAGGTACATGGAAGAGAGGAGTTGTCCTAACTTTTGTTCATCAAGCCCTAAAGATTCTCCATAATTGTTAACTTTGAGTTTAAGTTCACTAATTCCAAATTTCACACCATCATCGACAGAAGCTATTCCTTTCATGTTTAAAAGTGCTTCTTTTAATCTTTTCATATACTCCATAACTTTTTTGTTGTCATCAGAGATAAGTCCTATTTTAATGTCAGACTTAATAGGACCTACTTTTTTCTCAACAATGTCGATGTCACTAAGGTTAAAACGTTCTTTATAGTTTTGTGCTTTTAAAAACAGACGAAGTTCTTTAGAGATAATGGCTGACTTCTTTTCACGGACACGGTTGGTCTCATCATAGTAAAAGCTTAAAACAGGTGTAATGAATTCATCTACAAAGTTTTGTGCTACGAGTTTGTTAAGTTCTATTTTTATTTCACCCACATAAGGGTATTTTTCACTATTTCCAGCACTGTCTTTTCTTGAACCTGCTGTAGCTCCAATGTGTAAAATTTGAAATTTTTCTTTTTCGGCATAGAGGTCAGCTTCTATAGTTTTGAGTATGGCATTGGTCTCTTCTGTTGAGGTATTGACATTGGCTTTCAGGGCTAAGTTGATGGTAGTAGAGTCAAATTTTGGAAACATTTTAAATTTACTCTCTTTGACTGCGAAGAAAGTCACAAGAGGAACGATGATTAGAAATAGTAGTAAAAAACTCTTTTTGAAATGAATCAAGTAATGGATAATCCAGCTATAGACTTGATTTGCTTTGCTCCAAGAGAGAGGTTTACTTTTTTTACTTAAAATGTGTGAAGCATGAATGGGTAAAAAGACAAAAGACTCAATGAGTGAGGCTAAAACCAAGACTGAAACCGTAATAGGGATAAGCATCATTACTTGTCCTAAAGTTCCTTGTATCATAAGTGCAGGAATGAAGGCAAAAAGTGTGGTCAGGGAAGCAATGGTAACCGGCTTAAACATCTCTTTTGCACCAACAAGAGCAGCTTCTTTAGGTTCGAGTCCAGCTTCGATGTGTTGTTGAATATTTTCACTAACCACAATGGCATCATCAACAATAATTCCTAAGGCAAGTAAGACCCCAACAAGAGAGATGAGGTTAATACTGTAACCTGACAAGTAAAGATAAAAAGCACCAATAACAAAAGAGGTTGGAATACCTAAGGAGATAACTAGGGACATACGAGAGTTTATAAGCACAAATACCAAAAGAGCAATGAGAATAATTCCTAAAAGAATGTTAGAAACTACAATGTTAAGTCGGTCTTTAATACGTTCTGAATTGTCATCATAGACAAGGTAATCAAGTTCTGTTTTGTTCTGTTTTTTAACTTCATCTACTTTTTGGCTAATCTTTTCTGAAAGTTCAAGGGCATTACCTGTACTACTCATGTTGACAAGTAGACTAATGGCATCAGTATTGTCAACTGAAAAAAGTGTGGCTGAATCTTCATAGCGTTTTTCAACATTGGCAATGTCTTTTAGGTAAATCCACTTACCTTGCAGCATAATTTGACTTTCCAACATGGCAGGTGCTGTTTTTTTACCATTGTAGGTAGAGACATAGTAATGCCCACCTTTACTGTCTTCTACTTTTCCAATGGGGTAGATGTAAGAGAGTCCCTGTATGGCTGAAACTACACTATTTTCATCAAGGTTAAGTGCTTTAATTTTCCCTGCATTCAAGCTAATGTCATAATAGATATCAGCATCTCCATAAATAACAACTTCTGAGACATGTTTAATGGTCGTAAGTTTCTCTTCTAAACGCTCAGCTGCAAGTATGAGTTCTGCTTGGTTGTTCGTAGGCGAAGTAATGGCAATCTGCATGAGTGCTTTTCGGCTACCTGTTTTGAGTACTTGAACGATGGGGTCGTTCATGTCTTCAGGTAAAAATTGTTTGGTAATGGCAATGGCATCTTTAATCTCATTGGCTGTGTTATATTTGTCAACACGTTTTTCAAGCTCTAAAATCATGGTAAAGGCTGCAGGTGAAATGACGGTTGACATCTCTTTGATACCATCTATATTTTTTATTTCATCTTCAATTCGCTTAACAGCCATTTTATCCATAATATCTATAGACGCTCCAGTATAACCACCTGAAATAGAAATCATATCCAGTTCAAAAGAGGGAAATATCTCTTTAGGGGTTTTCATATAAGAGTAGATACCTGTCACAAAAATAAGAAAGAAGAGTAGGTAGTTCATCCGTGCATTGACAATGAAGAACTTTAAGAAGTTTTGGAACATATTGGTGCCTGTTTTTTTGGGCTATTATAGCGAAGATTGGGTTTAGCATAGAGGTCTGTTATTGAAGAGGGATTTGTTTTGATGGGATTTTTTATGAGTTGTTAAACTCATAAAAAAATTATTTAAAATAGACTTTTTATTTTTATAAATATTTTTACAAACATTAGTGCAATAATTCCAACAATTAATCCTAGTCCTAAAGCAGAAATCATTGCTGGAATATCATGGAGTTTTTCATGAAATAGAGGTACATGATGAAGATAGATATCACCAGCAACCAATAGCATGGCTAGAGTTCCAATAATGGTTAGGGATTTAATTATTTTTGGTAAAGCAGCTACCAAAAGTTTACCAATGCTTGTTAGGAGACTTTTATTACCATTGTTCATTGCAATAAGCTTATAACCAAAATCATCCATACGAACAATTAGTGCAACGATACCATAAACACCTACTGTTGCTAAAATAGCAATGAAAGTAACGACGGGAATTTGTATACTTAATGATTTTTCAGTTACTGTACTTAAGGCAATAATAATGATTTCTACCGAAAGAATAAAGTCTGTGAGAATGGCTGATTTAATTTTATCTTGTTCATCGGCAAGTATTTGTTCAGAAGTTTTATGTTCCATATTCGTGAGATGTTTTTTCGCCTCTTTATGAAATAAGTATTCGTAAATTTTTTCAGCCCCTTCATAAGCCAAATAAACACCTCCTAACATCAAAATGGGAATAATAAGCCAAGGCACAAAGGCACTCATTAAAAATACGATAGGTAAGATAATAACTTTATTTAGAAAAGAACCTTTTGTAATAGCCCAAAGTACAGGAAGCTCTCGTGACGAGGCAAATCCTGCTGCTTTGTTAGCACTGACGGCTAAGTCATCTCCTAAGATACCAGCTGTTTTTTTAGTAGCGACTTTACTCATAACAGCTACATCATCCATAAGCATTGCAATGTCATCAAATAGTGCGAAAAAACCTGTTGCCAAATTTTATCCTTTAGTTAGAAATTTTTTTGTTAGTATAGCATTTTAAAGAAAGAGTTTTATGTGTTTGAAATTACTAATTTTCATTACTTTGGCTATTTACTATGATTAGCATAGAATGATAATGTACAAAAAAACTGCTTTTTCCTTAATTTTTATTACAACTTTTTTTAGCTACACTATACTTCGCGTTTATTCCACTATCAAAAAGTAGAATAAGATTAAAAAAGGAAATAGATGAATCATGGTAAAATGGTTTCAGGTATAGCTGCTTTAGCTATTTACTTAAGCCTCATATTTCTAGTACTTTATTTTTATAATATTCATCAAGTTAAAGCCAAAAATTATGTTGAAAAAAATTCAGATAGGGTAACAGTTACTTTAGTTAATAGTGAAAAGACCGTTTTTAATAAGAGTGATGAAGTTTCAACACCTAAAAAACCTGTTTCAACCTTTATTCCTCCTGTACCGTTACAAGCGATTCCTAAAAAAGTACCTCCTAAAAAAGTAAAACCTAAGAAAGTAATACCTCGACCAAAAACATTGCCTAAAAAAGTAATTCCTAAACCTAAGAATGTTATCCCTAAAAAAATTGCCCCTAAAAAAACAACTCCTAAACCTAAAAAAAATGTTCCCAAAAAAAATGTTCCAAAAAAGATAAAGCCTCCTAAAATTAAGCCTTCGAAGAAAGTACTGCCAGTAAAAAAAGTAGTACCCATTAAAAAAGCTCCTAAAAAAACGGCTAAAGACCTTTTTTCTTCAGTGAAAACTACAGTACCTAAAAAAGTACCTGTTAAAAAAATACCAAAAAAACCGATAAAACAAACGAGTTCTATTAAACATAATTCATCGGTAACCGATAGAATTAGGGCAACACATCAAAATGGTCGTGTTTCAAATGCTAATCGTGAGAAAGGAATTGAGAATGCTTATATAGCAAAAGTTGAAAGACATATGATGAATTGGAATGCTGTAGGTGCGAGAGGTCAATTGGTCACTGTTAATTTAACTATTTTTAATAGTGGTAAATTTAGGTATACATCATCAGGTGTTTCAGGAGCCATGCAGCGTAGTTTAAAACAATATTTAAATACCTTAAATAGAATGGGATTAGGGCGACATAAAAAATCTTCACCTTATTCAATTCAAGTACATTTTAAAGTTAGATAAGTATTAGTTATGTTAGGTGACTTAGCATAATTATATTATAATGTTAAATACAAAAAAATACAAGGATAGATATGAAATACATACTATTTTTTCTACTGACACTTAATTTATATTCATTTGATGCTGTGTTAGACATAGAAAAAGATGTGGCAAGTAAAGCAACTTTATCAATTATGGAAGATAGCACAACAGCTGGTAGCACTGTAATGCATTCTAAAATGTTCAATGTTTTATTAAATGATTTAAAAATTTCTGGACACTTTACCGTTGATCCACAATTACGACGAGGAGGCTTTGATGACACGCTTCTACCTTTAGGTTTACACAGTCAAGAGTACCTTTTAAAATATAAATATGGTGCTTCTGGAACAACATTAAAGGTGAAGTTAATACGTGTTGCTGATTCGTTTCTGGTTTTTCAAAATAACTATTCTGTTAACAAAATGGCACGTTATCCATTTTTAGCACATAATGCTGTGGTTGAACTTAATCAGGTATTAGGCTTTGAAGATATTTCTTGGATGAAGCGTAATATTCTGTTTTCTAAATATACAGGTTCACGTAAAAGTGAAATTTGGATTGCTGATTATACGTTAAGTTTTTCATCGGTAATTTTACGAGGAGGATTAAATCTTTTTCCAAAATGGGCTAATCCTGCTCAAAGTGCTTTCTACTATACCTCTTACAATCTTGAAATACCAACCTTATATAAAGTAGATATGAATAGTGGTTCACGAAAAAAAGTTATTGCATCTCAAGGTATGTTAGTGGCTTCTGATGTAAGTCAAGATGGAAGTCGTGTACTCTTAACCATGGCTCCTAATGGGCAAACTGATATTTATGAGTTTAATACAGCTTCTAAATCAACGAAGCGTTTAACAAGTTTTTCAGGCATCGATGTTAATGGAAAATACATTGGTGATGAAAGCCAAATTGCGTTTGTTTCTAATAGGATTGGTGCTGCTAATATTTATACTAAAGCCATTGGTTCACGTTCAGTTTCTCGTGCAGCACGTTATGGAAATAATAATGAATCATGTGATGCTTTTGGACAGCATTTACTTTATTCTGTAAAGGAAGGAGGTTCGTCAAATATCTACTTAGGTTCAGTGTCCAGTTCATACGTTAGACCATTAACTTCTAACGGTCGTAATCACTTACCACGTTTTTCTTCAGATGGAAAAGTAATTTTATACATTAAGCAAAATGGTGGTAGGAATTCGATAGGCTATATGAATTTAGCAACAAAACAGAGTGCACTTTTTGCTATGAAAAGTGGAAAAATACAATCAATTGATTGGTAGAATGTAATTCAAATGAAAAAGGAAGAGGAATGAAGAAACAGATACTATTAGCAATAATAACAGTAACCCTATTAATAATGACGGGGTGTTCACAAAAAAAGTTAAACACAACAACCGGTGCAACTGCTACGGGGGCAGATGTAAATGGAAATGGTGTAAATACTTATAATAACGTTGATCCAATGGGTCAAGGTCAGGGTACTGGTATTTATGGTAACGAAAATGGTCTTTATGGAGATGCAGGAGTACAGAATATTTATTTTGATGTTAATCAATACAATATTACTTCTGAAAAATTAGGACAAGTTTCGCATAATGCAAATTTATTACGTAATAGTGGTAGAATAAAAATTGAAGGACACTGTGATGCTTCAGGTTCAGATGAATATAACTATGCCTTAGGATTAAAAAGGGCGAAAGCAACAAAAGATGCTTTATCAGCAAATGGAATTTCTGCTAACAATATTACTTTGGTAAGTATGGGAGAAAGTGCACCAGATTGTGCTACAAGCTCATCAGCAGAGTGTTATTCTAAAAATAGACGTGTTGAATTTAAAGTGATGCAATAGGTTTAGACGAAAAATAAATATAATTTGGAAAATAAATGCTAAGTAAAAATAAAATAATTTTTGTTGGTTTCATGGCGATGAGTTTTTTGCTACATGCCTATGAACCATCGGTTTATGGAGCTGGTGATATTAACAGTGCCACTCCATATGGATTAACTAAAACTGAGCAGGCTGTGCTTGAAAACAAGAAAACGCTTCAAATGCTTTATAATAAAATAACAGAGCAACAACGAAAAATTGATGGCTTAACCACTGTTATTGAAGGGCAAAATAGAGAGATACTTGAACTTAAAGAAAGTTTGACTTCTCAACAAGAAAATAGTACTTTGATAGATCAAAACACTACCTATTCATTACTACTTGAAATGGGTCAAACTGTGGATTTTATTAATAATACTTATGTAACAAAGGATGAATTAAAAAAAGCGTTGGCAGGAAGTAGATCAAGTTCAAGTCTTGGTTCTCCCATAGGGAGTAACTCTGCTGATATTTATAGACAAGGTGTACAGTTTTTTGGGAAACGTAGTTACAGCACTGCCAAAGTACGATTTGAACAGACCGTAGCACAAAATTATAAACCTGCTGCTTCAAATTATTATTTAGGAGAAATTGCGTATTACACACACAATTATAAAGATGCTGTTAGTTATTTTAAACTAAGTGCTTCTTTGTATGATCAGGCATCCTATATGGATGTCCTTTTTTTACATACAGCTATTTCCCTAGATAAAAGTGGTGAGAAAGAACAGGCACAAAGTTTTTATCAACATGTTATAGATACTTACCCTAATAAAAAGGCTGCCTCTATTGCACGAAACAGAATGTAATAAGTATTCCATAAGTTTGCTTTGATATTATGTGGCAAATTTATAATTAGGAGATGCTATGACTGTTACTAACGAGAACTGTGTTGTAGGTATTGAGTACGAAGTAAAAGAAGCTGGAACAACGGATGTTGTTGATTCTAACAAGGGTTCAGGTCAGCCTTTAGAATTTATTATGGGTAAAGGTCAGGTTATTCCTGGTCTTGAAAAAGGGTTATGTGGTATGGGTAAAGATGAGTCTTCTGACTTAATGATTCCAGCTGCTGATGCTTATGGTGCTTATAATGACGAAGCAATTCAAACCTTACCTATTGATCAATTTGAAGGTGTAGAGCTTAAAGATGGTCTTACCCTTTATGGTCAAAGTGAAGATGGTCAAACAACGCAAGTTATTGTTAAATCATTTACTGATGAAAATGTTGTAATTGATTTTAATCATCCAATGGCTGGTAAAGATTTAATGTTTTCTGTAACTGTTAAAGATGCAAGAGCTGCTACTCCTGAAGAAATTGAATCAGGTACCGTTGGTGCACATGAAGCTGCTGCTGGTGGTTCTTGTGGTACAGGTTGTGGTTGTCACTAAGCTTTAACCCTTTATACTTCATATGCATTAGCTATGGAGTATTCTTATTTATTCATTTATATTAGTTTATTTTTAAACTTAACCCTCTTTATTTCTTTTCTTTTAATAATTATTTTGAATTACCTTCTATAAGTAAAATATTGCACTCCTTTATGATAAAATTATTTATGTCATAAGATAAGGAAGTAGCGATGAAAAAGTTTAAGAAAATATATTTTTTAATATTTATTTTTATGTTAAGTATGCAAACAACACATGCCTTAGAGTCAGATTTTAATGGAGATGGAAGGCTTGATGTATTGGTAAAAAATATTAATAATGGGAGAGTAAATGCATGGCTTAACAGTGACGCTGAAACCAGTAATCATTATTTAAAAACATTAAGTTCGGAAGTAAGCATTGTTAATATAGCTGATATTAATGGGGATGGTAAGTCAGATGTTATTCTTAAAAATGAGGAAAACAGAAGAGTTAATGCTTGGATAAGTACAACAGGACAATCCACTAACCAATACTTAAAAACACTAAGCTCTACAGTGGAGATAGTGGATGTGGCTGATATTAATGGTGATGGCAAAGATGATATTATTGTTAAAAATAATGATAATCGTAGGGTGAATGCTTGGCTAAGTACAGATGGACAGTCAACCAATCAATATTTAAAAACATTAAGTTCAAAAGTAGAGATAGTGGATGTGGCTGATATTAATGGTGATGGCAAAGATGATATTATTGTTCAAAATAGTGAGAATAGAAGAGTTAATGTCTGGTTAAGTACAGATGGACAATCAACCAATCAATATTTAAAAACATTAAGTTCAACGGTAGAGATAGTGGATGTGGCCGATATGAATGGAGATGCCAAAGATGATATTGTTGTTCAAAACAGTGATAATGGAAGAGTTAATGTCTGGTTAAGTACAGCTGGACAATCCAGTAATAAATATTTAAAAACATTAAGTTCCATGGTAGAAATAATCGGTACAGCTGATATTAATGGAGATGCTAAAGATGATATTCTTGTTAAGAATAAAGATAATCATAGAGTTAATGGTTGGTTAAGTACAGATGGAGAGTCTACTAATAAATATTTAAAGACCTTAGCAACTGATTTAAAGATTGTTATGTTTGGGGATGTAGATGCTGATGGTAATGCTGATATTATTGTACAAAATAGCCTGAATGGGCGAGTTTCTGTTTGGCTTAATAGGGATGAAGGGACGAACAGTAAGTATTTAAAAACTTTGGGAGAAGGGGTTGTTATTTTTCCAGAAGATTCTGAGCTTATAGAACCTAATCCACTTTTTACTGCCTTTAATGTTGGCTTAGGAGGTTCTTCTTCTTTTCCTTTTGCTTCTCAAACTGAAGGAGAAAAAATTTGGGTATCAACACGAAGTTTAATACTTGATGAGCATATAGAAAATAATGGTTATTATGCGAATATGAAGGCTTTTGAAGGTGAGAAGTTTGCTGAACTGCAAACTGAGCTTAAAAAGAGTAAATTTTTTACGCTTTGGTTTGTTGAAGGATGGCAAGAGAGTTGGTACAATAAAAGCTCAATCCAAGAACTTATGGATGCTGGATATATTCCTGTCATCTCTTATTGGTATTTTGGAGATAAGCTGATAGAAGGTATGCCAGATACGACTAAACAAGAGGCCTATAAAGTAGATAACCTACGTATCGCTGATTTTTTAGCTGATTTGAATGGTACAAAAATGATTTTAATGGAACCTGAATTTAATAAAGCGTCTGTTTTAGAATCTGAATCAACACAACATGCATTTGCAGGTATGATCTCCGATGCCATAGATACCATTAAAGTTAAAAATCCTGAAATACTTGTCTCTTTAAGTATGATGGACACAGGAAGTAGAGGGGTTTATAATAGTGCTGAACAATGTGGTTATGAAAATTGTGCTTTAGGAGATAAGGCTGCTTGGTCTGAGCCAGAGATTATTTTTACAGACTTGATGGATAAGTTAGATTTTATTTCATTTAATCAAATGGTTGCACAGTTTAGTAGGGATTATGAGAATCCTGGTGGTTGGTATACGCCTAATCCAAGAAAATTTACAGCTGAGGACTTGGGCATAGATTTCATGGCTGAAAGGGTCTCTAACTTTTCTAAATTTTTACATGAGAAATATAAAAAACCTGTTTATTTACCATATATTGCCATTGCGACGGCTACATGGGATGATGTCAATAACAATAATGAAATTGAAGATAATGAAGTTGCTTATAATGGTTGGGAAGATAAAGCCAATAGCGTTTATAAAAGATTATCTCAATTACGAACTGAGTTACAAGAAAATGGTCTGTTTGGTTTTGCACCAATGGCATTGTTTGATAACCCTCGACATGATTATGGTGGGTATCAATATTTTATGAATAATGAATATCATTTAGGCATTATTGGTTCCAGTGCGATAGATGAGGTGGATATTGCAACGCATGGAGATTTGAATTTTAAAAGTCATATTGTTAATTATATTTATGACCCATCATTTGTAGAGGATGACCCTGATGACCCAGATAATCCTGATAATCCTGATGATAAAGATAGTGTGGCTCAAGCTAAAGAAGCATTAACCTTTGAACGTATTAAAAATACCAATCTTTCAGAAACAATGATTACAGAAAATTTATCTTTAATTACTTTGGGTGAGGCTGGTGTTAGTATTACTTGGGAGACAAATGCTTCAGCCATTAGCCCAGAGGGTATTGTTAGCAGAGGTGCTACAGATATTTGGGTTACCGTAACAGCAACATTAACAAAAGGTACTCAATCAGCTGTTAAAACTTTTATCTTATTGCTAATGAAGGAAGAGGTGAATGCAGGTTTTTGTCAAGTAGATTATAATATATCAGCACAATGGAATACTGGGGCTACTATTTCGGTAAAAGTGACAAATCATTTGGGTAATCTTAGTGACTGGGTGGTAAGTTTTACTTTTCCTTCTGAACAAACTCTCAATGGTGACTTATGGAATGGGGTTGAAACACAAAATGGTAGTTATGTAAGTGTTTTAAATGAATTTTACAATAACAATGTTAAAGATGGGGGCATTATTGAGTTTGGATTTAATCTCTTTCATGGTGGAGAAAATGAAAAACCAAGTGATATTCGATTGAATGGAAAGCTTTGTGATGGTCAAATAGGAGGGATTGAAAAACCTGCTAAACCAACTGAGTTAAGCGCTGAACTTGTTGATAACATAAAAGTGAATTTAACTTGGATAGATAATAGTGATAATGAGGATGCTTTCTTTATCTATGAAAGTGTTAATGATGAAGCGTGGACTTTGTTAACGTCGGTGAAAGCGAATGTTGTCAGCTATGATAATATTAGTGTTCAAACTGATAAACATTATGCTTATAAAGTTGAAGCTAAAAATGTTGCAGGAGGAACAGGTTCTGATAGCGTAAGTATTGTTCCTCTTAATAGAACAGTGCAAAGTGGTACAAAAAATAATGCCATTGCCTTAGTAGCCAATTGTATGGCATGTCATACAGCTACTAATTCAGATAGTAGTATTCCTATTATTCATGGCTTAGATAGAGATTATTTAGAAAAAACTTTAAAAGGCTATCGAACAACAGATGAAGAATCCCAACATTTTTCTTTTGCCATGCATCGTATTGTGGATGGTTATACTGATGATGAACTGGAAATAATGGTAGAGTACTTTTCGGCTCAAACATGGATAGGAAATACAGTAGTGAGTTATGATGTGGATACCATTAAGCTGGGTAAAACACTTTATGAGAGTAATTGTGTGGCCTGTCATGGTGTTGATGCTGTTCAAGATAATATTATGCTTTCAAAACAGAGTGAACAGTATCTTGCTGATACGATGAAGCATTATGCACAAGGTTTGCATAAGGATGCTGATATTGGGATGAGAAATGTTTTTGAAAATAGTATAGGTGATGATACAACAAAGATAGAAGCTTTGGCTAAATACTTGGCTGTGGGCTTAGAAGTACCTTCAGGTAGTAATGACAGTATTCGAGAATTTAGAGCAACTTATGTGTCAGCAAGTAATAAGATTTTAGCTTCTTGGGCGTTTATTAATCCTGAAACAAACAGGGTGGATGTTTTGGTTAATGGCGTGGTTGTGCAAACATTGACTGATCTTAATATTTCATCTTTATGGATTGATAATGATGGTGAAAATGATTTTATCATTGGAGAAAACTATGATATTCAGTTGAAAGCCACAAATGATGGTAATGAAACACTTTCAACAAAAATATCTGTGGCAGTCATGAGTGATCAGGATGCTGGAGCGTTACATTATAATGCAAACTGTAAGGTTTGTCATGGGGTCAATGGAACAGCACGTGCTGATATTACGCTATGGAATCCCAATAATCATAGCTTTTCAGAATATACACAAGCTTCTATTATGCCAGAAAGCTATTACAGTAATTGTGATGAAGCGTGTCTGGATTTAATTGGTGTTTATGTACAAAATGTATTGGAACCAAGAGCCAGAGAAAATAATGATACAGATGATGCTGAAGATGTTTACGCTGATATTCCTAGAGGATATAGACTTTTAAATACAGTTGAGTACAGCAATACTTTACACAGTTTATTTGAAATTTCAGAGGAAGCAACTAGGGCAGAAACGTTGGCTTTGAATGCAACTGATTTACCAAAAGATAACATTGTTGAGGGGTATAATACCGATAGAGACATGAATCGAATAGACGAAGACAGTTTAAATGCATTAAGTATTATGGCAAATCGAGTAGAAAGTTATTTAACATCGATTAAAGGAAAAACGGACGCAGGTTGTTTAATTAATAATTATGATTTTTGTATTGCTGATAAAAGTGAGTTTTTATCAACTTTTGCAACAAAAATATTTAGACGACCATTAACAGAAATTGAATTGACAACTTATGAAAGTATTGAAGAAGTGAGTCAAATTGTTGGTGACATGTTAGTGAGTCCGAAGTTCCTTTATCGTTCCGAAATGGGGAATGAAACAAATATAACCGATGTTTATGCGTTAACATCTTATGAGATTGCAACAGCTCTGGCTTATAGTATATCAGGAACAACACCAGATGATATTTTATTGGGATTAGCAGATAATGGGGCATTATTCGATGCGAACACAAGATTTACACAAGCTGTGAGGTTATCAGCATTAGAAACAGGTAAAGATAAGTTAGATGATTTTATTGGTCGTTGGTTACTTGAAGATAATATATACTCCTTGTTTGATAAAAACCCAGAAAAATTTCCAGGTTATAACAATGAGGTTAGGACAGCACAAAGTAATCAAATTGTGCAATACTTTAGAATGGTCATGGAAAGTAATGAGCATAGTAGGTATAAAGACTTATTTGTAAATGAGTATATGATGAGCAATGAGGTGATTTCTAATTACTATGGAGAGGGCATGTCTAATTCTGAAAGTTTTGAAAAAGTACCAGCTACCAGTAAACGTTATGGTGTTTTGACCTTGGGTGCTATTGCAAGTAAGTATGCGAATTCTGAAGAATCTCACCCTTTTAAAAGGGGTAATTTTGTATTAGCACGTTTAATGTGTCACCCTTTAGGACTTCCTGGAAATGGTGGAGATGTTCCAGCAATTATTGATCATGCAGGAGAAAATCAACGAGACCGTTATGCCCAACATGTTAATGATCCTTCTTGTGCTACTTGTCATAATGTAATGGATCCTATTGGCTTTACATGGGAGAATTATGATGGTAGTGGACGTTATCGAACTTCTGAGTATCATAGTGAAGAACATGGTGGACCTAAAGTTATTGATACTTCTGTAACCCTTAAAGGTTTATTGACTTTTGATGAAGCAGAGACACACTCAGCCACAAGTATACGTGATGTGAGTGAAATTATTGCAGAAAGTGATAGAGGACCTGAATGTATGGCACTTCAGTATTATCGATATATTTCAGGTGACAGTCATGCTGAAATTGAAAATTCTTTAGTGCTTAAGAAGATTGTTTCAGACTTTAGGGAGGAAGAGTATGACTTACAAAGTCTATTTATCAATATGGTAAAGTTACAATCATTTGTTACACGAAGAGGAGTAGAATAATGCAAAAAAATAAACTATCACGTAGAGAATTTTTGAAAAATATTGGTCTGACAGGTGCAGTACTTCCTTTTCTAGGAAATATTGCTTGGGCAGAAGAGGAAGCGATACCAATAAAAAGGCTCATTCTTATTGAACACCCTGATGGCATTAATCCTGATTATTGGTTTCCAACAGGTAGTGAAACTGATTTTAGCTTACCAGCGATGACAGAACCGTTTAACAGTGTTAAAGAAGATTGTGTTTTTTTGGAAGGTATTAATTTGGGTGGAGGACTTGCTGGGCATGGTGCTTATGCAGGGTTGTGGAGAGGTTCAAGTCAGGGAATTAGTATTGATCAGTATTTTGCTGAGAAATGGCGAGGAGAAACAGCTGTTACTTCTTTGGTGCATAAAGCATCAGATATTTATAGTGGAACACGATCGTTGGCTTATGACTCTTTTGGGGTGTTGATTCCAGCCTTGGTAAATCCTTTAAGTATTTTGGACAAAATCTATACCAATGAAGACATAGAAGCTAAGGCATTTAATGATGTGGCAGAATCAAAACGACGTTTAGCAACCATGAAAGCAGATTTAAATGATTTAAAGCAAGGTGAGATGAGAGACAATGCTCTTTTTGAATCTCATGATAAAGCATTAAGTGATATGTTGGATGTTTTAAATGCTAGAACAGAAGAATTAATTGCTGTAAATATGGATGAATGGAAAGATGACTTTGAGGCAAGAGCGACGGCTGGGGGCTTAACGAGCAGAGAAGAGAGTCGTTGGAGAAATGCAATATTGGCTGACAATTCAGCATTTGAATTGATGTCTGGATTACATGAAGATGCCATTGTTGCTGCTTTAAAGTATGACCGAACACGTGTTATTAATTATAGTTATGGAACCGATACTTGGGATTTTTATTTAGCTTGTGACGATCAAAATGCTTATCCTTATCATAATGCAGGACATGAGATGGGGATTGGGCATATTGAAACACGTAAAGTCACTTCAAAGCGTGTGGCAAATTTAATTAAGACATTAAAAGAGACCAATGATATTTATGGTCAACCTTTGCTAGATAGTACTTTAGTGGTTTATGCTTGTGAGATTGGACATGCTGCGAACCATACAAATAAAAATGCCCCATTTATTTTAGCAGGAGCTGGTCTTGAAGGTGGGCGTTATTTAAAATATAATGGGGTTTTATGGAATAAAGTATTGGTTTCCATCGCTAATATTTTAGGAGATGACTTAACAAGCTTTGGTACAACTGATCCAGATGGTGGGGCATTGCCTAACTTAGTGTAAGGAAGAGATAATGAATAGTATAAATGAGAAAAGAAGAAGTTTTTTAAAGGGTTCAGCCATTGCAGCTGCTGTAGTTGTAGGCATACCAAATGTATTGTTTGCAGAGAATGAAATTAGTAAAGTTGTTATTATCGGTGGGGGCATAGGGGGTGCAACCCTTGCGAGATATTTACGAAAATTTATACCACAAGGCACACTTGAGCTTACGATAATAGAGCCTAAAACAACTTATACTACGCCATTTGGTACCAATGAAATGATTACAGGTGGACGAACTTTAGCTGAGTTAACAGTGGGTTATGAGATATTGGAAGAAGAAATAGTTGGTAGCATAGTCCATAAAAGAGCTGTTTCGATTAATAATGTAACAAAGCAAGTAATAACAGAAGATGAAGCTGTGTATGCTTACGATTTTTGTGTTGTGGCAACAGGCATAGATTTTGAGTACAGTGAAGTGCATGGGTTGACTGCTCAAAATAATGAAAAAGTTCCTCATGCTTATGACCTTTTTAATGATGGTAGAATAGAACAAATGAGCCTATTAAAGCAACAGTTAGAGGCTATGGATGATGGAGGTAATGTGGTATTGGTAGCGCCTCAAAATGATTATCGTTGTCCACCAGCTCCTTATGAACGTGCCAGTCAAATTGCCCAATATATTAAAGAGCATAAACCCAATTCAACCATTAGTATTTTAGATCCTAAAACATCTTTTGCTAAACAAGATTCTTTTGAAGAAGCATGGAGAGAACTTTATGCTTATGGAACAGCTTCAGCCATTATTTCATGGGAAGGTGCTGTGACAGTTAGTGAAGTTGTTATTCCTGAAGTGGGTGTGAAAACAATAAAGAGTAATAAGGGTGAATTAAGTGCTGATGTACTGAGCTATATACCCACAATGAAAGCTTCTAAATTTGCTTATGAGGCTGGGTTACTAGAAGGTAATTCCGAGGTATTTGATTTAGAGAAACGTTGGGCACCTGTAAATCAAGAGACTTTTGAATCCACGATGCCAGAAAAAAAGGGCATTTATATTATTGGAGACAGTGCAAAAACGACCTTACCTAAGTCAGGCTATGCTGCCAATTCAGAAGCAAAAGCATGTGCTATGGCAATTGTTTCTAAGATTAAAGGCATTAATCCTATTCCTGAAACCATTATTACCAATGGTTGTTATTCTTTTGTAGGTAAGGATTATGCCATTTCTATTTTTCAAAAATTTAGATTGAAAACTGATAAAACAGGCTATGACTTAATGACTCAAGGAAGAGGAACCTCTCCCTTAGAAGCAAATGTACGATGGAGAAAAAAAGAAGTAGAACAAGGACATGCTTGGTATGCTAATTTTAGAAAAGATTGTTTTGGTGTTTAAGTTCTTTTTAAAAATAAAATAAAGGTTAATGATGAAAAAATTACAGAATAGTTTGACAATACTGTTAGTAGCCATGATATTTTCACAAGTAGTTTATGCCATAGAATCAGATTTTAATGGTGATGGTACTTATGATATATTGGTCAAAAATACCAATAATGGTAGGGTAAATGCATGGTTAAACAGTGAATCAGGAACCACTAATCATTACTTACAAACCTTAAGTTCTCAATTAGAGATTGTCAACATAGCTGATGTTAATGGAGATGGACAATCAGATATTATTCTTCAAAACAAAGAGAACAGTAGAGTGAATGCGTGGATAAGTACAGTAGGAAAATCAACAACCCAATATTTGAAAACTTTAAGTCTTGGCATGAAAATTGTTGCGATTGCTGATATTAATGGTGATGGTAAAGATGACCTTGTTATTGAAAACAGTAATAATGGACGGGTTAATGCGTGGTTAAGTACAGGAGGAAAATCAACAACGAAGTATTTAAAAACTTTAAGTACGGATGTAAAAATAGTAGACAAAGCAGACATTAATGGTGATGGTAAAGATGACCTTGTTATTCAAAACATTAATAATAGACGTGTTAATGCTTGGTTAAGTACAGACGAAAAATCCACAACGAAGTATTTAAAAACCTTAAGTTCGGTTGTTGAGATAGCGCGTGTAGCTGATATTAATGGTGATGGTAAAGATGATCTCGTTGTTCAAAATAAAGAAAACTTCAGGGTTAATGCTTGGCTCAGTACAGAAGGTACATCTAGCAATCAGTATTTAAAAACATTGAGTAGTGACTTGGAGATGATGGATAAGGGAGATATTGATGGTGATGCTAAAGATGATCTTATTGTTAAAAATAAAAATAATGGACGTGTAAGTGCTTGGATAAGTACGGATGGAGAGTCAAATAATCGTTACCTTAAGACCTTATCTGAAGGTTTGAAAATAGCCAAAGTAGGGGATGTGAATGCTGATAATACTTCAGATATTATTGTTGAAAATACGACTAATGGACGAATTAGTGCTTGGTTAAACAGTGATGAGGGTACGCATAATCAATATTTAAAAACTTTGGGTGAAGGTGTTGTGATTGTGGGGAGTGAAGATGCTCCGAAGATGCCTGTAGTGGAAACTTCTTTAGAAGCGTATCTTTTAAAAATGCAGTTTGGTATAGCCAATGATAATTTATGGACAAGTCCTAAAGAAGAGAACCAGGTTCAAGTTAGAGCGATTATTGGTGACTTATTAGCAAAAAAGTATCTTGAAGCACAAAGCAAAGCCAAAATATTAAATGGTGATGTTATTCAAATTTTGGATGCCAATAAAACTTATTATGTTTTACACTTAGAGTTGGAATTTTTAGAAGATGAAAAATATAGGGCTGTGGGAGGTACGTATGTTATTTACCCTGAAGGAAAGAACAGTGTGATTGAAGTTCCTCATCCTTCTTTTGATTCTAAAACAAATTTACAAGGAGTTGAAACTTTTATTGCCCTAGAGAGCCGTTTTCTTTTACTTTCGGGAACCCATAGAAATAGTTCAACACTAGAAAGTACTTGTCAAGTATCTTATCAAGCCAGTGATGCATCTCATAATGAAGCACACTATTTTCATCAAGTACATAAGGTGTTGAGTGAATGGAACAGTAAAACACTTTTTATTCAGTTACATGGATTTGGAAGTAGCACACGAGAGACTTTATGGAGTCAATGTGATGAGGGTGAAAACGTTAAGCTTCTTAATCTAAGTGAAGGGGTGGATGATTTAGATTCTACTAGTTTTATGCATCTTTTTCATCAAGAAATTACGGCCAATAGTGATATTAAAAGTTGTGTTTATAGTCCTTCTAATGATATGAACAGTTCAGATATTTATACGTCTTCTTTAGGAGGAACAACCAATACACAAGGTCGTTTAACGAATGAAGTTGAATCAAATGTTTGTGCTACTTCTGCTGTTAATGCTTCACATCGTTTTCTTCACTTAGAGCAAAGTTATGAGGTAAGAAATACAGAAAGAGAAGTGATTATTGATGCGTTAAAAGTCGCTCAGAATCAATATGATGATATTGACATTGCCCACAAATATGGAAAGGCGACGCAAGGAACAGACAGTTCATATCAATATTATTCACCAGCTTCTAATGTTATAGATAACAATGACTCAACTTCCAATCATACACGTGGTGGGAGTAATGGAGAAAATTGGTTACAAATTGAATTACCAAGTGAAACAATGGTTTCAAAAATAGTACTTCAAAATAGAAGTCATGCCTATAGATTAACGAATGCTAAAGTGTATCTTTCAAATACGCCTTATACAGGAACGGTTGATGAAGATAATTTAATTGAGACACTTTTAGCCTCAACAACGGAACAAGTTCTTACCTTAGCTACTCCTAAATCTGGGAAGTATCTTCTTGTTAAAGGTGAAGTACGTGATGAAAATGATAGACATATTCATTTGAAAAAATTAGAAGTTTATGGAACATTATCTGCTACGCCTATTTTTAAAACGATGCAAGAAGATTATTTTATTGCTGAAGCTTCAAGTAATGGAACTTTAGTGCATCATATTGAAGCTGAAGATTTTCAAGGAGATAGCTTAATCTATGCGATTGTAGGAGAGGTGCCTTTTACGATTGATAGTGATGGAAACATTATGGTGAATGGTGTTTTAGATTATGGAATCTATACTTTTGATGTTGTGATTAGTGATGGGGAACATAACCGTACCATGACACTTAACGTTCAAGCCAATCAAGAAGGAAGTCCTGAAAATATTGCACATAAATTTGGGATAGCTACTCAAAGTTCAGACAGTTCGTATTACTATTATCAAAGTCCTATGAATGCTATAGATAATAACCTGAGTACCTTTAATGTAACGGCTGATAATGGATGGTTACAGGTTGCACTACCAAAAGGCACAGAAGTTTCTAAAGTTGTGATTCGTAATCGTACAGATGCACATCAAGGTAGAATGAGTGGTACAAAAGTTTATTTAGGAACAAAAGAGTTTAATGGAACCATTATTCCAAGTGATGAAATTGGAACGTTAACAAGTTCCACAGCACCTCAAATATTTATTTTTGATAGTTTAAAAAATGCTGATTACTTATTACTTCAAGAAGACAATGATAATTTAAATGTATTAGAAGCAGAAGTTTATGGGATTACTCCTGCAACGCCAGTATTGTCTCAAAAAATGTATGTTTTTGGACTTGAACCTTATAGTAGCGTGGGAACAGTGGTTGCTAAGATTAATGCACTTGATTATCAAAATGATAATTTAGATTATGAAATTTTAGGAACGGTTCCTTTTTCGATTGATAATAATGGAACCTTACGACTGCGTGAACTTATAGACCATAATAGTGTTCAAAGTTATGATTTTAGAGTCAATGTGAGTGATGGTGATACAAATACAACAGCTGAGGTTAGTGTAAAACTACTCAATGCTAATGGGGTAAATGTTGAACGATGGAATGGTATTTCAGGTACAGCTGTTAGTGATTTATTGAATGATGCTCACTATCAAGATGAAGCTGATGAGAAGAGAATACTAACACGTTTTGATTATAATGAAAATGTATCAAATAGTTTTGGAGAACAATTTACTGCTATTTTAAAACCAAATGAAAGTGGAAAGTACCTTTTTGCCATTGTGGGTGATGATGCTACACAGTTAAACTTAAATGGTGAAATAATCGCCTCTCGAACAAACTGGAGTTCATATCAAAATTGGAATGCAGCAGGGAAAAGTGAAATAATTGAGCTGGAAGCTGGTAATCTTTATAGCTTAGAAGCATTTTTAAAAGAGCATTCTGGAAATGAGCATGTAAGTGTGGGATGGAAAAAAGTTGAAGATGAAGATTTTACACTTATTTCAAGTGAAGAACTTTATGTAAATACCTTAGATGCTCAAAGTGTTCAACCTATTTTTAAAGACCATCAAAGAAAATACCTTATTGAAGGTACTACAGACATTGATACATTAATTACAAGGATTGAAGCTTATGATTTACAAGGAGATACTTTAAGTTATCGTATTGATGCTAATGTACCATTTGCTATTAATTCAGATGGAGAGTTACGTGTTTCAGGAATATTAGGATTATTAACTTATACTTTTGAAATAGAGGTTAGTGATGGGGTTAATACCATTAGAACAAGCATAACGGTAAATCTTACTTCAGCTACGGTTATTGAAGATGTATTGGTTTCAGGGGATGTTGTAACTACACCTGTAACCGAAGAAGAGTTAATTCAGGCTACGCTTGATGAGATTGAATCGTTTAAAACTTTTATGCTTAATACAAAGGTAGAAATATTCAATTTAAAAGAAGATGGTACAGCCAAAGATAATGACTCATCTTTAACCGATATATCATGGGATCCAACACAAGATGCCAGTCTTTTTAATTCTACTAAAGGGGTAAACTTCCCTCTGCTTTATACCAATGCTGTGAGTAATGAGAGTAAAAAAGTTTATGAAAAAGAGATTGCCATTGTAGGTCAAAAAGATGCTGGACGTTACCTGGTCTTTGGTGGAAACCCTTTACGTGTAATAGGTAATGAACAGATGGAGCAAGTGTTAGAAAATGCTTTAGCATGGTTGACGCAAAGAGCTGATTTAAAAACAGAGGCTTTTAATGTGGTGATAGCCCATCTTGATGAAAGTTACTGGTTTAAAGATGAAAGTAAAACACGAGAGTGGTTAGACAACCATTATACAGGTCAAGTCTCTTATAACCCAGAAAATAGTTGTGATGGTGTTGAATTAACAGGTTGTTTAGCCAATACACCTGACTTATTAATTATTTCTCAATTGTCGAGTGAAAATGATGATGTTCAAGCAATAGCAAACAGAGTTAATGAAGCTTTAATGAATGGTATACCTGTTCTTTATATTCATAATGATGGTAACCATAAGCTCTTAGGACAAGCATTGTTTTCTGAGGTTTTTGATGTTGTTTATCAATGGGATAATTACTGGAAAAGGCTTATGTTAGATGGGTATAACCCAACCGTTGAGTTAAGTGAACTCTCTGAATACTTAATAGAACTTAAAACCATGTTTACGCACTTTAAGAATAAAGATTATACTTTTGATTGGACAGAATGTACGGATGGTAAAAAAAACTTTGGAACGCAGTATGATAAGTGTGATGAGGTAGTGGGATTAGCTTCAGAGTTTCAAGAGGGTGCAACCATCGTCAAAAACATTTTCAATGCTTTTGATACCTCTAAACAAAATATTTTCTTAGTTAATAATTATCGTTTACAAAAACTTTTAACACTTACTGCTGATAAGTTCCGACAATCTGTTAGCTATCCTATGGATAAAGTAAATACGGATGATACGGTATTTATGAAATCTTACTACGCTGATCATGCTGTGTATAATTATAGAGCCATTAATCCTGTACAAGTAGATATGGGTAACTTTAGCCGTAGTGACTTTTCACATATTACGCCTATTACTAAAATCGTCAACTTAATCTCTAAAAAATCATTTCGTTCAACAGGTGCTTATGCACTACCTGGACAAACAGTTAAAGTCACTCGTAATGATGATGCTGATGTAACGGTTAAGGTACGTATTAATACCTTACGTTCAGGAGCAACACATGAGTATGAAGTTAATGGTTATAAACGACCTAAATATTTAACCACACCTTATTTTGAACTTATACAAGGTGAAACAATCTCTTTTACATCACCTTATGGAGGAACATTACAACTCTCTTTTGATACCAATGAGTTACCTGTAGAGGTAACTTTTGAAAATGTGGGAGAACATCCGTATTGGGCAAGTTCTGTTGATAATGCTTCATTTGCGCAAAAGCTTGAAGCCAATGAGTATGATTGGGCAGAGATTGCCACCTCAGGGTTTGAGGTTCATTCTAAGTTAGATAAGATGATTGAATCGGTGAATGATGAGAAATGGGGTACAGGAGAAGCATTGGCACAAGGTGTTTATGACTATACCAGTAATTATCCTCATGTTCTTGCAGGTTTTAAAGGTGAGGGGGTTGATGTGGTACCTGAAATTCATGATTGGGCAAATGAGCGAAATATAACCATTGAAACCATTGATAAAATGAAGCATATGAATGCTGACCAAGCAACTTGTGGTTATGGTTGTTCAGGGAACCCTTATGATGCTTATTGGGCATTTGATCCTATTGGGCATGGTGATATTCATGAGATGGGTCACTCTTTACAAAAGATGCGTTTTGCAGGTTTTGAGAATCATACAGCTACTAATACTTTTTCCTATTATACAAAGTCCAAATATTTTGATATAACAGGGAAAGAACCTAGTTGTCAAGGTTTACCATTCCAATCTCTTTTTAATACCATTCAAGCTTCAGTTGGAGAGAGTAATGTTACAGACTATTTACAAAAGAACCTATGGAATGTTGCTGGTTTGGGTGAGCGTTATTTGTTAAAAATTCAAGCCATGATGCATGCTCAAAAGTTAGGTAAATTAGGGAATGGTTGGCATGTACTCGCAAGAGTGCATATACTTGAACGTGAAATGAATAGAGCCAAACAAGATTGGGAAGCTAGAAAAGATTCAGTTGGTTTTTCAACGTATAGCTTGGATGAGATTAATGTAATTGATAATAATGATTCCTTGATTGTATGGTACTCTTATGCTTCGGAACTTGACTTAAGAAACTATTTTGACATGATGGGTGTGACTTATTCACAAAAAGCACGTGAGCAAATAGCAACATTCTCTTTTGATGTTGCACCAAATGCTTTATTTGTTTCTACAAGTGATGGTTATTGTAAGACGGATGAGTATGGAACGATTTTTGATAGGCCGACCCTACCAATAGATGGGGTAAGCGTTTACCCCTATTAATTAAACTATTTAAAACACTATGAAATATATAGTGTTTTAATTCATTCTTCATCTAAAAGATATCTCTTAACTCCTTTATATTGTGATATAAAAGTGACACAAATCTTTAAAAACTTTATATAATTAGTATAGTTCAAATAAGTAAGGATAGGAAATGAAAAAGCATGGTTTTTTTAAAAGTTTAGTGCTGGCAAGCATACTTTTTAGTGTTGGAACAGCATCATTAGTAGCAGGGGATGAATTAATTCAAAATGGAAGTTTTGAAAACTTTAGTATTGATAGAGATAAAGGTAAATGGAAAATTGTTCAGTTTGATAATTGGACTGGTCAAGGTGAAGTTTGGAATCATGCTCTTGGACGTGTTGCAACCAATGGAATGTATAAGGCAGAGTTAGATGTTTATGGTCGTAGTGTGAATACTTTGAGTCAAACCATTACTACTGTTAATGGTGAAACCTATACTTTTTCTTTGGATGCTTATGCCAGAAAAGCAAACTCTTCGGATTTTGAGCTTTTGGTTGATGGTTCTGTGGTAGCGATCATCACACCAGCTAGAGATTGGGGAAAATATGGGGTTGAATTTACAGGTAATGGTGCAGAACAAACCATTGCCATTAGAGAGATAGCAGGGCAAGATAATGGTTTAGGAACGGTCTTGGATAATGTTTCAGTACAGAGTGGCACTTCATTAGATCAATTAAAAGCACAAGACAGAGCGAAATATGAAATTATGGAACCATCAGGTATTGGTCAAATTCAGGAGATTATTTCTAATGACAGACGTATTAATTCTCGTGTTAATACTGATAACATTACTTTAGCTAGAGATGCTACTACAGCAATGAATAATTTGATTAAAGAAGCCATTGTTGCCAAAGGATTAGCGAATGATGGTGTGGTTTCTATTTCTGATACCAAAGAGATAAATCTGTATTTAGTAGAGAATCATTCTGATAAATGGGCTGAGTTAAGAGCTGCTTATGCACTAATAGAAAATAGACGAGATTCACATATTATTGCGATGAATGCCAATGCGATTAGAAATGTATGGGGACAAATTTACAATTTAGGATTTGCAGGAACGAATAAAAATCGTCATCTTACCAGTGCTAATGGTAGAAGAGCCTCTTCGTTTACAACGGTTGGATACCATTTAGGATTAGTCCTTAAAAATGACATTTTAAGTGCCCAACTTAATAACCCTGAGTATCAAGAGGTGGTAGGAACAACTGGAACTGGACTTGATATGTTTATTGATGTGATGTTAAGCGATACAGGTCTTTTACGAAAAGTACCAACCAGTGACCTCAGAGCAGGAGCCCAGGCAGCTGATGGAATGAACCAATTAATTGTCAAAGCGATTTTAGAAGAGGGTTTAGGTAATGATGGCAAGATTACCACAGCTGATGTACGGACCATTAATAACTATATTGTAGCCAATGATCAAGTATTATGGATTGAGCTTCATGGTGATGATGAAGGTGGTGAAGAGACAGGTTATCATAGAGTACAAAATGATGGGGCAACAACTAGAATGTTTGCTGACAACGTTATGAACACGATTGCTGATGGAATTTATCATTTAGGATTTACAACAAATAATAGAGATAGATTGTTAAATGAAGATGGTAATAAAAACCAAAGATTTGAAAAAGTAGCATGGTGGTTGGATACACTCTTAAGAAAAGATTTAGAAGAGGGTAGACTTACAAATGCAGAGTATAAAGAAATAGAGGGAACAACTGGAACGACATTTGATAAAATTGTACCATTCATTTATAATGATGAAGGACTTCTTTTAAAAATCTCAATGGAAGATATTAGAGCTGGAGCATATTCTGCAAATGGTATGAATGAGATGATTGTAGAAGCCATTAAAAATACGGGTGCAGCAGAAGATAGTTACATCTCCATAGATGAAGTAAGAGCTATGAATGAGTATCTTGTAACAAACTATCAAGCAGAGTGGGCAGAACTGCATGGTGATGATGAAAATGATGAAGAGACGGGTTACCATAGAATTCAAAATGATGGTGCAAGAGGAATTGGTTTCAACAGAAACATTATTAATAATCTAGCTGATGGTGTTTACCACTTAGGTTTCCCAACAGATAATCCAAACAGATTACAAAATGAAGATGGAAACAATAATGTTTCATTCGCTAATGTGGCTTATTGGTTAAATAAATCATTAAAAGGTGATTTTAGCAAAGGTGCTTTTGACTAAGGTTACATTTTCTCGTTAAGTAAAATATTACACTACTTCTAAGTTTAAAACTTAGAAGTTCTTTTCTTTAATTTATTCCCACTTTTTATAAGCTTTATATACTCTTAATCCAAATCTATAAAATACTTTGTATAATCAAACATCAAAATAAAAAAGAGAGATAAATGAATACATTTCAAATTGTAGGATCAGTGTTAGATGAGTATAAAAATAGTGTATTGGATGATAAAAGAATTGATGCTTTAGTTGAACAAGCCAATGAACAATTGAAAGAAATGGCTGAAAATGAAGCGTTTTATAATGCTTTGTTAACCAAGGTTAATGCACCAGAAAAAGTAGATAATATGATACTTTGGATAATGTTGATGTCTAATGAAGATATTTGTTGTGCGTATATTGATAGTTTTGACAAAGATTTTGAAGATGAAATTCCTGTGAATGACTTAGGTGATTTATTACTTTATCTTGCCCATTTAAAAAATGTTCAAAATGTTGAATTGGATGGGTTGGATTATTTATTAGCGTATGATAAAGAGTGGACCGAAGAGGTTGATCAACATGCTGTTACCAATGTTTTGGCTTACATTCAAAAATCAAAACAAGTAGAAATGAACTTTAGTTTTTAGCTGATGTAAAAATGAGAACATAAAATGTTCTCAAAGCTACAGCTACTTATTTGTAGCATTATTAGTTGTTTTTCAACCACTTTTGTTTTAATTCTTCATGGAAACTTTTTTCCAATCCATTGGCTTCACGTAGTGTAAGCAATGCTCTGTCTGCACGTTCTTTAAGCTCACTTCTTGTTGGGAATACAATTCCGTAGTTTTGAGGATTAAAGGTAAAAGGTGCAACAGTTAGTATCTTTTTCTTTTCTTTTTTGTTGTATTGATTTGCTAGGTAGACCAGTCTTGGTCCATCGTGAACTAGGGCATCGACACTGCCTTTTCTGAGAAGTTCTATTCCTTCCTCTAGGGTTTCTACAGGAATAACATTGGCACCAATTTTCTCTACATATTGGCGTGGTGCATCACTCGCTACGGCTGCAACATATTTACCAGCTAAATCTTTTTCTGAACGAATTGAACCACCAATGGCTTGTGCTGTCAGGGCAGAAGTTACAATGGCTGTTAAAATACTCACAGCTAAGATTCCTACAATGTGCCACATAAGGTCAATGGTTCTTGCCAAACCTTTACTTGGAGGTGTTTCCCAAGTAATTAACATGGTGATTCCCCACCAGAAAGCATCAACAATACCTGTTACATAGTTCTTAGAAAAGAGTTCAGAGTTTGGATCTTTTTTATCCACAAACCAACGTAAATGCATGGTAATAAAAAGGAATAACAAGAACATTAAAACAGATTGGGTGGTCATCATTTTAGAAATTTCTTTACCCATTAGTTCTAAAACACTGGCTGATGATTTTTCAGCATCAACCATAACTTGTAAACCAAGTTCATACATAGAACTGGAGAAATCTATCTCTTTTTCTCGTGCTGAGGTAATGGTTACGGCTGAAATTGAAGCATCTACTTCTTTACTTTTAGTTGTTTGGATAAGTTCATTAACTGAGTCAAGATACACCCATTCTGTTTGTACATTAAGTTCACTTGCAATTTGATTCCATAAGTCAATACTAAAGCCAATGGGCTTACGTTTTTCTTCACTAATATTTTGGTCATACATAACCCACGGTTCAGAGGGTTTAATCCCAATTTTTAATGTTTCACTTTGCCCATAAAGTGAAAATAGCAAGATAAAAGCCAATAGTTTTCGCATAATAATTCCTGAGGTTTTTTAGGGGGCGAATTATACTTTTCTCTCTGCTAAAAGAAAAGGGAAAAATAAAAAAAAATAAAAATAGGTCTTTTTATTTTAAGGGTGTGAGTTTAAGTTACTTAGTTGTTTTATTTATGCGTAATTTTACAGTAAAAATAGCATGAAAAAATGTTGAAAAAAGCGAATTTTTGCACTGTGAAGTAGCTACTAAGGCACATTTAACTATCATTTACACTAAAACAATTTAAGGTAGGAAAATGAGTCAATTATTAGACATAGATGTTAATGAACAGTTGGTTGAACTATTAGAAGCACATGAGATGGAAGTGGGACAGACAGAAGAGTATTTTTTTGTTGAAGGACTTTTTCCAGGGATTGTTGCACAAGCTTTTGAAATGGAAAACTTTGCTGAGTCTGTGGTGGTTCAAATTGATATTACTATGTTATTTCCAAATGATTCTTTTGTTGAATCTTTTGTTGCCCAAGCGACTACAGTTGAAGAGGCTATAGAGAATATTTTTCAGCAGTTTGAAGCCAATGTATTACATACTTTTATTATGGCATTTTGGGGAAAAGCTAAAAAAGTTGAGAATGGTGTTGGGACAGATATTTGGGATTTGAATGGGCATCGTTATGAAGCTGTAATTTCCAATTATGGTTATAGAGGGTATCAAGAGTTTGATACAATTATTCCTGACATTGATAGCCTGTATGATAGTATTAAAAGTTCCATAGAAGCTTATCCTTTGAGTCAAGATATTTATGCTGTAAGAACCGTTTATACCAATACAACAAGTGGTGATAATGTAACCGAAGCATTGATTAATAATGAAGAGTTTCCTGCATTACAAGAGGCTGTTTCTACTTTAGAATGGTCTGCTTCTGATAAATTTTATTCTGTGAGAAACTTGGTATTGTTAATGAAGTTAAGTGAAGGGGCTGATGAGGAGTTGGCTAAACGTTCAGCTGAAGAAGTTTAAGTCTGTATGACTATTTTACTGCTAGAAGATGACCTCATGCTTTCTGAGGTTATTATTGAGCATCTTGAAGCGTTTAACTATGTTGTTACAACGGTTTATGATGGTATAGAAGCAGAAGATCTACTCTTTGAAAGCACATTTGACCTTTTACTGTTAGATGTGAACGTTCCCTTCCTTAATGGTTTTGAACTGCTTAAAAATCTACGTCAAGCTGGTAACAACACGCCTACCATTTTCATAACTTCCATGAACCGTTCAGAAGATGTTTTAGAGGGATTTGAGTTGGGGGCAAGTGATTATTTGAAAAAACCTTTTGAGATGTTAGAGTTAAAGGCACGTATAGACAATATAAAACGACAATTTAAAATTGATATGGCAGAGCAATATCAGCTTTCTGAGAATATTAGCTATGACGTATCACGACACAGTTTAAAAGTAGAAGATAAGGTGATAAAGCTTTCTAAAAAAGAGGGTGAGTTTTTGGCTTACTTTTTACGTCATAAGGGTGAAGTGCTTTCAGCTGATACCCTTATGGTAAATGTTTGGTCTTATGATACAGCACCAAGTTCTGCGACACTTCGTACTTATATTAAAACTTTACGTAAATATTTAGGGGAAAATGCCATCTCTACAATTCGAGGTGTGGGTTATGTATTTAATTAAGGAAGAAAGACGCACACTTTTTCAGTTTTTATTGCTTTATTTAGGCTCATCTTTTATTTTATTTGCTGTAATTGCTTATCTTTTTTATCAAAGTGAATCAAAAGCATTTTATGAAAAAACACGTAATATTATGCAAATGAATGCTTCGGTACTCTCTTCAAAAATTATTCATGCACATATGAGTTCTGAAGTTTTTTCATTAGAAGAAGTGGTTCAAAATTATCAAGGTAAGATAGGTTTTTATGATAAGGATAATAAGCCTTTGAGCTCCTCTATCAATGTAAATATTGATTTTACGAAAAAGCTTTATCAGGATGAGGTAAATATGATATTGGTTGATCAGAGTACTTTTGGACATTTGGGGGTTAAGAGCATTGTTATTGAGAAAGAGGGGATACAAAATCATATGATAAGCTTAGGCTATGAAATGGTTTTTTATCTTTTATTTGTTTATATTTGTATTGCGATTGTGGGATATTTTTTAGCCAAGCTTTTTATTAAACCCATACAGCAAAAACGCATTCAATTGGATAGTTTTATTAAAGATAGTACACATGAATTAAATACCCCAATCACAGCATTAATGTTATCGGTTAATGCTCCTAAGTTAGATAGCCCTAAAAACTTAGAGCGCATTAAACTTTCAGCAATAAGGGTTTCTGAAATTCATAAAGATTTGACCTATTTGATGTTAGAACGCGCAGAAGAAAAAGTAGTAGAAGTTTTACATTTAAATGAAATTTTAAGAGAGCAATTAAAGTATTTAAGCTTATTGGCTGAAAAGAAAAAAATCACGATAGATTTACATGCTGAAGATGAAATTTATTTTAAAATAGATAAAGAAAGTTTTATAAGGCTTATACATAATTTGGTTCATAATGCCATTAAATATAATAAGCTTAATGGTTCTATAGAAATTACTGTTGTGGATAATGTGATTATGATTAAAGACACAGGGATGGGTATTTCTAAAAAAGATCAAGTAGCAATTTATGAACGATTTTATCGTGCGAGTAGTCAAATAGGTGGTTTTGGCTTGGGGCTTAATATTGTGGATAAGGTTTGTAAGGCTTATAGTATTAACATTAACTTGGAATCAAAAGTAGACCAAGGGACTACTTTTATTTTGAAGTTTTAAAGACTTATTGAGGCTTTATCGTGCTTTACGAATATTGTTTAAATGTTCTTTGTATGAATGACTAAAGTCATGAACTCCAGATTTATTTTTCATAAAGTATAAGTAGTTCGTTGTGTCAGGGTTTAGAGCTGCTTTAATGGCTTCTATGGAAACAGAACAAACAGGATAAGGGGGTAACCCTTTATTGGCATAAGTATTAAAGCCTGAAGTATCTGTTCTAATACGTTTGGGCGTTACTTTAACATGAGAGTATTTACCATAATTGAGTGTTCCATCCATTTGTAAGGGCATATTGATTTTTAAACGGTTGTAGATAACAGAGGCTACAATGGGCATTTCTTTATTGTTTGCAGCTTCTTTTTGAATGACAGAGGCAATGGTTAAAGTTTTTAACCACTCTTCCTTGTTGTAAACTTTTAGATGTTTAATGGCTAGATCTTTATATTTTTTTTCTGTTTGTAAGACCAATGTTTGTATCAGTTTTGTTTCTGAGATATTTTTAGGGAGATGATAAGTCTCAGGCATGATTCCAGCTTCTTTATAGTGTGCAAATTTATCATAAGCCAGTTCAAGTTTTTCAACACTGAGTTGATGTTCTTTGGCTAAAACTTCTAAAAATATTGGACGAGTTTCTCCTGGAATAAGGGTAACAATATCTATGGCTTCTTTGGCAGAACTTAATTTTTTGAGAAAATCAATACGACTCATTTCTGTTTCTCCAATGAGAAGGGTACCACTCTTAGGTGCATCTAAGGCATAAGCTAAAAGATAGGTATCTAGTAAGGTTAAGGCATAACCTTGTTCTTTTAAATGTTTTATAACCTTTGTAATAGAGCCTTTTGGAAGCACTACTGTTTGGGTTGTGGTGATGGGTGAACTAAAGTAGAATATCAAAGCAATTAGAAGGAGTATTATTAGCATTAAAACTTTAGAGAGTAATGCATAGATTAGATTAAAAAATTTCATGGATTATTATACTTATTTATTTTTAATAAGAGTTGCACTAATTTGTGCCAATAATTCTAAATATGCTTTTTCCATCGCAATCATCATTGCTTCAACTTCCTTGCCACTTTTAATTTTTGTTTCAAAATATTGCACTTCTTCTTTTCGTTTATCTGTATGACTTATTTTGTAGTTCGCTTTTAAGCGAACCTCTTTACTTGAAGCAATAAAATGTTTAATATGAAGGGCAACTTTTGTACTTGATTTATGGCTACCAGCCCAAGGATAAAGATGTACATTAGGATTGTTCATTGATTGTTCTAAGTATTCAATGAGAATTTTTGTTAATTTTTGCTCCATAGGAACTAACCAATATGTTTTATCGAGTAGTTCAATTTGATAGGGGCTGACTTGACGTACAATTTTATGCTCTTCAAGATACTTAGGTATGGAAACCGTTACAACATTGATGGCTTGGGTATAGGTGGTTTGGGGTTTAATGTTTAATTCTTCACCTAGGGTATAAAATTTTTTTGTAGCACAACCGGTGAAGAGTAATAGCAATGAGAGAAGTAGTAGTTGTTTCATTAGTCATCTCCTAAAATAAGGGCATTTGATTTACGTTCAAGTTTTTTCGTTACTTTTCCCATTGATTCAGCTGTAGCACTAAGCTCTTGGAGGGTTAAGGTTAGTTGTGCTGAAAATTTTGAATTGGCATTATAGTCTTCACTTAAAGTTTGTATTTCTTTTAACGTCTTGTTGAGTTCATTTAAGGTAAGTTCTAGGGTAACTGGTAATTGTTTCAGTGCTTTTTGTTCGGTAATATCATTAATGTTTTTAGCTGTTGTACTATAGGCATTAAGTGTTTTGTTGACATTTTTAATGGTTTTACTTAAATCGACTAGAAGGTTATTAATAGGCTTTTTATTTGTTTCAAAGACTTCAGTTGCTGAATTTAAAAGTTTTTCAAGTTTAAGGTTTTTAATTTTATTAACGATTTGTTCTATCTCTTTGAGAAGAGGTGTTTCTTGTTGTGCTTTTAGGGTTGGGAAAAGATTAAATCCTTCTTCCATACTGAGTGAAGCACTGGTGTTTTTATCAAAAACAAGGTCTATGAATTTTGTTCCAATAACAGGTATCATACTGTTCAGTCTTGCTTTGAGTCCATCATTGACCATGGTTTCAATAATTTGTTCACCCTCTTGGGCAGAGCCTGTGGTAGAAAACCCTTGGGTATGAATAATGGCATATATTTCAGATTCAACAGCTTTAGATTTTGCATTAAAATGGCTTGAAATATCAATAACATGTCCTACTTGAAAACCATTAAACTCTACAGGTGAGCCGATTTCAAGTTGAGAGATGCTTTCATTGAAAATAAATTTATAAACTTTGTCATTAACACCTCTCATGAGATGTTTTGCTTTCATTTGATTTAAGTTTTTATACAACGGAAACAAATGACCTTTTTTTAATTTTAAATGTGCATTTGTCCCTAAGCTTTGTGTAGGTGTATAAATAGAGATACCTCCTTGCGCAATTTGTGAAAGTGAGGCAACATTAAGATCGAGTTTCCCTTTGGAAATATCGACAGAAAGCGAGGAGGTGGTATAGAATTGGCTATGTTGGTTAATGTACTGAATGTATCGTTGATGAATAAAAATAACAAAATTAATTTTTTTACCATCAGGAGCAATGGTGACATGTTGTACTTTTCCTACCTTCATCATACGATAATAGACATTGGAGCCTTTTTTTAAGTGATATGATTTGGGCGCAGATAGCAGATAAATTCTTCCTGCCATGTCTTCTGTAGGTGCTTCTTCTAAACCTTGAAAATTTTTTTGAGTTTGTTCACTTTTGGTTGCTGTTAATTCAATGTAAGAGCCAGAAAGCAGGGTATCTAACCCTGTGATACCACTGGAATCAACATCAGGATGCACAATCCAAAATTTGGCAGACTTATTAAGATAATCAGCGACATCTTTGTTCATTCTAACTTGGACAGTAACACCTTTACCATTATTGGACAGGGCAATATTTTCTACACTTCCTACAATAACATTACGCAGTTTAACCAGACTCTGTTTGGCAACCAGTCCAGCATTATTTTTAAATTCTATACTCACCAAGGGTCCTACTTTGGAATAGTATTGAAAAGCTAACCATAATGCAATAATCATAGCAATGAAAGGCACCATCCAAATGGTTGTAAGTAATTGGATGCCTTTTGATTCTTTAATTCTTGGTGTATTATATTGCTTCATAGGCATTTAAATGTTTCCTTTTGTATGGTTTATAATGAGGCGTGTGTCAAATGAAAGTGCTGAAAGCATGGTGAAGAAGACCATGAGTGCAAAGGCTGTGGCACCGATGCCTGGATAAATTTTTACGCCTGTAAAGTTAATGAGTACCGAGAGAATAATCACAACAAACACATCTACCATGGACCAAGGACCAATGGATTCTGTGATGTAAAATAGTTTATGTTTGTCTAAGCCTGTTGAGTGGGTTTTGTATTTGGCTGCTATAAGTAAATAGATAATGAGTAAAAACTTTAAAATGGGTACAACTACCGAAGCAATTAAAATAATCATGGCAATGGGATAAGAACCCAGTTCCCAAAGATGGATAATTCCCCCTAAAATGGTACTTTCAGCGTTTGTTCCAAATTGTTTGGTTATTAAAATAGGATAAAAATTTGCTGGAATATACAAAATGATGGCTGTAATTAAAAGCGCTAAAGTTTTATGATATGAACTTTTTAGAGAGTTACTAATTTTATGCTGACAACGTCTACATTCTAGGGTAAGCGCATTATCATAATTGACTGTTTCACAAATGTGACAACGTATGTAGTGTTTATTCTTCATTTGTTTGTCCATATATTTTATTGTGTATTTCCCAAAGCTCATGGAAACTGAGTATTTTAGTGATAATTATATCAAGAATTAAAGTGAAAACAAAAGCCACAAAAGCCACCCCCAATTCTATGTTGGCAACATCAAAAAGTTTGACCATTGAGACCAAGAGCGAAATAAAAAAGATATCAACCATATTCCAAGGTTTGAGATAGGCTAATAGAATTAAAAGGCGTTTACTAAGATAACCTGCTTTTTGTAGCTTCATAGAAAAGAGAAGTACAAAGGTTGATAAAATGATTGTAATGGGAAAAATAACAATTAAAAAAAGAAACATTATGCCCACAACATATTGCTCATGTTCAGCAAGTACCAGAAAGAGTGAAAGAAGTGTTAAACTTTGTTCCATGCCTTGTATGTTGATGCTAACAATTGTAAATTGGAAGGCAATAAAAAGTGATATAGAGGCTGTAATGACCAAGGCAAGTGTTTTGTCAAGTAGATGTTCACCTTGTTGATAAAGGAGTACATTACATTCAGAGCAAAATGCTTTTTCCTTCTTGTTTAATAGAATTTTTTCATGTAAGGTATGACATTTTTTACAGATAATAAGCTTATCTAATTCATGTTCTTTAATCATGTATAAATTATAGCATATTTTTATGTTATGATTTTATAATGAAAAAAATAGCCATAAGATTCTCTATAGATGATGATACTCCATTTGATCTGTTAAAGAAAATAGCTTTAGACATACAACGTTTTATAATAGAGGGTGATTATAAAATTTCTTCTATTATAACTAAGCTAAGGGAGCATCAACAACTAGAACTTGATGTTGGTATGGAAAATAATATGCCAGAATTTACTGAACTTACCAAGGAGTTTGATACAGAGGGTATTGAGTATATTTTATATAAAAGCGTTAATGAAGGCTGGAAAGAGTGTGAACTAGATGATTTAGAGTTAGACAGAAGACCTAAGTGGATTTATAACCTTGTAGGTCTAAATCTTCTTTGGTACATGGTCATGACTGTTCTTCAATTTTTCTTCATTTATGAGTGGTACAGTGAAAAGTATGAGTGGGGTGGGATTGTTTCAGCCATTGCAGCTTTTTTTACAGGCTTAGTACCTGTATTTGGTTCTTTGGTTGCCTATTGGTCTGTTACTGAACTTTCAGACTGGGAGGGTTATAAAGCATTATGGGCATTTTTTGTTTACTATATCCCTTTACTAGGCTTCTTTCTCTATTTAGGATGGATAGTGATTAAAGCTTTATATAGAGACCGTTGGTACAGATTTTGGCGTCCCGAGTTTAATTAATCATTACTATGCTATATTGCGCGAATGATTTAAGGAGTAAAGATGCATAAAGAGTTAAAAGGCTGGGTAGAGTGGTTAGGCATAGAAAAACCGAAATTAACAGCAATTCAAGCTGATACACATGCTAGACAATATTATAGAATAGAGAATCAAGAAAAAAAACTTTTAGTGATGGATGCTTCTCAAGTCAAAGAGTTTGTACCTGATATGGTAGGCATTGGTTTAAGACTAAAAAAGACAAGCGTTAAGATCCCTCTCATTCGTTCTTTTGAATTGCATAAAGGGTTTATGCTCCTTGATGATGTGGGTTCAACCCATCTTTTTGACAGATGTTCTCGTGAGACTTATGAACAAGCCATTAAAACTTTGGTAGAGATGCAAAAGGCACCGACGGTAGACTTAAAACCCTATGACATGGGTTTCTTACTTGAAGAGATGAATCTTATGTTAGAGTGGTACTTAAAAGAGCATTTAGGTCAAAAAGTAGAGTGTGTAGAAGGACGAACTTTATTAACATCTTTTATGCTAATAGCCAAAGAGGTATTAGCACAGCCACAAGAGACTTTTGTGCATCGTGATTACCACTCAAAAAACTTGATGATAGATGATAATGATGAGATGGTAGTGATTGATTATCAAGATGCAAGAGTAGGTGGAATTACTTATGATTTGGTGTCACTTTTACGTGATGCTTATGTCTTACTTGATGACAGGGAACGAAAACGATTTATTAAACTCTATAAAGACTTAAAAGGCATAGAAGTAGATGATGAAACCTTTATGCGTTGGTTTGACTTTACAGGTTTACAGCGACATATTAAGATACTTGGTATTTTTGCACGTTTAAGCATTCGTGATGGGAAAGATGCCTATTTAGAAAATATACCTTTGGTATTACAGTACATTTTAGATGTGGCTACGAAGTACCCTGAACTTGAAGGTTTAGTAGCTATTTTGACACTTGAAGAGCAAGATTCTGCTGGGTTTACTTTTTAGAGAAGAAGCTTATCTACTCTTAAGCCTAAGGAATGTAAAACATTCCTATGACTGTTGAAAACCTTACGCTCCAAAGCAAATACCTTGAATTAGATGCTGAATTTTATGAATTCACTGAACCCACACCGTTGGATGAACCTTATTTAATAAGTTCCAATCCAAAGGTGGCTGAACTCATAGACCTTGATAAAGCAAGTGTTGAAGACCCTCATTTTATTGAACTATTAAATGGAACATTTATTCCCCAAACATCCAAACCTTTCTCTATGTGTTATGCTGGTCATCAGTTTAGTCATTATGCTCAACGTTTAGGAGATGGCAGAGCCATAAACTATGGAAGCATCAATGGTTGGAATTTACAGACCAAAGGAAGTGGTGAAACAGCTTTTTCACGCACAGCAGATGGTCGCTCAGCGTTACCCTCTTCCATTCGTGAATATCTCATGAGTGAAGCCATGCATCATTTAGGCATTCCTTCTACACGTGCTTTAGGCATCATTGGTTCAGAAACAAAACTTTTACGTAACGGCATTGAAAAAGGGGCTGTCGTCATGCGAATGTCATCCTCTTGGGTACGTTTTGGTACTTTTCAGTATTTTACTTATTTTAAAGAGCATGAAAAATTAAAAGCTTTAGCTGACTATGTCATAAAAGAATCTTACCCTCATTTAGAAAATGACGAAGAATGTTATTTTAAACTTTTTTCTGAAGTTGTTGAAGCTACAGCTAAACTCATAGCTGGATGGCAAGGGGTAGGTTTTTGTCATGGGGTTATGAATACAGACAATATGTCCATAGCTGGACTCACCATAGATTATGGACCTTTTTCAATGTTGGATGACTTTGACTTTGGTTTTGTTTGTAACAGTACTGACAAAGCAGGGCGTTATGCTTATGGTGAACAGCCAAACATCTCATACTGGAACTTAACAAAACTAGTCCAAGCATTTGAACCCATAGTTGATAAAAAACGAATGGATACAAAACTAGATGATTATGGTGCATTTATCTACCCCAATGCTTACATGGAAGTCATGCGTAAAAAATTAGGTTTGGAGTTAGAACTAGATGAAGACATGAGTCTCATCGAAGAGTTAATAGGAACACTACAAGATGCTTATGTAGACCATACGATTTTCTTTAGAACCTTAAGTCATTATGATGCTGAACGAATGCCCATTTTTGAGTTAGCCATGAATCCAATTCCTTTAGACGCTTGGCTAACACTTTATGACAAACGTCTGGCTAAAGAGTCTCGACCTCAAAAAGAACGTCAAGAATTAATGCTAAAGACCAATCCAAAATACATCTTAAAAAACTACATGCTTCAAGATGCCATTGCTTTAGCCTATGGTGGAAACTTTAAAAGGGTAGAGGAGTTACTTTATATTGCTCAACACCCTTTTGATGAACTACCTGAATTTGAACACTTTGCTGTGGAGACACCTGAATATTATAAAAATGTTACGCTTTCTTGTTCTTCGTGAGTTATACAAATGTGCATGTTTAAAATATTTGTGTTTAATTTTGACGGTGTTTTCAGGGGAAAACACCCTTGTATAATCAAAATAAGAGAAAAAGATGTTAGCCTTATTTGTATGTGTTGGGCTTAAAGAAAGAGAGTAGAAAAAAAAGTTTCCTAGAAGTTTCTAAAATTCGTTAAAAGGTTTCTAAGAAGTTCCTGTCATGTTTCCTCCTATTCTAATAAACTAGCACCATGATTACTTAAATAGTAAATCATATATTTTAATTTAAAGGATAAATCATGAAAAGATTTATACAACTTATGAGTGTTGTTTTATTATCAGGTGCTATGGCTACAGCTTCAAATATGGGTGCTAATTCTGAAGTTTCTATTATGAAAAATAATCCTACGACAGTATCAGGTTATTGTGATCCTTATGAAAGACTTGTTGGGGCATGTCGTAGTACTGATGGTATTTTAGAAAAAGATTATTAAGCCTATCTGCTGGATATTTGACTTAGGGCTTGATATTAGCAGCCTTAAGTGAGTGAAGATCAATAATTTTTGAACCAGTAGTAATATACTTACCATTGGTTTTAATACCAAGTTTATAGTTAAAGGGAACAAAAAAACTTTCTATAAATTTGGGGTCACTTTCTGAGTTGATATCATAAAGTGTTAGTAAGTTATTTTTTAAAATATAGAGTATGTTTTCTTCAATTCCTACAATATTTCCAGAAACTTTCTTTTCCGTATATACCTTTGTTAAATTGGCCTCTGTATTGGTTTCATGAAAAATATTTAGTTTATTGTCTCCTATTACATATAAATAGTCATTATTCACCCATAAACTTTCAATATTTTTTAATTGGGAATCAAATTCAAATTGATAAAAAATATTGTGTTTGTCCACATTTAGGTATTTAATATTTCGTGTATCTTCTGTGTCAGTACTTAAGTTATAGAGATGGGTTTGTCTCTCTTTTCCAAAAATACTAGAAACTTCACCTTGTGCAAGTGTTATGTGGTTAAAACTTCCTGACATTAAAAGTTCTTTGGTAAAAGGTTCCCCATCTAAGAGGGGTTTTGTTTGATTGGATATCAAAAGTTCATAGGCCCAATCTGTTAAGCTAGAGATTCTTACTTCTCCAACAGATAAGTTAACATAAATAAGATGGCTATCTTCTTCTACAGGTGTGTTGGGTAGTTTGATTTTTCCAATAAGTGCTTTAGTTTCTAAGTCATAAATCCGAAATTCACCACTATTAAGCATGTCAATGGTATAAATACTAGAACCTACAATTTCAATGCTATTAGATTGAAAAGATTCAACAATAAAAGCATTAAAAATACTATTTTTATAGTTAGCATTGCCAGCTCTTAGTTGCTGAACTATATTGTTGTAGCCATTGTTGTAGATTAATGTCTCATAAAGGAGGCTTTTATCACTTAAAGGATTAAAGAGTAAGATATCTTGGGCATCTATTTTATTGTTATTATCAAGTGATGTTTTCAGTAATATTTCTGAATACTTTGTTAAGCTATTTTCTAAATCGTTAAAGTTGTCACGCAAGGCATAGCTATAAAGCATTTCAGAAAGAGGGGTAATACGTATTTTTTGGTTGGCATTTTTAAGCCAAATACCTTTAGTAATCAAGTGCATTACACCATGGTTTTTAGTTGGCGTTTTGTCCTCTTCTCCATCATCATCAATGTCCACATCAAAGCCTTCACGAACTTCATAAATGTAAAAACTTTGATCTTCAAGCAGTTCGGTATGCAAATCAAAATTACCCAATATATTGAGGTTGCCTTGGGCATTGGTACTTTCAGTGGTTACTAACTCTTTTTTGCCATTATCAAGAAGTTTAAAAATATTAACCGTAGCATTTTTAAGCCGACCCATTTGAACTTTTCCAATTTTTCCTGAATCTTTAACATGAATGATAATGGGTACGGTACTAAATCCAAACTCATTGCTAATACTTACATTGAGTTCAACAGTTTGGGGTATGTTAAAGCTTTGGGTTAAAATAAGTTTTCCATTATTATTAAGCATAAAATGTTCTTTAGCTGATCCGTCTAAAATAAAAGGGTAAATAAGCGTACCATCACCTGAGTCAATATTGAGTTTACCAATGCTATCTCCCACCCTTAAGTCCGTAGAGACTTCTTCCTCAAATGGTTTTATTATGGGTTTACCACTTTGGGCATTGGGAGAATTTAAAATAAGGTGTATGCGTGCAGTTTCAGCACTAACAGGGGTAAACCCCATGTCCCTGATGGCTTGACTTACTGCATTGATACTTAAACCTTTTAAACTTGTTAAGGTGATTTTGTCTTTAGTACTTTGAGGAATATTTAGATAGTTAGGATTACTTTTGTCATTTAAAGATTGTAAAATAATGGCGATTTTAAGTACTTCTTGATTGTTGAAGTCACCATTAAAGTCGTCTACTAAATCTTGGGGGTAGATGGTTTGGTTATTAACCACATTGTTGATACTGCCTAAGTTTAATCTACCTAAAGAGAAGTTAATGGGTGAATAGACACATTTAAAAGCACCATGTTTAGTGATATTATTGAAGGTATAAGTTTTGGTAACTCCTCTGCGTTCACCACAGGCATAATCAATGCCATTGGTGGGTGCATCTACAAAATATAAACTTTTTTCTTCACGGGGTTCATGTTGACTGACCCCACCACCACAGGCAACAAGCAGTAGGGTGAAAAATCCCACACTACTTAACTTTAGTATCATTTTTTGTCTACTTGATATTGAAGCACAATATTACCTTGCTTATCTTTGACAATAATTTCTTCGTTAATCTCTTCAACAGGAAGCATAAAGAGAACAGAATTATGGTCAGAAGACATTTCTGCGAGGTTAATGTTAACACTTAACGGTGTTTCAATGTTAGAGGTATCAAGATAGAGCAAAAATAAATCATCACCTTCAAATGTTATGGTTGCTTTTTCAATACCATTGCCTCGTGCAGCAAGTTTAATCACCTCATACGATTCTATGTAAGCTTCTTTTTTATTTAAGAAGAGATTCTGTAAACAACTTTCGGCCGATTTACCTTTTAAACATTGATGTGCAATATAAACTTCAGGGTTTCCTCCTGTGCCTTCTTCATTTTTTTCTACAAATGTATTGTTTTTAGCTTTTGTGTCTATAAATTTATGACTAAGTGTGTTTCCTGTACAGGCTGTTAGCATAAAAAATAAAGGCATGGTTAGAAGTAGTAATGTTTTTTTCATTTTAATCCCCTTTGGTGATTGTCCTATGTTATTTAGATAATGCTATTATTATAACAAAAAAATTAAGAAAGGAAACTATTGTGACAAAAACAATCATGTTTTTTTGTGTTTTATTGCTGATGGGTTGCGTTGAGCAACCTAGCATTGAAGAAAAAAAAGTTAAACGAATTGCTTTGGTTATTGGAAATCAAAACTATCAAGATAATGTATTAAAAAATCCAATTAATGATGCAACAAGTATTGCTGAAGTTTTGAAAAAAATTGGTTTTAAGGTGACATTAAAATTAGACACAACTTTAGCTGAACTTAATAAGAGTTTAAGGGCATTAAAAAACGAGGTTGAACCCAATAATACCATGGTGTTTATTTATTTTGCTGGACATGGAAATACTGTAGATGAAAATGCTTCAGAGGAGTACTTATTAATGACTGATCAAGCAAGAAAAACATTGGTGAGTATTTATAAATTTTATGATTTTTTAAGAGATGTTGAATCTCGTTATAACATTATTTGTATTGATGCCTGTAGAGATTATAGGCAATATAATGCTGTAGAGGCAGTCAAGAATGGGGAAAATTTTAGAGGAAATTTACAGACAAGAGGGCTACGTACAGGTAAAGGAAGTAAAGAAATAGGTGAGGCTTTTTTCGATAATAACTACTCTTATAAAATGCCAAGATCAACCATTGTTTCTTATGCAGCTATGCATCAGCAACGGGCAAATGATGTAAGTAAAAATGATAAAAATCATAGTTCCTATGCCTACGGACTCATAAAGTTTTTAGATGATAAGGAGATACCCATCGAAGAAGTATTTCGACGTGTTAGGATTTCACAGCTTGAAGAGTCAAATGGGACGCAGAGTAACTTAGAAGAGACCAATTTAGAAAAAAATATTTGGCTTCTTCCAAGAAAAGCAAATATTACTTTTATGCCCCCATTATAGGAGATTGTCATTGAGAAAAATAATGCTATTTTACATACTGGTATTTTTACCTATTTTATTAGAGGCTGTGACTAAGCATGAGAGGTATTGGGAAGAACAATCTTTCAAAAAAAAGGCAAAAGGCTTTGGTATTCATACTGATGTAGGATATAGCTCTTATCTTATAGAATTACATTCGTCGGAGATGGATTCAGCCATTGATTATGATGTTCTGGAAACAAGCATTGGTTTTTCCTATGTTAAAGAAAAATTTTTAGTTGGTGCTTATACGAAGTTTGTTAGTGATGAAATTAAAAGTAATATGTATGTGGTGACCACACAAGCTCCATTGAATAATTGGGCAAGAATTGATAAAGATGAATTTGCTTTATATGCTAATTATATTTTGGCAGAAGGAGATAAAAGCTCATGGGCTGTGAATAGTATTTATCGTTATGCCAATTTAAATGCTTCTGATGCTTATGACTCTTTTTTTAATTATATTAGTTATTTTGAATATCAAACAGATGGCGTAGCACTCTCCTTAGCTTATCAAAGAGGGATGCTTGAAAAGGGTATGTTGGTTTCTCATATAGGCTTACTTTATAGTAAAGCAGAAGTAAGTATGTCAGAATCTATTAATGGTCATTTTCAAGATTCTTTTGTGGACGACAGTGTCAATGCCCTAGGTTTTAAAGCTTCTTTAGCTTACAATTATGCCTATTCAAAGAATCTTTCTTTACATTTCAGAACAGATATTTGGAAACAACAATTTAATAGTTTGGCTGTAAAATCTCGTGTTGGTGATACCTTGCCCTCTGCATCCTTAAAAGAGCAGTCCTACACTACTTACTTTGGGGTAGCTTGGAAGTTTTAGTTGATTGAGGAACAATGGCTCTTTCATTGAGTCGCTCATTAAAGGTTAGGTCAAGTTTGAGTTGCTTACTTTCAAGTTTTCCTAAAATCTCTTTTGCTTCATGTGTCGCATATTGTTTTCGTGAAAAAAAACCATAATTGACCATCTCATTGTGAGTATTGTTTTGATTGGAGATAATGACAAAACGAAAATGTTCAGAAGGAACTTGACGGTTAGAAAAACGAATTAAAGTTAAATCATGGTGGTCATAGGATTCTTTGATAATCATACTTTCATTCTTTCCAAGTTTAATGTAGCCTTTATTGCCCCAATAATCTACAACGGAATAGTCTTGATTAATAGTGGTTTTTACTTCCCAAACACCATCTTCGGCTGAAGCTGGATTTGAGGGATAAAAATAAGCATACCAAACCCCTTTAAGTTTTTGAAATAGTTTTATATTCTCTTTAAAAACTTCCTTTGAATGGTTGATATAAGGAGTAGCTAAACTGTTAACTTTTAAGTTTTTTGCATGTTTCGTAATTAAAGATTCTATCTCTTCTTCTTCGAGTTTATCATTGTTGAAAATATTGTCAGGAATCAGTCCTGCTTGTTCCAGTTTTTCTAAGATTCTTTTATGTTTTATGGCACGTTCTTTTTCTAATTTTTTTTGCAGTTGATAATTTTCAATAATTTTGTCAATTTGCTCTTTACTGTTGACGGTTTTACTAAAAATTTTGGTAGGTATGTGAAAGTATTGTTCTAAGGCATCAATATGAATGGTATTAATGTTACTTTTATCTTTTCTCATTTTAGAAAGCATGGTTTCACTTTTAAATCCAAATGCTTGAGTTACTTCAGTAGCATTCATATGTGTGTCTAATATATAATCTAGTTTTTGAAAGTTCTCCATATTTTTCCTATCCTTAATGATTTTTAGTATTTTAGAAATTATTATAGTCTTTTCTTATGTTTAATTTGGTTAGATAGTGAATTTTACGTCATTATTACACTAACTTTACACTAAAGTACGTTACTAAAGTACATAGTTTTGATTGAAAAGATTTAGAATTAATTTGAGATTTAAAAAGGACTATTTTAACTTTTACTTCTTTAAAAAAATCTTTTTACATCTTGATACTCTTTTTCATTCTGCTATAATAACTTTTATGAAAAAAATAAAGGGAAATAAAGTGGAAAAAGAACCAATGTTAAAAGTGACATTTGACAAGTTATCTAAAGAGTTAGAACATCTTAAAACAGTTGAACGTGGAGAGATTGCGCATATTATTGATGTAGCAAGAGAATTAGGTGACTTAAAAGAGAATGCCGAGTATCACGCTGCTAAAGACAAACAAGGACTTATGGAAGCACGTATCTTAGACTTGACAGATTTAGTAGGGAGAGCGCAAGTAATTAATCCTGCTTCTTTGGCACATGAACGTGTTTCGTTTGGCTCTACAGTTGCATTAATTGATCAAGAAGATGATGCTGAAGTGACGTATACCATTGTTGGTGCGCAAGAGTCTAATCTTGATAAAGGTTGGATATCATCAGGGTCTCCTATGGCACGTGCCTTACTTGGAAAAGAAGAGGGTGATGAGGTAAATATTAAACTTCCGTCTGGAAATAAGACTTTTGATGTTGAGTCTGTAGAGGCAATGGAGATTTAATGACAACAGTAGGGGTAGTAGGAGCCAGTGGATATACTGGACTTGAATTGATTAAAATTTTAGCGATACATCCAGAATTTGTTTTAAAGTATTTAGCCACAACTAAAGGTGATACTGTTATTGAAGCATTGCATCCCTCCTTGGTAGATGTTATGACGTACCCTGTTGAAGAAGCTTCAGTAAAAGCTGTTGCTGAGCATTGTGAATTAGTCTTTTTAGCACTGCCTCATAAGGCTTCAATGGGATTTGCTAGAGAGCTAATAGATCAAGGCGTTAAGGTAGTTGACTTATCTGCTGATTATCGATTGGATTTAGAAACTTATGAAGAACATTATTGTGAACATGAAGATAAAGAACATTTAAATGAATCTGTCTATGCACTTATTGAGTATTATAGAGAAGATTTAAAAAAAGCTAAACTTGCAGCTGGGCCGGGATGTTATCCAACGGCTACATTATTAGCAATATTACCTTTTATTCCTTATCTTGATGAGAATGCACCTTTGTTTGTGGATGCAAAGTCAGGTGTATCAGGGGCTGGTAAGAAGCTTTCTGAAAGCACACATTTTGTAAATATGAATGATAATATTTTTGCTTATAATCCTTTAAAACATAGACATGCACCTGAAATTGCTGAGAAGATAGAAAAAGTACACGGTAAAAAGATGAATGTCAACTTTGTGCCTCATCTTATTCCAACGACACGTGGGGAGTTGGTTTCTGTTTATGCTACTTTGAAAGAAGATATTAATCCCATGGAAGTATTGAAAAAACATTATGAAAATGATATGTTTATTCGTATTCGTGAAAAACCTGTAGACATTAAAAGCACAGCAGGAACACACTTTTGTGATATTTTTGCTGCTAAAAATGGAAATGCTTTGTTTGTGAATTCAGCGATTGACAATTTATTACGTGGTGCATCATCTCAGGCTATGGTAGCTGCCAATTTAATGTGTGGTTATCCTGAAGGTATGGGCATACCTACCATTGCTTATGTTCCTTAAAAAAGATAAAGAAGTAGTAGACTTCTTTATCTTTATCTTTCTTTTACTTTTTTATATTTTATTTCTTTATCTTCTTAACACTTTTTTTTTCATGTTCATCAAGTTTAAGTGAAGGAGTTGGTTTGGCACCTTCATCAGGTAGGGTAATAATAAAGGTTGTTTTTTTATTTACAATGCTAAAGGCTTCTAGGTTTCCTTTTACTTTTTCAATAAGGTTTTTAGACATATAGAGACCCAGACCTGTTCCTTTTGATTTGTGTTTAGTCGTAAAGTAAGGCTCAAAAATATTTTTTAGAATTGGTTTGGGAATACCTCCAGCATTATCTTTGACAGCGATTATTAATTCATCTTTCTTATGATATACACGAATAGAGATATGTCCATCGATGATCTTACGCTCTTCCATTGCATCACGTGCATTGTTGATAAGGTTCATAATGACATGTTTAAAATCGTTTTCAAAACCTTTATAGTTAATATCATCAGGGCAATCTAGGTCAATACTGATTTTAGATTTAATAAGTGTCTCTTTGATGAGCATAATGGTTGATTGAATGGTTTTTTTAATGTTAAAGGTTTGTGCCATATCTGAGTGATCAACAAAACGTCTAAAGTCTTCAACGGTTTCAGAAAGAAATTGAATGGAGTTATTCACTTTTTTAGCCAAGTCTTCAAGGTTAACTTCTTCAGAGCGACCCAATTGTGCTTTGATGAGGGTATCATTCATAATCCACGAAACTGTATTGAGTGGTTGTCTCCATTGATGGGCAATATTCTCTAAAATTTCACCCATGGAAGCCAGTCGAGATTGTTGGTTCATAATGGCATTTTGACGTTTTTCTTTACGAACAGCATTTTTAATTTTAATTTGCAGTTCTTCATTCAAGGTTGCCAGTTCTTTGGTTCTTTGTTCAACCATGTTTTCTAGGTTTTCAGTTAACTGATTGAGTTCATTAGAAGTTCGGTGCATAATGGAATAAAGGTTTTTATTGGCTAATTCAAAAGGACCAATATTGGTGCTTTTTGATTCTGACAATTCAATATATTCAGAATTGGATTCGGTAATGGTTGCCATTAAAAAAGATTGATTATGATAAGTTTGTGGTTGATTAATAGTATTATAATACTCTTGTGAGGTACAATAACCAAAGATTTGATTTGTTTTCTTTATATTAGAAATGTAGTGAATAATTGGAATTCTAAATCCATATTCATAGGAAACACAAGCCCCAATCCAAAGTGCTTGTGCTGGTGTATTTTTAAGAAAATCATGAATCTCTTGTATACGGTTCATCATGGAATCATAGTTACCAATTGAGAGTTGAACAATATCACCTTCTTCAAACTTTTGTGCCATTAGCAAACTTTGGTTGGAGAAGTCAATGTCTAAAATGTGGGCTGTTGTCGAGATGTTGTTTTTAGTAATGTATAAAGGAACCTGTAACGCCACAGAGGGATCTTCTTCAATATTGGGGAAATATTTGCGATAAATGTCTAAGGCAAGACTATTATCTAGGGTTAAAATAGAATTTTCTTGTACTTTAGTAATAACTTTCTTTTTTGAAATGGGTTTCCAGTCAAAAGCTTGAAAAAGTTCAACATTAAGATTTGTACCATGCATAAAGATAAGAATAAAAGCATTTTTATAAATGGTATTGTTATGAAAAACAAAAGAGTGTCTTTCATTTTGTATTTTTGAGGTAGCACCTCCACCAAAGACTTTGAGGTGATTAAATTTAGCACCAATGGTGTTAATGAGTATGGCACTTTCTTCTTCGTTATATGAGGATAATACTTCAACAGCTTTGGTATCAGCTTGAAGATGCTTTTCCAATTTAGAAAAGTCAATGCTAGGTTCATCAGCATTAATTTGTTGAGTCAAGTCTAAGACTTCTGTAGAAATTTTTGAACTTTGAAATTCCATAACAGAGATGACAGGTTGAGGATTAATATCAGTTACTCTATGATTGACAAAGGAGGTAAAACTTTGCATACCCACAATGGTTGCATTTGGTAATAATTTAGACAATAAATTAAGAAGCTTTGTTAATTTATGCTGATCAGAATCTGGAAAATTTATCTCTATGAGTAGTTTATTACTAGAGATGATTTTACTTTCTTTTAGCCACGTTACTAATCTTTCCTGATGATAATAGTAATGTACAAGTTGTCTCATTGTTTTTTAACCTTTATGTTATTTAAATATTTTAGAACCAATACGGACAAGATTTGAACCACATTTAATGGCAAGTTCATAGTCGTTACTCATACCCATGGAACAGATACTCGCACCCTCTTTTTTAAGTGAAGTGTAAATATTATGGGTTGTTTCAAAGCTATTTTGAATTATTTTTTTATCTTCAACATGTGCGCCAATACTCATAACTCCTTTGAGTTTAAGCTGTGGACAGCTTTCTTGAATTTGTTGATAGATATCAAATGCTTCTTCACTGTTAACGCCTGATTTACTTGTTTCTTTAGCAGCATTGATCTGTAATAAACAGTTCATTTTTTGATTTTTTTCTAATAGCTTAGTATTAAGTGTTGTTGCTAATGGTAGTGAGTCTAATGATTGAAATAAAAAAGGTCTAAGTTCTATTAGTTTGTTAATTTTATTAGACTGTAAATGTCCCATCATGTGCCACTGTAAAGGTAAAGCTTCTAAGTTGTGCATTCGTGTTTGTAGTTGTTGTACTTGATTCTCACCAAAGGCACGTTGCCCTAACTCATAAAGTGTGTTGATATTTTCTTCATCAGAATATTTTCCAACAGCTACTATTTGCACAATATGATGCTCTGAAATGCTAATTCGAGCTTGTTCAATATTCCAAATAACTTTATCTAAATTTTGTCTCAATAGTTCTTTCATTTTTTATCCTAGTAATCGATTAATATCATTGTATAACCCTAAAAGCATTAAACTTAAAAGTATGGCCCAACCTAATAGTGTTAACTTTAACATAATGTTTTCATTCGCTGGTTTTTTAGTAATGAGTTCATAGGTATGAAAAAGAATATGACCACCATCTAATGCAGGTATGGGTAAGAGGTTTATCACACCTAGATTTACAGAGATAAGTGCTGTAAACATGAGTATAGCAACAAGTCCCATTTGGCTAACTTTAGAAGTGGTATCAACAATGCCTACCACACCTCCTAAATTTTCAAGGGGAATAAGTCCTGATATTAATTTTTGTAAACTTTTTAAAATATAAAGTGAAGACTGTTGTGTTTGTTCATAAGCAAATTCAAAACCATCACTTAAGTCGTAAGATACATTTTCCATTTTATTGGGGTTAGGGCTAATACCAAGTAAATAACGTTTTTCATTTTCACCAAAAATATTATTGGCTTCTAAGAGTTTAGGCGTAATAATAAGGTCAAGATACGTGTTGTTACGTAAAATGGTAATTTGGTGACTTTGGTTTGTTTGACCAATATTTTCACCAATTTCATGCCAGTATTTAACTGGCTTTCCATCAATGTTACTGATGGTATCTTCAAGTTGCATACCAGCATGAACAGCAGGTGAATTGTCAATAAGTTTACCAACATTAGCAAGAGGCGTTGGAACACCAATGCTTGAAACAGCTAAATAAAGTAAAAAAGCAAGAAGAAAGTTAGCAAAAGGACCAGCAAAAGAGATAATAATACGTTGGAATGGTGTTTTTGCATTGTATGAATCTTCATCATAAGACTTCTGTTCTGGATTGGCATCATCTTGTCCTTTCATTCTGACATAACCACCCATTGGAATAAGAGAGAAACTCCATTCTGTTGCACCAAATTTTTTAGTTAGTATTCTTTTACCAAAACCAATACTAAAAACTTCAACATGTACCCCAAAATAACGGGCAGCTAAAAAGTGTCCTAACTCATGAAAAAATATTAAAAATGAAAATACTAATAAGGCGATTAAAGTCCCCATAATTGTCCTGTTAATGTAAAAATTTATTGAGGTGAATTATACCAAGCTTAGGTTAAAAAGTAGGGCTTTAAATTTAGATGGAAAATAATCAAATTATGCTAAAATAATCCCAAAATTTCTAAAATGTAAAAAAGAGGGTAAAATGGATGATAATCATGATGACGTAGCGTTAAGAGAAGAGCCTGAAAACATAGGTCAAAAGCAAAAAAGTAACTTGGCCGAAGCAGCAGCTCTTATTGAAGCATCACAAGCGTTAGTGGCTAAAGTAGATTCAGATGTGGCAGAATGTAAAGTAGGTGTTTCAACAGCAGCCGAAGCATTTGATGAGGCTAAGCGCACTTTTAATCATAGGGTATTTACAAACAGTGAAACTTTGTTGGAAGAAGCAGGTTTTAATTATACAACGTTTGAAGAAGCAGAAGCGTTTGAATTAGAAATTGATTCAAATGCAGAAGAAAAGTTTTTTGTTAAAAGCTTAAACTCAGGAAGATTTACAGGACTTATGTTAGCCATAGTGGTTGCCTTATTAACAGTTGTGGCATGGATTTATTTAGCTACTTCAAAATTAGGGATTGATCTGAATACCATCACCTTGGATAATGTGAGTACACATATTAATCCTATTTTAACATGGATTGGTGGAGATATGATAGCTGTTAATGGTAATTTAACGGTTGGTGCATTGATTTTAGGTTTTTCTGCATTAATAATGGCGTGGTTGGTTTATGCCCTTCGTATTAATTTTAGAGGAAAGAAAAATTTACAAGTAGCCCAAGAGACTTTTGATAATTCTAAAGAGTATTGTATGTCTCAAGAAGAGTGTCAAAGAGAAATTAAGAAGGTAGATGAACATTTAAGAGAAGTTACAGAAGAGGTGGCTAATCTTGAAATGATTTTAAATGAACAAGTATCTGTATTAAAAAGAATTATATATGTTGAGGGTAAGTATGAGGAAGACAAAGAGTATCATCCAAGTTCTCAAAAAGTAATGAGAGAAACAGAGAAAATTATGAGAAGTTCAGAATATTTACTCTCTACACCAATTACGAAAGAGCAAAAGCTCAATTTTGAGTCTGTACAAGCATTAAATACAGCCAGAGATATTTACGCAGAGTATTTAGGACGTATTTACGACTAACATTTAATTACGCTCTGTAATTTTTACTAAGAGCGTAGTGGAAATTACATCTTAACTGATTTAAAAAAGTCTCTTACGTACTCGTAACCTGAGTAAAGTGTAAGAGCAACTGCAATCCAAAGAAGAATTTCTCCTCCATACCAACCCATGAGTAAAAACCCAATAGCAATCATTTGAACCACTGTTTTAACTTTCCCCATCCATGAAGCTGCAATGTCAATGCCTTCTGCTACAGCTGAGACACGAAGACCTGTAATGAATAGTTCTCGTGTAATAATGAGAAAAATTGCCCAAGGAGAAGCTTCCCCTAACATGATCAGTCCTAAAAATCCAGCAAGGGTAAGCATTTTATCTGCTAGTGGATCAAGAATTTTACCCATCGTAGTAATTTGATTAAAAGTACGTGCGATATAGCCATCAAAAAAATCAGTTGCAGACGCGACAACAAATATAAAAGCAGCAGCATAGTTGAGCCAAGAGGAGTGTATACCTTCAAACATAGCAGCATCTTGATTGACTAAGAGCATAAACATAACAGGAGCTAAAAGTAGACGAATAAAAGCTAAGATATTTGGGATATTGACGATTTTGTTATTTTGCATGAGAGAATTCCTAGGTAGGGTGTTTTCCCCGAAAACACCGTCAAGTGAAATTTAAATTGTCATATAAATTGACAAGTAGGTAAGAGGGTGTTGTGGGGGACAACACCCTAGGAATAATATTTATCTAAATGTTGTTCCACCATCTACAACAATGGTTTGACCTGTAATCCAAGAAGCTTCTTCTGTACATAAGAAATAGACTGAACCAGCTAAGTCTTCAGGGCTTCCCATTCTATTGACAGCTGAACGTTTGATGGTTTCTGCTTTTACTTCTTCATAGTTGGTAAATGCTTTTAGTGCATCGGTATCAATTGGACCACCAGATACAGCATTAACCCTAATGCCCATTTCACCAAGTTCCACAGCTGCATAACGGCTCATTGCTTCAACAGCTGCTTTGTTTGTACCATGACCAGCATAGTTATCAATGTAGATAAGGTTACCTGTAGAACTAAGGGTTACAATTGAACCCCCACCAACTTTTTGCATTCGGGTAGCAGCTTCTTGTGAACCACGTACAAAAGCACCAACAGTTGCTGTATAAATATTTTGTAAACCTTTAGCTGGTCTTAGTTTCATAAACTTACCATAACCACCAACAACAGGACGACCATAAATCATTGCATTTGATACAAAGAAGTCAATTCTATCAAAGTCTTCATCTATGGCTAAAAACAGAGGTTTAAACTCATCTAGCTCTAAAATATTTAGAGGATAAGCTTTGGCTTTAACAGCATATCTTGACTCTAAATCAGCTGCTATTTCTTTAGCAACATCTACATTTGAGTTATAAGTAAATGCAACATTTACTCCTTGTGATGCAAACTTTTCAGCTATGGCTTTACCAATACCTTTAGTTGCACCTGTGATGACGACAGTTTTACCTTTGTTAGATGACATTTATGCTCCTACTATGTTGTAATTTTTCATAATGTCTTCGATGGCATTCATATTCTCTACTGAAGGAGGAACCAATGGTAATCGGTATTCTAAAGTATCAATAAGACCTGCAATATACATGGCAGCCTTAATGGGAATAGGATTACTTTCGCAGAACATTATTTTATTAATATTATAGAGTTTATCGTTAATCGCTTTAGAAGCTGCAAAATCACCTTTTAAAGCGAAGTGAACAAGATCAGATTTCATGTCTGGTAACAAGTTAGAGGTGACAGAAGTAATTCCTTTTCCTCCATTTGCTAAGATGGGGTAGTCAATGGCATCATCCCCAGAAAATACATAAAGATCAGGTCTTTTTGCTAAAAGTTCAACCGTTCTTTCGATAGAACCAGTTGCTTCTTTTATTCCATAAATATTAGGTACATCATCAAAAAGTCTACAAACAGTATCAGCAGAGATATCTACTCCAGTTCTTCCTGGAACATTATAAAGCATAAAGGGTAGTTCTACAGATTTAGCAATGGCTTTATAGTGTTGATAAAGACCTTCTTGGCTAGGTTTGTTATAGTAGGGACTTACTGAAAAGATAGCATCTACACCACATTTTTCTGCATGTTGTGCAATTTCAATGGCTTCATGGGTTGCATTGGAACCTGCACCAGCAAGAACTTTTGTGTTTGTATTTTGACAAACTTCTACAGCAATCTCTATACATCTTTTATGCTCATCATGACTAAGTGTTGCTGATTCGCCAGTTGTTCCTACAGGACAAACTGCATCAATACCATTGTTAATTTGTCTTTGAATTAATTTTGCAAAAGTTGCTTCATCCAGTGTTCCATTTTTAAATGGCGTAATTAGTGCTGTTGTAGCACCTGTAATTAAGTTACTCATTTACTTTATTCCTACTTGCTTTTCATTCTGTTTTTTAAGTATTATGGTTGTGCTTAAATCGTTGTTAAAATACTTATTGGCTATTTTTGTAACCATTTCAGGCGTAATTTTAGCTAAATTCTCTTCATATTCAAGTAAAGGCTTTAAGTTTCCTCTAACCAAATAAGAACCATAAAGAGAGTTAACACTTGCAGAGTCTTCAAGTGAATAGATGAAATCAGCCTTAGTATTAATTTTTACTTTTTCAAGTTCTTCTTTACTTACATCTCCAGTTTTTATTTTTTCTATTTCTGAAAGTATCTCATTTTCTAAGTCATCTATTTTGATACCAGGGTTTGCCATACCCATGAAGATAAAGACACCATCATCAGTGAGTTCCATGTTATAACCATAAATAGAGTTTGCCATTTGTTTCTCATCAATAATTTTTTTATAAAGACGTGAAGATTTTCCAGCAGAGAGAAGTTCAGCTATGGCAGAAAGAACAATTTGATCTTCATGTTCATAGTTGGGAATGGGGTAGGCAATGGCAACGGTATCAACTGTATTATTTTCTTTATTAATTGTTTGTCTAATGCTTCCATCACGTTTTGGTTCAGCAATTTTTAGTTCAGGAATTTTAGTATGATTTTTAATTTTTCCAAATTTTGCTTCAGCTATTTTAAAAACTTCTTTCTCATCTATATCACCAGTTACTATTAAGATGGCATTGTTTGGTTGGTAGTATTTTGAATGAAAATCTTTAATGTCTTCAATTGTCCAAGTTTGAATATCATTCATAAAGCCAATCGGTGTCCAGTGATAAGGGTGCGAAACATAGTGGGTGTTAAAGAGTCTAAAATATAAATAGCCAATGGGTGGATTGTCTGTACGAACACGACGTTCTTCAGCCACAACATCACGCTCGATTTGAAACTCTTCGTCTTTAAGATTTAAATTCTCCATAAGTTCTGCAAACAGTTCTACAGAAGTTTCTAAGTTTTTTGAAGATGACTTTATGTAGTAATGTGTATAGTCAAAAGAAGTAGCTGCATTGTTGGTTGCCCCTTTTGATTTAACAATTTTGTCAAATTCACCTGCTTCTAGGTTTTTTGTTGACTTAAAGTTTAAATGTTCTAGCATGTGTGCAATACCACTTTTCCCCATCACTTCATTACGAGAACCAACTTTATAAAAGATGTCAGTTGTAATGACATTTGAGTTGTTTTTCATGGGAACAACGACTATTTGTAAGCCATTTTCAAGGGTTTTTGAGTGGTGTTGAGGTAAGGAGTTTGCCATTAAGAGTCCTACAGTGCTTAGTATTAATATAAGATTTTTTTTTATCATAAGTAATTATTATCCTTTATGCGTTTAAAAGGATGATATTCTAACTAAAAAGTCTTTAAGTGCCTATCTAACTGTGAGTGGAATGACTTTGTAATCATTGTGTAATCATTTTGTAACCATTTTGTTTTATACTTCGCTCAATACAAAATCAAAGGAGTTTTTCACATGAGAAAAATTTTATTATCGACCATCGCATTAAGTACACTTATGTTAGCAGATACAACAGCCGTTAAAAAATCTGATAACACCATGTTTGATCGAATTCATGCTAAAGGGGATTTAAGACTTAGATATGAGAGCATTGAAAGAGATGATCAAGACAATAAGTACAGAAATAGATATCGTTTAAGATTAGGTTTAAATGTTGACCTAACAGATAATTTTACTTTTGAGTCAGGTATGAGATCTGGTTTTGCCAATCCAACTTCAGGCAACCAAACGTTTGAAGATGACGAACCTTTGAGTGACTATTTTTGGCAATCATTGAGATTTAACATTTTAGGTATGACGTATAAGTCTGAGAATGCTAAATATAAAATAGGTAGACAACCTTATATGATGTATCGACCTATTAAGTCACAACTTGTTTGGGATAATGATATTTCAATGAATGGGGTAAATTACCATTATAAAGATGACACAAAGTTAGTTACTTTAGGGATTAATCAACCAACATTGGAAGAAGCATCAGTTGCAAGAGATGATGTGAATCTTTTGATAGCACAATACGTACACAAAACAAAAGTAGACGCTGGAAAACTTAATCTAGGGGCAGGTGCCTATATTTATGATGGTCTTAAAGGAAACTCAACACTTTTTGGTAGTAGAAAAGGAAATACTTTAAATGGAGATGTGTATGCTAATGATTACCATCTTGTAGAAGGATTTTCCGAACTACAGCTTAAAGATGTATTGGGTAAACCATTAAAACTAGCAGCAGGTGTGGCATATAACTTTGGTGCAGACGACAATAACTTTGGTTATGACGTAGCAGCTCAACTGGGTAAAGCTAAACGTGTTGGGGACTGGCAAGTTAAATACTCATATACTGAGCTTCAAGAAGATGCAGTTTTAGGTGCTTATTCAGATTCAGATAATTTTGGTGGTGGTACTGCTGCGAAGGGTCATGCAATTAGAGGAAAATATAAAGCAGGTAAAAACCTTTATCTTGCAGGAAACTTTTTCTTCAATGAAGTTTATGAAAGTAAAAGTAGTACAGATGTAGATGCTGATTATGAGCGTGTACAGTTAGATATGATTTATAAATTTTAATTTTTTAAAACACGGTGACGCATAACACCTAAAAAATTGCACTTCTATAATTAAAAATCAAACCTACTTTTACTCTCCTTTAGGTAGGTTTTTATTTTAAGCCAATCTTTTAATCTATATTCTAGCTGATTCAAGGTTACCATAAGAGCTTATTACTTCATGATGGACAGATGTAAACATTTTTAATGATTATATTAAAAATAATATCGGTAAACTCTGAAAAAATTGACGAAAAGAAAATAATATGAATGATGGTTTACACTACATAAAAGATGCCAATAACATGAGAGATGCACTGACCAAAGAGTTATTTGGACAAGATAGAGCCATAGATGTTATTTCAAATAGTATTAAAAGTAATATTGTCATGGATAAAAATAGACCTAAGGCTACTTACCTGTTTTTAGGACCTCCAGCGACAGGTAAGACGTATTTGTCGGAACTTATGACCAAGGAGATGTCTGAGTACAAAATACGTAAATTTGATATGACACAATATCATGAACAAAATGGTGGGGAACTGTATGGTTACCCAAAGGGTTGGTCTGGTTATGGGGTAGGGCAGTTGACAGGTTTTGTTTATGATAATCCAAAGTCTATTATTGTACTTGATGCTTTCGAGAAAGCAGATAATGTCATACAAAATAATTTACTTTCTATTTTTGAAGGTGGAGAGATGAGAGATGCTTGTGGTTGGGATAAAATGAGTGACCAACCTTGTAGTGATGATGATGGCAAGGTTTACAATGAAGGTAATGCAAATTTTGTGGTTGACTTTAGAGAAACCATTTTTATTATTACTTCTTCTTTGGGTAAAGAGTTATATGGTGATACTAAGTTTATTAATCTTGTTGATGATGATTATATACAAGCTGAGACAATGATTTTAGATGCTTTGAAACGAGAAGAGAAGCGAAACATTAAAAGTGGTGGGCATGAAAAAGCAATTATTCCTGAACTTATTTCACGTTTCTCCCAAGCAACCATTGTTTTATTTAATAAATTGAATTATGTTGCTTATGAAGCGATTGGAAAGAAAGCCTTTTTAGCCTATCAACAAGTTTTTGAAGATACGATGGAGATAGCATTTATCAAAGACAAAAATTTTGATAATTTTTTAAAAGCACAAATACTTGTTTTTGCACCAGAATTTGATGCACGACGTATTAAAAATAAGATGGGTGAGCTTTTTTTCTCTCAAGTGACAGGTTATATCAATAATAAAGGTAAGGACATTGCACAGTTTGAAGAGATAAAAATAAGTATCTCTAAAAAAGCTGTTGATTTTTTAAATGAAAACATTTATCCTTTAATTAAAGATGAAAAGCTAGTAAAAGAGCTTTTTAGAAAAAACATTAAGCTAGAAGTAGAACATGCTTTCAGTTTTAAAGATGAGGTCATACACTATAAAATAAAGAGTTGTCATTTCAAGCAGGTAAAAAGAATTAAAGATTTTTCTGAAGATGGCTTGGTTTTTGATATTCCAAATGTTTCATTTGAAGATATTGCTGGGCATCATAAAGCAAAAAGTAGACTTTCTGAAGTTATTAAGTTTTTAAAAGAGCCAAAGCTTCTTAAAGAGTTTAATGTCCAGCCTCCAAAAGGAATGTTGCTTTATGGTCCTCCTGGAACAGGAAAAACACTGTTGGCAAAAGCATTTTCAGCAGAAGCTGAGTTACCTTTTATTTCTATTACAGGAGTAGAATTACTTCAGTTAGATAAAATTAAAAAAGTTTTTGAAAAAGCTAAAGATTATGCTCCTGCTATTATATTTATTGATGAGATAGATACCATTGGAAAAAGGGAAAAGGAAAATAGCCGTGAAGTACAGATTAATAAATTTTTAGCCGAAATGGATGGTTTTGGGAATAAAGAAGATGAACATGTGTTTATTATTGCTGCTACCAATTATAAAGAAAATATTGATTCTGCGATTATAAGACCCGGTAGGATTGAAATTCATATTCCTGTTGATGATTTAGATAAAGATGCTCGAAAATATTTTATTAATAAAATTATAAATAATAAACCAACTTCAGGTAAATTTGATTTGACTAAGCTTCTTATTTTGACGGCTGGATTAACGGGTGCACAGTTAGAGTTGATTAGTAAAGAAGCATCATTTTATTGTATACGACATGATATTCCAGCCATTACACAAGAAATTTTAATTGAACAAATTAACTTTATTAAGTATGGAGAAGGACATGCTACCATATTGGATGAAAAAGCGTATGAGAAGACAGCCATTAGAGAGGCAGCTCATGTCATTATGTCAAAAATACTTATGCCTCATGTCCCCCTAAAACAAGTTTCAGTGATTCCTAAAAATAATGCCAATGGCTTCATAGAAACCAATTATGATAAATTACAAAAAAACATTACCATAGAGGGGATGAAAAGTAGAATTTGTATATCCCTTTCAGGCAGAATAGCACAAATGAAAAAGTATGGGAAGATTGATGGTTTAGACATGGAAGCTTCTTCAGATTTGAAACATGCTATTAATGATGCTTATATTGCTGTAGCTCAATATGGTATGGACGAAGCTGTACGTTATGTTAATATTAAAGATAATACTAAAAATAATTCCGAGAAAGTTGACAATATCTCTCAATGTAGTGATCAAAAAGTTAATGATGCCATTGAACGTTGGATGAGAGAGAGTGAGGAGGTCACCATTAGACTGGTGCATGAAAATTGGGAAAAAATTGAAGCACTTTCTGAAATATTGTTAGAAAAAGAGATTATGTATGAAGAAGATTTAGAAGGGTTTTAGACCAAAAAAAACTTATGGTCTAAAGGAAATGTTTAATAGGCATCATCGTGAACACAGGCACACTGTTCTGTAAACTCTTTAACAAAGGAGATAACCAATTTACTAATTTCTTGAGCTGTCTTATTAAAATCATTTGCTTTAATAGGAACACGCTGTGTATGGGTATACTCTTCATTGAGTGTACAGGTAAGTAATAGGTAAGGTTCACTCGTGGCGATAGAGTTTTTCTCAGTTATTGTTATTCCTGGAATACGATAATCAAGATCTACATTTGGGTTTTGTACTTGTTTATCTACTAAATTTACTACTTGGGCTAATTTCTTTCTTAATGTTACTTGCATAATTTTTCCTTCTTTAATACAACGCATCATAGTAGTCAAGACTAAAAAATCTTAACCACAGCCTCTAAATGTATTTTAGCAGAATAATATAGATAATGATATTAAATATCAAAATATTATTGAAAATTATACTTTAATTTTCTCCACGAATTTGGTAAGTAATGTCTCCAGCCCCAAATGCTGTGATAAGATCTTCACGGTATTCTTTAATAATGTTATTATCTTGAATAATTTGTACCACACCATCTTTACGGGTGATACTATCTGCCATATGAAGTTTATAGCGTGAGAAAGCAGCTTTTAAGTCAATGTCTACTTTTAATTCTCCAGCAGCCCAAATGGGGAGGATGACTAATTCATCAACGCCTTCAAAACATTCTATAAAAGCTTGAAGATTATCTAAGGTTCTACTGTATTTATGAGGTTGCCAAATGACTTGTAATTTGTTAAAGCTTCTTAATTCTTTGTATGCTTTAAGTGACTCCATGGTGACTTTAATTTCTGTGGGATGATGTCCATAGTCATCAATTACTACACAGTTTTCATGGTTTTGAACTATATCAAAGCGTTTTTTAATACCTTTATAATTTAAGAGATTTGTTCTAATGGCTTCAAGTTTTTCACCCATTTCTAATGCCCCTAAAATAGCTAAAGAAGCATCAAGCGCAATGTGGTTACCAAAACCAAACACTTCAAAGTTACCTAAGTCTTTTAGGGTAAATTTTGTATGAGGCTCACCATAAACCAGTACAAACTCAATGTTGGAAATATCTTTGGATGGGTAGAGCTTGGTACTACTCATCTCAAGTGATGCTAGAAAGTCATCTTCTGCATTAATGACACGTATTTGAGCAAGGTTCAAAAAGTTTTTATAGGCATTGTAAAAACGTTCTTCATCATATTCATAGTATTCCATGTGTTCAGGCTCAACATTGGTAACGATAGCTAAGTGAGGATTTGAATTGAGGAAGCTTTCATCACTTTCATCTGCTTCAAAAACTACTTTGTTATTTTCTGCATAACGTACATTTGAACCAAATTCTTTAGAGATAGCACCGATAAGTGCATTGGAATTTGGAATAATAGAGGAAAGCATTGCAGAAGTTGTACTTTTACCATGCGCACCACCTACAGCATAAACTTCCTTGTCTCCCAAAATATCAATAAGAGACTCTTTTCTGGAAAGGAGTTCAATCCCAAGTTCTTTGGCTCTTTGATATTCTGGGTTGTTAGGGCGAACAGCAGCAGAGTAGATAATCTTATTGACCCCTTCTACAGCATCAGCATGGTGAGGTATGGTTATTTTTGCACCAAAATTAAGGGCTAAATCATTAGTAATTTCTGTTTGTTTAATGTCTGAACCTGAAATTTTATGACCACAATTGGCTAAAAGCTTTGCCAATGCTGAAAGACCAATACCTCCAATACCAATGAAGTGTATTTTTTGTTTTTCGATTTCCATTACATACTCTCTTCTAAAGCTTGAATCTCAGCTTTAGCATCTTTTATTTCTTTAGCATATTTTTTTAAGAGTATATCTATGGGGTCTACATAGGTTTGAATGAAAAATGCTGTTGGTTCTGTTTCATCAACACTTGAAACATCAACAATATTTTCTACAAAGTCATCAAATGAGTGACCAGCCATAGCCACAGCTGCATGAATGAGCATAGATTCAGCAAGGGTTCCATCTTTTATGGTGAAATAAAGAATTAAAAAAAGTTCTTTGGCTGCTTTTTTTTCATTTTCACTATAACGTTGAATTCCATTTTCATAGATTGCTCGGGCTGTGGCTAAGTCTTCATAATCATCCATATCAAACTTTCCACCATTGGCCAGTTTTTCAGCAAGGATGTCAAAGGCTGTGTTCACAATGAAAGAAAAGATTTCATTTATCTCTTCTTCGGCTGATTCTAATAGTAGTTTTGCATCTAAAAGTTGGTAACCTTTGGCAATACTATTTTCATCATGCATCTCTTTTTCAATGTCTTTTAAGTTTCCTAAAAACTCTTCATTTTTTTTTAGTGCTTCTATGTCTATTTCTTCTTGTTGCATTTTATCTCCTATTTTATTTATTGTTCGATGAAATTGAACTTATGGCTTTTTTGATTCTTTCTAAGCATTCTCTTGTTTTTTCTTCTTCATATACTAGAGCAAGTCTTACAAAGTTTTGTCCTTGATTTTCTCTTCCTAAAAAGGAACCAGGAATAACCTTTAAATTATAGTTTTTATAAAGGTGTACTGTAAATTGAATCTCATCTTCAACTTCTAGCCAAATATAAAAGGTAGCTAAGGGAGGGTTAATACCTAAAACTTCTTTGGCTATTTCAAAGTTTCTTTGGTATTTGGCTCTAAATTTATCCACATGGCTTTGATCAGACCAAGCTGCTGCAGCTGCATGTTGTAGTGGTAGAGGTGAAGCACAACCAACGTAAGTTCGGTAGGTCATGTAATCTTTAAGGATGTTAGCATCACCAGCGATAAATCCAGAACGTAATCCTGGAGCAGAGGAACGTTTAGACACTGAGTTTACTACTAATATATTTTTAAAATCCTTATTTCCTTCAGCAAGACTTGCATTCAATAAGGAAGGTATAGGCTCATCTAAGTACAAATCAATGTAACATTCATCATTGAGTAAGACAAAGTCATATTTTTGTGCTAGTCGAATCCATTTTCTTAATTCAGTCATGAGCATAGTAGCTGAAGTAGGATTGTTGGGTGTATTGATAATCACAAAGTTACAAGTACTTAATTGCTCTTCTTCAACTATATGTTCAAAATTATTTTCTGGTTTTAAGTTAATGTAAACTACTTTTGAATTAGTAGCCTTTGCTGCCCCTTCATAAATTTGATAAAATGGGTTAGGGTAGGCGATAGTAGAGTTTTTAATATCATGTAAGAGAAATTGAGGAAAATTAAAGAGTACTTCTCTTGTACCAAAAGTAGGAATAATTTGTGTATTTGAAAGGTTTAAATCAAAACGTGTTAATAAATACTTCAGCATGGCTTCTCTTAAAATAGGCTCACCAGATGTTTTTGGATATTTATTCAGTAACTGTGCTGAGTCTTTGAACGTATCTAAAATAAATTTTGGGGTTTCAAATTGAGGTTCACCTATGGTGAGACTAAGTGCTATATAGTCCTCATTTGGACGGATTTTTTCTAAAAGAGTATTAAGTTTTTCAAAGGGGTAAGTTTCAAAGTTCACAATTGTTTACCTAGTTAATTTTAGGAAGGATTATAGCTAAAAGAAAATTTGGATTGGCAAAATAGTTAGAAGAGTGCAATGTAAGTTAAATAAGCTCCCACACTTATTTAACCTTTGTTTAGAGACTACTATTTATCACAAGCAATTGTTTTGGCATTATTAAGTTTTACATAATTGTCTTTGTGTAGTTTTGCAGCAGTTAAATCACTACAGTCAACTTTATCACAAGGAATCGTTGTTGCCATAGGAATTTCTGTGAAAGTTTTCCCTTGAACTTCTTCTAAATTTTCATCACTACAAGCATCACCTTCTTTAAGTTTTGGGTTTTTTGATGTGCTTGAACTTTGTGCCTGAATTTTAATTTCTGGGACGATTTGAATCTTGTCTGCTTGACCTTTTGCTGACTCTGTTACTTGTGCACTTACTGGTAAAGCTGATGCAGCAAATGTATAGCTGGTTAGACCTAGCAAGAATAAAATACTAAGCAGAATGTTCTTTGTCATAATTGACTTCATGGAATCTCCTTTTCCTTTTAATGTTAAATTTTAATATTATAAAACAGTATTGCTTAAAAAAGAACCTTTAATTCACAAAAGAATATAAAAATGATTAAAAAACGACAAAGTAAATAATATTTTTAACATAATCATATTACACTATTAATAATTAAATATAGGAGAGAATAATAATGAAAAAAATCGTACTACTTATTTGGGTACCAGTATTACTTTTATCGGGAGATTTAAAAGACGCATTGCTTAAGGCGAGGAAAGATCATAAACCTGTGATGGTTTATGTGAAATCAGATGCATGTACCTATTGTGATAAAATGCAAGATAGAACTTTAAGTGACTCAGGTGTTCAAGAAAATATGCAAGGTTTTATTTTTGTGATTGCTGACAAAAATGAAAAAGAAGCCAAACAATATCTTCCTGAAACACGGTATACGCCTACTGTTTATTTTATTTCACCAAAGTTTAAAGTTGTAAACACAGTAAAAGGTTATTTGGGAAAAGATGACTTTAATTTGTGGATTAATGATTCAAAAACAAAACTTGGTATGAACATTGGAAAAATAACAACGGTTAAATCACGTAGTACAAAAAGTGAGAATTGGTTTTATGATATGGCTTCAGCTGAGGACTATGCAGCACAAACAGGTAAAGAAGTGATGGTTTATGTTGAGAATAGACATTCTTCATGGTCTAAAAAAATGCGTAAAAATACGTTAAATAGTAAAGAAGTTAAAAACGCACTTAAAAACTTTGTTTGGGTAAAATTACAAAAAGATAGTTCTGAGGCAAAAACTTATGGATTAAACCCTAAATTAGCACCAACAGTCTATTTTAGAAGAGCCAATGGAAAGCCTTTGGCAGAAGCCAAAGGTTATTTTGACATAAAAGATTTTATGTTATGGGTTAATTATGCAAAAGGACAGATTTAATATCTGTCCTTTATAAAGTTATATTCCTGTATCACAACTATTAATATCTCCACTTTTAATACCTTTTCTAAACCATGTAACTCTTTGTTCTGCTGAACCGTGGGTAAAGGCATCTGGTACAACATAGCCTTGTGCTTGTTTTTGTAAAGTATCATCGCCAATGGCTGAGGCAGCTCTTAAGGCTTCTTCAACATCTCCTTGCTCTAAGATATTAAAACGTTTATGTGCATGATGTGCCCAAACTCCTGCATAACAATCTGCTTGAAGCTCTACACGTACTTGCAATTGATTTTCACCTTTTGAACCTCGTACTTGTTGTTTCATTTGATGCACTTTATTTAAGGTTCCTTGTATATGTTGTATGTGATGTCCTACTTCATGTGCTAAGACGTAGGCTTGGGCAAAGTCTCCAGAGGCATTATGTTTAGAAGCTAATTCATCAAAGAAACCTAAATCAATATAAATTTTTTGATCAGCAGGACAGTAAAAGGGACCCATTTGAGCAGAGGCATGACCACAGCCACTGTTTGTTGCACCACGATAAAGTACCATTGTTGGTTCTTTATAAGTTGTTCCGTGTTGTTTAAAAATTGGCTTCCATACCTTTTCAGTATCACCTAAAACCGTAGCAATAAAACGTTTTTGTTTATCATCAGCTATTTCATTTGTAGGTGCGACACTTTGTTCGGATAGCATTGAGACGGGATTAAAACCTGCGAAGTAAGCTACAGCACCTATGCCAATAATAGCCCAGCCAAATTTGGTTTTTAAGAGACGTTGAATAACAGGCCAGAGAAACATGATAGTACCCATAGAAGGCATACCACGTAGTCCTCCTTTATTGGGTTTTCCAGCATTTCTTCTGTCATCAACATTACGACTTTCCTCTCGGTCTTCCCATCTCATATATACATCCTTAATAATTTTTTATCAATTATATCACAAGTAAAATTTGACTACAATATTAACATTCGTTAACACTTTAGGAGTTCTTCATGTCATTAGCTTTAGCCAGAAAGTATCGCCCCTCTACCTTTGATGATTTGATTGGTCAAGAGGCAGTTTCACAGACACTTTCCATGGCATTAGAGAGTGATAGACTCTCCCATGCTTATCTGTTTTCTGGTTTACGTGGTTCAGGAAAAACATCGACAGCGCGAATATTTGCTAAAGCATTATTATGTGAAAAAGGAGCTACTTCTCACCCTTGTGGTGTATGTAGCCATTGTAAAATGGCTGTTGCCTCACGGCATATGGATATTATAGAGATGGATGCAGCCTCAAACCGTAAGATTGATGATATACGAGAACTTATAGAGCATACAAAATATAAACCCTCAACAGCACGTTATAAAATTTTTATTATTGATGAAGTACATATGTTAACCAAAGAGGCATTTAATGCATTACTTAAAACGTTAGAAGAGCCTCCATCTTTTGTAAAATTTATTTTAGCTACAACTGATCCATTAAAACTTCCCGTTACTATTTTAAGTAGGACACAACACTTTAGATTTAGAAATATTCCTCAATCAGTGGTGGCGAAACATTTAGCACATATTTTAAATTTAGAAGGGGTTGAGTATGAACAAAATGCTTTAGATATTATTGCTCGTTCAGGTGCTGGTTCCGTTCGAGATGCTTTAACTTTATTAGATCAAGCCATTGTATATTCTAAAAACTTTATTAATATGGTGACAATTACGAATATGTTAGGAATTATTGAACCATCTATGTTAACAGAATTGTTAAATGATGTCTTAGATAAAAATCAAACAAAAATTTTAATATTTATTAATGCTGCTTCTGAATTTGAGGCTGAAATGGTGATTGATGAATTAATGCTTTATTTAAAAGAATTATTGTTAAGTGGTTCATCTCTTGTTAACCCTATGATTATTGAACGATTTTTTAGGGTATTAGCTGAAGGAAAAACTCTTTTAAATATGGGTTCAGATGGTGATTTTGTTCTTTCTCTTACTTTATTTAAAATGATGGAAGCTTTAAATATTAAAGAAATTGATGGAATGATTAGAAGCTTGGAGAAAGAGTTGTCTGGGGTAAAGACAAATGTGTTAAGTGAGCCAGAAAACAATGAGGTATCAGATAAAATAACGACAACTATGATTAAGAATAATCACATTGAAGCTAAAATTGAAAAGGAAGTGATAAAGCCTAAAGTAGTAAAAACTTTAGATCACGGTGAAAAGCTTTTTGAAGAGTTAGTGCTTAAGATGTATGATCGAAATTATGATTTAGGAGAATGTTTTAAAGAAGCTATCATCTATGTTTCGTTTACAAAAAGTCTTTTAACATGGGAATCGATTGCTAATATAGAACAAAAAACGCTTTTGAAAAATAATTGGATGACCATTAGAACTTTTGTACAAGAATTATTTGGATATGAAACTAAGATTAAAAATATTGTGAAAGGCTCACCTTCTCCAGTTAAAAAGAAAGAAAATTACAACTCTATGTTAGAGACGAGTATAAATATTGATAGTGAAGAGCCTACTTCAATGATTGAAGATGAAGTTTTAAATCAACCTAATCGAAGTGTGATTGAAAATCATATTTCAGAAAGTCCAGAAGAAGAGATGAAGAGTTCTTGTATTTCTCCAGCACATGGAGGGATTGAAGCAGCAAAAGAGAAAGATGAGCGAAATATTTTGGATGAACCAATGATTGCTAAGGCATTAGAATTATTTAATCCTAAAACCGTTAGGGTTAAACGAAAGTAATATCTTTTTATTTAAATTCGATTTTTAAGAGTTTTGAGAATATATTTTGTGGGTTATTGACAATTATTTCAGTACGATAAGAGGAAATAAATTTTTCATCAGCTACTTTCCATATTTTAGATATTTTTAATTTAGAGGCCTTATCATTAATATAAATGGTTTTAGATTTTATATCCACTAGTTCACTGGATTCTAGAAAAAGAATTAATTTTCCTTTACTTAAATCTTTGATTTGGGCAAGTGATGTTCCCATATTCACAAAATCTCCTTTGTTGACCAGAAGTTTGTATAAAAACATATTGTTTAATTTAATACTTTTTTTACTTAATGTATCTTGTAGCCGAGTTACTTCATATTTTAAATCAAGTTTTTGCTTTTTTAATGAATCAATTTTTTCTTTGGTTGAAAAGTATTGGGTTTTTGCATTGGTATAAGCATAAAAGGCATTGTCTTTTTGGGTCTTAGATGCTGAAGTTATATCTGAAATACGAAGATGATAGGATTTTTGTTTATTAAGTGACTCTTTTAAGGCAGCTAAAATATTTTGATTTGTTTGAATCATGCTTTGAATAAGTCTTAAAGAGTTATGACTCGATTTGAGTTTATTTTTATCAAGTTTGTTGTCAAGCTTTATGATTGTATCATTTACAGTAGAACCTTCTAAGCTTATTTTAGCTTCAGTGACTTGTGCAGAGACAGCAGATTTTAATGTAATATTTTCATATGGTTCTACTTTTGCATAATGTACTTTAGCAATAAGAAGTAAGGGTGTGAATAGTAGTAAAATAAAGTATTTCATAATAGAAGCCTTTTAAATTTATGGTTGATAGTTGTGTAAAGAAAATAGGTGTGACGATAAGCCGTGTTCTGTCGTGGGTAGTTATTTATCTAGGCGTATGGTTGCCCATACGCTCAAGCGAAGTAGTTTTGTCAATTCAATGACCTAATGAGACTTAATACCATTACTTCTTGCTACGGACAGGGTTTACCTAGCTACCTATGTTACCATAAGCACTGGTGAGCTTTTACCTCACCCTTTCACCTTCACCACCATTGTGTGGCTGACTTCTCTCTGTTGCACTTGCCCTCAGATTACTCTGGCCATCTGTTAGATGGAGTCTTATCTCATATGTAGCACGGACTTTCCTCTCGTGACCAATGTCACCAGCAACTACCTATCACACCTGTGGAAGTATAGCAAATTGAGGCTTTTTTTATGATTTTATTTTGAGATTGTTAAGAGATGATTGAAATTGAAGAAGGTCAAAACTTTGTATAAAAATTATACAAAGTTTTAGATTTATGAAGAAAAAAGTTTTTTATGAAGCACCTGTAACTGGTGTTCTTTTTTCAACAATAATAACAATTACGGTTAAATTTTTAAATGCATCAGGAAGTATTCTAACTGTTAAGAATCCATTAGCATCAACAATAAAAATAACTAATTTTTGTTGACCTGTACCTTTTTCAGCTGCATCTGGTATTGAGAGTTGAACTTCATCACCAGCTTTTGAACCTTCAGGTGCCTTAACTTTAACTTCAACTGCTTGAGTTGGTGTGATTTTATTACCATTAGCATCTGTAAAGTTAATTTCCGTTTGTACAGATTTTGTGGTTTCCGTAGCTGTTGCACTTTCACCTTTTTTCTGTGTTAGTGCTATTTTTGGAACAACATCTGCCAATATATCACCATTAGCATCAAGAAATTGTGTTCCTGCTTTAATCGTTGCTGTTGAAGTAGCTGCTTTATCAACTGTTTCTACTACTAATTCAATGTCTTTACTAACTGTACCAGCATTAATTTGTGTAGCATCTAATGTAGTATTATCTGTTTGTGTTTGTCCAGCTATAACTCCAGTATCTGCAACTGGTTCAGTAACAGCAGGTGTTGTAGATGAGCTTCCTCCACATCCGATCATTAATGTACTTATAGCGATGATTGAAACAAGACTAACAATTGTTTTTTTAGTCATTCTGTATCCTTTTTTTAAATTTATAAGTGAGTGTACTATAAATATTCTTAGAAACATTACTAATATTTGTAATTTTACTTACAAGTTACAACTAATATAATTTAAATATATTATTTATTCATATATTTAAATTATATTAAATATATTTAAACAAAATAGAGCTTGAGAGTTTTATTTATTATAAAAAATAGTTTAATTTAATTTAATATATTAAACTATTTTTAAATAAATAAAGTTATTAAATATTTTTTTTAATTTTTTTTAAACTTATAATAGTAAATATTTAAGTATAATTTCTAAATAAAAATAAAAAGGAAAAAGATGGACACATCAATGAGTTTTAATACTAGAAATAGAGTTGATACGATATATAATATAAGTAGAGTAACTTATGTAAGTAAATATAAAAAATATCTTTTTAATAGGGTATTTGATGTTTTATTTTCATTAGGAGCAATTTTATTATTTATGCCTATTATGTTAATAGTTGCATTATTAATTAAAATTAATTCACCACAGGGAACAATTTTGTTTAAACAAAAACGATTGGGACTTGATGGAAAATTATTTTATGTATATAAATTTAGAACAATGGTCGTGGATGCAGAAAAAAAGTTAGAACAACTTTTAAGTGAAGATAGTCTTTTAAAACAAGAGTATTTAACTTTCCGAAAATTAAAAAAGGATCCTAGAATTATACCAAATATAGGAAACTTTTTACGTAAAAGTAGTTTAGATGAGTTACCACAGTTTTTTAATGTTTTATTGGGAGATATGTCAATTGTTGGACCACGTCCTTATATTGAGAATGAATTTCAGGTTTATCCTACAAAATTAGAACTTAAAATTGTAACAGCTGTAAAGCCAGGAGTTACAGGATATTGGCAAGTAATTCCAGAAAGACATGAAACAACTTTTCTTCATCGTGTAAGAACAGATATTGAGTATATTGAGAAAAAGAGCTTTAAATTAGATTTAGAGATTATTGCCAAAACAGTTGGTGTAATGGCATTAAGAAAAGGGGCTTAGCCCTTTTTAATTAGTTGTTTTTATAAGTTATATAGGCATCCCTCATTCTTTCAAGATTCCCTTTAATATAGTTAGCATTTAAACGATCTCTATCTAAGTAAGTATTCACTAATTCAAAGTCTGATTGTGGATTAATTCCTCCATAAGGTCTTTGAATATTTCCTCCACTTGCTTCTTGTAATGATGTTCTAAGCTTATGGCTAAAGTCACTTTTCCCTTTAACTTGAACAATTTTAGAATTATAAAGTTTACGGGTTGTTAATGGAATGCTAACACGAACTCCAGCATATTTATAGCCTACAGCTTGTGCATAAAGTGATACAGCTGTTTGATCAAAAAATCGTTTAAATTCAAGGGTTGTTCCTCTATCTTGATTCCAATATTGACCATAGGTTAGTTCTGTAAAAAGATTGAGTGGTTGATAAAAGTAACGATAAGAAGCTAAGTAGATATTTTTATCATCATCAATAGTTTTGTCCCTATGTTCAAAATAACCTGTTTTTAAACCTAAACCATGTTCTCCTGAACTATTAGTGATATTTGTTTGATTTAAAACACCATAATAGTCACTTTGAAATTGTCCAGCCGAAAAAGTATTGAGTAATGCATCATATTTAACAGTTTGATGTGCCATGACTGTAGCTAAGTGATTATTTAGTCTTTCAGCATGACGTATTCCATAAACTTTATTGTTTTCAAAATTCTCACTGTGAGCAAGAGGCGTTTCATATAGAGCAGAAAGAACCAGTCCATCATAAACAGGCATGTAGATATTAGTCCGTAAAGTTGTTAAGTAGTCAAAAGCACCAACTTCTGTTCCTACCAAAGTTATAAATCCAGGTGAAAGTTCAATACGTGGTTTAAAGAAACTACTATTTTGGGGTTTAATAGAGATAAATTGCACTTTTTTTTCATTGAAATCACGTGAAAATACTAAATTATTCTTTAGTTTTTGACTGTTTAGAGGATTAGGGTTTTTTAAATAGTTTTGAAAAGTTTTGCTTTCTCCACTTACTGTAATGGTTTGAAGATTATTTTTTAGTAAAGTCACAATATAGTGCTTGTTTTTTGGATAGCTATTGCTAATATTCCCTATAACATAACCTAAGGCATCTAAATCAGTATGATCAAACATACTGTTTTCAAATTTTACATAAATACTCTTTTTATATTCTCCAACTTGTACATTTTCAAAACCAAATTTAACGAGTTGTTGCTGGATATTTTTTAATAAATGACCAGCGTTATTTGTAGTATTCTTTTGAACTTCGATTACTGGAGTAGGGGTTATACTGTTTTCTATTGTTGAAATGCTACTATTTGTATTTGATTTTTTTTCATTATAAGGAATGTTTGTTGTATTTTTCGCGAAAAGAGGTACCGTTAAATTAATAGCTACATGAGTTTGTGCCTCTGTTAGGTTTTGAGCTAAAGTAGCTTCTAGTTTAACAGATGAGAGTAGACTTTTAGGAACGGCCATACGAATAGCAGCATGGTTTTCTTCTCCATCATGTTCTGCCATTACTGAGAACCAATCGGTTACTTTGGCTTCTACTCCTCCGAAGATTCCATCCATGCGTTTACCAAGTTTCGTATTTTCTCCATGTTCTCTATTAATATTATCTCCACTTTTCCCATAACCTAATGAAGCTCGTAAAAACCAAAGCTCTTTATCAGCTACAATATAAGTATTATCATAGTAGTTGGCTTCTCCCCCTAAATCCTGCGCTCCAACAGCGATATTAGGTAAAAATTTATGATAATAAGGAATTTGAATTTTAATATTTGCAGCAAGATCACGAGCAAACCCTGGTGCCTCTACTAGTCTTCCAACAAATTCAGATGATGATAGAAAGCCTATTCCTGCTATATAGTTTTCTTCAAAGTTATAAGGTGTATTATAGTTGTAGCCACGTAAGTGATTGTCAAATTGAGTATTAAACTGAAGTTGTGCATCTCCTTCTCTTATAACTTGAGCATTTGGAGTGTTAATAAGTCCTGTGAAACCCTGTGAGGAGAGAGTGCTTGAAAAATCGTTAGCACTTAATAGAGTCGATGATAGAATCAGAAGAGTAGATGTACGCATTTTAGTCCTTTTTTATGTAGTTAACTAGAAAAGCTTAACAAAAACTTTTCATACTTTTCAATAATAATATCCCACTGGTAGATGCTATTTACTTTTTCGATATTATTTTCTATATATGAATCATATGCTAATTTATGAATACTATTTAAATAGTTAGATACATCATCAGAGTTTCTAAAATAAAAAGCATCTGAACCTAAAATAGCTGAGTTGAATTCATTTTGATTTGCACATATTAATGCTTTAGAACCCATTGCTTCTAATAAAGAAGGGTTTGTCCCACCCACTGTATGTCCATGAAAATAGAGGTTAGAAAAGTTTCTAAGATTATTAAGTATATTTATATCATAAATTGCACCTACAAAAACAATATTTTGATAATTTTTAAATTTCTCTTTTAAATACTCTCCATATTTTGTTTCATGTTTTCCTATAACTAAAAAAGGTCTTTTGACTTTAGCCATTGAGACTCCATCTAGTATTATCTCTATACTGTTTTCAGGCTCTAGCCTTGCTATTAACATATCAAAGTCATGTTTTTTTATATCATAAGTATCTAAAATCTTTTCATCATAGTTTTCAACTACATACGAGCCATAAGGAATATAAATAGAATCTTTATTATATTTCTCTTTTAAATAGTTTTGAATACCAATAGAGTCACTTATCAGGTGATCACTTTTGTTAGCAGCGAGTGATTCTGCCCATTCTAAGAACTTTTGTACTTTAGTACTATATTTGCTTCTCTTCCATTCTAAGCCATCCATGTTTGTTACTATAATAGAGTTTTTAGGATGTAAATCAAAAAATATTGAACTACTGGTGTACCCTAGTTGTAAAATAATATCAAAGTTATTTTTTCTTGTATCTTTAATACATAATAAATCATAAATAAATTGTCCAGCTGTACCTATTTTATTTTCAGGGTCATAAATATGTTTTATCTTTACACCATTATAAGCATCTTTTTGATAAGGGTGGGTATGTGAATTATATACGGTGACATCATATCCTCGTTTGATTAAACCTACACTCAAATATTCTGCAAATTGTTCAAACCCTCCGTAGTGGTTTGGTATTCCTCTTGTGCCTAGTATTGCTATTTTCATTATCTTCCTTTCTAATTTGAGCTGTAATTACAAATATTAAAAATATTAAAGCAGTTACTTGATGTTTATATGTATTCGCATTACTAAAAGCAGCAAAAAACAAACTTAGTGGTATGATTCCCCAGATATATTTATTAGTATTATAATAAAGCTTTTCTTTTAATAAAAGAAAAGCTGGCTGTAAAATTAATAGGTATATCATAACTGGACCTATTAGTACTCCAAACATGGATATATATGATAAGAAATCATTATGTGGGTCAATTAATACATTATATGGGAATCCATAATCCATTTTATAAAAATTCCAACGACCCGAACCTATACCTAAAAAAGGGTTTTCAATTATCATATTATATGAAGTTTCGAATAGTAAAAACCTAGTAAATATGGAACTTGTATGTAAGTTTGTTTCAAGTCCCTCTGAATTAATACTGTTGAAAAAGTTCATATAAACTTCTTGTGATAAAATTATGTTATAAATAATAGGGATAAGGGCTAAGTATAGTATAATTATTAAAGTTAAATGTATTATACTTTTCTTTCTAATTAAATTTATTATGATAATAATATTAACTATAAATAATAAGGTGAATAAAGCCATTTTTGTTTGAGTTAAAACTACTATACTAATAGCTAAGAGAATCACAACAAGTTTGAATACTTTATGAATCTTGAGATATGAACCTAAAAAAATATAAAAAAGAGCAATTGCACTCATAAGGTTACCAAATACATTTATTGCTAAAGTTCCACTTGCTAATCTATCAAACCCATGAATTTTTGTATTAAGTAGTGCTTCAAAGAAAAGAAAAAAAACACTTAGTCCTATACCATAGATTATCTTTTTTTTTCGAGTATTATTTATATGAATAAAAGAAAAAAATATTATCATTAATAGAGCATAACGTATGACATAATTTCCGATTGACAGTAAATAAATATCAACTAAAGTTATTGATTTAAAAATTAAAATTAAAATATAATAACTTGTTAACAAAAGTATCAAATAGGATGAGTTTTTCCCTAGGTTAAATCGATAATTACTTTGATTTTTAGAAAAAAGAGCTAAACCAAATAAGAGATATATGTCAATATGTGTAAAAATAGAAAATGTAGATGCATTTTTTTCATTCAAAGGACTAAAATAAAAAGAAGGGAATAAGTCATTAATGACATTTGGAAATGCAATAAGAATAATTGGTAGAAATAAAAAATAAAACTCTTTTTTAAATAAAGTTAAAATAATTATAGTTAAAAATAAGCATAAACTAATTATTGATAATGGATTAACATTGATAAAAACAAACATTGAAGAGTCTATTCCTAGAAAAACTGTTAATATATTCTGGAAATATATGAAAGTTAAAAATAAGATTCCTATTTCAATAGTATTTTTATTTTTTATACGCATACTAAAAGCCATAATGTAATTATATAAGTAAATTTATTTAGTATCAATTAGGTATCCTATATATAGTTAATTTTGTAAATCTACTAAGTATTAATAATATAGCTTCTTTTTTTATGAAGTTTTTATTAATTTTAGATGTTAGAGAGATAGTACATATTATTATATAATAATTATTTATGAAAGAGGGATAAGTGTGTACCATTATTAGATCTTATTATTGTTTTTTAAAATTTGTATATTTAATTCATTGAAAATATTTAAATATATATTAATATACTTTGTTTCAATATATGTATTTAATGAAAAAGAAAAACATTCTATATCATTAAATAGTAATTTTAAATTAACTAATGCTGAACTTGCTACAGCAAAAACATATCTAATATGAAATTCTTCAATAATTGTTTCTATAGGTTTTCTTGTATTGAGTACTTCAATAGTAAGTTTTTCTTTTAGAGCTAAATAAAATAGATCATTATTTAGTTCACATCTTGGATGTGGTTTATAATAAATTTTATTTTTATTTTTAAACCTTTTATAAAAACTATCATCTAAAGAAATTTTCTTTTTCTGATTTGCATGTCCTAAAATAATTGAATTGTTACCATTTATTTTTTGATATTGTGGAAATTTTATATCTTTTAAAACCTGATTATTACTACAGGGTGTTAGTCTAGATAAGTGGGAGTAAACATAGAGTATATTATTAAATGGGTTATTGATTGAACCATGAATTACTGTATAATCTAACCCAAGTAATTTCGAGAGAATTTTTTTCTTTAAGCTTTCAAAATTTAAATAAGTAATTTTATATTCATTAAAAGTTAACATACCATCTGGAAAACTTGAAAATATTATATGTTTATGCTTTTTATATCTATTATAGATATGATTAGTAAGAATATTTAAAAAATGTGCAACAAATATTTCTATATCTGAATATTGTTCTTCAATATCTATTAAAAAGTTATTAATCATTCTTTTTCTATTAAAACTTATAGACTTTAATCCATTAATTTTTTCTAAAGTAAGTATTCTTTTTTTATTAAAATTGTTAAACTCCTTAGCTTCAGTTGTAGTGATAATAAAATAGTTTTTGTATTGATATTGTTTAATAATTTGTTTTATAAAAAAGTTTTGACCACTTGTAAAAGTTATAAATAAAAAAGCTTTTTCTTGATTCATACATGACCTTTGTGTTTAAATAGATGAATAGTACTGAATCTTATAGCAATCACATTAAATAAAATTGAAAAAAATGTACTATATGCAACAAAATATAGAGGATAGGCATTAGATAAGAAATAAATATTTAATAAAATATTGATAATAAATGAAATAAACATGATATACATGTATTTTTTCTGATTTCCACTTGCTGTCAAATAGGTTGTATATAAAGAGAATGGATATATTACTGTTGTTATTAAAAAAATAAAAATTATAGAGGATGCAGATGAAAATTTTGGAAATAAATCAAATAAATAAAATTTAATTATAAGAAAAATAAAAATAGATGAAATAACTACTAATAGGCTGCTATACCATTGTTGTAATTTCGATAATTTAATGATTTCATCAAAGTTGTTTTTAGCATAAGACTTTATAATACGGGGATAAAAAATAGTATTTACTAATGTAATTAAAACCATGTTTATTTTAAAAAATAAACTTGCAAAGGCATATATTCCTACATCTTCTATTCCATAATATTCTTTTATTAAAAATCTATCAACTCCTAAGAGTAAACTGTAGAGTATCCCAGCTATTAATAATGGCATACCTATCATTATTAGTTCAATAAATACTTTTGGATTATAATGAATTTTTATAAGAAATTTATATTTATGAGTTATAGTAAGGATTACTATAGCGATAATGTTGGATAAGGATAAAGATAAGAAAACATTTTTAAAGTCAAAATAAATAAAATTTAAAATTATAAAGAATAATATTATTGCTTGAAACAAATATGCTAGTCCTAATGTTTTATAATCATTGTATGATCTAGCTATTATTCTCATAATTAATAGAATATAGTTTGAAATTAAATAGAGTGAAAATAAAATTATATGGTTTTTGATATAAAATTTATCTAAGAGAAAAGATAAAATAAAATAAATAAATACTATATATAGTATGCTAATCCAAATTATAGAATATAGAGCTTCTATTTTATATTTATCATCTTTAGCTATATTGTAAGGTAGGTTTATAGAAAAACCATTACTTACTCCCAAAGTTAATATATTTGAGTATAATGCGATTAAGAGTAAAAGTGATATTTCTCCCCATTGAGTTAGAGATAAGAACTTTGAAACTATGAATAAAAAAATAAAGTAAGAAAAATTATAAAATAAATAACTTATTGAGTAATAGTATTTTATATTTATTTTTGTAAACAATTTACTATCTTTAAATCAATTTCATTTTCAACTTTTAGTGAAGATATTTTATCAAACATTACATGTCCTATTTTATCTCCAAATAATTTTTTAGATTCTAAATATAATTTTGTATTAATTAGATTAAATCCTTTTATTTTAGTGTACACTTCCTCTTTTTCATATTGTATACCTGAAAAGTCATTGTTAATACAATACAAGCTATGTCCAGAATGTTTAAAATATAAGGTATCTTCTTTTTTTACTCCTATAATATTATGTAGATTAAATATTTCCATTAATCCAATAGAAGAATTTATAATAAATTCTTCTATTAATGGTAGATCGACAGAAAGTAAAAAGAAATATTTACTTTTTAATAGAACTTCAGATTCTCTTAATAACTCATCTATTGTAAGTTGAAGAGGTTGAGTTGTATGTGCATATACTTTAGGTCGAAGATACACTTCTACTTTATCATTATATTTTAAACTAATATAATCTTTAATTTTGGGGTCAATTGTTGAGATAATGACATGACTAACATTTTTACAATTTAAAGAAAAATCAATTTTATGTTCAAGATATGTTTTATTATTAATTTTTTGAAAAGGGATACCTTTATTATAGGTTTCTCTTATTGGTATAATTACTACAGACTTTTCTAATTCATGATATTTTTTTGCATGATTAATTAGAATTTTACTTCTAGTACTAAGTAGTTTATTTTCATTTGATGTTAAATTTTCACCATGCATTCTATATTTAAAAATACTTTGATTTACATTTTTTATTTTAAATCTTTTAATAAATCTTAACCATAATTCATAGCCATCTTGTCGTGTTAAACTTTCATCATAACCTCCTAACTCTTGGAGAAACTCTGTTTTAAACATAGTACAAGCACCATGTGCTGGTTGATCTAAGAGTGATACTTCATTTTCAAAGTCAAATCTTTTTTGTTCAAATATAATATTATTATATTCATCTATTACATACCAGTTACCAAAGATCATACCTAATGAAGAATCTTTTTTAAATTCATTGATAAATATTTCTAATGAGTTTTCAAGTAAAATATCATCTGCATCAAGACGCATTATATATTTTCCATTCGCTAAATCAAGAGCTTTATTATTACTTTTTGTTAGTCCTAGGTTTTGTTGATAAATAATTTTAATTTTATCATAACTAAGGTATTGATTTATAATTTTTTTTGAATTGTCTGTTGAACCATCATCAATAATTAATATTTCAAAGTCTTGAAAACTCTGTTTTAATACACTTTCGATAGCTTGTTGAATATATTTTCCATAATTATAGTTTGTAATATATATTGTAATTAATGGTGAAGAATTTATCATAATTAAGTCCTAGTTTTTAAGTAAGTAGCAGGAATTCCTGCTACAATTGTATTCTTATCAATATTTTTAGTTACAACAGAATTACTTCCTACAATTGAACCATTTAAAATTTTGATTCCAGGCATAATAACAACATGTGTTCCTAGCCATACATCATCACCCATGATAATAGGCGAATGATCAAATCCTTGATCTTGTATATTCATACCTTGTCGATGTTTATGCATACTTGTCTGTAGATATACAAAACCTGATATCAAACAGTTTCTACCTATACTAAGGCTATCTCCAGCATTGATAACAGTAAAGTATCCAATTTTTGTTCTATCTCCAATGTTAACGGTAGCATTGTTAGAGGCAATGATACGAACTCCATTATCAAGCTTAATATTTTTGTTTAAGAAAACTTTAGCATTTTTATGAACACGAATTTCTACATCAGATTTGATTATAGAATTGTCTTCAATTACTAGTAGTCCCTGTTCCGTTATATTGATTTTAACAAAAATTGAAAGTTTTATATTTTTACCTATTTTAATTTTTTTTCTAAATTTAAGTTTTAAAAAAAATAGATGAAGAATATTTATCATTGAAAATCACTCCATTCTAATTTATTATATTTCGTAAGATTTACTTTAGCTTGTTTACCAATTAACTTATAAAAATATTTTGATGATATACCTTCATGGGGTCTTAGAATAATTAAATCTTCCTCACTGATAATATGACCTTGTGGGATATCTTTATTTAGAAATATACCTCTTCGAAATGAAGAAATATGTCCATTGAGTTTTTCTATAGTTGTAGGCTTTTTAATTAAATCACCAGATAGTTCATTGATATCTTTTATATTTTGAATAAGTAGTTTTACTTCATCTTTAGTTAAAGATACTTTATGATCTCTAAATTTTTTATTGTCTCGAGAATCTGTAAAGTGAAATTCAAGTACTTCTGCTCCCATAGCCACAGAATAGAATAATGCTTGATATCCTTCTGTGTGATCAGAATATCCAATGGTTAAGTCAGTTAAACTTTTTAGTCTCATAATAACAGATAGGTTTGAGGCTGAGAATGGAATAGGATACATTGAAGTACATTGTAATATGGATAAATAGTTTTTATCTTTGTATAATGTATTAACTCCTTGTATAAATTCAATTGTCTCTAAAACTTCTTCTTCTGTAGCTAAGCCAGTTGATAAAATAATTGGTTTATTCTTTTCTGCCATTTTTTTAAGTAATGGTAAAGCTTGTAAATCTCCAGAACCAACTTTATATACAGGCATATATTGATCAAGCCAATCAAACATTGATGCCTCCCAGATAGATGCCATGAACTTTTTACCACTTTTTTCAACCATTTCTGCAAGTTCTATATACTGTTCTTTAGAAAGTTCAAATTTTTTAAAATGTTTATTTCTATTTGGGCTTAATAATGGGTTTACTAGTGTATCCCCAGAGTAAACTTGAAACTTGATATAATCAGCATCACTTTCAATTGCAAGTTTTGTTAGCTTTTTAGCATATTCAAAATCACCTTCATGATTTCCTCCAATTTCAGCAATAAGTAATGGGCCATATTTCCCAACAAAAGACATTGTTTTTTTATGAAATTGAAACTTTTTGAAAATATCTTTTAAATTATATTCTATATGTTCCTGTTTAAAACTTTTTATTATTTTTGAAGCCAACCGATAATCATATTCCGTGTCTATTGCCATTTGTAACTTTGACGCTTCTGGACATATTTTATTTTCAAAAAGAAAAAAGTTTATTTTGTTTTCGTTATCATAAATAAATTTTGTTACATGCTCAAATTCAGCACTTGTTTTGAATTGAGTATAAAGTTTTTCATATATATCTGTTTTTATAATTTCTATACTCATACCCTTTGGAAATGTTCTATTTTTTACATTTGTAATAAATTCATAATTATTATCAATTAGAGATATCATTTCTTTTAGGGTTGGTATATCAACAAATAAATTATCTCCATTAATTCGTATAGTGTAATCAAACTTTTTTTTCTTTGAAGCATTTAAAAATCTTAATGATACATTATTTAAATCACCTCTATAGCAATCTATATTATGTTGAGTACAATAATATTCTAATAAATCATCATCTGTTTGAGTTGAGGTAGCAACTATAATATTTTGCCTGTCTAAAACACATAATAAACGTTCAATGATGTATTCAATAATAGGTTTTCCCATTATTGGCTTTAATATTTTTCCTGGAAGTCGTGATGAGCTATTTCTTGCTAGAATAACTATTCCTATTTTCATGTTCTTTCTCCTATCTTTTTTGCTGGTGTTCCACCATATATTGTATATGAAGGTACATCAGAATTAACAACTGAATTAGCTGCAATAATTGCACCATCATGAATATGTACACCCTTTAAAATTGTGACATTTGAAGCAATCCAAACGTCATTTCCAATTTTAATAGGTTTGGAAATATTTTCTTGTTGATTCATATGAGAAGCTTTTTTTGTTCCATGATCACTATCTACTATATATACATAGGGTGCAATCATACAGTCTCGTCCAATAGAAATATTAAATGATGCAAAAATAAAATTATAATATCCAATACTTGTATTAGCTCCTATATTTATTTTTGCATTGGAGTTACATGCACATATTTTTGTACCTTCTTTGATATATATATTGTTTTCTAAAAAAATATTTTTAGGATTTCTTAATAGCTCAACATTTTTATCAAAATAAATATACTGACCACATTTACCTAAACGATTTTTTTGAATTATATAACGAAATTTATGTAAGAGTGTAAATTTAATATTTTTTCTAAATTGATTCATTATTCTTCTTTAAAGTTTACCATGACTATGAGTTAAAATAGATTTGATATCAAATACCACTTGAGTATTATTTGCTTGTAAATTTAGGTATTTATAATCATCGTGAGCCACAGCTAAAACAATGGCATCATAAGTATTAGTATTTGGATTAGATTGGAGATTTAAGTTATATTCTCTTTGAACTTCTTCCCTGTCAGCCCAGTAGTCAGAAACATCAACATTACAACCAAAGTCTTGAAGCTCTCGAATAACATCAATAACCCTTGAATTTCGGATGTCAGGACAGTTTTCTTTAAACGTTATTCCAAGTATTAGTACTTTCGAACCTTCTATTTTTTGACCTTTTTTAATCATAAGTTTGATTACTTGATTGGCTACATAAATACCCATATTATCATTGAGTCTTCTACCAGCTAAAATAATTTCTGGGTTGTATCCTACTTCTTGTGCTTTATGGGTTAGGTAATAGGGATCAACACCTATACAATGTCCACCAACAAGTCCTGGTTTAAACGGTAAAAAGTTCCATTTTGTTCCTGCTGCTTCAAGCACAGCATTGGTATCAATGTTAAGTTTATTAAAAATCATTGAAAGTTCATTGACAAACGCAATGTTAATATCTCTTTGAGAGTTTTCAATAACTTTTGCAGCTTCTGCTACTTTAATGCTTGGTGCTAGATGCGTTCCAGCTGTAATAATAGAAGCATAAAGTTCATCTACTTTTTGTCCAATTTTGGGAGTACTTCCAGCTGTTACTTTTAAAATTTTAGTAACAGTGTGTTCTTTATCTCCTGGATTGATACGTTCTGGTGAGTATCCACAGAAAAAGTCTTCATTAAATTTAAGTCCTGATACTTTTTCAAGAATAGGTACACAGTCTTCTTCTGTAGCTCCTGGATAGACAGTGGATTCATAAATGACAATATCATCTTTTTTAAGTACTTTTCCAATAGATTCAGAAGCTTTGAGTAGAGGGGTTAAATCTGGTTTTTTATGTTTATCAATTGGTGTAGGGACCGTAACAATATAGATATTACAATCAGCTATCTCTTCAAGTAAATTTGTAAATTGCATATTATTAGCAATAGCTTCCTTTATTTGTTCTTCACTAAGTTCTAATGTTCTATCGATTCCTGAACGTAGTTCATCAATTCGCCATTGTGCTATGTCGAAGCCAACTACTTCATATTTATTGGAAAATGCATGTGCTAGTGGTAAGCCTACGTAGCCTAATCCGATTATTGCTATTTTGTTCATTAGTTTCTTCCTTTAATATCATCTATGTACCATGCGATAGATTCTTTTAGCCCTTCTTCTAAAGCGTGTGTAGGTTCATATCCTAGTAGTTCCTGCATTTTACTAATATTCGCATTAGAGTGACGAATATCTCCAGCTCTAAAGTCACGATAAATAGGATTAGAAATTTTTAATTCTGGTAACTTTTCTTGGATGTTATTTTTAATAGCATTATAAAGGTTATTAAGTGTTTCTCTTCCTCCCACAGCTGTATTAAATACTTGACCAAAGGCTTTTTCATTATTTGTTGTTCCAGCTAAAATATTTGCTTGAATAACATTTTCGATATAGGTAAAATCTCTACTTGTTTCACCATCACCATTGATGAATAGATCTTGTCCATTGAGAATTTGTCCAATCCATTTAGGCATAACAGCTGCGTAAGCACCATTTGGATTCTGACGTTTTCCATAGACATTAAAGTAACGAAGACCAATGGATTCCATTCCATAGCATTTTTGAAAGACACCCATGTAAAGTTCATTAACATATTTTGTTACAGCATAAGGTGAAAGTAAGTTACCAGTTCTTTTTTCAACTTTTGGTAGCTCTTTGGAATCTCCATAGACAGAAGAAGATGATGCAAAAACAAAACGTTTGACACCATTTTCTTTTGCAGCTGTGAGCATATTTAGAAAACCACTGACATTATTATGATTACTCAGAATAGGATTATCTATGGATCGTGGTACTGAACCTAATGCTGCTTGATGAAGAATAATATCTGCACCTTTAGTAATCTTTTTACAGGTTTTAAAGTCAGTGATATCTCCTTGGGTAAAGTGAAAGTTTTCCCATTGCTCAGGACTAACAGATGCTTTAATATGTTCTAGATTATGGGGGTCTCCTGTTGAGAAGTTATCCAGTGCGATAACTTTTTGGTTGAGTTTTAAAAGTGCCTCAGCAAGGTTTGAGCCAATGAAGCCTGCCACGCCTGTGACAACCCATATTTTTTTATTTTTTAATAATTCTACTTTTGTTTGTTTATATTGCATTTTTTTGCTCCAAATACCATTCAATTGTTTTAAGAATTCCAGAATCAAAATCCTCATCAGCCAACCAGCCAAGTTTATTTTCTAATTTAGAAGCATCAATGGCATAACGTCTATCATGTCCAGCTCTGTCTTCCACAAACGTAATAAGATCTTTATATGATTTCTCTTGAGGAACTTTTGTATCAAGTATGCTACAAATCGTATCGACTATCTGTAAATTCGTTCGTTCATTCCGTCCACCAATGTTATAAACATTGGCTTCTTCACCTGTATGGTAAACCAAATCAATGCCTTTACAATGGTCTAAGACATAAAGCCAGTCTCTAATGTTTTTACCATCTCCATAAATAGGGATAGACTCATTGGCTAAAGCTTTACGTATAATCGTAGGAATCAATTTTTCATCATGTTGTTTTGGTCCATAATTATTAGAACAGTTTGTAATCACTGTATTAAGTCCATAGGTCTCTTGATACGAACGTACAATCATATCACTGGATGCTTTAGAGGCTGAATAAGGTGAATTAGGAGCGTAAGGAGTCTCTTCTGTAAATAAATCTGTTGCATTTAAGGTTCCATACACTTCATCGGTTGAAATGTGATGAAAACGACAACCTTCATAAGCTTTTTTATAAGTAAATGGTTTTTCCATCCAATATTTTTGAGCCACATCTAAAAGTGTAAATGTACCATTAACATTCGTTTCTATAAAAATACCAGGATTTTTAATCGAGTTATCAACATGTGATTCAGCTGCAAAATGAATCACTCCTCCAATGTCATACTCATTAAAAATAAACTCTATTAATTCACGATTACAAATATCTCCCTTAATAAACTTATAGCGTGAATTGTTCTCTATCTCTTTTAAGTTCTTTAAATCACCTGCATAGGTCAATAAATCTACATTAATAATATTATAATTTTCATATTTTTCTAAAAAATAGGGTACAAAATTTGATCCGATAAATCCTGCACAGCCTGTCACCAATATATTTTTATTCATTATTTTCTTTCTCCCATTATTTTTAGACACTCATCTAAACTGTCTTTCCAAAAAGGAATTTCAATATTAAACTCCTCTTTTATCTTAGCTTTATTCAATAATGAATAGTGAGGTCGCTTAGCAGGAGTTGGATAAGCTTTTGTTTCAATAGGATTAACAATACAATCCAATTTCGCCATTCGCATAATCTCTTTAGCAAAATCATACCAACTTAAAACACCTTCATTACTATAGTTATAAATCTCTACATCATTATTTTTAATTTCAGGTAAAATATCCAAAATGTTTTTTGCCAAATCTCTAGCATAGGTTGGTGTTCCAACTTGATCAAAAATAACCCCTAAGCTCTCTTTTTCTTTTCCAAGTCTTAACATCGTCTTGACAAAATTGGCTCCAAAACTGCTATAGACCCAAGAAGTTCTGATAATAACAGAGTTTTTAGGATTAATGGTTTGTAATATTTTTTCGCCATCAAGTTTTGTTTGACCATAGACTCCTTGTGGACTTGTCATATCACTTTCAATATAAGGTCTAAAGTTTTGACCATTAAATACATAGTCCGTTGAAATATGAATTAGCTTAATGTTTTTCTCTTTTGAAATTTCAGCAAGATAGTTAACGGCTAGATGATTAATCTCATCTGCTAATTGTATATTACTTTCTGCGTTATCTACAGCTGTATAAGCTGCACAATTAATAATAATATTAATCTCTTGTTCAAGCACAAAGCTGTTAATTGCTTTCCAACTGCTAATATCTAATTCTTCTTTATCTGTAAAAATAAAGTTATAAGTGTAATTAGTAGAAAGAGTTGTTATTTCTGAACCCAATTGTCCTTTACTTCCTGTGACTAAAACATTAAACATAAAGATTTACTCCATATTTAAAAAGGTCATTTGTCTCTGATAATTTTGGTTGAGTTTTATCTTTGGATGAAATATTTAATTCATTGTTATTTAAAATCCAATTAATGTTTAAAGCTTCATCATTAAAAGCAATACCTCTATCACATTCAGGGCTATAATAATTGTCAACTTTATAAGCAAATATTGTATCTTCTTCAAGTACTACAAATCCATGAGCAAATCCTCTTGGAATAAATAGTTGACGTTTATTACTAGCATTTAATTCAACAGCCACGTATTGACCAAAAGTAGGGCTACCTTCTCTAATGTCTACAGCTATATCTAAAACCGATCCTTGAATAACCCTAACTAATTTGGTTTGTGAAAATGGAGTGAGCTGATAATGTAAACCTCGTAAAACACCTTTAGATGATTTTGATTCATTATCTTGACAAAAATTAATTTTATAGCCTAAAAACTCTTCTAGTTTATCTATTCGAAAAGTTTCAATAAAATATCCTCTATTATCTCCATGTATGCTAGGTTCACAAATTATAATATCAGGGATTTTTGTTTTAATAAATTTCATCTACTATCCTCTTAATCTTCTAAGGTTCGACGAATCAAATATTGTCCATATTGATTCTTTTTTAAAGGCTCAGCCAAGGTTAATAGTGCTTCTTTAGATATATATCCCATTTCATAAGCAATTTCTTCAAGACATGCAACTTTTAAGCTTTGTCTATTTTCAATAGTTTGAATAAATTGAGAAGCTTCTAATAAACTTTCATGGGTTCCTGTATCAAGCCATGCATAACCTCGCCCCATAAGTTCAACTTTTAAACGCTTATCATTTAAATAGTCTTGATTTAAAGTTGTAATTTCAAGCTCTCCACGTTCACTAGGTCTAACTTTTTTTGCTTTTTGAATAACATCATTAGGATAAAAATAAAGACCTACCACAGCAAAATTACTTTTAGGGTCTTTAGGTTTCTCTTCAATAGAAGTTACTGTCCCATTTTTATCAAATTCAGCCACACCATAACGTTCAGGATCTTTTACATAGTAGCCAAAGACGGTAGCAAAGTTCTCTTTTTTAGCATTTTCAACAGAAGAATTAAGAAGTTTTGTTAAGCCATGACCATAAAATATATTATCGCCAAGTACTAAACAGACATCATCAGAACCAATAAAATCTTCACCTAAAATGAAAGCTTGTGCCAAACCATCAGGGCTTGGTTGTATTATATACTCAAATCTCATTCCAATATCCGAACCATTTCCTAAAAGCTCTTTGAATCTAGGTAAGTCTTTAGCTGTTGATATGATTAAAACTTCTGTAATTCCAGCTAACATAAGTACTGATAGAGGATAATAAATCATTGGTTTATCATAAATTGGAACCAATTGTTTACTAATCCCTTTGGTTATGGGGTATAGTCGGGTTCCACTTCCCCCTGCTAATATGATTCCTTTCATAATGAAAAATCTTTTTTTTCTAAATAGGATTTATAAAACATTTTAATATCTCTTTTTAATTAAGTTTTGTATTTTTATTTTCAATTATAGAAGTTTAGTTAAGGCATCAATTACTATTTTAATCTAAAGTTCTTGTTGAGTTAATTGTAGAGTAAAGAAACTTAAAAAAAACATTTTTAACAACATTTTAAAGTAAAAAAGCTTATTTTTCTTAAAAATATATTTTAAATTATTAAAATATATTTTTATTTAGTAATATTTTTACTATTAATTTAATATTAAAAATATAACTTTAAGTATAAATTGAAGTATATTAAAGTTTTTATAATTTATAAATAGTGAATTAACACTATAGCCAAAAGAAGAGGCTAAAGTGAAGATAGTATAATCTTTTCACTGAGATGAAAAAAACTACAAAAAATAATAACAGACCTAAAATCAAAACTAGATAAAAAGACCCTTAAACAGTTAGAAATAATGCTTATGCATTTCAAAGTACTTAATTTACAGAGTTTTCTTCTTTATAGTTTAAACTTGAATTACCGTAATCAAGTATTGGCTTTTAACTAGCAGTTTGGGTTTTTTAGTATAATCTCTATGATTCTTATGTATATATGCAAATGCTATATAAGAATCACTTTTTTCTTTTACTCTTCCTTAATTTTTTTTGTCTAAAGTATAGTTATGTTACATACTTATATTTAATAAACTTAACAATAATAAGAACAGCCTCATCAATAGATATTTTATCTGTATCAATCACAATCTCAGCATACTGAGGCTCTTCATAAACATCATTAATACCAGTAAAATTTTTATATTCACCACTTAAAGCTTTTTGATAAGCACCTTTATAATCACGTTTTTTACAAGTTTCAATGTCTGCTTTAACATAGACAACGATATTGTTTTGAACCATTTCTCGAATAGCTTTTCTTGATTCTCGGTAAGGAGAAACAAATGAAGCAACAGTAGAAATAGAATTGTTTTGTAATGTTTTAATAAGATGTCCAATACGATGCATATGTCTATTTCTATCTTTTCTTGTAAAACCAATATTTGGTACTACTTCTCTAATATCTTTAGAATCAAGTCTCTCTATCGGTATTTGGAGCGCTTTAAGTTCTTCATAAACTTTGTCAGCAATAGTAGTTTTTCCAGATAAAGGTAGTCCTGTAAACCACAGGTTAAAGGGCTCTATTTTTTGTTTTCCCCATCTTACCTTATGCCACATACGTTCATGTCCCCAATAGAGACCAACTTTTAAAACAGTTTCGATTAGACCGGCAGCTATGGCTAAGTCTAATCGTCCAAAAAAGAAATAAACTATAATAATGGTTGTTCCTGTTGCTACAAATCGCCAAGAAATACCCTTGACGATTGAACGAATATTGGTCTCTTTAAACATTTATACTATCCTACAATCCCATTCTGGAAAATGTTTTCTAACATAAGCATTTAGCTCTTTTTCTGCTTGGGAATATGTTTTATTAATTTCTCCTGTATTCCTTCTACTTAAGCCGACAATCATACCAGCACCAACAGTGTTGTTACTAATACGATCAACAACAATAAAACTACCAGCCAAACGATTTTCATTGTATGCATCAGCAGCAATTGGACGTGTCAATACCATTCTACATGAAGCGATGTCATTAAGCTTTAATTGATTCACTTCTGTTTTTTCATAGGTATTTACATCAACTTTATAGTTAATTTTTTCAAAGCTTCCTGTTACAACTGATGTGGCACGTTTGATATCGTACACTTTATCACTTCGCATTGGTTTTTCATCCATCCAAACCAACATGACTTTTAAGTTATTGGAAACACTTGGAAGATTATTAGTATGGACAATCATATCTCCTCTACTAATATCTACTTCATCTTTTGTTGTAAGGGTAATTGCCATCGGAGCAGATGCATCCTCAACGGTTACCATTCGGTTACTTTCTGTAATATTACCTGCATCAATAATACTTTTTACTTTAGTTGTTTTGCCTGAAGGTAATATTGTAATATCATCACCAACTTTAACTGAACCACCTGCGATGGTTCCACAAAACCCTCTAAAATCAAGATTAGGACGATTAACATATTGAATAGGAAATCTAAAGTTTTCACTTACAGATTCTTTGCTAATATCCATTGTATTGAGTAAGTTTAAAAGCGTTTCCCCTTTATACCAAGGTGTTTTTTCACTTCTATCTACAACATTGTCCCCATCTAAGGCACTCATAGGAATATAATAAGTGTTTTTAATGTTTAATTCATCAGCTAACTGGCTGTAAGCATTTTTAATTTCATTAAAAGTAGCCTGATCAAAGTCCACTAAATCCATTTTATTAATGGCAACAACAACATGTTTAATGCCTAAAAGGCTTACAATAAAACTGTGTCGTCTTGTTTGTGTTAAAATACCTTTTCTAGCATCAATTAAGATAATAGCCACATCAGCTGTTGAGGCACCTGTGACCATATTACGTGTATATTGTTCATGTCCTGGCGTGTCAGCGATAATAAACTTACGATTTTCTGTGGTAAAAAAACGGTAAGCCACATCAATGGTAATACCTTGTTCACGTTCACTTTGGAGACCATCAACAAGCAATGCCATATCTATTTTTTCATTGGTTGTTCCGTATTTTTTACTTTCACTTTCTGCTGCTGCTAATTGGTCATCAAAAATCATTTTAGAATCGTATAACATTCTTCCAATAAGCGTACTTTTACCATCATCCACTGATCCACATGTTAAAAATCTTAACATATCTTTATGTTCATGCTCTTTTAAGTAAGCTTCTATATTTGTTGAATTATCCATTAAAAGTATCCCTCTATTTTTTTAAGTTCCATTGCACCTTCTTGATCTTTATCAATGACTCTTCCTTCTCTTTCAGAACTGGTAGAAAGTAACATCTCTTTGATAATCTCAGGTAAGGTTGCTGCTGTTGAGTTTATGGCTCCTGTCAAGGGGTAACAACCAAGTGTTCTAAAGCGTACCATCTCTTTTTTAGCTGTAGCACTTAGTTCTTCTGGCATACGGTTATCATCAACCATTACTTTTGTTCCTTCATACTCTACTACAGGACGTTCTTTTGCAAAATAAAGATCAGGAATAGGGATTCCTTCTAAATAAATATATTGCCAAACATCTAACTCTGTCCAGTTACTAATTGGGAATACGCGAACACTTTCTCCTTTTTGAATAGCTGTATTGTAAATATTCCAAAGTTCTGGTCGTTGGTTTTTAGGATCCCATCTATGGTGTTTATCTCTAAAAGAAAAGATTCTCTCTTTGGCTCGACTTTTTTCTTCATCACGTCTTGCACCACCGATAATTGCATCATAACCACCAGCATTAAGAGCTTGTTTTAAACCTTGTGTTTTCATAATGTCGGTATGTACTTTACTTCCATGTTCAAAAGGAGAAATATTCATATCAATTCCTTCTGGATTAGAATGCACAAGTAAGTCAAAGCCTAAATCTTTAA
>CACVAU010000043.1 GCA_902727915.1 uncultured Sulfurovum sp.
GTTAAAGGTCAACTTATAGAAGTTGAAAATATATAAACATTTAAATTTAAAAGGAATATAAAATGGAATTAAACATACTCATAATCCTAGCTGTTGCTGTTATCGTTACCCTTTATAAAGGAATCAAGATTGTTCCACAAGGTGAAGAGTGGGTTATTGAAAAACTTGGTAAATTTTCACGCACACTTCAACCAGGACTCAATATTATTGTTCCTTATGTCGATGATGTACGTCAGCGTATCTCAACCCGTGACATCATTATGGATATTCCTCAACAAGAGGTTATTACCAAAGACAATGCTGTCATCCGTACCAATGCCATTGCTTTTGTACGTGTTACCAACCCTAAAGATGCACTTTATGGAGTAGAAGACTTTAAACTTGCTATTGCTAACCTCATCATGACTACTTTACGTTCTATCATTGGTGAAATGAAACTAGACGAAGCACTTTCAAACAGAGAATCTATTAAAGCAAGGCTCAAAGAAAATATCATTGATGATGTAGCTGACTGGGGTGTTACTGTTAAATCTGTAGAAATCCAAGACATTAACCCAAGTGGTTCTATGCAGGATTCTATGGAACGTCAAGCAGCTGCAGAGCGTGAAAGAAGAGCCATAGAAACTACAGCAGAAGGTAACAAAAATGCTGCCATTTTAGAAGCACAAGGTAAACTGGAAGCTGCCAAACTAGAAGCCGAAGCACAAGTAGCACTTGCCTCTGCTTCTGCTGAAGCCATGGAAATGATAGCCAAAGCAACAGATGGGAAAGAGTTACCTGCCATGTTCTTACTTGGTGACCGTTATATTAACACTTTAGAAAAAATGACACACTCACCAAATTCTAAATTTGTAATTTATCCTGCTGATATACAAGGTGCCATTAAAGGTATGCTTGGGTCAGTGTTTAAAAAATAAACATAACACGGTGTTTTCATGGGAAAACACCCTACAGTTTCAAACGTTTATACCTATCTTTAATTTTTGGATGCAACACATTCAAATAAAATCCTAAAACAATAAAATCAAATAAAAAATAAAATGCTGCTATACCTACTGGTGGGTTTCCACTAGGTAACCATTCAAACTTTCCAAAAGCAATCTCAGGCCAGTACCATGTACCTGTTGCTGTTCCTATCTGCTCTAAATAAGCGACAATGAAAAACATAATCAAAAAGAAAAGTTGTGACTTCTTTGCCTTATACAAAATAATAAAGAAGATTACTGAGTAAAGGAAACCAAACCAATCATTAGCCCAATAGAGCCACACAAAACTGTAAACAACTGAAAAGATAAACAACCATTTTTTAATAACAGTCTGATGATGTAATATATAAGGATGATGAGAAAGTCTAAATACCGAAGCAAAAATGAGACTATGTCCAAATATCAACCATAAAGGGATGTTGTAAAAACGATAATGATACATACCTAAAACCATAGAAAGTATGTATTCGCCTGTTAATCCAACAACAATACCTATAAGCATTATCTGCCTAGCACGTTTTGAGCTTCGCCAATAGGAAAAAGCAAAAGCGAAACCAACTAAAATGACAGCAACTGCTTGTCCATGACCTGAAAACCAAGCATCTCCAATAGGACTATCTATGGTTAAAAACAATGCTGTTCCAATAAGCGTTTTAAGTATGGTTCTGTAAGGGATTTGTTCTTTACTTCGTAAGGTCATTCATTTCTCTATTTTTGATTTTTAAAAGTATAGCAAAATTGGCTATTTAAAATTTGAAAAAATTTGTTTACAACTGCTACAAGCGATAAAGTTATTGAAGTCTTTGATGATTTTATTGAAACTTTAGATAAACCAACTGTTGTGGTTTTAGATAATGCCTCATTTCATAAGAGTAAAAAGTTTAAAGCTAATCTACCGAGATGGTCAAACAAAGGCTTAACCCTTTTATATCTTCCCCCTTATTCGCCTGAACTCAATATTATTGAAACTCTGTGGAGGTTCATGAAGTATGTTTGGATTGATTATTCGGCTTATTTGAGCTGGGATAATATGATTCTTTATATTCAAAAAATATTTGATAACTATGGTAAACATTATCGGATATGCTTTTCTTAGGGATTAATTATTGTTGGGTACTTACTAAATTTATAGCTTATGGTATTACCTTTATTTATATATCAAACTGAGCTAACCCTACAAAACACAAATATTTATAATGTATGAAAAACCTATTTTATAGATAGATAAACTTCTATTTCTATTTCTAATTCATCCTGAGTCAAGTGAGCATTTAAATACTTCTCAACACTCGACTTCAAACTCAATGATTCAAATAATTTTAAGAAGAGAATTATACTTTTTTTTGTTATAATAAATAAAAAATGAAGAAGCATCATGATAAAAGATATTCAAATACTAGAATATAAAGGTTTCAAAAATCTAAAATTAGATAATTTAAGCCAAATCAATCTTATTAGTGGAAAAAACAATGTTGGAAAAACTGCTCTTTTAGAAGCTTTGTTTATTTACGATGATATCGCTTACTCTTTTGAAAATGTTCATACATTCTCTAATATAGATACTTTTTTATCCATTGCAAACACTAGAAATATAAGTGAAAAAAGGTTAAAAAACTATTTGCAAGACCTTCATTATAAAGTAGAAGATTTAGATATTCAATATAAATCAAAATATCAACTAAACGAGCTAGAAGAAGTAGAAATTAAACAATTAAATCAAGACTATCGTGGTTTTATAGTTGGATATAAAAATGATAAAATGGGTATTATTCCTACTAGTAAAACTATTGAGTATGAGGAAGGCTTTTTTACAAAATATATAGACTCCTCAAAACCCAATAATGAAAGACTTGTAGAGCTTTACTCAACCATCCAATCAAAAGGTATTCAACATAAATTCCTAAATTACTTACAACTCTTAGATGAAGATATTGTTTGGCTAGAACCTCAACTTTTAGAAGATGAAATGCTTTTAAGAATTAATTTAAAAAACCCTGAACGCTCTTTGGTCTCTTCTGAACTAGGAGAAGGAACCAATAGATACATAGAGATATTATGCTCTTTACTCTCTAATTCTCAAGGTAGAGTCTTTATTGATGAAATAGAAAACGGTATCCATTATAGTAAACTTTATGACATATGGAAAGCCATTATAGAAGTAGTTAAAGAAGAAGAAATTCAACTTTTTGTGACAACCCATGATTTAGAATCCATAGAAGCTCTTGGTCGAGCAAGTGAAGATATGAATTTCAAAGAGATTAGCTCTATAAAGTTAGCTAAAGATACAGAAAACAAAATTTATCCCATCATTAGAAATTATAACTCCTTTTCGGCTACAGTCAACTCTGGCATGGACATTCGTTAATGAAGATTATATTGGTAGAAGGCATTACAGATGTCAATTTAGTACGATATATTTATAGTAAAATGGATGAGAAGTATCATTTTGATGATTTTGAAGCATCAAAAAGAGGGAGAATAGTTACTTTTAAAAATAACTATAAGCAAAACCTTGTTATCATTAATTTAAAAGGACAAGATAATTTAGGATTTGCATTGCAGGAAATTATTAAACCTATGGAAAGTGAAATTATTAAACTAGGTATCATTACCGATGCTGACCAAAACTTTGAACTTTCCCCAAAAGCTGTTACAGATGCCATAGAACATACAAAGCTAGACAAAACAAAAACACACTCCTTTCTAACCCCAAACAATCAGGATTTAGGAAACTTAGAAACACTGTTACTCTCTTCTTTAGATAGAGAGAACATTCCCCAACTTCAATGCTTTAAACACTATAAAGAGTGTCTCAAGAAAGACATTTTAAACATAGAACAAAGAGCGATTAATAAACATGAAGTAGAAGCCTATATAAAATTTTCAGAACAACCAAGAAATAAAAATCAAGCTCAATTTTCATTTATAGACAAAGGAAAAGAGACTGGGCTATGAGATTTATCAAAAAAAGAGTTTCAACCTATTATTCAATTTGTTGAATCTATTTTTAACTAACTTACTTTTTACCATCAATACAAGGAACACCATGTCACCATTTGCCATACAACTCATTAACGGTTTTATAGAGACCGACTTAGAACTAGAAGACAAAAACGCTTTTCAAGCACTGCAACAACTTGGAGCCATTGAAGAAGTTGATGGACTTTGGAAACTCAAATCACTCTTTCGCGTAGGACAACTCTATGTGAACAAAGAAGGACGTGGTTTTGTAGAAGCCCAAAACAAAGAACAAAAAGATCTCATTGTGGAAGCCCAAGACATGGGAGAAGCAAACCCAGGGGATGATGTGGTGGTTAAACGTATCATTGCACGTCGTGGTCGAGCTTCGGCTAAAGTACAACTCATTGTACGTAAAGCCCATGTATTCCAAATCGTCTATACCAACCATAATGAATCGGATGTATTTGAAATACTGGATCTAAAAACAGGACTTCCTACACATGCTAAAATGGAAGGAATGGACTTAAAAGCCTTTAAACTCGGAACCGTTATGAAAGTAGATTCTGAAAGTGAAGAGGTTTTAGAAGTCTTTGGAGATTTGTCTGACCCAAAAATAGATGAGAAAATTTCTTTAGCCCTTTACAAACGTGCCAATGAATTTGATGAAGATTGTGAAACCCAAGCCAAAGAGGTTGAACAAGAGGTGACAGCTTCAGAACACCTTGAACGTGTTGACTTACGTGAGCTAGACTTTTGTACCATTGACCCTGTTACAGCCAAAGATTTTGATGATGCCATCTACTTTGACATGGAAGCCTTTACCCTTTATGTTGCGATTGCCGATGTAAGTCACTATGTAAACTACTTCTCACCCATTGACATGGAAGCAAAACGTCGTGGATTTACCACCTACTTTCCTCATAAATCTTTTCCAATGTTACCACGTGAGCTTTCAGAAAACATCTGTTCACTTAAGCCTCATGTAGACCGACTCGCATTTGTGGCTAAAATAGCACTGGACAAAGACAGCCTCCTTCCAATCAAAGAAGAATTTTTTGAAGCCATCATTCACTCTAAACGTCGTTTTAATTATGATGAGATAGATGTCATTATAGAAAACGATGGAGCCAATGTGACCAAAGAGCATGAGAAACGTATCTTAGACTATCTACTTCCTCTACAACAAATTACAGGACGACTTCGTGGAAAACGTTTAGGTTTAGGTTTTGACTTTAGAAGTGAAGAGATTAAACTGAGCATCAACGCTGGTCATGAACTTAAAGAGACCTCCATTGAAACGGGAACACCTTCTCACTCACTCATCGAAGAGTGTATGCTTTTAGCCAATCAAGCCTCAGCAAAACGTTTTGAGTATGGCGTCTTTAGAATTCATACCCCACCACAACTAGCTAAGCTTGAAGCCTTATTAGAAGACTTAGCCTCTATTGGACTCTTTGTGAAAGAGTATGATGACTCTCCATCGCTCATTCGTTCCATTCAAAAAGAAGCCATAGAGATGAACATTGCCCCTGAGGTGGACAGCATGATTATTAAGTCGCTTAAACAAGCCTCTTATACAGCTGGAAATGAAGGTCACTTTGGATTAGGCTTCTCTCACTATTCACACTTTACCTCACCCATTCGTCGTTATTCTGACCTCATCTTACACCGACTCATCAAAGCACAGCTCAAAGAGGACAAAGAACAAAATGAATACCTTTTACGAAACATTGAGCCACTTTGTCAAAGAGTTTCAGAACTGGAAAGAGAATCAACCAAAGCAGAGTGGGATTTTAGAGATAGAAAACTGGCACGTTGGGCAGAGAAACACATCGGTCAAGAATTTAAAGCCAATGTCGTTGAAATAGGAGAAAATGCTAAAGCTATATTAGAAGATGAAGTTGAAGGGGTTACGGTTAATTTACATGGAGAAAATGTCATGCTTTTTGACAGAGTTATCGTTAAAATTGATGCTGTAAACATTGCCATGGCAAAAATTCAAGCAGAATTTATTGCTAAAACCGAAAAAGATATAATGGAGTTATAAAACTCCATTATGTCCCAATAGATTACAGTGTTCTCTCAGCCAATTCATTGGCTAAAATTAGATTTAACCATTCAGCAACTTTTGTGAAGGGTTTATTTTTATTCCCATCTTCATTTACCAATCTGTTTTTATAAGGTGTTGCAAATCCTAAGTGGTGGATTCCATCACAGACTTGATTAATAGCATTAGCCCCAAAGAGTTTTGTTTTTGCGCCATCACTTTGTACTTTATGGAAACCTGTCTCTTCATTTGCTTCATCATCACCATGAAGTTCTGCCCACTCATCAGCATGGTTTGCTACAAGGTATTGATTTACATTAATCATATCCTGCTTAGTAAAACTTCCACCTTCAGATGCATTGGTTGCTGAAATGGCTTCAAGAAGCAGTTCATTCATCCCATTCACAGCCCTTGCACCTTCACGCATGTCACCAAGAGAAATCTTTTTATTCAGACCCACATCATTGTAAATAATCTCAACGCCTTTATCTAGCCCTGTACCTGTGATGCCCACAACTTCTTCAACATCTGGGTTTACCAATCTTCCAGCTACTAAATCTTCTCGTAAAAGAGCGTCTAGCCATGTTGCAATTTTGGCAAAACTTGCATTATTATTTCCATCTTCATTCAGTAGTCTGTTTTTACGGTGCGTTTCAAAACCTAAATGGTAAATACTATCAGCAACTTTATTAATGGCATTTTTACCAAAGAGTTTTGTTCTCGCTCCATTACCTTGTACCTTGTGAAAGCCAGTATCTTCACCTTCTGCTTCATCATCACCATGAAGTTCTATCCATTCATCTTTATAATTACTATTAATAAAATCATTTAACTCTCTGGTGTCTCTTGTTGTAATTTTACCATCATTAGCCACACCAGTTTGAAAAATTGCTTCAATCAAAATTTCATTCATTCTACGAACAGATTCAATGGCAATCTCAATATCAACAGCATCTACCTTTCGATTTAATCGTTTATCATTTTGTATAATAGTTACTATTTTTTCTAATCCCAAAATATCACCTGATCCATTGGCGAAACTAATAGAAGGTACCATACCTATAGCTGGTGCAATTAATAGTGTTTTTAAAAAAATTCGTCTTTCCATAATGTTTTCCTTATTACTTTTAAACCTAATTATAACCATTGAATCTAAGCATATTATTGAGTTTTTTATCAAAAAAAACCATTTTTTTGAAATTTTATAAAAATTATTTTTTTTTACATTATATTTAATTTTATTAAATATTTTACAACCATAATAATTAAAAACAGAGCTCATTTTATTCAACTTAATTTATGCTATAATCCCACCATGTACCAAAGAGAATTTGAAAACCTATTACGCACTACGCCTCCTAGAGCCATGCTTTTTTTTGGAGAGAATGAGTACCAAATAGCTAACTATCTACAACACTATATGAACATTACCCAAGCAGCTGATTCAATGTTAACACTTTATTTTGAAGAATACTCATTTGAAAGAGCCAAAGCTTATCTTTCACAATCTTCTTTATTTGGAGGAACCAACTTAGTTATTATTAAAAGAGAAAAAAAAATTCCTAAAAAAGAATTAGATTTTTTAATTCAGTTAGTAGATAAAAATCCTGAAAATTTTTTACTTTTTCACTATCAAGGGACATCGACGAATGCGAAAAGCTTACAAAGTTCTTTTACACCTAAAAAGGGCGCAAACTGGTTACGATTATTTGAACCCAATATAAGAGAAGGTATGGAGTTATTACAAAAAAAAGCAGTAAAAATTGGTGTAGATATAGACCATTTTTCCCTCCAACACCTAATGCTTCTACTCAATAATAACATAGCACTTTGTGCCAATGAACTCAACAAACTGGCTATATTAGAAAACAAAATAACCTCTAAAGATATTGACAGACTGGTTTATTCTACAGCCCCTCTGGCCACAGAACAATTACTCATTGAACTGTTTGAAAAAAAACCTGTTATGCAAACCCTTAATAAGTTATTAGAACTAGGCGAAGATGAATTTTCAATTCTACGTTCTACACAATTTTTTATGAACCAAATTTTTTTATTCCAAGCTTTTATGCGACTCAACGGACACATAGACTCCAAAGCTATTTTAGGATACAAACTTCCCAAACCTATTGAAGATAAAAAAGCAAATTTAGCCCTTCGAGTTAAAAGTACAGTATTATTAAAAATATTTGAATATTTATTAGAAATAGAATTAGAAATAAAAAAAGCACCTCCTTCTAACCGAGAGCTACTTCTATATGCTGCATTTATTAAAATACAATCATTTTTATAAAATTTTTATTAAGAAGCCTGAGATAAAGAAATCATATGATCTACTTTGGTCTTAATACTTTGGTAATCGGTTACTTTATCGGAGATAAAAGTAAAATCTTCTGAATCAGAAGGAATAACAACTGAACGCCCATCTACAAAAAGAAGTGAAGGGATTTGTTTCTTCTTTATATGTTGGGTAACCGTGGAATGTTCAAGTTCTGAATCTACTCTATCCAATAAAATACATTTATAAGAGTTAATATCAATTACTTTCTTTAACTCTTCAAGATTTTTCACAACATCAACTGAATAGTCTAACCTATGTAAAATAGCTGAAATAATCTTCGCTTCCATTGCCGTCTCTTTATAGAGTAAGATGTCTGTTTTAGAAACAGGGGGAAGCTTTTTATTTTCTTTAAAAAATACTTTTAATACGGTAATGAACTTTTCTAAATCAATGGGTTTAGAAACATACTCATCCATACCTTCAGACATAAAATGTTCTCGATCTCCTTTAAGGGCATTAGCTGTTACAGCAATAATTGGCTTATGATCTAAATTCATACCTTGTTCATAAGCTAAAATGGCTTTTGTTGCTTCTATACCATTCATCACAGGCATTTGAATATCCATAAATACAACATCATAATTTTGATGATTAGCCATAAACATATCAAGCCCAATCTTACCATTATTTGCACATTCTGTTGTGATACCAATATTTTTCAATGTATGTTGAATCATTTTTTGATTAATAGGGTTATCTTCAATAACCAATGCATGAATCCCTGAAAATAGTTCCATATTTTTTTTACCTTCCTCTACGCGTTTATTGATTTTATATTTTTCTGTACTTCTCGTTTCAAGTAATTTTTTTTCTTCATTTTTAACAAAATAGGACAATGATTTTTCAATTTTAGAAAATGTAATTGGTTCATAAATGATTTGTGTAAACTCAGTTGAAATTTCCTGTATAAACTGTCGTTTATTAAGCTTAGTAACCAATACAATACTTGATCTCTTTCCATGATAAGAAATAATATCTTCTAACTCTGTTTTATTAATTTTATCATAGTGTACATACAATATATCAAAAGAGTTAACAGCTGCATGCATACACAATTTAATACTTTGAAAGCTTATTAAGGATAAAGCTTCAAAAGAACGTAAATAATCTTCTAAATAATGGTTAGAGCCTTTAACTTGAACCTCCATTGGTGCATAAATAGCTACCCTTGTTGTTTTCAAATTTTCTGTTCGTGTTACTTCTTTCATGGGCATACTTAAGGTAAAGTGAAATACACTTCCTTCACCTAAAATACTGTCAACCTTTAAAGCCCCTCCTAAAGCATTAACAAGACCAGCTGAAATGGTCAAACCAAGTCCAGTTCCACCATATTTTCGACTTGTTGTTGTATCAGCTTGTGTAAAGGCTTCAAATACTTTTTCTTCTTGTTCTTTAGAAATACCAACCCCTGTATCTTTAACACTAAACTTAACAGAAAGGTCGTCTTGATTCACTTTGATAGGTTCGATTAGAATATTAATAGTACCTTTCTTCTCAGTAAACTTCACAGCATTAGAAATCAAATTAATAAGTACTTGCTTAATCTTACCTGGGTCTGAACGTAAAAGCAAAGTAGAAAATTTAGGATCAATCCATAAAGAAAAATCAATATCTTTTTTAGAAGCATTCGCAGCATATGACTCAATCACATTTTCAAACTCTTCTATGGGATTAAAAAATATCTCTTCTAATTCCACATGTCCATTTTCAATTTTTGAAATGTCTAAAATATCATTAATAATTGAGAGTAAATCTTCTGAACTTTTACGAATAATTTTCACAAAACCATCCTGCTCTTCATTTAAGTCAGTCGAAGTCAAAAATTTAGTAAAACCAACTATTCCATTTAAAGGTGTACGAATTTCATGAGACATATTTGCTAAGAAAAGACTTTTTGTTTTATTTGCTTCATCAGCAAACTCTTTACTTTCTTGTAATTCTTCTATAATCTCCGACATTAGTTCATAGGTTTCGGCAGTATTTTTATTTTTAATCATATGTTTAAACTGCACTACTTTATCTTCATCAGAATATTTATCAATTTCTTCCAATAATCGTTTTAAATTTTGATTTTCTAATTTGATGTATTCATAAATATATTTTCTACGAGAAAGCATAAATAATGACAAAAGTAACATAATCATGGATGTTATCATTAAAATTTTCTGTTCATTTTTACGTAACTTAATATCATTAACAATAAACAGTTGTTCACTCTGTTTTAAATCAGATATCTTAGCCATTACTCTATTATATTCTATAACACTGGATATCGCATTGTAAGTAGTATAACTTTTATAAAAAATATATGATGAACCTAAAATTAAAATAATATAAATCGTAGAAATTAAAATTTTAGAAGTATCAACAATCATTTCAGTCATTGAAAAGCGATTTGTTTTACCCACACGAGTCTCCTTGAATATTCTATTATTTTTAATTATACAATATAATATTTATATTTAAGATTATTATAATAAAAAGACCTCTTAAGTTACAAGCTATTGTTTCCTTCTTAAAGTCCCTTTCTTTCAAATTTAGTAAAAACAAATTGAACTCATGTTAAAATACTGCTTCCAGAATTCTTGCTCATATATTTGGATTAGTTTAAGACTGAAAATTATGGGCTATCAAACCAAAAGGAACACAATGAACAACTACGAAACACTGTATGTACTTAAACCTACACTAACAGATGAAGAAACAGCAAACAACATTGCAAAAATTGAAGAAATTCTTGTTAAAAACGGTGCTGAAATTCTTGCTACTGATAAAATGGGAATGAGAAAACTTGCTTACCCTGTTCAAAAAAATGAGCGTGGTGTCTATACCATCGTTTACTTTAAAGCAGAAGGTACAATTGTTAACGAACTAGAAAGAAACTTGAAGTTCAACGAAGAGGTAATTAAATACCTTACTGTTAAATACACAAAGCAAAAAGAAGTGGCTCAATTTGAGAAACTTGTTACAGCTGCGAATGTTGTAAGAGAAGAGCCAAAAGCTGTAGAAGTAGCAGTTGAAGAAACTACAGAAGTAGCAACTCCATCAGCAGAAACAACACCTGAAGCATAATTCAAACCGTTAACATATAGGAGCAACCCATGTATAACAAAGTAGTATTGGTAGGAAACCTTACAAGAGATGTTGAAATTAGATATTCACAATCTGGTTCTGCAATTGGTAATGTTGGAATCGCAACAAGCCGAAAGTGGAAAAGCCAAACAGGTGAACAAAAAGATGAAGTAATGTTCATTGACCTAACATTTTTTGGGCGTACAGCTGAAATAGCAAACCAATACCTTCGTAAGGGAAGCAAAGTTTTAGTAGATGGAAGACTGCAACTGCAACAGTGGACTGCACAAGATGGAAGTAAAAGAAGTAAACACGCTATTACTGTAGAAAACCTACAGATGTTAGATTCAAAAGCTGATGCTCAAAATCCTAATAATAATAACGGGTATGGTGAACAAGCAAGTCCAAATAACTATGGTGCTGGTCAACAACAAGACCAAGGTAGTTCTTATGGTCAACCCCAACAACATCAGGGTCAAAACACTTATTCTCAACCACAAGCTCCTCAACAACCAGCTTATGGGCAACCACAGAAGCAACAAGCACAACCATCTGTACCAGAAATCGACATCGATGATGACGAAATACCATTTTAGGAGATAATTATGGCAGAAAGAAGAAAGTTCAAAAAAAGATATTGTAAATATTGTGAAATGAAAGTAGATTTCATTGACTATAAAGACTTAGGTCTATTAAAGTTTTCATTAAGCGAAAGATTTAAAATCATGCCAAGAAGACTGACAGGTAACTGTAAACGTCACCAAGAAATGGTAACAATTGCCATTAAAAGAGCAAGACAAACAGCACTTATTCCATACATTGTTGATAGAAAGAATGTTGTAGAAAACCCATTTGAATTTGTTAGATAAGTTCAAATAGGCTTTTAAGTGACTTGGATTTTTTCCAAGTTACTATTTTTCCTTACTTCCTATAAATCATCAGACTTATTCGCTTTAATACTATAACGTTTCAATAAACCTTTTTCAGCAGCCAATGCTTTTTCTTTATCAATCACAACTTTAGCACCATCTTCATCTTCTAAGACCACAAATTTATCTTTTGTTGTCATTACTAAATTATAAAATTCTTTAAAGTTTTTAAATTTTTTACCATCAACTTTTTCAACATGCCACATTGAAATACCATAATCCCCACGTGAATGAGAAGATGCCAATACTTTTAAAAGTACCACTAACTCTTGTTTATCTTTTTTAGGAAATTTCGTTGCAGCATATCGTAAACCTAATACTGGGCTAGGAGAACTATTTAAAAGATTTTGTGTAATTGGAGAAAAAACATAACCTCCTAACATAAAATAAGTTGGCATTTTGTCATACTCAAGTTGAGAATAAGTAGAACGTTCTGGACTTGATGTTTTAGGAAGAATAGCTGTAAGTGAAACTTTTTCACCATTACGTAAAACATCCAGTGAAACTTTATCTCCATACTGATGTAAATCAATAAAATATTTAAAATGCGTATATTGATTTTCTCTAAACTCAACAGTTCCATCACTTTCAATTTTATGTCCATCAATTGCTGTAATAATATCTTCTTTCTTTAACACATCTTTCAAAATAGAATTATGCACAATATCAACCACCAAAATGCCCCCAACATCTTCAGCTAACTTGTAATACTCTTTTAAAGAAGGGTTTTCAATTTTATCTGTCATAATTCCCAATTTTGGGAAACCATCGTGTTTACCATCTTCTACATCTTTAAGAAAGTGTTGAATAATATCCACAGGAACCATGTATCCTATATTTTGAGAAAAGGTAATTCCTTGCATAACCACACCAACTATTTTACCATTAGAGATTGTTGGTCCACCAGAATTTCCAGGATTAATCGCAGCATCAATTTGAATGGCAAGGAAACGTTTACCACTGTGTGCATAACGATTATGTTCAATTCGAGAAACAATGCCTGTACTTACCGAAATAGTATGTCCCCCCATTGGATAACCATAGACCGTAACCTTGTCTTGCATTTTAGGAAGTACCCCAAAAGTTAAAGGAACTGTTCCTTTAAAAAAGTCTTTATCTTCTACTTCAAGTAATGCCAAATCAGTATCATGAGATACCTCTAAGACTTTAGCTTGATAACGTTTGGTATCACCATATTTTTTAACTTCAATAAAAGTTTCATTGGCTACAACATGAGCATTTGTTAAAATTCGATTTCCAGAGATAATACTCCCTGAACCACTTGATCGTCCAACTGAAGAGTTCCAAGGCTCTAAATAATTTGTAGATTTTGATACGGTATAGATTTTAACAATTGAAGAATCAATGCTTGTTGCATGTCCAAAAACGAGTGTTAAACTTAATAGCATCAATAACTTAAATATTCTTTTCATTTCATTTCCTATATTTCATTTACTTTAAAGTCTAACAGTAAATAGTAAACCATTAAACAACGTAATATTAATCAAAGGTTATAATAACGAAAAAAATTAGGAGTTGTATAATATGGCAACAATTTCAATGGGTGACCTTAAAAAAGGTGTAAGATTAGAGCTAGATGGTAACCCTTTTAAGGTAGTAGATTTTCAACATGTTAAGCCAGGTAAAGGTGCAGCTTTCGTAAGGTGTAAAATTAAAAACTTATCAACAGGAAAAGTCATTGAAAAAACAGTACATGCTGGTGATAAATTTGAAGTACCTGATTTAGAACAAACAACCATGCAATACCTTTATGATGATGGAGAAATGTTACAATTTATGGACACAACTACCTATGATCAAATTGGTTTAACCCATGAACAAGTGGGTAAAGATACTTTTGATTATATGATAGATGGTATGGAAGCAGAAATTCTTTTCCATAATAAAAAAGCAATCTCTGTTGAAATTGCCCAAACGGCAACATATGAAGTTGTAGAAACACCACCAAACTTTAAAGGTGACTCACAAGGTGGTAAGAAACCAGCGACACTTGATTCTGGAGCTGTCGTACAAGTACCATTCTTTATTCTTGAAGGTCAAAAAATTGTTGTGGATACCGTTGAAGGTAAATATCTAGAAAAAGCTAAATAATTTCAACTTAAATAGCTTTTTTCAATACGGATTTCAATCCCGTATTGCTTCTCTGTCTAATTCTCCTGACTTTAACTTATTTAAATACTCCGTTAACATCGCTCTTACATCTCCTGACATTATAATAAGTCCGAAGATATTCGGAACAGCTAGGGCTAAAAATAAGATAGAAGAAAAGTCAACCATCGTTCCTGTATCTGTCACCGTAGCAATAATAATAAAACCTAAAAAAATCAGTTTATACACAATAGAGGTTGTTGAACCAAATAAGTAAACCCATGCTCTTTCACCATAATATGACCAAGAAATCATTGTAGAAAAAGCAAACATAAAAATAGCAAATCCTAATACTGTTGGAAACCATGATACTACTGAACCAAATGCACTAGAGGTAATAACAGCACCTTGTTTCGCAGCAATAGCAGCATCCAAAGCTTCTGTCCCCCCTAAGTATGAACCAGTCAAAATAATTACTAAAGCTGTCATCGTACAAACCACAACCGTATCAACAAATGGTTCATATAAAGAAACTAACCCTTGACGCACAGGATATTTAACCCTTGCAGCAGAGTGGGCAATACCAGCTGAACCCAGTCCAGCCTCATTTGAAAATACAGCTCTTTGAAAACCTTGGATCATCGCGCCTAACATCCCACCAGCAACAGCAGTAGGAGAGAAAGCTTCTCTGAAAATTAATACAAATGCGTCTGGAATAGCTGTAAAGTATGTTCCAAGTACCCAAAATACCATCAGTAAATAAAATACAACCATAAGAGGTACAATCTTCTCTGCCACAGTAGCAATTCTCTTAATACCACCAATAATTACTAAACCTGTAATCGTTGCCATAATTACACCAAAAACCCATGGGAAATCATTAAAAAAAGAAATTTGCCCTTGCATGACAGATAAAGACTGAGAAATTTGGAAAGTATTACCAGCACCTAAAGCACCTAAAATCATGAAAAATGCAAAGACTACTGCCATTACTTTACCAGTTTGAGGCATGTTTTTCTGAGCTAATCCACGAGAAAGATACTCCATACCTCCACCCATAATGGTTCCATCTGGTAAAAACTCTCTATGTTTTACCGATAAAGTAACTTCTGTAAACTTTAAAGTCATACCTAGAAGTCCAGCCAATATCATCCAAAAGGCAGCTCCTGCTCCACCCCATGAAATGGCAATGGATACAGCAGCAATATTACCAATACCTACCGTTGCAGAAAGTGCTGTTGCTAAAGACTGAAAAGGAGAAATTAATCCTCGGTCATCTTTAGTCTTATATTTACCACGTACAATGTCATAAGAATGCCTAAACATTCTAAGGTTAACAAAACCCATTTTAGCCGTCAGGAATACACCTCCAACAATTAACAATGCAACCACAAATGGAAAGTCTACACCCTCAAAAACTCCAAAAAAAATATCAAAAAATAAAATACTTTCAAAAAAGCCATTTATTACTTGGAATAATTCATTCATTCTTTTCCCTTAAAATTAATTTTTAACATTGTATATGAAAGAGTCTTATACCATACGTTAAAGTCCTCTTCCTACTTAAAAAGTTCTTTTATTTCTTCTAAGTTTTGAAAATCACTATTCTTTATCACTTAAAATTTATAAAGATAAACAGTAGTAAGAGTTTAATGAGTAGTGAAAAGAAAGAGAAAATCACTATTCTTTATCACTTAAAATTTATAAAGATAAACAGTAGTAAGAGTTTAATGAGTAGTGAAAAGAAAGAGAAAATCATTATGGAAAGAGAAGAGATCCTTCCATAACTTAAAATTAATCTATGTTATTTAATTTGGTCTAACATCTTTTTAAAAGATTGCTCAAAAGCAACTAATCCTTCATCAAGAAGTTGTTTATAGATTTTATCCATATCAAACCCATTATCTTCAAGGTTCATAAAATAACCATTAATTAATGCTTGATCAAGAGGTAAAGCTTCAGCACTATCAGAAGTTGCAATATGAGCTTCAATGGTTGCTAAAGGAGCTGTATTAACAGAATGTGCTGCCATTAAACCTTTAATATAGTAGTTAGCATCTAAGCTATCACCTTTTACCCCAGTACTCGCAAATAATGCCCGAATATTAGGAACTTCATTTCCTTCAATCATATTATAAATTTTAGCAGCATTATAAATACCTGTTTTGGCAGGATCAATCCCAGCTTGTTCTAATTCAGTATCTAAAGCACGATCAAAACGAGAAACAAATACAGAAATTACACCTTCAACACGACAAGCACCATACTTTGAACCTTTCGCAATACCTTTAGTCATTGCTTTAAAACATTGGGTTGCTTGTTTAGGTGAAAATACCAAAGTTGCATTGACAGAAATCCCTTCTGACATAAGTTCAGTCATCGCTTCATATCCAGCTTGAGTTGCTGGAACTTTAACCATAACATTAGGCTCACCTATAGCCTTAAAAAGACGTTTACCCTCATTTATTGTTCCCTCTGTATCATTACAAAGAAACGGATCTACTTCAATCGAAATATAACCATCATTTCCATTGTTGTATTGAGGTCTAAGCATTTGTGCTGCTGTTTTAATATCTTCTATTGCTAAAGCTTCATATTTCTCTTTAGCAGATTTACCCTCTAAAGTCGCTAACTGTTCTTTATATGCTGGAGAAGTCGTAATTGCATTTGCAAAAATAGCAGGATTAGATGTTGCACCGTTAACGATACCTTTTTCTAACAAGTCAGAAAATTCGTTCTTTAAATAATCTCTCTCTATAAAATCTAACCATAATGAAAAATTAATTTCTCTGTTTACCATTACCCTATACTCCGTATTTTATTCGTTATATTCCCAATGCCAGTCCCTCCAAGAACCGAAATCAGTCTTTTTTTCTAATGTCTCTTCCAACAAGTCTAAAAAGTCATCACGTGCTATGAGTGTTGCACCCCAATTAACCAAATGAGGTGTCTCTACCTGACAGTCGATAAAATCATAACTTTTTTTCACACAAATATCACTTAATGCACAGAGAGAAATTCTTGAAGCATTTGACATTAAGGAAAACATGGATTCACCAAAAAAACCTTTGCCTAAAGCCAGTCCATAAAGCCCTCCTACCAACTTATTTTCATAGTACGTTTCTACAGAATGTGCAAAGCCCATACGATGTAACTTTATATAAGCCTCTTTCATCTCATCACTCAGCCATGTTCCTTCTTGCCCTGCCCTTGGGACATGAGAGCAGTGACTAATAACTGCTTCAAAATTATAGTCAAAACGTATCTCAAAACCTTTATTACGTAAAACACGTTTAAAAGATTTATTCAGTGCAAAATTTTCAGGAAAAAGAAGTAGACGGGGATTAGGTGACCACCATAAAAGAGGGTCTTCAGGACTATACCAAGGAAAAATTCCTTCTTGATACGCTTTTAAAATTCTATGAGGATCTAAGTCACCACCAAAAGCAACCAGTCCTTCTTCTGGTGCTTCTCGGGCTGAAGGAAAAAGATGTTCTTTATTTAATTTTGGTAAATAGTATTCATCATCATGTATTGAAGACAAAGTCTAAGTTCTCCTGCTTATAAGTTACTTTGACTGTACCACCATCTTTAAGTTCACCAAACAATATTTCATCCGTTAATGCTTCTTTAATTTTTTGATCGATTACACGTCCTATTTCTCTAGCACCATACACATCTGAGTAACCCTCTTCAGCTATATAAGTACGTGCTTTTTTACCAAGTTTAATAACAATATTCTTAGCTTCCATTTGTTGGTTTAGTTTCACTATCTCACGATCAACAATTAATTCTATGTCTTCTAAAGATAAATGTTTAAAGGTTAATACAGCACTTAAACGGTTTCTAAACTCTGGAGAGAAGAAATCATTTAAAGCGTTGTCAGTCTTCTTAGATACATCCTTATTGAAGCCCATAACATTGGCTTCTTTTGTGCCAAGATTTGATGTCATGATAAGAACAACATTTTTAAAATCACTTACCATTCCATTGTTGTCTGTTAATTTAGCACCATCCATTACTTGAAGTAAAATATTCATAATATCTGGGTGTGCTTTCTCAACTTCATCAAGCAATAAAACCATATGTGGATTCTTTTTAACCATTTCAGTTAAGAGTCCACCTTGTTCATATCCAACATAACCTGGAGGTGCACCAATAAGACGTGAAAGTGCATGTTTCTCCATATACTCACTCATATCAATACGTTCAAAGTGAATGTCCATACTCTCAGCCAATTCAGTACTAAGTGCTGTCTTACCAACACCAGTAGGTCCTACAAATAAGAAGGAACCTATTGGGGAGTTCTCTTTATTTAATCCAGCATAAGAACGTTTAATTGATTGTACTACACTATCAACAGCATCATCTTGTCCAATAATTTTAGACTTAATTTCATCAGACATATCTTTTAACTTAGAAACATCATCACTTGAAACCACCGTTGATGGAAGCTTTAACATACGCGCTACAGAAGTTTCAATATCTTCACGTGTTACATTCACATCTTTTTGATCACGTAACATAAAGTGTGCACCCACTTCATCAATAATATCCATTGCCTTATCTGGTAAAAATCTATCATGTAAATACTTAACACTTAATTCTACTGCTGCTTTTAATGCGTCATCTGAAAAAGTAATTTTATGATACGCTTCGTACTTCTCTTTGATACCTCGTAAAATAATCAAAGTATCTTCTGCTGAAGGCTCATCAATGTCTATTTTAGAGAAACGACGTGACAGTGCTTTGTCTTTATCTAAATAGTTTCTAAACTCAGCAAATGTTGTTGCACCGATACACTTTAACTCACCTCTAGCTAAAGCAGGTTTTAATAAGTTAGCAGCATCCATACTACCTCCAGAAGTTGCACCAGCTCCTACTAAAGTGTGAATTTCATCAATAAAAATAATTGATTTTTTCACCGTTTGAATTTCAGTTAAAATACCTTTTAAGCGTTTTTCAAAATCACCTCTGTATTTTGTTCCTGAAATCATAGCACCCAAATCTAAAGCAAAGATTGATGAACCTTTAAGAACATCTGGCACTTTATCTTCAGAAATTAACAGTGCTAAACCTTCAGCAATGGCTGTCTTACCCACACCTGGTTCACCAACCAAAAGAGGATTATTCTTTTTACGGCGACAAAGTGTTTGCATTACTCTATCAATTTCTTCAGCACGTCCTATGATTGGGTCAATTTTTCCAGATTTCGCTACTTCTACTAACTCTGTTGTATAAGCTTTAAGATTTGGATTTGACTCATCTTCATCTTCAATGTTGGCATCATCAGCCGTTGAGGAGTGAGAGATAACTTCTAAAATATCCAAACGACTAACACCCTCATGTATTAAAACGGTATAAGCATAAGACTCTTCTTGCGTAAAAATAGAAGCCAATAAGTCACCAATTTGTGCTTCTGCTTTACCTGAGGCATTAATATGTGACACCATGTCATTCATCACATTAGACAGCGTCACTGTCTCATAAGGATTATGATCTTTACCTTCTTCTAATGTTTCCATAACAGGATTACTCGTTTCAACATACTCTAAGATAAGTTCTTTCATCTCATCAACATCTGCCCCTGCTGCTTTAAGAATCTCTTCGCCTGTAGAACTTTTTAAAATCGTTAAAAAGATATGTTCTAAAGTCAAGTATTCATGCTTATTTGCTTTCGCATACTGCACAGAGTCCCTAAAAATATTGTTTAATTCTATACTTATCATTTTGTCTCCTTTAAAAATGTTTTGTTAACTATACTTCTTCCATTGTGGCTAAAAGTGGAAATCCATTACTTTTCGCCAATGACTTTACTTGGTGTACCTTTGTTTCAGCTATTTCATAAGTAAAAATACCACATACACCCTTTCCTGCTTCATGAATCTCTAACATAATTTGTTCTGAATCACGTAAGTTTTTGTGAAATACATGCATTAAGACTTCAACCACAAACTCCATACTTGTATAATCATCATTATGTAATAGCACTTTATATTGTGTTGGTTCTCCCAACACTAACCTAGTTTCCAGTTCTTCTTGTATATTTGGCAAGATCTTTCCTCTATTAGTTGTTACTTAATTAGTATAGCAGTATTATGTTAGAATTCCAATAAATCTTTTGGAGTTTAACCATGAAACCACTTTTTGTTACAGCTACTAATACTAATGTAGGTAAAACTTATACAACGCTAAAACTTATAGAAAGCTTTTCTAAACAAGGTATTCGTGTAGGAGTATGTAAACCTATAGAAACAGGGGTCATAAATGAACCTTTAGACGCACAAGTCCTTCTCCAAATGGTACAAAAGTACAATCCAAATTTTAAAAATCTAAAACCCAAAGACATTACAGCCTATACTTTTGAACTTCCAGCAGCCCCTTTTTCGGCTGACCTAAAAAAAACAATCACAATAGAAAAAATAAAGCATAAAATTTTAGAACTTCAAGCACTTTGTGACTTACTTATTATCGAAGGTGCTGGAGGTCTTATGGTACCTATTACCCATGAATATAAAATGATTGATTTGGCTAAAGAACTCAAATTACACACACTTTTAGTCACACCTTCAAAGCTGGGTTGTATTAATGATACCCTACTTAGCATGGAAGCACTCAATAACTATGATATTTCTTTTGACTGGTGTGTGAATTTGTTTGAAGATAAAGATGAATTTCCTGAAGTAACACAGCCTTATTATGATGCTACACATCAAGATTGGTGGTCTTTACAAAAAGGATTGGAAAAATTCACACTTAACGTAAATACACATTTGTAAAAGATAGAATGATCTTCAACTAAAGTTAAAGACTTCATAAGTGTTTATTGATATAATTTTTTAATTAAAGCTAGTTATATAACCTATTATTATATAACTAGCAAAGTTATTAAAAGGAGTACCAATAATATGGCTGATGAAGCACAAACACGTTTATTAGAACTACAAATGGCAGACCTTAAGGCATCTTACGGCATAGCAGAGGATGCCCCTAGAAGTACCACGAACAACGATCGTAGTGAAAACAGTAGAAAAATTGCAGCACTGTATGAAGATGCAGCTGAATATGAAGAAGAGTTAGAGACTTTTGAAAAAGAGTTAGAACTTGTACAAAACAATGAACTAAAAGATATTACTACTGCACTCGTCAAAGCTTTTCCAGACTATGAAGGTGATTACGCAAAAGAATTAAAAGCTGTGCTTGAAGCCTACTGGACACAATTTGTAGAAATCGATAAAACACACCCAGAAGAAGAATTAAAACAGATTAAAACGTTAGAGCTTTCTGAATATGGTCATGAGTTAACGACTAAAGTTAAAAGTGCTTTAATTGCAAGATGGGAAATGCTAGTAAACATTAAAAAAGAACATGTTGCAGAAGAACGCGCAGAAATGAAGCTTCGAGGGATGAAACCAGACCACATTAGAAAAGTTTATAGAAAATATCATGGCTTAGAAGTGTAAATTTTTATTACATATACACACAGTCCCTCTTTTAACTAAGAGGCTAAATTTTATTCATTACAAAGTAAAAAACCTTAAAACACTCATGTTCATTCTCTATTGTTTCAAATACAAATTACACAGCCTCTAAACATAAGCATACTATAATTGTTACTACGGAGAAAATAGATGAAAATATTACTATTAGAAGATGACCCCCTACTCTCAAAAATATTAACAAAACATCTTTCATTAACTTCTGAGGTTACAACTGTCTATGATGGTCATACAGCCTTAGAAAAAGTGGAAGAAGAAAAATTTAATTTACTTATTTTCGATTCTAATGTTCCAGGAATAACAGGTCTTGAACTCATCAAAGAATTACGCTCATATAATAATACGACCCCCATTATTATGATAACAGCCTACCAAGATACCCTACACCTTAAAAAAGCATTTACACATGGCTGTAACGATTACATTAAAAAACCTTTTGAGCTTGATGAACTGGACATGCGTATTGATAATATTACACGTACCTTTAACATCGAACAAAACCAACTCATAGACTTGGGTAATGACATTTTATTTGATGCCCTAAACAACCAAATCATCAAAGAACATAAAACATTCTCATTAGCTAAAAAAGAATCAGAACTATTAAACTATTTGGCAACAAATCGAACACGAACCGTTTCAAAAGAAGAACTAACCCAAAACTTATGGACATATGAAACCATGCCCAGTGATGCAACACTACGTGTTTATATTAGAAACCTAAGGGCTTTAATTGATAAGGATAGTATAGAAACCATTCGTGGCATGGGGTATCGCCTTGTATCATGATGAACGCCATGCACTCATTAGCTTTTTACTTATTTATGTTTCATCTTCTATTCTAATGCTAGGAAGCATAGGATATTTTTATTATCATGAACGACTCTCCTCCATTGACCGTATGTGTGATGTTCGGATGCAAAACATTGCCATGCATGTTGAAACAAGTATTGCCAATGAAAATAACCTTTCCAAGTTTTTTAATGATAATCGTATTATGAAAGTGGCACTCTATGACCAAAATCAACAGGTTATTAAATCTAAATTGAGTACCCAAGAGATAAATTTTCAAGAAATTCATTATAGAGGAAGAGAATCAGCTTTTTACATCAAAGAGTTAGATGAACCCATCAATAAAATTAACTATATTGTCATTGAAGATTCAGAAGTCACCACTACCATGCAAAAACTTCAAACTTTTATATGGTTTAGTCTTTTTTTAGCCACAATTTTTATTGCTTTTATAGGCTATTTTTTAAGTCGACTACTTCTTAAACCTGTCAAAGACAACTTTGCCATTCTAAGCCGTTTTATGAAAAATTCAGCCCATGAATTGAATACACCAGTGACTGCCCTGATGATGTCAGCAAACTACCTCAAAAAAGAATACGACCAAGAAATGGTAGAGCATATGTTAATGTCTTCTAAAATGATTTCTGAAACGTATAACTCAATTGCTTATTTAGCTTTTAATGATTTGGATGTAGAGGTTAAAGAAATATTTGACTTATCTGAACACATCTATGCCTCTATCAAATACTTTCAGGAAATTGCTGCGAGTAAACACATTACGATTAATGCTGAACTCAATACTTTGACAGTTAACATGGACAAAAACAGCATACAAAAACTTATCAATAATCTACTCTCAAATGCCATTAAATATTCAAAAAATAATAAAACCATTGACATTACCCTACAAGACAATATTTTAAAAATTAAAGATGAAGGTTTAGGTATCAGTAATGAAGATCAAAAAAAGATTTTTAAACGTTATAAACGAGTAAGTAACAAAGGTTCTGGAGGTTTTGGAATTGGACTTGATATTGTAATGGGTATTTGTAGGGCAAATAACATTAAAATCACTTTAGATTCCCAAATAGGAGAAGGAAGTACTTTTTCTTTACTCTTTCCCTGAATACCCTAACACTATTAAAAAAGATATTAAACAAAGAAAAGGACTTTAGAGAAGTTTGTGTATTCTTTTTGAAAATAAAGTCCGTTAAAGTGTAGTCAGGAACTACACTAAAGATATAAATAATAGTCTATTTATATCTGAAAGTAATACGACCTTTATCAAGGCTGTATGGTGTTAACTCAACTTTTACTTTGTCTCCTGGTAAGATTTTAATGTAATGCATTCTCATCTTTCCAGCAATGTGACATAAAATAATATGCCCATTATCAAGTTGTACTCTAAAAGTTGCATTTGGTAAAGCTTCAACTACTTTACCATCAATTTCAATTACGTCGTCTTTAGCCATTAATTCTCCTTTGAATTTTTACTGTTTTTCTTATACTTGGATATTGTTTATAAATTGTGAGTTGGATTTGCATCTGTTAAAATAACAGCTCTACCATCTACAATTGCTACGGTATGTTCATAGTGTGATGAACGTAGTCCATCTTGACTTACAACAGACCATTTATCTTCTAAAATTTTAGGTTCATCAGATATCTGGCATACCATTGGTTCTAAACAAAAAACCATCCCATTTTTAATTTTTGGACCTTGATTGGGTTTACCATCCACATAATTTGGAATATTTGGTTCCTCATGAGGTTTTTTACCAATACCATGACCACAAAAATCTCTTAAAGGTACATACCCTTCTTTAACAATAAAATTTTCTAAAAGTGCTGACAATTCTTTAAATCTCATACCAACTTCAATATGCTCTATCGCATGATAGAGTGCATCTTTCGCACAAGCAATGAGTTTTTCATCTTCTTTAGAAATTTTACCAATCGGCATGGTAATAGCTGCATCACCAAAATAACCATCTATTTTAGTACCTAAGTCTAATCCAAGTATATCACCTTCTTGAACTCTCTGCTCTGTAGGCGTACCATGTATACAAACTTCATTAAGTGAAGTACACACAGATCCTGTAAAGCCATAAAGACCTTTAAATGACGGTTCTGCGCCATGCTTTCTAATAAAAGCTTCACCCATCGCATCAATCTCTTTAAGGGACATTCCAACAGTAACATTTTCTCGGAGGTATTTAAGTGTTTTACCCACAATTGACCCAGCTAAAGCTAGCTTGGTCAATTCGTCAGGTTTACGAAGTGCAATTGCCATTATAGACCTACTGATCCTAATGTTTCGTATTTGTTCATGTAGATTTGTGCTTCAATCTTTCTCATTGTATCAAGTGCAACTTGAACAATAATAAGTACAGCAACCCCACCAAAGTAGAAAGCTGCACCAATTGAGTTAATCAAAATAAACGGTACGGTAGAAATAATTGCTAAGTAAAAAGCACCTGAACCAGTTAATCTACTTGCAACTTCATTAATAAAGTCTTTTGTGTGTTCACCAGGACGTACTCCAGGTATGAAACCACCTTGACGTTTTAAATTATCTGAAATGTCTTTTGCATTAAATACAATCGATGCATAAAAATAAGCAAAGAACATGACCAATACAAATGTAGCAGCATTAAATGCCATTCCCCCAGGAGCTAATGCATCGGCAATGGCTTTAGCATACTCATTATCTGAACTACCCAACATCGTTAGAGGAAACATTAAAACAGCTGAAGCAAAAATTGGAGGAATTACCCCTGCAAGGTTTACTTTAATTGGAATATAGTTCATCACTCTTTTATCTTGATTTTGCATAATCGTTTTTCTTGAATAAGAAATAGGAATTCTACGTTCACCAAGTTCAATGTAAATAATGACAAAAATTGTTAAGAAAATAATAACAACCATCGCTAATACTGCTAAGAACGATAATGCTCCTGTATTTACTGAAGTCATTGTGTTGGAAATAGCCGAAGGAATTCCTGAAACAATACCAGCAAAAATAATCAATGAAATACCATTACCAATACCACTTTGGGTAATACGCTCACCAATCCACATTAATAACATGGTACCCGTTAACATAGAAACAGTTGTAATAATTGTAAAGGTCATCGGATCAATAAGAACAGCACCATTCATGTTTTGTAATCCAACAGAAATACCAAAAGCTTGTACAAGAGTAATGACAATGGTTGCATAACGAATAATTTGCATGTACTTTTGCATACCATCACGCTCTTTTTTCATTTGACCAATGGCAGGAAAAGTTGCAGCCATAAGCTCCATAACAATTGATGCTGTAATGTACGGCATAATCCCCAGTGCAATAATAGAGAAACGCTCAATAGCACCACCAGAGAACATGTTAATCATATCCCCCACACCTTGTCCATTAAAAAATGAAGCAATCACGGCAGTGTCAACACCAGGAACTGGTACGTATGCTAAAACTCTATAGGCAAATAGAAATCCAAAAGTAATCAGTATTTTTTGAGTTAAAGCATTACTCATGGTTAGTTACCACTCGTTGTAACAGCTTCATCTTTGATTTTAGCTACTAAATCTTTAGCACCTGCACCAATAAGCTTTACTTTTGTTACAGTCTTTTGAAGTTTATATACAGAGGCAATTGTCTCCATAGTAATTTCAGCGAGTTCTGCAATCGCTTTATTTTTATCAACATTAATTGAATGAGGTTTAATTACTCTTGAAGTAAAACCAATTTTTGGAAGTCTTCTATAAAGTGGCATTTGTCCACCTTCAAAACCTCTTTTTGCTGAGTAACCAGATCTAGATTTTTGACCTTTGTTACCACGTCCAGCTGTCTTACCATTTCCTGAACCTTGTCCACGACCAACACGTTTTCTGTTACGTGTTGAACCTGGAGCTGGTTGTAAATTATGTAATGCCATCTCTACTTCCTTATTTTTTAACTTTTACAAGAGCATCAATTGTAGCTCTTACTAGGTTGTTAGGATTGTTAGAACCTAAAGATTTCGCAATAACATCTTGAATACCTGCAAGTTCAAGTACAGGTCTCATCGCACCACCAGCGATTGTTCCTGTACCTTCAGATGCTGGTCTTAAGATAATACGACTTGCACCAGTTTTTTGTTGAACATCATGAGCAATAGTTGTACCCTTAACATTCACATGCACAAGAGATTTGAAAGCGTCATCAACTGCTTTTTTAATAGCATCTGGAACTTCTTTCGCTTTACCTGTACCATAACCAATTGTACCATTTTTGTCACCAATAACCACAAGTGCAGTAAATCTAAAACGTCTACCACCCTTTACAACTTTAGTAACACGACCAATGTTTACGATTTTCTCTTCAAATTTTTCTCTATCGATATTTTCTGCTAACATTCATCTTCTCCTTAAAACTTAATTCCAGCTTCTCTAAGAGCGTCTGCAAAAGATGCAACAACACCATGATAGAGGTAACCGTTTCTATCGAAAACAACATTTTCAATATTTTTAGCTTTAAGAGCATCTGCCATTGCAACAGCCACTTTTTTAGCATCTTCTTGATTCGCTTTTAGTCCCATTTTTTTACCATCAGCAGAAGCAAGTGTTACACCAGCAACATCATCAATTGCTTGAGCATAAACATGTTTATTTGATTTAAAAATAGATACTCTTGGAAGAGATTCTGATCCAGAGATTTTACCTCTTACTCTTCTTTTACGTTGAATTCTAAGTTTGTTTTTTCTTTTTTGAATACTTTTTAACATCTTATGCTCCTATTAACTTGCTGATTTTCCAGCTTTTCTGACAATAACTTCATCAGTATACTTAACACCTTTACCCTTGTAAGGTTCTGGTGGTCTAAAGCTTCTAATTTCAGCAGCAACTTGACCAATAGTTTGTTTGTCTGTACCTGAAAGATGAATAAGGTTTTTATCAACTTTTACCTCTACTCCTTCTGGAATAGCGTAATCAATTGGATGAGAGAAACCAAGTTGTAAGTTAAGAACTTTACCTTGAACAGCAGCTCTATAACCAACACCGTTAATCTCTAAAGATTTTTTAAAACCTTTGTCAAGACCTTCAATAATATTTGCAAATAATGCTCTGTAAGTTCCCCAGAAAGCTGCGCTCTCTTTTGACTCACCAACTTTTCCAAATGTTACCTCAGATCCATCAATAGAAATCTCCACTCTACCATGAGTTTCTAATCTTTTTTCATCTTTACCTTTTTTGGCAACGATTGCAGTACCATCAACAGATACATCAATACCGTTAACAACAGTTACAGGTTTTTTTCCTACTCTTGACATATCTACTCCTTACCAAATACTACATAGAACTTCACCACCAACAGACTGTTTAAATGCTTCATCATTCGCAATTACACCCTTGTTAGTAGATACTACTAATGTTCCGTATCCATTTTTAAAAGATTTAACTTCTGATGCACTTTGGTAAACACGTCTACCTGGCTTAGAAATTTTCTTAACTTCATTGATTACACTGTGACCATTTTCATCATACTTAAGTACAACTTTAATTGTCTTCTTGTTACCATCTTCTTTTACTTTAAAACTCTCAAGGTAACCCTTGTCTACTAAAATAGAAACTGTAGCCTCAATTGTTTTTGAGTGAAGTAGCGTAGTTACGTCTAGTCTTCTTTGTGCAGCATTTCTTATTCGAGTAAGAGAGTCTGCAATTATATCTGTCATCATCTTTTACTTCTCCTTACCAGCTTGATTTACGCATACCAGGGATTAAACCCTCGTTAGCCATTTTTCTTAAACAAATTCTACAAATACCAAAGTCTTTGTATACAGAGTGAGGTCTACCACAAATACTACATCTAGTATATGCTCTTGTACTAAACTTAGCAGGTCTCTGCTGTTTAGCAATCATTGATTTCTTAGCCATTAATTCTTTCCTTTAGCGAAAGGCATTCCAAGTTTCTCTAAAAGAGTGAATGCTTCTTTATCGTTTTCAGTACTTGTTACAACTGTAATGTTCATACCATGAGTTTTAATGATGCTATCAAATTCTACTTCTGGGAACATAAGTTGTTCTTGAAGACCGAAGTTGTAGTTACCACGTCCGTCGAAACCTTTTCTAGGTGTACCACGGAAATCTTTTACTCTTGGTAATGCAATAGAAACCAATTTATCAAAGAAGTTATACATGTTTTCACCACGTAAAGTTACTCTAATTCCTGAAGGTGCACCCTCTCTGGCTTTAAAACCAGCAACTGATTTTTTAGCATTAACAACCACTGCTTTTTGACCAGCAATTAAAGAGATTGTGTCTACCATGTTTGCAATAAGTTTGTTGTCTTTACCTTCTTCACCAGCACCAACAGAAATAATAATTTTCTCAAGCTTAGGTGTCTGCATTACATTTTTAATCCCACACTCTTCACGAAGTGCAGGTGTAATGTCATTGTACTTTTGCTTCATTCTATTCATAGTATTAAGCCTCTACTTTTTTTACATTAGAAATATGGATTGGCATCTCTTTATTTTCAAAACCACCATCTTTATTTTCTTCACTTGGTTTAACAGCTTTCTTAGCAAGCTTACAACCCTCAACAATTACTGCATCTTGTTTTGTAAGTACTTTAAGAACAGTTGCTGTTGTTCCCTTGTCATCACCAGCGATAACCATAACTTGGTCACCCTTCTTGATATTAAATTTTTTATTTGCCATTACCATACCTCTGGAGCAAGTGATACAATTTTCATAAATCCAGCGTATCTAGTTTCTCTAGCTACAGGTCCAAAAATACGTGTACCAATTGGTTGTTTTTTATCATCAATAATTACAGCAGCATTGTCATCGAATCTGATTAAAGAACCATTTTCTCTTTGAATCTCTTTATGAGTTCTAACAACAACGGCTTTAACTACCTTACCTTTTTTAACTTTTCCTGTTGGAAGTGCTTTCTTAACAGAAGCAACGATAACGTCACCTACTGAAGCATATCTTCTTTTAGAACCACCAAGAACTTTGATACACATAATTTCTTTTGCACCAGAGTTATCAGCAACTGTTAATCTTGTAAAACCTTGGATCATTATTCTTCTCCCTGTTTTACAATTTCAAGTAGTCTAAAAGTTTTTCTTTTTGACAGTGGTCTACACTCAATAGCAGAGATTGTATCTCCAACTTTTGCTGTAGCTTTTTCATCATGAATAAGATACTTTTTAAATCTTTTTACAGTTTTGTGGTATCTTGGGTGAATAACTTTACGCTCAACTACGATAGTAGCTGTTTTTTCACCTGCAATTTTAATCACAGTACCTGTTATTTGTCTTTTTGGCATACTCGCACCCCTTACTTCGCAGCAGCTGTAATAGCTGTTTGAATTCTAGCGATATCTTTTTTCGCTACTCTTAACTCACTAGTATTAGTAAGTTGCATTGTTTTTTGCTTTGC
>CACVAU010000044.1 GCA_902727915.1 uncultured Sulfurovum sp.
TATTTGCTATCTTTAGCAGTATCAGATGCACTGTCTACTGTTGTTTTAGACACATCAGATGCATTATCAGCAGCAGTTTTAACAGCTGTTCCAGCTTCTGTTGTAGCCGTTTTAGTAGCATCAGTTATTGATGTTGTACCTGTTTTAACAGCATCATTCGCAGCAGTTGTCGCATCTTTAGTTGCTGTTCCAGCTTCTTTTGTTGCTGTCTTAGCAGTATCTGTTGCAGAATCTGTTGCTGTTTTTACTGAAGTCGTTGCATCAGTCGAAGCAGTTTTTGCTGTTGCTGTAGCATCATTAGAAACTGTTGTTACATTTTTTGTCGCTTCTGTAGACACTGTTGTTACATTCTTTGTCGCATCAGCAGAAAGTGTTTTCGTTGCATCATTCGCATCTTTTGAAACAGCCACTGAAGCATCTTTCATATCTTTAGAAGCCGTTGTTGCACCATCTTTAAGGTCTTTAGTTGTATTCGTAATAGCATCTTTTGTGTCACCAGCTACTTCAACTACTGAATCTCTTGAATCTTTAGACGTAGAAACTTCAGCCGTCTTCAAATCATCAGAAACTTTTACAGAAGAATCTTTTACATCAGAACTTACATTTGTTACTGTTCTCTCAGCAGATTTTGATGTTTCAACAACACCATCTTTTACAGATGTTACAGAATCTTTAGCATCTTTACTCATTGAAGTTGCTGCTTCTTTCATATCTTTAAACATGTCTCCAAATGAAAATTCTGCTGAAGCTGTTGTAATCATTGCAGCTGTAATTGCTGAAATTAGTGTGATTTTTGTCATGATTTTATCCTTAATTTTTCTATTTTGTTTTAGTTTAGGAATAGTATCCATACTTTATAAATCTAAAACTTAAATAAATATAAGTTAAAGATTATAATGAGTAAGTGTGTAAAAAACTCTCGTTTTAATGAGATTAATTATTTACTATCTTTAGCAGTATCAGAAGCACTATCTACAGCTGTTTTAGATGTATCAGCAGCATTATCAGAAACTGTTTTTGCAGTAGCTCCAGCTTCAGTAGTTACAGTTTCAACACTCTCTTTAACACTTGTAGTTGCAGTTTTTACACTATCGTTAGCACTTTTAGTTACATCTTTAGCTGTTGCTGAAGCTTCTGTTGTCACAGTTTTTGCTGTCGCTGTTGCATTATCAGTAGCTGTTTTAATTGAAGCTGTTGCATTATTTGAAAGACTGTTTGCAGAACTATTTAAATCAGAAGAAATTGTTTTTACTGAAGTACTTGCATCTTTTGAAACTGTTGTTACATTTTTAGTAGTATCAGCAGAAACTGTTTTTACAGTAACCGTTGCATCAGTAGAAAGTGAAGTAGCTGTCTCTTTCATATCTTTAGTAGCAATCGTTCCAGAATCTTTAAGATCAGTTGTTGTAGACTTTACAGATTCTTTTGTATCATCAGCTAAATCAGTTACTGTACCTGTGAAATCTTTAGAAGAGTTAAGCTCTGCTGTTTTTAGATCATCTGAAACTTTTACAGATACATCTTTAACATCAGCACTTACATTAGTAATTGTTCTTTCTGCAGATTTTGAAGTTTCAACAGCACCATCTTTAACAGATCCAATAGAATCTTTCATATCTTTACTCATAGAAGTTGAAGCTTCTTTCATGTCTTTGAACATGTCTCCCATTGAAAATTCTGCTGAAGCTGTTGTAATCATGGCTGCTGTAATTGTCGAAATTAATGTAATTTTTGTCATCTTAATCCTCTTATCATTTAAATTTCGGGAATTATAACTTTAACTTTATTTTAAATAACTTAAAATTATAGAGTTTATTATAAAAAGTAATAACAAATATAAATAACACAAATTAACAAAAGAATATTTTAAAAAGTAGTAATCAAGCTTAAAAGAAGAACGATTTAAGCAGTGTAGAAGACGTAAAAAAATAAAATCTACCAAGTATATTACTTGATAGACTTCAAACTATTTGCTATCTTTAGCAGTATCAGATGCACTGTCTACTGTTGTTTTAGACACATCAGATGCATTATCAGCAGCAGTTTTAACAGCTGTTCCAGCTTCTGTTGTAGCCGTTTTAGTAGCATCAGTTATTGATGTTGTACCTGTTTTAACAGCATCATTCGCAGCAGTTGTCGCATCTTTAGTTGCTGTTCCAGCTTCTTTTGTTGCTGTCTTAGCAGTATCTGTTGCAGAATCTGTTGCTGTTTTTACTGAAGTCGTTGCATCAGTCGAAGCAGTTTTTGCTGTTGCTGTAGCATCATTAGAAACTGTTGTTACATTTTTTGTCGCTTCTGTAGACACTGTTGTTACATTCTTTGTCGCATCAGCAGAAAGTGTTTTCGTTGCATCATTCGCATCTTTTGAAACAGCCACTGAAGCATCTTTCATATCTTTAGAAGCCGTTGTTGCACCATCTTTAAGGTCTTTAGTTGTATTCGTAATAGCATCTTTTGTGTCACCAGCTACTTCAACTACTGAATCTCTTGAATCTTTAGACGTAGAAACTTCAGCCGTCTTCAAATCATCAGAAACTTTTACAGAAGAATCTTTTACATCAGAACTTACATTTGTTACTGTTCTCTCAGCAGATTTTGATGTTTCAACAACACCATCTTTTACAGATGTTACAGAATCTTTAGCATCTTTACTCATTGAAGTTGCTGCTTCTTTCATATCTTTAAACATGTCTCCAAATGAGAACTCAGCCGAAGCAGTTGTTAATAATACAGCCGTTACTGTACTTAAAATTACCATTTTTTTCATCGTGCTATCCTTGTGTATCGTTATACTAAGATTATATTATCTGTTATGTAAAATAATACTTAACAAACATAAAAAAAAATAATTGAAAGTTATAGTGTTTATAAAAGTAATTTAATAAAAAAACAATGCAAAAAATTTAAAATTAATCTAATCTACTTAACAATAATCTGTTATACTAATTTCGAGTTCAACTACTTAAAAAGGGATCGATTTATGAAAAAATTATTATTAATACCTACACTTATGTTAACATTTAGCTCTCTAAATGCCTACACCCAAAGTGAAAGAGTAAAAGACATGCAAAAAATGGCTCAGGCCATGAATGACATACAGTCAGGTTTTTTTTATAACAATTTAGACATTGTAAAAGATGGGGTAAAAACATTAAAAGAAACGGTACTCAAAATAGGACCAACAAATGAAGAAATTATGGATACAGATGTCTATGAAAAATGGTTGAGAAGTAACGTCAAAATGACTAAAAAAATTCAAGATAAAATTGTACGTAGATCAGAAGACATTGAAGAAAGGTTTGGTGACGGTGATCCCAAACAAGCACTCCAAGCCTATAATAAAATTTCAGCACAATGCTTAAAATGCCATGTAGAATTACGAAAATGGTAAACTAAAAAAGAAGTATAGGCGTTAAATTAACGCCTACTTCTTAAAAACCAAATAAAACTTTTCATGTTCATTAGAATAAATAGAAATAGCCTTCTTAAAAACCAATTTCATCTTTGTTAACTTCTGAATTTCATTAACTTTATAAAAATACTGCGTAATCGCCTCTTGACTTTTAACATACCCATTACCTTCTTTCTCAAAAAGTGTAAAGTCCATGTAGTACTCACTAGCCTCTTCATCATAATCAGAATCAATGGTTAAAAATCGATTATCAGCATCTTTAATAAAAGAACCAGCTGCCACTACTTTAAAAGCAAACAATGTATTAATATCAAATAGAAAGTGACCACCTTTCTCAAGATGCTCTTCAATGCATCGTAAAAAACGTTTTAACTGCTTTTTATCTAAGTAATTCACCATGTCAAATATGGCTGTAATAACATCAAACTTACCTTCAAGTTTACAAAGATCAATACATTGAGCATTTAATCCTTTTGCTTTTGTCATTTCTACCATAACAGAACTCAGGTCTATTCCAAGTGTTTTAATTTCTGGCTTTATTTGCGACAACTCCATCAAGAAACCACCAGAACCACAACCTACATCCAGTAAAGTTTTACACTCTAAGTTCTCTAAAGTCTCATGATAATGTTCATTTAAAACAGGAGTAACTTCAGTTACTCCTAATAAGTCTTCAACTTTCGCATAAAGGTCAAGAGCATTAGACATGACTTTTTACCACAGTATTAATTTTTTTATCAAATTTTATCACTTTAATACCTATACCTTTTCTAATACGTTATTCATACCCTGAAAGATTAATGTTTCATCAAATTCAGCATTATCAAAAAAAGTAGAGAGAAATTCACCATCTCCACCTGATAGGTATAGCTTTTTATCCGATTGATATTTTTCTATGAGTAATTTTATAGATGCGATTATACCAAAACTTATCCCATCCCTAGTCGTCTGCGCTAAGGCTTCTAAAGAGATATCTACATTTAATTGCGTAGCTAAAGCAGGAGAGATAGCAGCATAAGCATCAATATATGCTTTTAACCCTGGTAAAAGAAAACCACCTGCATACACACCTTTAACCATTACATCTACGGTAATAGCCGAACCAGCACTGACAAATATCCCATCTTTATGAGACAAACACATGGCTCGACGATCAATGCCCATACTCTCATATTGATTTGCTACTTGCATTAAATCAGAAATATTTTCCCAATTCACTAAGCCATCAAGTTGCTCTTTTAGCTCATGTTTGACCGTAATATATTTTAAATGCTTATCTTGATAAGCTTCCATTGCTTCATCATGAGTAAGATGTATCACTTGACTACCATCATAAATATGTATGCGTGTGTTTCCTATATCAGCTAATAATGGCATCTATAATCTTTATTTTGTATTCATACAGTCAGCATTGTATTGTGCATTCGTTCGACTAGAGCTTTCAATAATTTTTTTATACACTTCATCACCTTTTATCCCTTTAGATTTTGACTTATGAATAAGATAGGAAAAATCAGGCCCATCTGGATTTCCATACTTTTTCATGTCTCGTTCTTGTAAGACTTTAACAGCTTTTTTATCTTGCATCATATAACGTGCATTCATTCGCGCATTATGACGTAAGGCATAAGCCATCTTAGCACGTTCCTCTAAGGCTATCCCTTCCTCTATCCATCGTTTATTAATAAGCGATATTGCAACCACTTGATAATTATACCATTTACGTATTTCACAATCATTTGATGGTACTTTTAGATAAACAGTACTTGTTTTACTGCTTGGAGTCGTCGTTGAGTGAGGAACATTAAGGGTACAACCCAATAATGAAAACAGTAGTGTAGAGATAAAAACATAACGTAAAAATTTCGTCATTCTTTTTCCTTTTTTAAGTAACATTATAAGCATATCATTAAGTTAATAACTTTAAAAAAGAAAATAAAAGAGGAGACAAGGGAATTATTCAAAAAAATTAACTTGGATAACAAAATGCTCATTTCATTATCCAAAGGAAGTGTTATCTCTGTTTGATGTATAATCTAAGAGATAAAGTTAGCTAGGTTGTTCTTTACTGAAATAATATCAATGTAAGGAGTAATCTCTTCTTCACTTACACCAAAGGCATCAGCAAAAGAGAAAAATAATGCTTGTTCTTCTTCATCTGCATCACCATCAGCTAGAAGTAAATCAATAAGATTTGCTAAGATTGTTATTTTTTGCTCATCATTTAAAAGCTCATTTGCCTCTTTTTGAAATGTTTCCAAGTCTTGTTTTTTAGAATACTTTGAAGCTGCCTCAACTAAGCCCTGTGGGTCTCCAACACTCGCTAAATTTACATAAAGATAATTCATTTCAGCATCAGCAATCTCACCATCTGATGCCATCATATAAATCATACTTGTTGCCAAAGCAATTGCTGGTGTTAACTCTACGTTCGATGAAAATTTATCAAAAAATCCCATTTTATGTCCTATTTATATTTAATTATTGCTCATAAGAACAAGATGGGATTTTAGCCAAAATAATCTTAGTAAAGTACCAATAAATAGGCTTTTATTATAATAATTTTCAATTAATGACACTTTATATATTAGCTACCTCCATTATATCCCATTTTTGATGTTTCATTTTCCAATATACACTCCTAAGCTAGGGCTTTGAAGTGAATGCAAGATCTGACAATTTTCAATTTATTCAACGTGGGCTAAAGCCCACCCTACAACTCAATAACCTTATAAAAGTTCAAACTCCGTAGGGTTGGCTTCAGCCAACGTTTTATGATAACCTCATCCATAAAAACAAATCCATCATAAAACAACATTACAAACGCCGTAGGTCGGGTTGCCCTCTACCCGACATTTACACATGATAAAATAAAGGTTTGATTATTCAAGGAAAGTTTTTTATGCAGGTGTTTTTTGTTTTATTAGGCTTTTGATTTATGCCACGGAAATGTCGGGTTACGGGGAACCCGACCTACGGAGTGCTATTTTTATTTTGTTATTTCATCTTTAATATACACTTTTAATTTATTTAAAAAATAAAATTAAAAAATAAAATTAAAAAATATATTTAATATAAAGTTAATAATTGTATACTTTGAGAAGTTAAATACTAACTAATACTTATATTAAAGGACGTAAAGTGTCAAAAAATAAAGAAATTGCAGCTGCAGGGGCAGGTGGTGTTGTTGGAGCTGCTGGAGCTGGAGCTGGTGTCTATTTTGGAGGAGCTGTAGCTGGAGCTAGTGCTTCAGGATTAACTTCTGGATTAGCAGCAGTAGGTTCTATTGTAGGTGGAGGTATGGCAACAGGGGTGGTAGTAGCTGCAGCTGCACCTTTAGCAGTAGGTGCTGCAGGTTATGGGTTATATAAATTATTTAAATAATCTTTAGATTAGAAGGACTTTAAATGACTTGGATTGCAAATACAATCAAATTTTTATCTGGAATTTTCATAAATATAAATGAGCCTCTTAGCTTAGGTATGGCTTTGTTAAGTGCAGGGATTGGACTCATTATGTTTACTACAACTACAACCATTCTTTTTGGAATCATTACAAAAGAAGCTACACCATATCTTATTCCAGGGTATTTTCTTATTGGCTTAGCTTCAATATTTATGTGTTGGGGTATCTTTTATCCTTAAAGTATCCTAAACAGCATAATACCCAGCCTTCCCATGATGCACCACCAAAGCACTCGTACTCTGCTCAGGATGTATCTGGAAAGTCTCACTCAATTCAATCCCAAACTCTTCAGGTTTCAACACATCAAATAACTCACGACTTGCCTCTAAATCTGGACAAGCAGGGTAACCAAATGAGTATCTTGAACCGTGGTAACGTTTCATACGTACGTCACGCAAGGTTGCTCCCTCATCTTCTTTTAGAATGTCTAAGTCCATACGTATCTGTTTATGCACTACTTCGGCTAAGGCTTCGGCTAACTCAACTGAAAAACCATGCACCATGTTGTATTCTAAGTATTTACCAGCATCGTAAAGCTCTTTTTCATAAGCTGAAAATTTTGAACCAGCAGATACACAAGTTAACGCTATAACATCATGTCGGTCATGTCTAAAGAAGTCGCTCAACGCTCTGTGTGGTTTTTTTCTTTGTCTTGGGAAGTCAAACTTAACCGTATGTCTCTCTTGCACCTCATCAAAGCTCTCTCTTGAAGCATTGGCATCCACATTCCAGCCCTCTTCTTCGTCAAAAAGGTACAACTCTTGGTCATTTGAACGACAAGGATAGTAACCGTAGATAATGGTTGGGTCAAACAAATCTTTTTCTATAAACTCTCTTTTTAAACGCTCATAAGCAGGGTAAACATCTTTTTCAAGTAGTTTTTCATACTCTTCTTTCCCCATCTTCGCACGTTTGTAACCCCAATGCATTTTGATAACGGTCTTTTGATTTACCCAGTCAAAAATGGTGTTCATGTCTAAGTCATCTTTTTGAAGTACTCTTCTACCCCAAAAAGGTGGTGTTGGTACAGCCACTTGTTCAGGTTGTTTTATCTCTTCAAAAGGAGGGATGATGACTTCTTTTACCTCTTTGGTCACACGTTCATTCATGTCCCCAGCCATTCGTGTGTCTAAGCCTACAGCGTTGTCTTCATTGTACTTTTCAATTCGACTCATCGCAATAACCCCGTCAAAGGCATCACGACAATAAAAGATAGGCCCTTTATAAATCGGTCGACAGAAATCATCCACAAAACTACGTGTCAACGCTGCCCCACCAAGTAGCACAGGAATCTCCATGCCCATCTCTGCCATGGTTTCAAGGTTATCTTTCATTACAGCTGTTGACTTAACCAAGAGTCCTGACATACCAATGGCTTGCACATTGTTTTCTCTGTGTGCTTCCAAGTAGGTCTCTAAGTCAGTTTTAATCCCCACGTTAATGACTTTAAATCCATTATTCGACAAGATGATATCCACCAAGTTTTTACCCACATCGTGAACATCCCCTTTAACCGTACCAATGACCAAAGTCGTATCGGTCTCTTTTTCTTGCTTGGTAAGGTGTGGGTTCAAGTAGTCAACCGTCGTTTTCATGGTCTCAGCACTCTGAAGTACAAATGGCAACTGCATTTGACCTGAACCAAAGAGTTCCCCTACTACTTTCATGGCATCAATGAGTATTTCATTGACAATGGTGTCAGGGTGAATCTCATGACGTGCCTCTTCTACTAAAGGAATCATTCGTTCTTTGTCACCATCTAAAAGAAGTTTTGCGATCTTCTCTTCATTGCTCATCGCTTCGTACGCTTCGTCTGCCCCTTCATCTTCTATCTTCACATCTGAAAAGTGTTCGATGAACTTAAAGAGTGATTGATCGTCAGGATTAAAAAGTAACTCTTCACAAATCTCACGGTCAGCATCGGACATTTTTGCCATAGGAACAATGTGCTTCACATTAATAATAACCGTCGTTAATCCAGCTTGTAGACAATGGTGTAAAAATACCGAGTTCAAGAAACGACGTGCATGTACATCTAAACCAAATGAAATGTTTGAAAGCCCAAGTGTAGACCCTACTTCAGGGTGTCTTATGTGTAACTCACGAATGGCTTCAAGCGTTTGAATGGCAGCATCACGGTACTCTAAATCTCCTGAACCAACGGTAAAGGTTAACATATCAAACACAAGGTTTCGAGGGTCAATACCGTGACCATTAACAGCCATGTCATACATACGTTCTGCTTGAGCTACTTTGTCTTCTTTGGTCTTTGCCATTCCTATTTCATCAATGGTTAAACAGACTAAGGCACAACCATACTTTTTTGCCAACTTACAAATGGCATGAAACTTTTCTTCACCATCTTCTAGGTTTACCGAGTTAATAATTGGCTTTCCACCAATACATTTTAACCCCTCTTCCATGGTATGAACACGCGTAGCATCTGGCATAAGTGGTAAAGGAATCTTTTGATTGTAAAGCTCCATAATGGCACTCATGTCTTTCGCCCCATCACGCCCTGCAAACTCAACGTTCACATCTAAACAGTGCGCGCCATCACGTACTTGGGCTTGACCAACCGTTAATGTTCCCTCATAATCAGAAGCAATAATCAGTTCCCTAAAGGCTTTAGAACCTGTCGAGTTAGAACGCTCACCAATGAGCAGTGGTGCAGGTTCTTGGAAAAGTTCTGTCGTGTTAAAAAGTGACGCAATGCTTGGTTCAATGCTCCCTGTAGGCTTTTTAGGTTTTTGATTTTTCACGGCTTTTTGTAAAGCATGAATGTGTTGAGGTGTTGTACCACAACATCCACCTAAAAATGAAACCCCGTCAAATTTAGTAAACTCCAACTGCTTGGCTGTAAATTCATCTGGTCCCATTGGGTAGTAAGTGTACCCTCCTCTGTTTTGAGGCAGTCCAGCATTGGCATGTACTGAGATAGGGATATTACAAAGCTCACTTAGTGTTTTGAGGTGTTTCTTAACTTGGTCTGGTCCTGTACCACAGTTAAATCCTAATGACAAAATATCAAAAGGTTCTAAAATCGTGACAATCGTCGCAGCATCCGTACCAATGAGCATGGTTCCACTTAACTCAATGGTTACTGAAACCATAACAGGAAGTTTTATACCACGCTTAACGTTGGCAGCTTCACAACCATGTAGGGCTGCTTTTATCTGCAAGGGATCTTGACAAGTTTCTAACATAAAAATGTCACAACCACCATCTATAAGTCCCAGTGCTGTCTTTTTATACCCTTCAAACATCTCATCATAATGAATGTGTCCAAGTGAAGGAAGTTTAGTTCCTGGACCAATTGAACCTAAAACAAATCGTGGTTTTTCAGGCGTAGAAAATTGATTACAAACATCTTTAACAATTTCTGCTCCTTTTTTAGAGAGTTCATAACATCGCTCACCCATTTGATACTCATCAAGTACCCACGGCATGGTTCCAAAAGTATTGGTTTTAATAATATCTGCACCAGCTTTTGCATAAGCATGGTGTACTTCTCTCATAAGCTCAGGAGCTGTTGCATTTAAAAGTTCATTACAACCTTCTTGATCGACCCCTTTATCATCTAACCATGCTGTTTGTGGGATTTCTAAATTTTGTATCTGTGTACCTGTAGCACCATCGACTACTAAGATGCGTTCTTCTAGTAATTTGTGAATTGATTCTGAACTTGTTGCCAATTTTTGCCCTTAGGTTCCGTAGGGTGCAATTACCATTGCACCTTTATTATGAATAAAAATATTTTAAATGGTACGATAGCAATCGTACCCTACGAGGTATGAATTTATTAGTGGAATTGTAGCAAAAAGTTCTGATTATTTAGACTAAACCCAGTTCTCTAAATATCTCTTTAAAGGCAATGTTAAGCTCTACTAGTTCATCATAAATAAGACCAAAAGCTCTATCTTCGGTTACCCACTCTTCAATGTGTTGAACACTTTGTGTTTTCTCTTCACTGCTTAAAGTCTCTGAAGCTTCTATTGCTTCTTTTAATTGTTCATATTTTGGCATTTTAAATCCTTTCATACTAAAATACATTGGACTAACTCTATTTTATTCTTTTAAGTTGAAAGTTGACTGCTTAAACACTTGGAATATGCCTATACATCTCTTGATAAAACTCTTTACTAAATACTTTTTTTGTATTAAATTTATATTTATTAGCTATATCAACTAACATTTTTTGCTCTGTTTTTGAAAGTTTACCATCGACAGTAACCTTTGAATAACCATATAAAGGTAAAAGTTGTTCTATTAGAGCATGTTGATTTTGATTTTTAGCCCCAATAAACTTATTGGCTTTAGAACTAACCACAAACTCATCCACTTTCATGGCAGGAGTCACACAAGTCCAATAAGGAACCTGATATAAACGACCTAATAACTGTAATAAACTATACTCTGTTAATATACGTAAAGCTTCATCTTTAGACTGTTGAAGGGTCGCATATTTACTCTCACCAATTCCTGAACCATTTAAAAAAAATCCTAATCTATTCTTTTTTCTATTACGTTGAATTTCAATCTTATTTTTAGTCGCCACACCAGGTAAATACATTCTATCTTTGTAACGAAATACACTTAAGTCTAAAGCAATTTGAGAAATACTACTACTTCTATCTCGATCAGCCCTTAAATCACTTTCTCTACTGTCACTACCAAATTCAACATCAACATCGAAATTAGCGCTTTTTGATGATATACCTTTATCAAATTGTGTAATGCCTCCATTAATCACAAGTTGTGGTAAGGTTTTTTTCATATTAGGAAAATAGACATGTCCTGTCGTTAATGTTTCATATCGGTTATAAATAGGTTCATATGCCATTAATTTTAGATTTTTCATGTGCAAGATAAGGGGGGTTTTAATAAATGATTTACTATCAACGGGTAAAATGTCCTTAGAAGAAGTTAGGTTTTCAATTTTTTTTACTTGAAAACGATACATAGGTCGATTAAATTTCTCAATAAGCTTATTTAACTTATGAAATGATTCACCATAGTATGTTTGGTTATTTACTGGGTCAGCAATCTTTTTCTCTTTATCTGTAAATGTTGGATGCATTACACAGGCATTAAAAAACAGTCCTATTCCCACACTCAAAAAATATATTTTCTTCATTCTTTTCCTCTTTTAATCAACAAAAATATTAACATCTTCTATTAAAACATTGACCTCTTTTAGGTCATTTTCTTCTCTTAAGTCAATCTCTTCAATTTCAGATATATCTTCATCAATTACTTTATCATATCTTGAACTTTCACGACTCACCAAACCAAAACTTTCTTCCTCAACCATGGGTGACAACTCCGTATCACCATAATCAGGATTAGGCTCACCTTCTAATATGCCAAATGACGATAAACGACCCTCATCATTATTCACAAAATTTTTATATTTATTTCTTTTTAAATCAATACCATCTTTATAACTGTTACCTTCTACATCCAGATTATCAGTATAAACATTTATAGAAACATCTTCATTTTGAAGATTATCATTTAAACGAATGGTGCCTAACTCAATTGTGTTATTTTCAACTTCATAATCACCTGTAATATACTTATAAACTTTATCACTATAATTTCTTTTCGATCTATTTTCAATTTTTGCTTTTTCAAATAAAATATTTGTATTACTTTCTTCGACGGTACTGCCCCAAGTATCTGAAGCATCCCAATCAGCATCATTTGCAAAAAGTATTAAACATGAACAAAATATTACTACTGCTAATCTCATTATACATCCTTTTAGTATTGCTGTTTTTCTTACTAATTAAACCTTGTCATAGCTTGATAAACTGTTGCCCCATTTGTAATTTTACTCTCCTCCATGGAACAGTGTTTCCTAATATTTGTATTTGACACCATCGCCTCATACATATAGGTTGAACAAAGATTTAAGGTAGCATCATTAATTGTCGTATTACTGATAATGCTTTTGGTTTCTAAACGACTGTTCTCGATAGTACTTCCCTCAAACATATGTTTCCCTTGAATCACAATACTATCTTCAAACATGTTTCTTCCATTTTTTGAAGTTAATATGTTCTCCATATTAATTTCTACATTATTTAAAATAGCATCCCTCATTACAATCGCACCTTGGTAGAGATGTGATTTACTAACAGATGTATTATCTATTGTATTATTTAAAAAAAATGATGAATCATTTTCAACGCTTACACCAGAACCCAATCCCATATGTGACTGGATAACAACCGAATTTTTTACTTGTGTATCATTCAGAACACTATGCCCCTCAATCAAACTTGAATCTATCAAAGCATCATTCATATAAATACTATTTTGTACAACCAGCGAATTCAACCCAATTTCACTTTTTTCAATAAGACTATTAAACACTATCTCACTCTCATCTAAAGCAGAACCATTAATGAGCTTTATGCTTGACTGTTGTACCAAAGTATTATTACTTATTTCTGTATTATCAATATTGTTTCTACTTTTGATAACTGTATTATTTAATACCGAGTCATAAAGTTTTAAACTACCCTGAACAATTTGACTATTAATTACTTTACTATTTTGCAGATTATTATCATAACTTAAATCTAAACCATTAACTTTAGCATCTACTTCTAGTATCAGTAAAAAGAGTACAAGCAATTTTTGCATTATTACTCCTTTATGCATAGCCTTGAGTATAAATACCCAAGACTACTACTAATAATTAAAGACTACTAATAAGTAGTTCACCTTGTGTTACATATGCATTATGTAAACTTGAATCGGTTACAACATTTTCTTCTGATACCATTAAATCCATAACTTGACTGTCTTTAACATAAACCATAGCTTGTCCCACACGCGCATCGGTTAAGTCTGTGTCACTCACAATATTATTTTGTTTACTTGTTGATGCATTTCTTGAATCAATTGTTGAGTTAATAACCACCATTGCATTTTGTAAAATTTCAGAGTTTTCTGCTTCTACATGGTGTACCAAACTATCAGCTTCTTGTGTAAAGTTCTGAACCACACTGTTATCTGTTACAAGAATAGTATCTTGAGTAATGGTTGAATCTACCAATTCTGAGCTTCTAATAATATTGGTGTGTGCCAACTGTGTTAATGAAAGATCAGAGTTGTTTTGAACATCAATTTCAGATTGAACAATTTTAGAGTCAACAGCTGAAGAACTATCACCCTGTACATCTGAAATAATATTTTGTACACTTTGTTCTAAAGATGAAATTTTTGAATTATCAACTTTAATAACCCCTTGTGAAACTTCTGAAAATTCTTTAATCTCAGTATCACCACTAATAATGTTTTCTTGAACTAAATCAAAGTTTTCAGCTATGGCACCATTTTTTAATTCTGTAGATGCTTGTTTAATAATAGCATGTCCAATTTTTCCACCTTCAATAACGTTGGTGCTGTCAATATTAATGTTTTTAGCACTTGATGCTGCACCTTCATTAATCATTTTAAAATTAGCTTGTCTAATGGTTGTTGACCCAACACTTTCACCTTCAATGTCAACATTAGAAATTCTGTTGTCTGACTTGATATGTGCATCAGTTAATTCTTGTCCATAACCATCAACCAATGTAAATCCTTGATCAATTGTTACAGAATTTCCTGTTGCAGCGTTAATTGTTGTTTCATCATTAATAACACTGTCAGAATCAATACTTACATTATTAACTTTTCCGTTGATAACCTTTGTTCTTCCTTGTGTTACAATACTGTCATCTAATTCTCTATCATAATATTCAGAATTCATAAACTCATTGCTTTGAAAATCTAAATTTGCTGCACCATTAATGATTGAATGTTCAATAATGTTACCTCTATCTTTACTCTTAACTGTTAATCCTGTAACATCGGCTTCACCCCATATTTCAGTTTTTCCTTGCATAATAATAGCTGCATTAATTTTTGAATCCTGTACTCTGTTTTCTTGATCCATATCTAAACCATCCACATTGGCAGCAAATAATATCATTGATGTAGCTATTGATGTCACTATTAATTTCTTCATTTTTTATTTCTTCTTTTATTAAGTTTAAGATGTTTTTTTGATAATAAACACCTGTTTTATCTTAAACTAAGCTCATAACATATATAATTAAATATAGTTTAGTTAGTTAATGTTTTTTTTGATTACAAGAGTTCGTCGCTCTAAGTCTAAATTATCGTTTAATTTAATTAAACTATACTTCTATTATCCTGACATCTCATTATCTCCTTTACTTCCTATTTTTTATAAAAAGAGCCTAAAAAGCTCACAATCGATTATAGAGCAAAAATAATTAAAAATAAATTATTTTTAATGAATTATATTGTTTTATAGTTTTTTAAATTATATTTAATTATTATATATTAATATAAACCTCAAAAAAAAATTCTAATCAATAAGTAAGTATTTTTTAAGTTCTTTAAAGATAGATATAGGTGCTAAAACGCTTCTACTAGTAACTTTTAGCTATACTTCATTTATGAAAAAAAGATTCTTCCAACTCATTCTACTCAATACTTTATTCTTTACCTCCTGTCAAGATATGGGCGATAATAAACCCTTACTGTCAAACTCAAAGAAAAAACAACCCATTATTATTGTTAATAGAAATCGTCATTTAAACATTGCAGAGTTTTGGATTAATAAGCTTGAAAAACCAAACAAAGTTATCATGCAAACAAAAGATATTAATCACTTCAATAACAATACAGCTCATCAAAAAGGAACTTTAACTTTGTTTGAAGAGATAAACAAAGCTTATGGAAGTTCTTGGGTAAAAAAGAGTATTTTAAGAAATTATGAAGGAATAAAATCTTCTGTAAAGTATTTTGAAGATGGTAATAAAATTTCCCAAATGTTTTACACTGACATTAAAACAAAACTAAATACGAGAAGTTTTTTAGAAAAATCGGTACAAACACGTTATGCCCTTACCATAAACTATGCAAATCAAAAAATTATACCTACCGAACTTTCTTTATTAAAAAAGAAAAACGAAATACATTTTGATCGTAATCAAAACTCTGCATTAGACATTGCAACTCCTGTTGCGATTTTACATTCCACGTCCGATAATCTTTGGCACTATGGTATTGGGCCGACAAGCTCAGGTTGGATACGTAGTGAGAACCTTGCTTTTGGGGAAAAAGAAGAAATTCTAAACTATTTAAACTCAAAAAACTTTGTGGTAACCACAGCTGCTAAAACAGCTGTTAATATTGCTGGGAACTATCATGATTATATGAGAATGGGTGTAAGACTTCCTTCCATCTTAAAACTTGATGACATGACAATGGTTATGATTCCTACTGCTGATAGTCATGGAAACTTAGTTTTCTCCAATGCAACTGTCAAAACATCCGATGTACATAAAGGCTATTTAGCCTATACCCCAAAAAATATTCTCATCCAAGCCTTTAAATTTCTTCATGCGCCTTATGGCTGGGGTGGTATGTATGGAGAACAAGACTGTTCAAAGTTTTTACAAGAAATTTATGCAACCGTTGGCATAAAGCTACCTCGAAATTCGCTCTCCCAATCCAAGGTTACAGATACCAAACTAGAACTCTCTGGACTTTCAAATACCTCAAAACAAACTTTTTTACGAACAACGGGTTTAGTAGGAGGAAGTATTCTTCATCTAAAAGGTCATATTGTTTTATACTTAGGTGAATATAAAGATGAACCTTATATTATACATACGGTTTGGGGTTCTTCTTCACGGCATTACCCTTTAGGAAGAACAGCTGTTACCTCTTTAAATTTTAATAACTATCTTAATCAAATAGATAGACTAAGTAATATTACTCTTGATTAGAGACAAAAACGATTTTTGCATTAATATTATCAGCAGAAAGTTCTTTACTATTCATATTTAATGCTAAATTTTCACCTTGCACAATACTTGAATTAAATTCTAATAAAAAAGGTTCTGATGTTTTAATTTCTTTGGTATTTACATTATAATTAAGACTATTGGTAGAAAAATTTAACCCATCTACATGTAGAACATTAACTCCTTCATCCATATAAATATACTCTGCTTCATAAATGGCTTTTTCTGATAAAAGACGATACCCTTGCTCATCTCTTAAATCAATATTATCCATCTCCAAATAATTTTCATACTTTACTGTTTTATACGCAAACATCTCTTGTGCAGGTTCATCTTTTTTTATATCATAAAGCGCAAAGTTTTGAAACTCAATTTCTTTATCACCTTTAGAGGATTTTGCTTCATGAGAACTCGGATTTATACCTAAAATACTCAATAACAAAAGCAATAGCATTAATATTAATAAATATTCTATTCTTATTGCCATAAAGCCAAATACTTATCTTCTAAGTTTTCTAATACTATAAGTTTTTCAATCATTTCACGAACAGCAGCCTCTCCACCTTTAGCAGATAATACTTCTGTCGCAATCTTTTGTACAAATACTGAAGCATCAGCTGGTACATAAGAACGTTTAGAAGCTAAAAGCATAGAATAATCATTTAAGTCATCCCCAGCAGAAGCTACATTTTCCATTGTAAGACTTAACGCTTCTAAAATGTCTTCTAAAACTTCTTTTTTGTTATGAATACCTTGATAAAAATGAACAATACCAAGCTCTTTAGCACGTCGTTCCACTATCTTAGATGTTCGTCCAGTAATAATAGCCACATGCCTACCAAGTTTTATCCAAGAGGCAATGGCAAGACCATCTTTAACAGAAAAAGATTTTACCTCATCACCATTTTGTGTATAAGTAATTCTACCATCTGTTAAAGTACCATCAACATCTAAAACAATGAGTTGAATACTCACAGTACACCTTTAGTACTTGGAATACCAGCATTTTTATTAACAGTAGCTCCTCGGCGAAGGGCAACAGCCAATGCTTTAAATGCTGCTTCTATTCTATGGTGTTTATTGGTACCACGAGCACAAATCAGATGAACTGTCATAGATGCATTAAAAGTAATTGCCCTAAAAAACTCTTCTACCAATTCAACATCAAAGTTTCCAACTTTACCTTCCATGGGCATGTCAAAAACTAAAAATGGTCGATTAGATATATCTAAATCACAAGTTACAGCAGCTTCATCCATAACAACAGTCGCATTACCGTAACGTTCTATATTTTGAATAGGATAAAGTTCTTTTTTGAGTGCTTGACCAATAACAATACCAATATCTTCAACCGAATGATGATCATCAATATGAGTATCCCCATTACAAGTAACATCTAAATTTATATGAGAGTGTTTTGAAAATGCTTCTAACATGTGGTCAAGAAAACCAACACCTGTGTTGATATTTGACTTACCTTGACCATAAAGTTCAAGTTTAACAGAGATTTGAGTTTCTCTGGTTTCTCGTGAAAGTTCTACCATAATTTGTCCTCTATTATATTGAGGACATTTTAGCATACTTTCTATTTTCTTACAAGAAATCCATCAGATATGCCATAACTATACATAAACTTTTTAGCTTCAGATTTATTGTTAAAGCCTTCAATTCTTACTTTATATAAAGGTTGACTATTCTTTTTCTCTGTTTTAATGCTAACATTATATCTATCAGATAAAGCATTATAATTTCCTGCAAAGACCTTTGCCCCATTGTACTTTCTAAAAGCACCTACTTGAATGGCAACATGCCCCAGACTTCTTTGTCTAAAGGAACCCTGTGAACTATTGGTAGATAAAAGTGCTGGAACACTACGTTGGTTTATACTGGCTTTACTCATGGCTGTTTTAACAGTAGTATCTGATGCTGTTTCCTCATAACCATAATTACCATAATGTTTTAACATTTTCACTTTATTATTGTTCGCTACTCTTGGATAAGAACTAACATTTAATTTATTTGAAGATTTTCCAAAAGAATTATTCAAATTTGATACTGACTTAGGATGATTAAAAGGAACAGCATAACAATCAATACAATCTTCTTTTTTGGATTTTCCTGAGCTAACACGCCCCCAAGAAGACTTAATGGGTACTTTAGTTTTGATAATTGTTTGTGAATTTACAACTTGTTGTATATTCTGACTTTGTACTTCTAATTCATTTTTAGCAACACAACCGTTAATCATTAATGTAGTGAGTGAAAAAAATAATACGTTCTTTTTATTAATAATATTCATAATTTTACCTTTGTGCATATTTAGGATAACCAAATTGAACTGGTCTAATATTTTGAGCATAACGTTTATAAAACATACCTACCTTGGAAGTCGGAATATTAATCTTATATCCTTGTTGGTATGGAACTTTTCCATTTTTCAAATGTGCATTAATTTTTTTTAAATAAAATGAATCCATATTTAAAATAGTTGACAAACGTTCTAAACTTTCACCAGAACGTACTTTTACAGGTGTGATACTATCTTTATTGATTTTATACATCATCTCACCAAGGTTATCATTAGACTTAAAAAGATAATTCTCTCCAATCATTGCCATTAACAATACTTTTTTTATGTATTTTCTGGTTTCAGCTTTAATGTATTGATGCCGTGAAGAAATGAGGGTTCCTAAATCTCGAGTACCAGCTTTTTTTAAGGAACGATTAACACAACCATTACCACAATTGTATGCCATGGTAGTCAAATACCATGCATCTAAATTACGGTTCATTTTATAAAGATATTTAATGGCTGAATCAGTTGCACGAATAGGGTCATAGCGTTCATCGAGATTTTTACCTACATGTAGATTAAACTCTTTGGTTCCTGTATTAACAGTAAACTGCCATAAACCACCAGCCCCTGTATGAGACTTCGCTTCTGGATCGAATGCTGACTCAACCATTGAAACATAAAGAAAAACAGGTGAAATATCTCTCTGATACATCATCTCTTTTATGGTAGGAATAATTAATCCACCTCGTTGTACGGCCTTAATAAAACGTTTTCGATATTCTCTTTTATTTTGATCTACAAAGTTTTTAAATTCTGGATTATCAATAAAACGTTCATCAACATTAAATTCTGTCAAAACATATGAATAACTTGGAAACTCTGAACGTATGTCTGAATATACAAATGAAGTGAAAAAGAGTGATATTATAATTGTTTTATAAAAATTCATTTCTAGTCCTTAATAGTTATACTTGAAGTATAATATAATTTTACTTAAAAATATATTTAGTAAAATTTTTTTATATTAATTTAAGAAATGTCTTTAAAGAGCCTTTTCGCATTTGCTGTTGTCATGGAAATTAATGAATTTTTTGTCATGGGTGAGAGTTCAAGCATCTTTAACGCAACAAGGTCACAATAAGCTGGTTCATTACGTTTTCCTCTATGTGGATGAGGTGTTAAATAAGGAGCATCTGTTTCGATTATTAATCTATCATGAGGAATTTTAGGGTAAACATTAATCAATTTTTTAGCATTTTTAAACGTTAATACACCTCCGATACCATAATAAAAATTTTTATCAGCCAATTTTAAAAGTGATTCATCTGCATTATAACAATGAAGTACCCCTCCCTCTGCTCCAGCATATTTTGTTAACAGTTCTAAACAATCAGCTGATGACTCTCGGACATGAACAATAAGAGGAAGTTTTAATCTTTTAGCCCAAAGTATCTGGTCAACAAAAACTTCTTTTTGTAATTTTTTTTCATTTTCTATCGCTTCAGTACCTTCAGGTAAACGAAAATAATCTAAACCACATTCACCAATAGCAATACATTTTGGATGTGTAATAAATGATTTTAAGAATTCCTTATCGTAGCTTTCAGCATCATAAGGATGTACACCCACAGAAAAATATATCTCTTTATACATTTCAGAAAGTTCAACAGCACGATTAAGTGTTTGAGGGTCTGCCCCCGGAATAATGAAACGGTCTACACCTTTTGCTTTTGCACGGCTTATAACTTCTGCAATATCATCATTATACCGTTCATCATCCAAGTGACAATGTGTATCTATAATCATGCTAAACCTTTAAAATAATTTAGCAAAATTTTACCATATTAATATGGTATCTTAAGTGTTTGGCCCACACTTAATAAATGTGAACCAGGAGATAACACCTCATTGGATTCAATAATTTTAGAATAATCCATTGAATTACCATAAAATTTTTCAGAAAGACTAGAAAGCGTATCCCCCTGTTTTACAATGATTACACGCCCTTGAAAGCCCTGTTTATCCTCTAATTCTCTTGCAATTTCTTTCGTATAAGATGACTGGCTTTTAATACTTGATTCATTGACCAAAACTTTCATGGCGTTTCGTAATACCAAATCATTTATCTCATCTTCATTACTAATTTTTAAAACTCGAATTAGCTCTTCATCCGACATCTCAGCCTCAGAAATGGTCTCACTTACCCCTAAAACAGCTTCTTTTTTGCTAAATAAATCTGAAAAAAAACTGGTCTCATTTTTCAAATAAAAAAAGGTTATTATCCCTAAAACTAAAATAAGTAAAAAATTAACAATAACAAGCTTTAGATTGGAAGATCCAGATTGATTTTTATTATTAATTCGTGCATGTTTTGTAGCATTTATATAATCTTCTTCATAATTTTGAAACATTTAAATTAACTCCTAAAATTTATTTTATTTTAAGAATTATAGCAAGTCTTTATTAAATTAGTAACTTTTCTGCAAATTGCATGGCTTCAGCATTAGGCTTCTCTCCACCTATGATACGTGCTATTTCTAAAACTTTTCCCTCTCTATCTAAAACCTTAACAATACTTTTTTGCTTTAGCTTTGTCACCAACAAATGTTGATCAGCTTTTGCTGCTAAATGGGCTTGATGAGAAATGGCAAAAATTTGATACACAGAAGACAATTTAGAAATCATATTGGCAATGGCAATGGACTCATCACCTGAAACATTGGCATCTATTTCATCTAAAATCAATACCCCTCCCTCTTTCACTCCTGAAAGCGCTACCACCATTAATGCCAATCGTACACGGTTAAATTCACCACCTGATAAAGTATTTGCTTTAGAACCATTTAAATCTACTTCTACCCTATCCTGTCCTAAAATATCCAAACTGTTAGTACTAAATAAAAACTGAAGTGCTGGAAGTTTTAATTCTTGTAAGTATTTTTTTAAAGCTTTTTCTAAGGTCAATGCTTTTTCTTTTCTCAATATAGAAATCTGTCCAGCCAAAACATTTAGCTCAGAAAATTCCATTGTTAAAAAAGAAATTAACATACTTTTATCTTTCTCAATATTTTGGTAACCAGCCAACTCTCTCTTTTTTTCTATGGCGTATTGAAGAGCTTCTTCAATACTTCCATATCTATTTTTTAAAAAAGAAATCTTCTCTAACCTATCCAAAACCTCTTCAATATCAACTTCAGCTAATTCTTCTGTTAATAGCTCTATATCTTCAAAATCGGCACGTACTTGATTCATCATTTCAGAAAATACTGATTCATCTTTATCTAACAATCGATACACTTCAGAGACAGACTCTTCAAATGAAAAGATACCATTAGCTCTATCTAAAGCTGCATTTATTTTTTCTATTTTAGAGAGTTGATGTTTAACTTTAATTAATGCTTCATCTTCGCCAATTATCGGACTAACTGATTCTATTTTTTCAATTTCAAACACTGTAAATTCAATTAATTCTACTAATTTTTCTTCATCAGCTTTAATTTTTTCAAGTTCTGCTAACTTCATCTTATAATTAGCATAACGCTTTGTATATTCTTGAAGAAGACGCTTGAAAGCTTTATTTTTTGCCACTAATTCATTATCAATTAAATTTAATAAATCATGGCTTTCAAAACCATTTTTATCTCGTACAGACAAAAACTGTACAAAAGGAGAAAAAAGACCATTTAAAACTTTTTTAGAAATATTTTGACCATCCAAGCTATAACGAACTTTACCTTTTTTAATGCTCTTTAATGTAATCTCTTTTTCAAACTCAAATACATCACTTTCTAATTTTTTAGGTTTAGACACTAAAACCTCACATAAAGAGGCTTCTGCTGTACCATAACCAAAGGTAGATAAAATACTATTCATAAAAAGTGATTTACCAGCACCAGAAGGTCCTGACAACACAACTAAACCTTGCGCTAACTCCATCTCTACTTCAGAAAAACTTACCAAGTTTTTTAAAAATACTCTATTTATCATTATTCTTTTTCACCCCAATGCAATTTTTCTCTTAATACAGAGAAATAATTTCGCTCTATTTTATGTAATAATTTTGCATCCACCTGTGCGCTATTCACTACCAATACTTCACCTGCTTGCATCTCATAATCATCCTGACCGTCAACCATAACCACTACCCTATCTTTAGGAGAAGAGAAATCAATGGTAAAATTAGAAGGTAAAACCAAAGGACGTTGTGTTAAAGAGTGTGCAGCAATGGGAGTCATAATAAAAGCTTTTGTTAATGGATAAACCAAAGGGCCTCCAGCAGCTAAATTGTAAGCTGTAGCACCTGTAGGTGTTGATATAATGAGTCCATCCCCTCGATAAGTATTAAACCACTCTCCATCAATTGAAGCATCTATTTTAACCATATGAGAAATACTTGACCGTGTAATCACCACATCATTAAAAGCATGAAATTTTTTACGACCATCAGCCGTTTGGATATAAGCATCTATCATCATTCGATGATCAATACGATAATTACCTAATTGTAAATCATTCAAAAATTTATCAATTTCAGTAATACGCACATCTGCCAAAAAACCTAAGGTTCCAGCATTAATGCCTAAAACGGGTTTATCATAACCATAGCTTTTTCGCACCAATGAAAGTAGTGTACCATCTCCCCCCAAAGAGACTAAAAAATCAGATTCCACACACAAATGTTCAAAAGAAACACCCTCCGTTAGTGAAAGCATTTTTGCTGAATGTTCAACTAAAAGTACCTTTATATTTCGACTTTCAAACTTCTCTTTTATCTCATTATAAAGTGTATAAATTTCAGGTGAATCAGGTTTTATCACAAACCCAGCGACATTCATTCCTGATGATTTTCTGTCTGTCACTTTTCTCTCCAATGTTAACTTTTTAAAAGAATATCATAAAATCTCTTCATCAATCTATTTATATGCTAAATTGTTATATTTAAAGAGAAAAGTAACCAGAGACTCAATGACGTAATTAATTTTTTGTTATACTTATGAAAATAATAAGGAGATACTATGCTCTATAAATTTTTACTTCTTTCTTCACTTATGTTTTTACAATTAAATGCCATAGATTTTAAAGAAATAAATCCAAAACCCAGCAAAACAATGATAGAAAATCAATATAAGGCTCAACACTGTTCTTCTCCGTTCATAGCCAATGAAAAAATATCTGAAGATTTTAAATATGGTTGCTTTTGTGGTAAAGATTACCCCCAAATAAATAATGATGAAATAAAAGACTTTAGAAAATTAACTAAAGCCCAAAGAGCAAAGATTATAGAATCCTACTTCTTAATAAAGCCCTATGATGACATTGATGCCATTTGTCAACAACATGATATCTGCTATTTATACCAAGGAAATAAAACCAAAACCTGTAATCGTGCTATTTATAGCGAACTGAAAAATTTAAACAAACAATTTAAAGAAGAAAAAAATACCTTACATAAGCAACAATGTAGACATCTAGCCAGTGATATTGCCTCGGTTTTCAAAACCATCTTTGCCTCAGGCGATGATGAAAATGGTATGTTTGAAATGGGTGCATTATTTTTTAATACTTCTTTAACCATGGCACAAAAAACCGTAGAAAAATCTATCGAAACCATACTAGGAAAAGGAAGCCGTTACCCTAAAGCAAACACAAAATGTCTCATTTCACATAAAACGGACTAAAAATGATAATAACAGCCTTTCCTTATCTTACACTCTTAATTTTTATGGCTTCTAGCCTTGTCTTTCTTGAACATAAAACAAAAGCCAAATTTTTTGAATATTTACCTGCTATTGTTATCTTATATTTTACAATCATGACACTTTCAACGCTTGAGCTTTGGACAAAAACCGAAGCAATAAATACTGCTTACAAAAGTTTCAAATCCAACCTACTTCCAGCCATGATATTTCTCATGTTACTGCAAAGTGATATACGGATGGTTTTAAAACTTGGTAAAAAAATTTTATTGACCTTCTTTTTAGCCTCTTGCAGTATCGCGCTAGGCTTTATTATTATGTTTTTTCTACTCAATGGCTTTTTTGAAGAAGGTGCATGGAAAGCTTTTGGTGCATTAAGTGGTTCATGGATGGGTGGAACAGGTAACATGATTGCCATTCAATCTGCTCTTGAACTACCTGATTCTAAAATGGGTTATGTCCTACTCATCGACTCCATAGACTATGCTATTTGGGTCATGATATTATTAGCACTTGTTCCTTTTGCCAAACAATTTAACCAATGGACAGGAGCAGATGGTCAATTATTGAATAAACTCAGCCAAACCTTAGATAAAAAAGAATCTCAAAAAAGCATTAACTTTCCTAGCTTATTTATGCTATTAGGTTTAGCCCTCATGGTCTCAGTTTTTGCCCAATCACTCGCACCATTACTACCAAATAACAATTTCCTTACCAGTACTACTTGGACTGTTATCATTGCTACTTTAACAGGCATACTTTTTGGGATGACCCCTCTCTCAAAAGAAGCTTCAGCTCAACCTTTAGCCAATATTATGCTCTATCTCATCGTAGCACTTATTGCTTCTCGCGCAAACTTTACAGAACTAACCCAAGCACCTCTTTACATCATTGCAGGGTTCCTAATTATCTTTATTCATGCAAGTATCATGGTTATCTTTGCCAAAGTATTTAAGCTTGATTTATTTTCATTAGGAGTTGCTTCCTTAGCCAATATTGGGGGAGTTGCCTCTGCTCCTATTTTAGCTGGAGCTTATCATAAAGCACTCATTCCCATAGGTGTTCTCATGGCAATGATGGGCTACATCGTTGGAACATTTATGGGACTTGGTGTTTCACATATTTTGAAACTTATATAATGCATAAAAATAATTAACTTGATATATTACCCTAACATCAGATTGTCATATTTTACCCATATCTAATCCATAGAGCAATACAATATAACCATCAACATTACAAAGAGAAAACATGCAAAACAATAAAACAACTTTTAAAGAACGCTTTAAAAATAGAACCATCCAAGGTCTTTTTTGGATTTTACCAATCGCTGCCATACTGATGATTATATTCTGGCTCTATGATAAAATAGACCTCATCGTCTCTACCTTATTAGACTTTATTGGTATTAATCCTCAAAATAATGAATTTTTATGGATTATAGGTGTAGTAGTATTTTTTATATTTATCTTATACATTATTGGTTATCTCATAAAGACACAAATTGCTTTTTATGTTGAGTCACTCTTTCATGATATTCCAGGATTTTCTACCCTTAAAGATATTATTGGTATTTTTAACTCTTCTAAAGAAGGAGCAAATAAAGTTTTAGTGGTTGCCATACGAGGTTTTGCGAATGAAGGCTATAATATAGGACTCATGTATTCTCAAAAAGAGAGTATCATCAAAGACCACTATACCGTTACTCTTTCGATGACACCTATTCCTAATGGTGGATACATGTTTGAAGTACATAAAGATAATATTTTTATTATAGACAATGCAAACTTTGATGACAATTTACAATATCTACTCTCAATGGGGGTAAAAAGTATTTCAGAAATTCTCAAAGTAAAACCTAAAAGCCTTGACGAAATGCAAAGTTTAAGTGAATGGTTAAAAAACAATTCTAGGAACAGCTAAAACACTACACGTTCTCTCTACATAGATTAGTATAGACTGTCTACTGAAAAACAATTAAAGGAATGAACATGAAACAAATTACAATCCTCTTGGCTTTATTATTAGCAACCTTTACCATTATACAGGCAGAGACTCCTACTCAACAATTTCCTGTCATAGCTGAAAAAAACATGAAAAGCTGTTGTGCTAATAAAACAAAATCTGAAAAATGTACCATCGATAAGTGTAAAGTTGAAAAATGTGATGGTAAAAAGTGCGAAACTAAAAAATGTGACATAAAACAATGTGCAACAATCAAATGTAGTCAGGAAAGTTGTAAAACAGCAAAATGTACTTCTAGCGACTGTAAAACTGGCAAATGTACAACAGCTAAATGTCCAAGTAAATAAAACATTTTTGAACTTCTTACTAACCTCTTCTCTCTTAAATCACTAAGAGAGAAATTTCCAACTCCTATTGTTAAGGTTCCTATAGATAGCAAAGAACCCGTAGAAAAAACTTTTAAACGGCTATTAAATTCGTGTTACTGAGTTTGACTTTTGTCTTAAACTTTTCAAAACCTTAAAATTTTTAAACACATTTTTAAATAAAGATGTTATTATGAATTAAGAGGAGCTTATATGAAATCATTTACTTTTAAAATCCTAATGCTTATTGTCTTTATTTTAGGTTATTTAATACAACTTGCCTACTCCCAACAAAATAACACTAACACCACAAAAGTCTCACTCTCTAAGACAAGTACAATTTTAGAAAAAATCAAAGTAAAAAAACGTTTGGATGTCATCATATTAAATGCACCAGTGGTCTATTATGTAGGGTCAGATGACCATAAAGGTTTTGAATACGACCTACTTAAAGACTACGCACAAAGTATGAACTTAGAACTTAATTTAACCATTGTTCAAACAGTTAAAGAAGCTTTAGAACTAACAAGGCGTGGAATTGGTGACTTAACAGCAGCATCACTTTCTGTGAATGAAGAGCGCTTGAAAGAGTTTAAATTTGGACCTTACTTTCATAGTATTAATGAAACATTAATTTGTCATAACAACCTTCATAAAAAAGGGCTAATCCCTACAGAACTTAATCATTTAAATGCATTAAATATAACCGTGGGCAAACATACTAGTGCTGCTAAAACCTTAAAGGCACTAAAAACAAAAATAGACAATTTTGACTTTAACACAACAACCAAGTTTTCCACCCAAGAGTTATTAAAAAAAGTTTGGAAACAAAAAATAGACTGTACCGTAACAGATACACATATATTTTCACTCAGCCAACGTTATTATCCCGAACTCATCTCCACATTAACCCTTACACCCAAACTGTATTTAGGATGGATACTTAGAAAAGGAGATGACTCACTCAATGAAAGTTTATTTCGTTGGTTAAACAAATATGAACGTTCAGGAAAAATGGCAGAACTTCATAATTTCTACTATGGATTTCTTAAAATATTTGACTATTATGATACGAAGGTCTTCTCTCAACGTCTTAAGAAAAGATTTCCAAAATATGAGAAATTTTTTAAAGCAGCTGGAAAAAAATATAATATACCTTGGATTATTTTAGCTGCACAATCCTATCAAGAATCACATTGGAACCCCAAGGCTAAAAGCTATACAGGAGTCAGAGGAATGATGATGCTTACCAATGATACAGCAAAGCTCTTAAATGTTAAAAATCGCCTTTCAGTAACACAAAGTATTTATGGTGGTGCCAAGTATTTTGACATGATGCGCAAAAATTTTCCAGAAAACCTCGAAGGCAAAAACCTATGGGCATTTACCCTTGCAGCCTACAATGTGGGTCTAGGACATGTTTATGACGCACAAAAACTTGCCAAAAAATTAAACAAAAATCCTTATTCATGGAATGACCTAAAAACCGTACTCCCTCTTTTAGCACAAAAAAAATATTACAAAAATTTAAAACATGGTCGTGCGAGAGGAAATGAACCTGTTCATTATGTTGATGCTATTCAGCATTACTATGACATTATGGTAAAGTATGAACTGGAAAAAGTAGCAAAAAAGTAAAACAGAGTATAATACCTTTCAAAAAATACGCATATATTTTAGGGAGTTAAGCATGAAATTAGGTGTAAACATAGACCACATTGCTGTTTTACGAGAAGCACGAAAAGTAGCTGATCCGAATCCACTAGATGCGCTTAGCATAGTCAAACGTGCTGGTGCTGATCAAATTACCATACACTTACGTGAAGATCGACGGCATATTCAAGATATAGATGCTTTAAATATTATTTATCATTCATCCTTACCTGTTAACCTTGAATGTGCTTTAGCCCCTGAAATTATTGATATTGTATGTGAACTTCAACCCCATAGAGTTACACTTGTTCCCGAAAAAAGAGAAGAGGTAACCACTGAAGGAGGATTAGATATTTTTTCTAATACTGAGGAACTCACTAAGACGATTCGACGATTACAACAACATGAAATTGAAATATCTCTCTTCATTGATCCAACACTTGAAAATGTAGCAATATCTGAAAAACTTGGTGTTGAATGGATAGAATTCCATACAGGTAAATATGCTAACATTTATGCCATGTTATATGCTAACTTAGGTAATACACAACATACTATTAAAGAACTTGAATTACCTCGTTCTGAACTTAAAGAAATGCTTGATACAGAAATTTCAAATCTTCGTACACTCTCTTGTGATGCCATGGAATTAGGACTAAAGGTAGCTGCTGGTCATGGCTTAAACTATCAAAATGTTCAGGAAATAGCTAATATTGAAACCATTGAAGAGCTTAATATTGGTCAAAGTATTGTGGCACGTTCTATTTTTACAGGACTTGAAAAAGCCATATTAGATATGAAAGAATTATTAGGACAGTAAATGAATAAAATTTTACAAATGCTAGAACTACAACAAGAGCTTAATGATGCTACCAATGGAAAAGATTGGGAAAATGGTCTCACTAAAAATGGTAAAAAAATTGACTGGAGACGTTGTATTTATCTGGAGGCAGCTGAACTTATTGAGTCTTATCCGTGGAAACACTGGAAAAATATTGATGCTTCCCCAGATTATGATAACATTAAAATTGAAATTGTTGATATTTGGCACTTTATTATGTCTGAAGCCCTACGACTTTATAAGATTGAAAATAAAGGTTCTATCGCTGACATAGCACAAGCTATTATTCGTATGCAAGGATTTACTGAGTTTCAACAAACTCAAAAAACAGAAAAACTTGACCCTTATGATGAAATTAAACTTGTTGAAGAGATGATAAAAATACTTTTTTGTAATGATAACATTGATACATTGGTCATTTCATTTTTAACCATGGCTTCAAAATTAAATCTTAAACTACCAGAACTCTATAGCCTCTATATTGGTAAAAATATTTTAAACAAATTTAGACAAAAGAATGGTTATAAAGAGGGCTCTTATATTAAAGTTTGGAATAACAAAGAAGACAACCTTATAATGCAAGAGCTATTAGCCAATAAAAATGATATCAGCCCAAAGGAACTTTATACTGCTTTAGAAAAAGCTTATCCTAAAGCATAAAAGAGAGAAAAAACTTCTCTTCCACGCTTTTAAGGAACATGTTTCATTAAATCAACTGTCGTTACCCCAGGACCTACAGAAATTTCACGTACTAAACGAATCGATTTCTTTTTATTAAAACCACACTCATCTCCACAAGAAATACTTCCTGTCAAATAATAATCACCTCTTGGAACACCAAAAAAATTAAATTTTCCCGAATTATCAGAATAAGTAAATTTCAAATAATTATATAATCTTTTATCTGTCTTAGTAAGCTTATACCCACCAAGATAACTCTCATAATACCATTGTCTCGAATATGAAGTGACTGGATTTAACCACAATTTAATTTTTTGACCTTTAACTTTTAAAGATGTATGAGAGTTTTCTAAGTAAATGGTTCCTGAAACCGTACTACTTCCTCTTTTTTTAACATACTTATATTCTCCTGTAGGAAAAGGCATACGCTCCATCACCTGATTTCTATCAGGCACACTTAGCTCATTTGTTAAATTTTGATCACGATAATTAACACCCCCTAATATAGAACCATTTTCAGAAACATCTACTCTCCTACCCAATGCTGAATTAGAATTTTTACCATTATTTCCTAATAAAATTTCTTCCTTAATTGTTGGTTGCTTATTGGGTCTTATAACAACGGCTCTCTGCGTTGACTGAGCTGTATCTTGATTGATGGTAATGGTTCGTCCACTAGTACAAGCTGATAAACCCCCAATGGCTAATAGCAGTAGCGAGTACTTTATTGTTTTTTTTATCATATAATCTCCTAATTAATTCTATTTTCCTAAACAGAATTCTCCAAACATTTTATCTAAAATTTCTTCAGAATCATATGGTTTAGAGATGGAACTAAGCGCTGTAATTGCATCTTGTAAGTGATAAGAAAAAAACTCTAACTCACCTCTAAGAAGAGGTTCTTTCGCCTCTAAAATGGCTTTTTTAGTTTTATTTACAGCTTGAATTTGACGTGTAGATATTAACATTAACTCTTCATCTTCACCCACAGTATTAAAAAACTTTTCAAGCCTTTTCGTTAAATTTTTAAAATCATTTTTAGCTGAGACATCAATAGTAGCAAATTGTTCAAGATGTTTAACATCTAACAAAGGCTTCAAATCAGTCTTATTCAAGGTTACAATAACTTCTTTATCTTTTACTTTTTCAATAAGCTCAACAATTTTCGTATCTTCACTGTCAAATTCTCTGCTTAAATCAAAAAGTGCAATCACCACATCAGCATCATTAATAGATGCTAAAGAACGCTCAACACCAATTTTTTCAATACTATCCCGTGCATCACGTATACCTGCTGTATCTATAAGACGAATAATATGTGTTCCAATACGTACTTGTTCTTCAATGGTATCACGTGTCGTTCCAGCAATATCTGAAACAATTGCCCTCTCTTGTGATAAAAACCCATTTAAAAGAGAACTCTTACCCACATTTGGTTTACCTACAATGGCAACCCTAAACCCTTCAATAAGTCCTTTACGTCGATGACTTGCCTCTACTATCTTTTCAATATTTAAAACTAATAGATCTAACTGATTAATAATATTTTCTAAAATATCTTCTGGAATATCTTCTTCTGCATAGTCAATCATCACTTCAGAATAAGCTGTAGCCCTTAACATTGCTTCTCTACTCTCATCAATAAAAGCTTTTAAATCCCCTTTAAGTTGTTTGGCTAAAATTTTAGCTGCATCAACAGATTTTGCTTCAATTAACTTAGCAATCGCTTCTGCTTTGGTTAAATCTATTTTACCATTTAAAAAAGCCCTTTTAGAAAACTCTCCAGGTTCTGCTAATCTAGCGCCATATGCTAAAAGTGTTTCTAAAATTTCTTGAGCAACAATCATACCACCATGACATTGAAACTCAACAATATCTTCACCTGTAAAGGAATAAGGATTTTGAAAATAAATTATAATTGCCTGATCAATTAAATCATCATCATTATTATATAAGGCACTTAAATAAGCATGTCGAGGAGTAATAATATTCTTTTTAGAAATACGTTGTGCAAGTTCCAGTGATAAGTCACCAGAAACACGTATGATAGAGATAGAAGAGATGCCACTTGCCGTAGCAATGGCAGTAATGGTACTAGACATAAATAGAATGACTTTTAGTTTTTTCTAGTATTAAAATCATTGATAATAATAAACTTTTTACCGTCTTTACCTGTTTTAATGGCAATGTATTTATTAGGAAACATTGCACGAAGCTTCTCCAATGCAATCTGAACTAAAATACCATCAAGAGGTTTTGTTTTACCTTTTCCATGTTCTTTAATATGTTCAGCTATTGGTTTTAAATAATTATCAATCATTTCCTCTTGAGCTTGAATAAACTCAGCAATTTCTAGCTTTATATATAGGTCATACTCTGCATTTATCCAATTAAACAACATGTAAGATAAAGCATTATATCTATAACCCTCTTTACCAATTAAAAGTGCTGCATCATCACCATCTATAAAGATATGGGCAATACCATTAAAAACATCTACTTCAACTGTATCAATCTCAAAACATCCAGCTTTCATTAAGTTTTGAATCTTTTTTTCAATTTCTATCGAACGTTCTTTATTTTCAGGACTATCTCTATCATCTTGAAAAGCAACTTTTTCTTTTAGCACTTCTTTTGAGGAACCATCATCTTTATTCCCAAAGAAACTATCAACCACATCTTCCTTAGTAACAAGTTCATTTAGTTTACTCTCAGTAACTTTCTTATCATTGTTTTTTACTTCATTAACTTTTTCTACTATTTTCTTTTTAGGTGTTTTAGAAATAGCATCATTATTAGGAGACGTTACTTTACGCTTTTTTACTTCTTTTTTATCTACCTCTGCTGTCTCATTTTTTGTAGAAGATGGCGTTATTTTCTTAACGGCAATAATAATAGCTGTTTTTTTAAATAAGCCCATCATTCCAGTTGTTGGATGCTGTACAATTTCATAGTTAATTTCAGTTACAGAGCATGCTAACTCTTTGGCTGCCTCACTATAAGCTTCTTCTAGTGTATCAGCTTCAATTCTTTTCATTTCCATGTTGCTCTCCCGGGCATATAAATTTTATTTTCTTAATACTGCTTTAGCAGCTTTTTGTTTTTCGTAGGCACTGTTAATAATAAATTGTTGTGCAATGGTAAATAGATTGTTTACTAACCAGTAAAGTACAAGCCCTGCAGGGAATGTTAAAAAGAATATTGTCATAACTACTGGTAACCACTGAAAAATCTTTTGTTGTAATGGATCCGTCATTGTATTTGGTGTAAGCTTTTGTTGATACCACATAGAAGCACCCATTAATATTGGTAATACAAAATAAGGATCTTTAATTGAAAGATCTGTAATCCATAATGCCCATTCAGCACCTTGAAGTTCTACAGCATTTAATAAAACTCTATAAATGGCAAAGAAAATTGGAATTTGCATTAACATTGGAAGACATCCCCCCATTGGATTGGCTCCTTCTTTTTTATACATTTCCATCATTTTCATATTCATTTTTTGTGGATCTTTACCATACTTAGTCTTAATCTCTTTCATCTGAGGTGAAAGGTCTTTCAGCTTTTGCATAGACATCATACCCTTATAAGAAAGAGGAAAAAGAATAAGTTTTATAAGTAATGTTACAAGAACAATTGCCCAACCCCAATTACCAACTAAATCATGAAACCATTCAAGAAGTTGAAAAAGAGGTTTCGCAAAAAAAGTAATCACCCCATATTCAATTGCATCTACTAATTTAGGATCAATATTTTTAAGGACAACTGATTCTTTTGGACCAAGATAGCCATGTAAAGAAAAAGACTGTTCACCTTGAATAAAAACCAAAGCATTTTCATCTTTGGTCACTTGAGTAAAAACTTTTAATGGTTTATCAAAGTTATATAAAATAGAGGCAAAATATCTATCAAATGAAGAAGCAAAATCTACATTCACTCCATTTAATCTTTCATCAGCATCTCCATCTTCAATAATATGAATTTCAGCATTCGTTTTCTTAAGCATTGCTCCTTGGTTTACCAAGTAAATTGTATGGTCAGCATCTGGTCTACGCCCAGGCATTATAAAATATGCTTGAGGAGTTGAAAGGTTAATATTTATATCATAATGTCCATCTTTATAAAAAGTTATCTCTTTTGTAACCGTTGTAGAACTTAGTTTCTGAGTTAACGTAACTTTAGCACTTCCTGCGCTTAAGTTTAATGATGATGTTGAGGTGGTATAAGGCGTTTTTAATGCTTCACTATTTAAAGTAGCATCAGAAAAACGAATTTCTAAAGGTTTAACCCAATTGGGGTTTAAAAGCTCTAATTTTTGCCCTTGATAATTATACTTCTTTTCCAACATTGTAGCTTGTGCTATACGTCCTATTTCATCAATTTTATAAACGAAAATATCAGACTCTACTGTTGTTAATACCTTAAATGTAGACGTAGACATAGGTACTGAAATAGGTTGATTAGAAGTAGATGATGGTACAGTAGCGACCGTATTAGCACTATTATTAGTAATCGGTGCTGTATTATTAACAGTTGAAACTTGAGGAGCAGTTTGCTCACTGTTTAATTCTTGTGCTTGGACTGTAGTATTACCCTCAACAGGCTTTATTGTTTTTGGCATAAATAAATCAAAAGCTATAAATACTATAAAAGACAAAGTCAATGCGAGTAATAGCCGTTTTTGAAGATCAGATTGTTGTTCCACTAGAAAGTACCTTTTTTAATTCCTTTAATCATATTAATTAGAAATTTATCTTATTGTGTTAAATTATATTAATATTTTAAGAATTATATTTAAATTATTAAGAAAATTATATCAAAAAGTGTTTGAGAATATCATTTTTTAAATGATTTTAAACGTATTAAGGCTTTAAATATTTCATGAGTGGTTTTATTATACTCACTTGTTAGTAAATTGGGTTTAGCAACCAATATATATTTACCTGTGTTTAAATTATTAATATAGTTTAAGAAATGAGCTCGAAGAAGGCGTTTGGCTCGGTTACGTTGGACTGCATTACCAACTTTTTTACTGGCAACAATTCCTAGTTTACACTCTTTCTCCGAAGCTTGGAAAAAAAGTACAAACTCTGTAGTATGAACAGTTTTAGATTTTTTATAAATCTTATTGAACTCTTTGGTAGTTTTGACACTAGCAAAATGTTTTAAACTGCTAATCTTTTTCTACCTTTAGCTCTTCTAGCAGAAATTACTTTTCTTCCGTTTTTAGTTTTCATTCTTGTTCTAAATCCGTGAGTTCTTTTTCTTGGTGTGTTATGGGGTTGAAAAGTTCTTTTCATAACTGAGTACCATCCTTATTAGTATTTTACTCAGTCATAAACATGAGCATTAATTTGAAACGAGATTTTACACAAATTATACTTAACTTGTTGTAAGAATTATAAAAATAATCTATCTATTTATCTAAATTCAATCTTCATCATCCAAGTCCACAACATTTTCCATAACACCAAACCAATTCCGAGAGAAGTGTCTGCGAATATAAGATTCTCTATGAGGTACAGCACACTTTGAACAATCTTGATGATTACCAGTATCCGTTACAAAGACATCACCTTCTTTTGAATCAATACTACAAGAAGAGAAATATTTTGCTCCTTTCATATGCCACCCCTCATCATCAAACCTAAAGTTAGGACAAGCACAAAAATAACAATTAAGCTCTTCTAAGTCATGACACTTTTTATTCTCTTTATATAAAAGACAAAAATCAGGTTCATTTTCCACCATATTATCAAACCTAAAATAGGCTATAACCTCATCATTACTCAAATGCGTCAATCTTTCCATAATAGCTGCATGTTTTTCTCCATGCTCTTTAAACCACTCCATATAAGTCATTTTTTCTCCTTTAGCCTACAATAATCGTTCAAATTCTCGAATCTTCTCTTCTTTTTGCTTATAATCTGCCAAATATCTCTCTACTAAGCACCAAAAATCAACTGAATGGTTTTTATGTTTTATATGTGCTAACTCATACACCACCACATATTCAATCAATTCCATAGGTAATTTCATAAGATAATAGTTAAATGAAATCCTATCACTTGAACTACAAGAACCCCAACGTGTTTTTGCTTTTCTATATCCTACAAAAGTAGGCGTCAAAGCCATTTTTTTTGACCAGTCCCTTACCATAGGTGCTATATTTTCTTTTACTTTTTCTTTATAAAAACTATTAATAGTATCAACTAACTCTTCTTGTGCCACTTGAGTAGGTGTTTTAAAAAAAAATTCAGAATTTGTAAAAAATAACACACATTTTTTTAAATTTTTATCTTCTTCTATTTTAAGATTATAAGGCAAACCCAAATAATAAATACTTGACCCTGTTACAATTTCCCCTAAACTCTTCCTAAGCTCTTGCTTCTCCAAATATTTCAATATCCAAGTAGCTTTCTGACTAACAAAAGTTTTAATCTCTTTTAATGTGGTTGTTTTATTGGTCTTTACAAGCACAGCATTGTTTTTGACTTGTATATAAGTATTTTTAAGTCGAGATTTTCTTTGTAATTCAAATGTTATTGTTTGTGTGCCATTGATAATTGTGTACATCTTTCCATTATACTTATTTAGAATTAAAGAGATTATTTTTACTATTTAGTATTCGTAAATTATAAGAAAAAAAGTAGTCTCTTTAACACTCTCTACGACTTAATTAGAAAATTTTGTTCTCTGCGTATTCTTTTAAAACTTTATTTCTTTCTAGTAAAAAGTCTCTTATGTATTTTTTGAGTACTAATTTTTCAACAATTGTTCCCAATATGCCAAGTGGAGCTTTAATCTTTGTTGTTAAATTGATTGTAACCATGTTGTTCTTTTCCATTTCAATATTTATAGGAGAAAGGATTATAAATTACTTTATATTAAATTTGAATTACCTAATTACATCAATCCTCATACTAAGCTTTATGCTATAATCCTACATACTTAAATACAAAGCACTCAAAAAATATGGCAAAAAAGAAAAAGAAACAAACGATAAAGATAAATAACAAAGTAAAAGAATTAATGAATGGTGAACCTTTTGATGAGGGCATTAAACATTTAAGTGAAGATGTCTTGGTTGAGTTAACCATGCTACTTGATTTAAAAGTACCTATGTTAGTTAAAAAAGAGATGCTTCGAGCGTTAAGACAGGCTTGGTCAGAGGGTAATGTTCAACTTCGACTGCATATTGTTAACTATTTAGATCAAATGAATGTTAAAAAAGTGAACTTAGATGAAAGTGACAAGGTTTCATATATAGTCTCACTTTTAGACAAACATGAACATAATAAAGAAGAAGAACAACAAGTACTCTCCTCTTTTATAGACACTAGGTTTAATAAAATCTCTGAAGACAAGATTGCTAATAAATTAAACTATATACGACAACAAAAGCTCATGGATATTTGGGAAAAAAGAATTGATGTAGAATTCAACAGCTTATCTGAAATGGAATTTTACCACTCTTATGAGTTTTCTATGAATGAAGAGACTTTTTATAAGTCACTGCTCACCACAACAACTAATATTGAAAATAATCTTCTATTACATGAGAATGAACAGCATATTACCGAAGAATTAGAGCGTTCTAAACTCGCAGCTATTAGTAAAAAAACTGAAGAAATAGCACTGTTCTTAGATGGTGTTAAAACTAACCATAAATACCTTTCTGAAAGTGAAGTGATAACGCTTATCCGTTCCATGCCACCCGAAGATTCTTTTTATGAAATAGACATTCCACTGACCATATTAAAAGAGATTGTAAGTATTATTGATCCAATGTACCACTTGTCTTTACAGGGTTCAAGTATTGTTATTAGTAAGGAAAAAAGCTATTCTTTCTATGACATAGAACTACCTTACACAGCGACAGTAAGTTATGGTCGTCCATTTATCTTTCATCATATTTGGAAAGGTGAATCACTTCCCATTAAAGAAGACTTACTCCGTGTCAAAAAAGAAATGAGAGAACATTTTGAACACAATATTAGCGATTTAGAAGATGAACTTTTTGAATTAGCAGAAGGCTTAGAACTAGATGCTTCAATTGTTGAAAAGTATATCTTACAATTTGTTGAACCTCAACTTATTACAGCTAAGAACCTAAAACTAAAAGAGAAAGTAAAACGACGTATTGTTTACCATTTTATGGAACACATACGCCCTTTAAAAGAGAAGAAACGTAAAGAAGAATTACTGGCTAAAACCATTCGAGACTTTAAAAACCTTTTTCCTTTGGCAAGATTACTTAAACGTGAAATCTTTTTTAATGTTGGACCAACTAACTCAGGAAAAACCTATCAAGCTCTTAAAGTTTTAGAAGAGGCTGACACAGGTTACTACTTAGCGCCACTAAGACTCCTAGCCTTAGAAGGTTATGAAAATTTAAAAGCTAAAAATGTAGGTGTATCTTTAATCACAGGTGAAGAAGAGATTATAGATGAAGAGTCAACACATATATCCTCAACCATTGAGATGATGAATGGCTCTATAGATGTAGATGTATGTGTCATAGATGAAATACAGATGATAAGCGACCGTGACAGAGGTTGGGCATGGGCTAATGCACTCATAGGTGCTCCTGCCAAAAAAGTTATACTCACGGGTTCTGCTGATGTTTTAGAAGCTGTTACTCTACTTTGTGAGTATCTAGGAGAACCCCTAACTGTAACGCATTTTGAACGTAAGAATGAACTTAAATTACTCACTCAACCTACAGCCATAAAAGAGATAGAAAAAGGAACAGCCATTGTCGCTTTTTCACGTCGTGATGTTTTGGGACTACGGCAACAACTCTCACAAAAGTTTGAAGTCTCTGTCGTGTATGGAAACCTTTCACCAGAAGTAAGACGAGAAGAAGCCAGACGCTTTAGAGAGGGAAAGTCGGATGTTTTAGTCGCAACAGATGCTATTGCTATGGGACTTAACTTACCCATTAAAACCCTACTCTTTTCAAAAGATAACAAGTTTGATGGACTCAGAAGAAGAGAACTATTACCCACAGAAGTTGCACAAATCTCTGGACGTGCTGGACGTTATGGTTTAGAAGAAGTTGGGTACATAGGTGCTTTAGATACTAAAGCTTTAGAAACCATTACTTCTAAGTTTCACCAACCTTTGCCAACACTTGAACTTCCTTTTTCTGTTATGGCAAGTTTAGAACATGTTATGCTCATAGGTGAAATCCTTGAAACTGAAAATCTTTCGACTATTTTAACCTTTTTTGCAGATAACATGGAATTTGAAGGACCATTTGTAGCAGCCAATATTGACTCAATGTTAGAAATCTCAGCTATTGTTGATGAATACAGACTAGATTTAAAAACACGCTTTCATTTAGCCTGTGCACCTGCTTCTATCTCTTCTCCTTACATAGAGTCAGTTTTTCATCGTTACATCAAGCAAATCGAAGCTGGACTACCTGTAGCCTACATTCCACCTCGTGACTTACCAAAGTTTGCTCAAACGAATGAAATGATGCTAAATGCAGAGGATAGAGTAAGAGAAATATCACTTTATTTATGGCTCTCATTTAAATTTGAAGATTTATTTCAAGAAACACAAAAAGCCATAGAAGCACGTATTCGTTTAAATAACTACATTGAAGCTTCACTAAAACAAGGTAACTTTGTAAAAAAATGTACACGTTGTTCTAAAAGCCTTGACTTCAGCTATAGATTTTCAATCTGTGATGCTTGTTTTACAAAAGGTCGAAGAGGAAACAGAAGTAATAATAGAGGAGCAAGAAATGGAGGAGCAAAAAGTTCAAGAAGACGTTCTTCTTAAAAAAGTAATAAAAAAAGATTACCAAAAAGTAAACGTTTAAAAACGTTTACTTAAAAGATTTATAGTTGTGGTCCACCAGCAGAACAGTCAAACTTAGCACCATGATTATTGTAACGATTAAAGTTATCAATAAATTTTGCCCCTAAGTCTTTTAGCGTATCATTAAACTTTTCTTCATCATCCCAAGTATTTCTTGGATTTAAAATAGCATTATCTTTAATACCCTCTAAACTTTTTGGAACTTCAAGATTAAATACGGGAAGTGTTTCAAACTCTGCATCTAAAATAGAGCCATTTAAAATACCATTGATACAAGCTCTAGTATCTTTAATACTCATTCTATCACCTTGACCATTAAGCCCAGTATTAACAAGATAAACATTTACATCATGTTCATCGATTTTCTCACCAAGTAAATTAGCATAATCAGTTGGATGAAGAGGTAAGAAAGCTTCTCCAAAACAAGCAGAAAATGTAGTAACAGGTTCAGTAATACCACGCTCAGTACCAGCTACTTTAGCTGTATATCCACTAAGAAAATAGTACATAGCTTGTTCTTTTGTCAACTTAGATACAGGAGGAATAACACCAAAAGCATCGTATGATAAAAAGATAATATTATTTGGATGACCAGCTTGTAAATCTTTTTTATGATTAACAATATGTTCTATAGGGTAAGAAACACGTGTATTTTGTGTTTTAGATACATCAGTATAATCAACATTACCAGCAGAATCAGCAACCACATTTTCTAAAAGAGCATCTTTTCTGATAGCACCAAAAATCTCTGGTTCATTCTCTTCTTTCAAATCAATAACTTTTGCATAACATCCACCCTCAAAGTTGAAGACACCATCATTATCCCAACCATGCTCATCATCACCAATTAACGCTCTACTTGCATCAGTAGAAAGTGTTGTTTTTCCTGTTCCTGATAAACCAAAGAAAAGACAGACATCACCAGCATCACCGACGTTTGCTGAACAATGCATGGAAAGTTTACCTTCAAGTGGTAACCAGTAGTTCATCATTGAAAAAATTCCTTTTTTCATTTCACCACCATACCATGTTCCACCAATAATAGAAATGTTTTTTTCAACATTAAAACATGCATAAACATCAGAATTAAGTCCCATTTCTTTATAGTCTTGATTTGATGTTTTACAAGCATTATACACAACAAAATCTGGTTCAAATGTTTCTAATTCTTCTTCTGTTGGACGAATGAACATATTTTTTACAAAATGTGCTTGCCATGCTATTTCAGAAATAAAACGGACAGAACGTTTACTCGCTTCTGAAGAACCAGCATAAACATCCATAACATAAATATCTTTTCCTGATAATTGAGTCGTAGTTAAGTCAAAAAGTGTGTCAAATTTGTCAGCATCTATTTTTCGATTAATATCACCCCATGAGATGTTTTGATTAGAATCTGGATGATCAACAAAATATTTGTCTTTAGGGCTTCTACCTGTAAAGATACCCGTATCACACATTGCTGCACCAGTAGATGACATTTTACATTCATTATTATTAATTTCATGTGCTTGAAGTTCATCATAGCTTAGGTTGTAATAAACCTTCCCAATGTTTTCAAGTCCTAATTTGTCGAGACCATTTGGTGTACGGCTGATCATTTTTGTACCTTTATGTTTTTATATGTTATTTTATGCTATTTTATTCTTAAATAATATAACAAATTAAAAAAGACAAAATCTCTTTTTTAATTTATTATATTTAAGACAGCTAAATAGCGCATTCAAATTTACCTATAAAAGCAAAGAATTATACTATTGAAAAGATATTAATTAACTTACTTAAAGGGAGAATTTAAAACAACATTGCTAAAAGCAACATTGTTTTTTAAAAATAGTTTTTAACGATAGTCTTCTATTTAAAAATAGAAAGTAACACACCAGCTGCAACAGCTGAACCAATAACACCTGCAACATTTGGGCCCATTGCATGCATTAGAAGGACATTTCCAGGTTTTTCTTCGGAACCAACCTTAGAGACAACCCTTGCAGACATTGGTACAGCTGATACTCCAGCTGCTCCAATCAGTGGGTTAATCGGCTCATCAGAATATTTATTCATAATTTTTGCCATAACAACACCCATGGCTGTACCAGCAGAGAAGGCAATAAGACCAATTGCCATAATTCCCATAGTCTCAACAACTAAGAACTTATCAGCTGCTAGTTTTGAACCAACACCAAGTCCTAAGAAAATTGTTACTACGTTAATCAATGCATTTTGCATTGTGTCAGATAATCTATCAACAACACCTGACTCTTTAGCAAAGTTACCAAATGCAAATGCTCCAATAAGTGGTGCAGACTCTGGTAGAATTAAAAGTGCCAACATAATTACAACGATAGGGAAAACCAATTTCTCTAATCGATGTACTTTACGTGTTGTTTTCATAACAATAACACGCTCTTCTTTTGTTGTTAATGCTCTCATTATTGGTGGTTGGATAACGGGAACCAACGCCATGTATGAGTAAGCAGCAACAGCAATAGCTCCAAGCATATCAGGTGCAAGTCTATTAGCAATAAAAATTGATGTTGGACCATCAGCCCCACCAATAATTGAAATTGCAGATGCATCTTGAAGGTCAAAACCAATCATAACTGCACCAACTAAAGAACCAAAGATACCAAATTGAGCAGCTCCACCAAGAATGGCTGTTTTAGGATTGGCTAACAGTGGACCAAAGTCCGTCATTGCTCCCACACCCATAAAAATCAATAGTGGAAAAAACTCATTGGCAATACCCATATTATAAATAATACCAAGCATTCCATCTTCACCACCCATTCCAGCTAATGGAATATTGGCTAACAATCCACCAAAGGCAATGGGAATCAATAATAATGGTTCAAAGTTTTTAGCAATAGCCAAATAAAACAATATGAAAACAATCAATATCATAATGATACGACCAAGAGAAGACTCAAACCAATTCATCTCTCGTTCATAAGCTGGACCTTTTGGTTCAGATGTTCTTTCACCATCATTAACATCGAAAATTGCTTTCACACCTGTGGTTTCCCAAAAACTTGTTGCCAATTCAGCAATAGATTTAGGTTCATATATTGGTTTTTCAGAACTCTCTTCTACTGCTACAGGTACCTCTGTACTACCTGCATAAGTAACCGAAGTTAATGCAAAAATAGTAAAAAGAATAGAAATAATAAACTGTTTTAATTTCATGGATTACTCCATTGTGGCAAGAAGCTGTCCATCGACCACAGCATCATTCGTATTGACTTCAATAGATTTAATGACACCTGATTTTTCAGCAACAATATCAATTTCCATTTTCATTGCTTCAAGAATCATAATCTGCTCACCCTCATTTACAGAGTCACCTGGATTTTTTAAAATTTTCCATACATTACCAGGAGTTTGAGAATGAACTTCTAACGTACCTTTTCCACTTGCTGCCACTGGAGCTGCACTTGGAGTAGCTACTACTGGAGTTGCACTTGGTGTTACTTGAATCTCACCATCACCTTCTGCTACTTGTACGCTATACTGTTTACCATCTACTACTACTGTATAATTACCACTCATTTCTTCTTCTCCACAATTTTGATTATTTTTACCTTTTCTGATCATTAAAGGACTTTCACCTTTTAAGAACGCAATACCTTTTTGATCACATGCTGCTGCAATAAAGATATTTTCTTCACTTGTTTCCAACCCTTCATCTTCTAAAACTTTAGTCCAGTGTGCAATAGATTTTTCTTCTTTTGCATCTGCAATATCTAAAGGGTTTTCTTTGGTTGGTTCAAGTTTTAACTTTTCTGCTGCCAGTGCAACAATTTTTTCATCTGGATCAACTGGTGTTTTACCAAAGTAACCAAGAACCATTTTCCCATAACCAGGAGCAATTTGCTTCCATTTACCAAACATAACATTAGCATAAGCTTGTTGCCAATAGAACTGAGAAACTGGTGTTACAGAAGTACCATAACCACCTTTTTCAACAACTTCTTTCATTTCAGCAATAACTTCATCAAATTTATCTAAATTTCCAGCATCTCTCATCATCTGAGTATTTGCTGTCAATGCACCACCTGGCATTGGAGAAAATGGAATAAGAGGTGAAACCTGAGTTGCTTCTGGTGGAATCATATATTCAGCCAGACACTCTTTTAAACGCTCTTCATACTTAAGAACTTTATCAAGTTTTAAATCACCAAGATTATAATTTGTCCCCTTGGTTGCATGTAACATTGTTAAAATATCTGGTTGTGAAGTACCACCAGATACTGGAGATGCTGCCATATCAATACCATTGGCACCAGCTTCAAGTGCAGCCAAATAAGAAGCCACTGATACACCAGCAGTTTCATGTGTATGTAGTCTTAAATGAACTTCTTCACCTAACATTTTTCTAGCCATCGCAATGGTTTCAAAAACTTTATTAGGATTCGCTGTTCCAGAAGCATCTTTGAAACATAAAGAGTCAAATTCAATCCCAGCATCCAACATATTACGTAATGTTTTTTCATAAAAAGCCACATCATGTGCACCTTTACATCCTGGAGGTAAGTCCATCATTGTAATAACAGCCTCATGATTAAGACCATGCTTTTTAATACATGATGCAGAATATGCTAAGTTATTAACATCATTTAACGCATCAAAGTTTCTAATGGTTGTTGTTCCATGCTTTTTAAATAATTTAGCATGTAAATCAATCATTTCACGACTACCTGTGTCAAGCATTACCGTATTAATACCACGAGCCAATGTCTGAAGATTTGCTTCAGGACCTACAATTTCTCTAAATCGATCCATCATTTCAAATGCATCTTCTTGTAAGTAGAAATATAAACTTTGAAATCTAGCCCCTCCACCAAATTCAAAGTGATTAATACCTGCATTTTTAGCAGCTTCTACTGCTGGAAAAAAGTCATCCATAAGAACACGACCACCAAAGACAGATTGAAATCCATCTCTAAAGGTTGTGTCCATCACATCAATATATTTTTTTGCCATTTTTTACCTTCATTTTTATGATTTATTGTTACGGAATTCTGTAACAGCAGCGATTATAGCAGCAACTTTACGTTGCTCTTCTTCTGCTGTATTACCTGCCTTAGTCGCAGGTATTTTTGAAGTATTTTCGGGGAAATACTTTCCAATAATTTTAGCTTGTAGTTCAACTACTTTAACAAGAATAAAAAGGAATAAAAATACAATCCCCATTCCTAGTAGCATAAATTTAAAAGCTTCAATAACATAATTAACTTCATCAGCCATGAAAAACCCTCTATATAGTAATTTTTATAGGAATATTCTAGGCTAAATTTACTTGAAAATGGTTAATTTACTATCTCTTTTTTTTACGGTTATTCTTACGTGCTACTTTTTGTTCATCATGATACTCATCAATCAGACCATTCACTGTATTTTGGTCAAAACCAATCTGATTTATCGAAGTTTCTTTCTCTTTTAATAACAATGTAACCACACGCTCAACAAACTCATGATAATCCATGTCTTCCATACTATCTATAAAATCTGCAGCAGTATCTGTAATCTCAACTTCTTCTACCATACGTTGTAAGGCAGAAAACCCTACTTCAACTTCCTCACTATCACTGGCTAATGTTATGGTTGCTAATTTCATATCAGCCCCTACTTCTTTTTGAATTCTTTGAAGTTCTCTAAATTCTTCAGTTGAAACTAAAGTAATGGCTTTTCCAGATTTTCCTGCACGACCAGTTCGACCTATACGATGTACATAAGATTGAGGATCAAAAGGAATATGATAATTAAAAACATGGGTAACATCTTTTACATCTAAGCCCCGTGAAGCAACATCTGTAGCTACCATCACTTTTGATTCACCACGACGATAACCTTTAACAATACGTTCTCTATCACTTTGCTCTAAATCACCATGTAATCCCTCTGCTAAAAAGCCCATTGCTTGTAAATGTTCAGTCAATCTATCAACTTCGCGTTTCATTCTACAAAACACTATACATTTATTAGTTTCTTCTGTTTCAAGTAACCTGACAATGGCTTCATCACGTTGTGACTCTTCAATCACATAATAAGTTTGTTCAATAATATTATTGGTTGTGCTATCATCTTCAGAAACCACCGAAATAAACTGAGGATTACTCAATATCTCACCAGATAACTCTTTAATAGGCTCAGGCATGGTTGCAGAAAAAAGTAATGTTTGTCTATTTTGAGGGATATATTCAAATATCTCTTTAATCTCTTCAAGAAATCCCATATCAAGCATTTCATCTGCTTCATCTAATACAATAATTTCTGGATTAAAAGAATCAATTTTACCTTTTTTATAAAGGTCTTTTAGTCTTCCAGGCGTTGCGACAACTACTTGCACCCCTTTATTAATCAATGCAATTTGTCGTCCATAGCCAACACCACCATACACTGTTATGGTTCTAATACCACAAAAACGTCCCAGATGATAAAGTTCATCTGAAACTTGTGTTGCTAATTCTCGCGTGGGTGTAATAACCAATGCACGTTCTATCTCTTTATTGGCAATCTTATTCATTAACGGTAAACCAAAAGCTGCCGTTTTTCCTGTTCCTGTGTGGGCTTGTCCCACCAAATCTTCACCCTTTTCAATAATGGGAATAACCATCTCTTGAATAGGACTTGGTTCTTTAAAACCAGCTATTTTTACCCCTTTTAAGAGGTCCTTGTGGAACTTAAATTCGTGAAATGTCAAATTTTTTTACCTTGCAAAATTATATGCGACCAGTCGCACAAGTTGTTTACGAAGAACAACTTATAATACCATCAATAAAATAATTCCAAAAATTATTCTATAAATACCAAATGCAACAAAAGTAAATCGTTGCAAAAAAACAATAAAAAGCTTTATGGTTATATATGCCACAACAAAGGCAACCACAAAACCAATCACAAACGCTGTCATGTCTGCACCAGCAAAATCTTCATAATGCTTCAACAAGTCATATCCAGATACAGCTGTCATTACAGGAATCGCTAATAAAAAAGAAAATTCTGTCGATGCCTTACGGTTTACACCAGCCAACATACCTGCAATAATAGTTGAACCTGCCCTAGATGTCCCAGGGATTAAAGAAAGAACTTGGGCAAATCCAATTGTCATAGATTGAAACCAAGTAATCTCTTCAACTTCTTTTGATTCTTTTTCTTCATCCACATGAAAATACTCTACAATAATAAAAATAATTCCACCTATAATAAACATCCATGCCATCATTAGATGTTGTTCAAAGAGCATTTTAATCCAATCTTTTAAAATAAAACCTATAATAGCCAGTGGTAAAAAAGCTGCTAAGATTTTTCTCCACAATTCAACTTCTTTTAAATCGATTTTTTCTTTATATAATAAGATAACAGCTAATATTGCTGCAAATTGAATAATAACGGCATAAGCTTTAATAACAGCCGTCTCTTCAATACCCAAAAAATGTCCAGCCATCAGCATATGACCTGTAGATGAAATAGGTAAAAATTCTGTAAAACCCTCTATAATTCCTATAATAATTGCTTGTACAATATCCATGCTTTAAAATCCTATATTAATTTATTTTAATTTATACGTATAATCTATAAACTTTTCTTATATTTTGTTAAATACTATCAAAAAGAGACATTTTTTTAAACTATTTTTAAAATTTCTCTTAAATCTTTTACATTAACACAATGACTTGCTGCCTCTTGAAGAACAGGCTTTCCACAAAATGCTATTCTTGTATCTGCATGAGTAAACATACTTAAATCGTTTGCACCATCACCTACAACCAAAGTATCCTGTCTATCTATTCCAAGTAAATTTTGTAATCTAACAATCATGTCACCCTTAGCATCTGAATACATCATTTCTCCACCAACAGTACCTGTTAAAACACCATCTTCAGCATGTAAAAAGTTAGCAAAATCAGCATCTATTCCTAAAGCTTTACAAGCTGGTTCTGTTGCAGATCTAAATCCACCCGAAAAACAAATAATTTTATAACCACGTTCTTTTAATCCTATTACAACCTCTTGCGCACCATTCATCATAGGTAGGTTTCTACAAATCTCTTCTACTTTTTCATAAGGTAAGCCCTTAAGTAGCGCTACACGTTCTACTAATGATGCATAAAAATCCAATTCTCCAGCCATAGCACGTTCCGTAATGGCTACAACCTCATCTTTAAATCCAAGCTCCTCAGCAAAAAAGTCAATGGTCTCACCATCCATCAACGTTGAATCAAAATCAAATACTGCTAATTTCATCTATAAACTACCTCTATATCATTTTTTGTGTAATTATAGCTAATTATTAAATGAAAGCTTTATAATCTAAATGATTATTAATGAAAAAACTGTACACTACTTGCATCTATCTACGAAGGTCTTACATGTTTAGACATATTATGCTTTTATTACTCATTCTCTCTCCTCTCTGTGCCACAGAATACTTTGGGATAAACTTAGAAAAATATAAATACCCTTATGAGGTTAAAGAATTTAATCTAACTGTACAAAAAGAATCACTAACCATGACTTATATGGATTTACATCCTAAACAACCAAATGGGAAAAGTGTTCTTTTACTTCATGGAAAAAACTTTACGGGTGCGTATTGGGAAACGACAGCTAAACGATTAACAGAGGAAGGATACAGAGTCATTATGCCAGATCAAGTTGGTTTTGGTAAATCTTCCAAGCCTGAACATCTTCAATATAGTTTTCAAATGTTTGCACATAACACAGCTCAACTAATGGATCATCTTAAAATTTCTAAAAGTCATCTTATAGGACATTCTATGGGAGGGATGTTAGCTACACGTTATGCCCTTATGTTTTCAGAGCGTGTCGAAAAACTAATACTTGAGAATCCTATTGGGCTAGAAGATTGGCAACGTTTTGTTTCAAACCCTTCATTCGATTTTTGGTATAAAAGAGAACTTTCAAAAACAGCCAAAAAAATACATAATTATCAATTAAAAAGCTACTATGATGGAAAATGGAAAGAGAAATACCAACCATGGGTAGACATACTAGCTAGTTTCACACTTGGCAAAGACTATCCAAAATATGCATGGAACCAAGCACTTATCAGTCAAATGATTTTTACTCAACCTGTTTGCTATCAATTTGACCAATTAAGTATGCCTGTTCTACTTATTATCGGACAACGTGATAAAACAGCATTAGGCAAAGGGTTAGCAAGTCCAGAAATACGTAAAAATATGGGAGACTATCCAAAACTTGGTGTGAAAACACAAAACAGTATCCCTAATGCTAAATTATTAGAACTTGAAGGTATTGGTCATATGCCACACATTGAAGATTTTGACACTTTTATAAAAAATGTCCTAAAGTTTTTATCTAAAGATTAATTCTCTTTATTGGTAAATGACTTTTTTGGTTAACTTTAGTTAAAATTAGCGTCAATTACTTGTTAGGATTATAAAATATATGTTTGAAAATTTTTGCAAAAAACTCTGTAGTAATGAAACATTTATCAGTGTTGAAATCACGCCTCCTCATGGTGCATCCATTAAACCCACTATTGAAAAAATACGAGAACTCAAACTTCATGAAAAAGTAGCTGGATTTTCAGTAACAGACAATCCCTTAGCAAAACTAAAAATGTCTGGTGTACTCTCTGCCATACAAGTGCAACAAGCATTTAACAAACCTGTTATTGCAACCATGAGTATGCGAGATAAAAATAAACTCTCCTTGCAATCCACTTTATTGGGGGCTAATGATTTTGATTTACGATGCATCTTAGCACTTACAGGTGACCCAGCTAAGTATTCTGATCAACCTGAAGTTAAAGGTGTGCTAGAACGTGATTCTACCTTGCTTTTAAGTATTATTTACCGACTAAACAAAGGTTTATCTTATTCAAATAAAGAATTAAATCCTAAACCTAACCCTATTTATCCATTTGCTGTTTCTAATGCCCATGCTAAAGACATGCGTCGTATTAAAAAAAGTATGCTTAAAAAACTAAACTATGGTGCTAGAGGCATCATTACCCAACCTGTTTATAACTTAGAAAATGCAAAAGAACTACTTGAAATTTTTGAAGAGTGTAAAAAAGAAAGTGTCCGTGACACAGCGAAAAGTGCTGAATTAATTTTAGGACAATTTCCTGTTGTACGGGCAAAAACAGCTAATTTTATCTCTGACAAGGTTCCTGGTATTACCGTACCAAAAGTTATCATAGAAGAGATGGACTTAGCAGCAATGGACGGAGCAGAAAAAGAACAAGAAGTAGGATACACTATCTCTAAAGAAATTTTTGATGGTATTTTAAAATTGCATCCTAAAATGCACCTTATGACACATAATCGTTTTGATTTGTGTTCTAAACTTATTGGGGACATTAATTAAAAAACCTTATAAATACTCAATCAAATACGCTACAATGTCTTTATAAAATAATTTATAGTAAAAAGGGCAATAATGACTGAAGAGCAATACAGTGAACAAGTAAATCAAGCTAATAATTATGGATATCAAAGCTCACAAAAAATGGATTACTCAAACAATTTTTCCGAACCTTCACTTTATAATGAAAGCCCTTCAGCAGAGTCACCTCTTGCCTATTTAGAAATGGGAACAGGTTTTATTATTGGTTTAGCTGTTGGTTTTTTTATTAAAAAAAGTTTTAAAGCTGTTCTTTTTATTTTGGGTTTTGCGCTTGTGGTTACCTTCTACATGGAATCACAAGGTATTTTCACAATTAACCAAGAAATCCTTGAACAAAACATTGCTAAAGGATCAGAGTATATGGAATATCTTATCTCAGCACTCAAAGAACGTGTAACAAGTTTTCAATCAGGTCTAGGTGCTGGTGCTGGTTTTCTGGTAGGTCTTAAAATTGGCTAAAATAAAAATTTTAGTTTCAGCACTTGAACCCTCATCCAATCTACATCTAAAAGAAGTTCTAAAACATACAGATAACCTAGAACTTCTTGGAATTTTTGACAAGTCCTTAGGAACACCACTCTATGACATTTCTGAAATGGCAATTATGGGGGTAGTCGATGCCATTAAAAAATTAAGATGGTTTTTTAAAGTAGCAAATGAAATGGTAGAACTGGCAAAAGGTGCTGATAAGATTTTACTTATGGACGCATCAGGATTTAACTTACCTTTGGCTAAAAAATTAAAAAAAGCTTACCCACATAAAGAAATCATCTATTATATTCTTCCTCAAATTTGGGCAAGTCGTCCCAAACGTGCCATAAAATTAGAAAAATACTGTGACAAACTTTTAGGTATTTTACCTTTTGAAGTAAACTATTATAAATCAAAAGCCCAATATGTTGGTCACCCTCTTTTAGATGAAATTAAAATAAATACGTCTACTAACAACAAAGAATACATTGCTTTTATGCCAGGTAGTAGAAAAAGTGAAATTTCAAAACTTTTACCTATTTTTAAAGAAGTACGTCAAAACCTAGCCCATAAAAAAGCTATTTTAATCGTCCCAAAAACATTTTCAGATGAAAAAATAGAAGTACTTTATGGTGACACTTCAACATTTATACTGGAAAGAGATACACATTTAGCACTTTCTAAATCTGAATTTGCATTCATTTGTTCTGGAACAGCTACCTTAGAAGCTGCCCTTATTGGTACACCATTTACCCTTGCCTATATTGCTAAAAAAATGGACTTTTTTATTGGTACAAAGCTTTTAGGCATTAAACAAGTTGGATTAGCCAATATTATTTTAACCAACTATAACAACAGTACTTTACATAATGAATTACTTCAAGAAAATGTTAACATTGAAAATTTATTAAAAGAGTATGCTCAAACAGATAGAACTATTTTTACTCAAAAAGCCAAAGAGTTAACAAAGTATTTAGCCCATGGTAGTTCTAAAAATGTAGCCAAGCTACTAGAAAGCTTTTAATTTACTTCGCTATACTGCGAAAAATCAAGGAGTCTTTTATCTTAGTACATATCTGCTGTGCCGTTGACAGCCACTATTTTTTACAAAAGCTACAAACCCAATATCCAGAAGAAAAACTTATAGGCTATTTTTATGACCCAAACATTCACCCATACTCTGAGTATAAACTTCGTTTACTTGATGTCAAACGTTCTTGTAAGATGTTAGATATTGAATTACTCGAAGGTGATTATGATGTTGATAATTGGTTAAAAGCTGTTCGTGGCTTTGAAAATGAACCTGAAAAAGGTGAAAGATGCGCCATTTGCTTTGACAGACGTTTTGAAGTTACAGCAGAACAAGCAGCAAAAATGGGTGAAAAAACTTTTACCTCAACCTTACTAACTTCTCCCAAAAAATCCTTAGAACAACTCAAAATATCAGGCGATGCCTTAGGTAAAAAGTTTAACATAGAATTCTTAGCTCCTGATTACCGTAAAGCTTCTGGAACACAAGAACAAAATATTTTAGCAAAAGCTGATGCCCTATATCGTCAAGATTATTGTGGTTGTCTTTATGCACTTAACATACAACGTAATAGTCAAGAAAGACTGGCTGATGAACTTTTCTCTCCTATTTCACAACAAATTCAACCAGAATCCATTGAAGCACGGATTGAACTTTATGAGAAACGTTGGCAGTTGGAAGATGAAAATAAAGCTTACAAAATCATAAAAGAGCGTTTTTTAAATTGGCGACAAATGCATGGATTTTTACGTATTAAAAAACAAACCATTCCTGTGCATTTTCTACCTCTTTCAACACTTAAAAATGAATATACACGAGGTAAAATTGATGTTCAAGTAAAAGATTTACATTACATGAACAGAGATGAAGTCAAATTTATTACGTTAAAAACCTATAATAAATACGCAAAAACCACTTATCTAAGTGTCCAAGAACTTATGTTCTCTTCACCAACATTTGAAGAAGAACTTAAAATTAGACAGCAACTTATTTCTAATCCCTATGATTTATCTTCTATCTTAGTTGTTGAAGAAATTCCTAAACAAAAATTAGAAATTATCTATAAAAGTGAGATATATGAAGATGTAAAAGAAGTTCTGTTAGAAATCTCTTAATATTTTAGTTCTTTTTAGCTAAAATATTTAAAATTATTCTCTAAAGGCTAAATCGATGCTATATGATGTCGTTGAAATTCAAAAAATCCTACCTCATAGGTATCCATTTTTATTGGTTGACCGTATCAATAAACTTGAAAAAGGTGTAAGCATTGAAGGTTATAAAAATGTTTCAATTTCTGAGCCTATTTTTCAAGGACACTTCCCTGATCACCCTATTTATCCTGGTGTTATGATTATAGAAGGTATGGCTCAAGCTGGTGGTGTGTTGGCTTTCCAAAGTTCTAATACAGAAGATCAAAAAGAGATGGAAAATAAAGTTGTCTATTTTATGAGTATTGATAAAGCCAAATTTCGTTCGCCAGTAACACCAGGTGACCAACTTGTTTATAAATTAACTGTAATTAAACAAAGAGGTGCAATTTGGCAACTTGATGCCAAAGCATATGTTGATAATAAACTCGTAGCTCAAGCTGAATTAAAAGCAATGATTGTAGATAAATAAGGACGACTTTGTCAAATATACATAGTTTAGCTCTCATTGATGATGGAGCTAAAATTGGTAACAATGTAACAATCGGACCCTTTGTTAGCATATCTTCCCAAGTCACTATTGGAGACAATACCATAATAGATGCACATACAGTCATTTCTGGTAAAACAACAATAGGTGAAGGAAATCACATTTTTTCACATGCCGTTATCGGCTCAATCCCTCAAGATTTAAAGTTTCAAGGTGAAGATGTTGAACTTATTATTGGTAATAATAATAAGATTCGTGAATTTACACTTCTTAATCCAGGAACACAAGGAGGAGGAGGTGTTACCAAAATCGGTAATAACAATTTATTAATGGGATATGTACATCTAGGACATGATGTTATTTTAGGAAACAACTGTATCTTAGCCAATGGTGCCACCTTAGCTGGGCATGTTGAATTAGGTAATAATGTGGTTATTGGTGGGCTAACACCCATCCATCAATTTGTTCACATTGGTGACCATGCTATGGTTGGTGGTGCCTCAGCCCTCACACAAGATATTCCCCCATACTGTTTGGCTGAAGGTAACAGGGCTATATTAAGAGGACTTAATCTCACAGGGTTAAGAAGAGGGCTGAAACGTGATGATATCAATGCATTAAAAACAGCCTATAAAGAACTTTTTGAAAGTGGTAATCCACTTCAAGAAACAGCAGAAGATATAGAATCAAAAAGTTCGTCAATACATGTAAAAAATTTAGTAGAGTTTATCATGCAATCCAAACGTGGTATTCCATATATAAGGAAATAATAATGGCTAAAAAAGAGTGTAGTTTTTGTGGTACTACAGAAAAAGAAAACAATCCATTTATAGCAGGAAATGGAGCATATGTTTGTTCAAATTGCGTCACCTCTGCTTACAAAATTCTTTTTGGAGAAGAAGAGAGTTTTACAGAAAATACAGAACCTGAAACACTGTTAATCCCTAAAGAAATTCATAAAATGTTAAATGACTATGTTATTGGTCAAGAATCAGCTAAAAAAACTTTAGCTGTTGCTGTCTACAATCATTATAAAAGAATATTTAAATATAAACAAGAAAATGATACCAGTATAGACAAATCAAATATTTTACTTATTGGTCCAACAGGATCAGGTAAAACCCTCTTAGCACAAACCATTGCAAAATTTTTAGATGTACCCATCGCAATCTCAGATGCAACAAATTTAACCGAAGCTGGTTATGTTGGTGAAGATGTTGAAAATATCTTAACCAAACTACTTCAAGCTGCTGGTGACGATGTTGAAAAAGCAGAACGTGGTATCATTTTTATTGATGAAATGGATAAAATTGCTCGTATGGGAGAAAATCGTTCAATTACGCGTGATGTCTCAGGAGAAGGAGTTCAACAAGCGTTACTCAAAATTATCGAAGGTTCTGTCGTAAATATTCCACCAAAAGGAGGAAGAAAACATCCCAATCAAGACTTTTTACAAATTGATACTTCCAACATATTATTTATTTGTGGTGGTGCCTTTGATGGTGTAGAAGAAATTATACAAAGAAGACTTGGTGCCAACCAACTAGGATTTGGACAAAGTAAAAGATCAAATAAAGAAAATGAAGATGTTATGCACTTAATTGAATCTGATGACTTAGTTCAATTTGGAATTATTCCAGAACTTATTGGACGATTACATGTTACAGCTACATTAGAACCAATTACATTAGAATCCATGATACGCATCTTAACTGAACCTAAAAACTCCGTTACCAAACAGTATCAAAAACTTTTTGAAATTGACAATGCCATCCTAACTTTTGAAGAATCTGCATTAAAAGCAATCGCCCAAAAAGCAATCAAACGAAAAACTGGTGCAAGAGGTTTACGTTCAATTATGGAAGAAGCATTATTGGACATAATGTATGAACTACCAGAACTTGAAGGATATGAAATAGTCATCACAGAAGAAGTCATTAATAACAGAGTTAAACCACTTTATATTAAAAATTCTAAAATAGCATAAAACAAAGATTAAGGGTAAAGAATGTTAAAAAAAATCTTGGGAGTATTTTCAAATGATCTAGCAATAGATTTAGGAACAGCAAACACACTGGTACTGGTTAAAGGAAAAGGTATTAGTATTAATGAACCATCAGTTGTTGCCATTCAATATGATAGAAGAGGAAGAGAACATATTTTAGCTGTTGGTCAAGAAGCAAAAGATATGGTGGGTAAAACACCTGGAAATATTAAAGCAATTCGTCCTATGCGTGATGGGGTTATTGCTGACTTTAACATTACAGAAATGATGATTCGTTACTTCATTGAAAAAGTACACAATAGAAAAGGTCTTTTCTCTCCTAGAATTATTATCTGTGTTCCATTTGGACTTACACAGGTGGAGCGTAAAGCTGTAAAAGAGTCGGCTATGTCGGCAGGAGCTAGAGAAGTTCATCTTATTGAAGAACCTATGGCTGCTGCTATTGGTTCAGGTATTCCAGTTAAAGATCCTAATGGTAACTTAGTTGTAGATATTGGTGGTGGAACCACAGAAATTGGCGTTATTTCTTTAGGTGGTCTTGTTTTATCTAAGTCAATTAGAACAGCTGGAGATAAACTAGACAAATCTATCATCGATTATATGAAAAAGAATTTTAACCTTCTCATCGGAGATAGGGTTGCTGAAGAAATGAAAATAGCAATTGGTACAGCCATTCAACTTGATGAAGAGCTTATCATGCAAGTAAAAGGTCGTGATCAAGTAGCTGGTCTTCTTACTTCCATAGAAATTAACTCGGAACATATGAGAGATGCTATGAAAGAACCAATTCGAGAAATTGCAGAAGCTCTTAAACTCGTTTTAGAACAAACACCTCCTGATTTAGCTGGTGATATTGTTGAAAATGGCATTGTACTGACAGGTGGTGGTGCGCTTATTAGAGGTTTAGATAAATATTTATCCAATATTATTAAACTACCAGTTTATGTGGCTGAGGATCCTCTACTTGCCGTAGCAAAAGGTACAGGTAAAGCATTAGAAGAGATCGATATATTACAACATTCAGCATATGAAGACTAGCCGAATAATTATACTTTTTATCTTTATCGCTCTCACAATTTTCCTCCTAAGAAAAGAGGAAAGTTTTCAAAACAACTTTGCAATGCTCACCTTACCTATTAAAGAAAACTATTTAGAACTTAGTAATTCAGTGGGTGACACCATTGACAAATACTTAAATCAAGCAGAATCTGTCTCTGTTCTAAAAGAAGAAAACCTCTTACTCCGTAAATATTTATATCAACAAAAGATAAACCTTACACAACTTAAGCAATTAAACAAGTATAGTGAAACAAAGTTTAACAATTTTGACAATATATTACGTGTTCAAACAATTTCTTATAAAAAATTAAATGACTTTTCACAAGTTTATTTAACAAAAGGTGAAGAGTTAGGCGAAGATAAAATATATGGACTCATTCAAAAAAATGTAGTGGCTGGAATTGCCCTAAAAGCAGATGGTCCCTTAAAAGGAATTTTACTCTCTAACCCCATCTGTCAATTTTCTACTTTTATTGGTGATAAAAAAACGCCAGGTATTGCAAAAGGTATTGATGCTGAAAGTATTGAAGTCAACTTTATACCCAAATGGTCAAATATTAAAGTAGGTGATAAAGTCATGACTTCTGGCTTAGATAACATATTTTTACCCGACATACCTGTAGGTGTTGTGACCAATATACTGACAAAAAGTACCTATAAAACAGCCATCGTTAAAACCTATGCTGATGTTTTACATCCTAGCTTTTTTTATCTCGTTAAAGAGGTACTCCATGAACCAGAAGATATTAATACCTCAAAAATGAAACTTGAGGACAACTCTACTAAGGAAATATCATGAGCCAAAATCACAGTTCAAGCACCCCATGTTTTATTAACTATATTGTCTTATCACTCTTTGGCACCCTATTTTTTATTGCCATTTTATTAGGTTACTTAAACATTATTCCGTTAAAGGTAGATCTACACTCTGTGATAATTATAGGAGGAATTTATTTTGTTTATCTTTTTTTTATTAGACATAATGCAAACTTTGTTGTCTGTAAAATGCGTACAGAGTATGTCAACTTACAAAAAGAGTTACAACAAAATATTAAAGATAATTCTCTTACCATTCTTAATGAAACCAAGTCTACTATTAATATTAACGATTTTATTTCTGAATACTATACAACATTTAGAAATGACAACTATGCCTCCATTGCTTCATCACTCTTTCCTATGCTAGGTATTTTAGGAACGTTTACTGCCATTGCCATCTCGATGCCTGATTTTTCTTCTGCCAATGAAGCTGCACTCGATCATGAGATTTCACTGTTGTTATCTGGTATTGGAACAGCATTCTATGCTTCAATTTATGGTATTTTTCTTTCTATTGTTTGGTCTTTTTTTGAAAAAAGAGGACTTTCTAAAGTAGATGCTGATTCACACCAACTACATGAAGTCTATAGCAGTTACATTTGGTCAGAAAGTGAACTTAAACGCCATGAACATATGCAACATGATATGCGTGATCAAAAAATGATACAAGCACTCAAAGAGACATTTAATCTGGAATTTATTCAAACATTAAATGAAAGACATTTAGAAAATTTTCAAACCATCATTACAGAAACCAATAAAAATTTCAGCACAATTACCAGTCATATGCAGATGGTTTCTACTGATTTAAAAGATACCATTGCCAAAATTGAAGCTTCTAAATCAGCGTTAACAGCTCATGAAAAAATTGATAAAAGTATTCACGAGTTTACACAAGTTACTTCTAGTTTAGACCAAACAATCAATCAACTTGATATAACCCTTGAAAAATCACTTAACTTAACATTTGAAAAAATTGATAATGAAGTAGGAGAAATTGTAATGAAACTGGCTAACTTTGCACACAGTACTTCTGAGCAAAATAAAATTTTACAACGTACCATTACAGAATATCATCACAATATCTCTCAACAGATAGTGAAGTAATCATGTTTAAAAAAAAATCAAGCTCTTCTGAAACTAACTTTTGGATATCTTATGCAGACCTTATGGCTGGTTTGCTTTTTGTCTTTATTTTACTCATTGGTGCCATTGTCGTCAAGTCTTCCATTATTAGAAATCAACTGAGTGTACAAGAGACTGTGGTTTCCGAACAAGAAACAGCCCTAGATGAACAATCAGACCATTTGATTGATTTGTCCCAAAGTATTGCCATAAAAAGTGATGAAATTAAAAAGCTTCGCAACCTTTTAGCTAAACGTGACAATAGCCTAAAAGAGAGTAACAGCAAATTGGTTCTCTCTGCTAATAGTTTAAAACTAAAAAAAGAAGAACTTAATAACTTAAATCAATTACTTTTAGCACAAAACACAAAAGTCGATAGCTATTCAGAACATATTATATTACTACAAAATTTAACCAAAGAACAAAATGAGACCATAAATAATTCATCCAGCACTTTAAATTCATATAAAAATAAAGTCCTACTTTTATCCAACCAATTAACACAAAAAGATGAGTCACTCAAACTTAATGATGAAAAACTTTTAAAACTTCTTCAAGTACTTGAAAATAAACAAACAAAGTATGATGGATTACTGACTAAACTACAAGCTCAAAAAGCAAAAATAAAGTCACTCACAGGTATTAAATTAAAAGTTATTTCAGAACTTAAATCCTCACTTGGTAATAAAATTAATATTGATAAAGAGAGTGGTTCCTTACAACTAGCATCAAATATTTTATTTGACAAAGGTTCAGCACAACTTAAAGAGGGAGCCAAGTCTGAATTAGAAGCAAACTTTATAGAATATGTCTCTACCCTCTTAGGTAATCATAATATTGCTGAGCATATTGACAAAATTATTATTGAAGGTCATTCAGATAGCGATGGTTCATATCTTTATAATTTAAATCTTTCTCAGCAACGTGCATTTGCTGTAATGAATCACCTTTTAACTCTTCAATATATCCAAAAAAATAATATTAAGTCAAAACTTGTTGCCAGTGGACGTTCTTATTTGGATGCGATTAAAATAAATGGTCAAGAAGACAAAGATGCTTCACGTAGAATTGAAGTGAAATTTCGACTCAAAAATGAAGATGCCATGTATGAAATAGAAAGGATTTTAGATGCAAATTAATTTTAAAGCCAAAAAGTTACAAGAAGCCAATCGCTATGTTCAGTTACTTAACCCATCTAACATCAATAAAGAACCTAACATAAAACATAAAGCCTCTTTATTGAAAAAAATTTTTAATTTTTTATTTAGATAGTGTTAATAAAAGACTTTTTTTAAAGGAGTCAAAGTTTTCTAATACATACGTCCCTTTTCGTTGTTTTTCTCCCCACATAGGTTCAGGAAAATAAGTATCTTTTTCAAAACGTGCCATAATATGCCAATGTACATGAGGCATATAATTACCAAAACTAGCGATATTAATTTTTTTAGGTTTAAAAATAGTAAGCATTTCTTTTTCAATAATGTCTAAAACTCTAAAAATCTCTATTTTAATATCACTTGGTACTTCTGAAAATTCCTTATAAACATCTTGAGTAAAAACTTTTAACCAAGGAATCTCACTCTCTTCAACTTCAATTCTTATCAACACATTCTCATATAATAAACTCATTTGTCCTCATTTCTCAAAAACATGACAATTTGACATATTTTTTAATTAAATTATCTTTATAGGATATAATCAATTAACTTAAGTTCAAAAGGTAAAATTCAATGCAAGGTAAAATAATGGTAAGCTACTCTCTCATATGTGACAATGATAATTATTTAGAAGTATCAATAAAAGAAATTTTAGAAAATGAAAAGATTGTTAAATTACTTAAAAGTGAATTTTTAAAAGGAGTAAGAAACTTAAATGTAGAAAGTTCAAATAGTGACACACGAATAGTTTTAAGTACCCAAAAAGAAATTTATTCTTTTGAAGCTGATAAAAAAGATTTTGCTGACTTAATTGAACTGGCAGAAGAAGATGCAAAAGAGCGTAAGCTCTTTAAAAAAGGATGTGAGGCAGTCAATATCATTGACTTTATCACACTATAATCCTTTAATAGCCTCATAAGCTGTATCTATCATTTTATCAATTTCAACCTCTGTAATAATATAAGGAGGCATAAAATAAACAATATGCCCCAAAGGACGTAAAAGTACGCCATTATCTAAACCATACTGATAAACTTCTAATCCTATACGCTCTTGTGCTGTATAACCCTTAAGTTCCACAGCAGCAATCATACCAGTTTGACGGACTTCTTTAACATTTTCTAATGTCTTAAACTTTTGTAATTTTTCTAAAATATAAGCTGATTTCTTTTTGTTAGTACCAATAACATCTGATGCCTCAAAAAGCTCAATGGTTGCCAATGCTGCTGAACAAGCCAACGGGTTACCTGTATATGAATGAGAATGTAAAAATGCCTTATACTCATTGTAGTCACAATAAAAAGCATTATAAACGTCTACCGTTGTCATCGTAATGGCTAATGGTAAATAACCTCCCGTTAACCCCTTAGAAATGGTCATAAAATCAGGTGTAATACCTGCTTGTTCACAAGCAAACATTGTTCCTGTTCGTCCAAACCCTGTCATGATTTCATCAGCTATCAAATGAACCCCAAACCTTGAACATATCTCTTTAGCCAAAGTAATATAGAGAGGATGATACATATGCATGTACCCTGCTCCTTGAACAAGAGGTTCAATAATCAATGCTGAAATTTCACTGCCTCGTTCTTTTAAAATTTCTTCCAATGCTAAGGCTGCCTCTTTTGCAGCTTCTTCACTTTGGTCTTTTGGAACAGGCGTTTGAATACAAGAAATTAATAAAGGGGCATAAGTTTCCTTATAAAGTTCAACATCTCCCACACTCAAAGCACCAATGGTCTCACCATGATATGAATTGGACAAGGAAAGAAACAAAGGTCTATTTTCTCCTTTATTTCTATGATAATGAAAACTCATTTTCAAGGCCACTTCCACAGCACTAGAACCATTATCAGCAAAAAATACTTTATCTAAACCTTTAGGTGTTAAGTTGACAAGTTTATCAGCCAAGTTGACAGCTGGTTTATGCGTAAACCCAGCCAATAAGACATGCTCCAAGGTATCCAGTTGCTCTTTGACTCTTGAAGATATATGCTCATTAACATGTCCAAAGATATTAACCCACCAAGAACTAATGGCATCAATATAAGAATTATCATTAAAATCATAGAGATAAATCCCTTTTCCTCGACTTATTGGTATGAGGGGTAAAGTCTCATGATCTTTCATTTGTGTACAAGGATGCCAAATATTTTTCAAATCCTCTGTTACTATCTGCGTATTATTATTTTTCATCATTTACCTTAAACTTTTTAAAGAGAATATACACTCTATATAGTAATTATTTCATTAATAATTAAACACAAGTAGACTAAAATGATGCAAATTTTAAACTAAGGCAATAAATCATGATAAGTTGGATGCAAAACAACAACAAATTTACAGTTATCGTAATGTGGATAGCTGCACTTTCATTTATACTCGCAGGCGCTGTTGGTGGTGTAGGTGGATTACAATCTAACTCCATAGGTAAAGTAGGCGATATAGAACTTAAAAAAGATAAATTTCAAATGGAATACTCTAACCTATTTAATAGATACAACCAAATGATGCAAGGTAAATTTGATGATGCACAAGCTAAACAAATGGGATTACAAGATCAAGTTATCCAAAACATGGCTGTACAAGCAAGAATATTAAATCTTGCCAAAGAGTTTGGAATTATTGTCACAGAGCAAGAAGCAGGAAAAAAACTGGCCTCTTTTCCAGCTTTTCAAACAAATGGTATTTTTGATCGTAAAGCATATGATACTTATATTCAAGGTTCTGGTCTAAGTCATGAAACATTTGAAAATAATTTAAAAGACCAACTTATTATAGAAAAAACATTTCAACTACTTAATACTAGTGGGTTAGACAATGAATATAAAGCTTTCCAACTTGCATTTGAAGTTGCTGATAAAATCAAGTATACTATTTTGACTAATAAAGATGTCAACATCAGTATAAATGACACAAAATTAAAAGCATTTTGGGAACCAAGAAAAGACCAGTTTCAAACAGCTAAACAATATACTTTAGCAATACAATGGACAGAAACACAAGATACAGAAGTTTCAGAAAAAGAAATTAAAAGCCATTATGATGAAAATCGCTTTAACTACACCAACGAAGATGGAAAAATTTCAGACTTTAAAGACGTTAAAGAATGGGTTAAAGAAGCAACACAAATTGCTAAAAGCAAAAAGTCTGCTTTAAAACGTTATGTACAATTTAAAAAAGGTGAAATGAAACCTGATGAAACATTAACCTTAGATATTAATGATCCAAAACTATCAAAAGAGTTATGGAATGCCATTGAAAATCAAGGTCTAAATGATTTACTTAAGCCAAAAGTTGTAGAGAATCGTTATGCTTCAGTAAAAATCGTTAATATTGTTAATCCCATAACTAAAGCTTTCGACCAAATAAAGACAGAAATTACGCCTATTTACCAAGAAGAAGCCCAAAAAGAAGCACTTTCAGTACTGGCTGAAAGTAAATTGACAAACATTGACAAGCTAGATATGAATGTGTCAACTTTCATCACATTAGATAACGCTGAGAAACAGAAAATAGGTATGAATAAACAAGAAACAGCAAATTTCAGCTCTAAGCTCTTTACTTCTGATGAAGAAAAAGGTATCATTCCTATAGGTAGTAAAGTGATAGTTTACAAAATATTAGAACAAAAATTAATTTCACTTGAAAGTAACGAAACAAATATTATGCATCAAAATGCTGATAAAATTAAAGAGCAAAGCTTTCAAGCTAATTTAATGAAAACTTTGGATAAAAAGTATCCAACCAAACTTTACTAGTCAAGTAACTCTTTAATACTTGACACAAAGATTGACAGACATACTAAGGATCAAAGAGTGAATAAACCAATTTTAGCTATAGACATCGGCTCAACCAAAATATGTGCAATAATTGGTGAGATTAAAGATGATCAAATGGAAATTGCAGGTCACGGTATTAGTAAGTCACAAGGAATCAAAAAAGGTGCTATTTCAAATATAGAATTAGCATCTAAATCAATCAAAAATGCTGTAGATGATGCCAAGCGTGTTGCTGGAATTAACCCTACAGCAGCAATCATCTCCATTTCTGGTGCCTATGTTAAAAGCTTACAATCTTCAGGTGTTGTTAACATCCCCAATCAAGAAATATCTATTAATGAAATCAACCGTGTAATGCAAACAGCTTTATACAATGCTAATATTCCCAATGAATTTGATATATTACATGTCTTGCCTTATAAATTCAAAATAGATGAGCAAGACTTCATTGAAGACCCTAATGGAATGAATGCCAGTAGAATGGAAGTAGATACACATATCATCATTACAGGGAAATCAAATCTTGGAAACTTAAAAAAAGCTGTTAATGCTGCTGGTATTGAAATATCTAAAGTAGTTCTATCAGGTTATGCATCTTCCTTATCTGTCATTTCTAACAATGATAAAGAGCGAGGTGTTGCCATTATTGACCTTGGGGGACAAACTTCTAATTTAGTTGTGCATGTTGGCAATGCCATTCAATACAATGACTTTTTATCAGTAGGTTCAAACCACATTACAAATGATCTCTCAATAGCATTACATACCCCCTTAGATGTTGCTGAAGAACTTAAAATAAGTAAAGGTAGTCTACTCCAAACTGAATCTGGAGAAGTAAGACTTTCTATTATTGGTGATGAAAAAAAACTTAATCTTGTTTCTTTAGATATTGTACAAAACATTATTTATAGTCGAATGGAAGAAACACTTATTATCTTAGCTGGACTCTTAGAAAAAAGTGGATTAAAAGAACAATTAGGTTCGGGAATAATTTTAACAGGAGGCATGACCCTTATTGAAGGAACCAGAGAATTAGCACAAGCACTTATACCCAATATTCCTATTAGAATTGGACAACCTAGTAATACACATAACATTTCAGAAGATTTAAACTCTCCTGAATTTTCAACGGTTATAGGGTTACTCCAATATGAATCTGGCAAACATACTGAATATGAACTAGAAGGTAGTAAAACCATGCTACACTCAAAAGATTATAAACCTAAAGACTCACTACAAGACATTGCTAGTCTTCAAAATACAGAACTTACACAAAAACCAAAAATTTCAGTTTCAACCCCTTCATATAAGGATGAAAAAACAAATAATGTCGACTTATTTAAAGACTTAAGTCAAGAACCTAAAAAAAATCAAAACAATCCATTACAGAACATGATGGATTGGGCAAAAAAAATCTTTTAAAGAGGAGGATCAAATGGAAGAGTTTAATATAACAGAATCAACTGCTGGCGTACATGGAGCTAAAATCAAAGCTATCGGTGTTGGTGGTGGTGGTGGAAACATGATTAACCACATGATTAGAGAAGGTATTGAAGGTATTGACCTGATTGTTGCCAATACAGACGCACAAGCACTGGCTGCTTCAATTGCACCTTATAAAATGCAACTTGGTATTAATTCAACCAAGGGTCTTGGTGCTGGAATGAAACCAGAAATTGGTGCTGAAGCTGCCCATGAAAGCTTCGATAGCCTTAAAACCATGTTAGATGGTGCTGACTTAGTCTTTATATCAGCTGGTTTAGGTGGTGGTACAGGTACAGGTGCTGCACCTGTTATTGCACAAGCTGCGAAAGAAGTCAATGCCTTAACTGTAGCCATTGTTACCAGTCCATTTAAATTTGAAGGTCGAAAAAGACAGAAACTAGCAAAAGCTGGTCTTGAAGAGTTAAAAAAAGAATCTGACTCTATCATTGTTGTTCCTAATGAAAGGCTCCTTTCTATTGTCGAAAAAAATCTTGGGATGAGAGATAGCTTTAGAATGGTTGATAACGTTCTATCACAAGCAGTTGGAGGAATCTCTAATGTCATTCTTTCCCATGGTGCTAATGATATTAATCTTGACTTTGCTGATGTTAAAACAGTGATGAGTCACAGGGGCTTAGCCCTAATGGGTGTGGGAGAGAGTCAAGGAAATTCAGCTGCTTATGATGCTGCTAAAACAGCTATTGAGTCTCCATTACTTGATAACCTATCCATTGATGGTGCAATGGGAATTTTAGTTCACTTTCATATTCATCCAGATTACCCATTAGCTGAAATTTCAGAAGCAATGGATATTGTAGAAGAAAATGCTGATGAAGATGCAAATATTATATTTGGTACCACAACTTCTGAAAACATTCCTTTGGATGAAGTTAAACTTACTATTATTGCCACAGGTTTTGAAGACCCTTCAGACTTTGAAACCCTTCATAAACCTGAAGAGACCAATATCAATAACACTATGGGAACACTCAGACAACCAGCACAAGGTTCACTACTCAATACGATGAACACACAAAAAGTTGTTGGTGGTTATAATAATTCAAATGAAGACTATTTAGATACCCCTACATTCTTACGTAAGCAAATGGATTAAGAGAAAAAATGACAAAAGTCCTCTTCCTCCTCTTTTTACTTTTGTCACCCTATCTGCTTTTAGCAGATGGGCATATCTTTGTCTATCACCGTTTTGATGACAACCGTTATCCTTCAACCAATATCTCAACCAAAGAACTACGAAAAGAGTTTAATTATCTTAAAAAAAATGGTTATAAAGTAGTTCCTCTAATTGATATCATTACTAAAGTAAATGCTAATGAGGAAGTACCAAGTAAATGGGTAGCTTTTACCATAGATGATGGTTTTAAAAGCTTTTATACCCATGGACTTTCTGTCTTTAAAGAATATAACTACCCTTTTACCCTTTTTATTGCTGTAAAATATACGGAGAAAAACTATAAAGACTATGTTTCATGGAAAGAATTAAAAGAAATATCTAAGCATGGTGATATTGAATTCCATTCTTATGGTCATGGACACTTTGGACAAATGTCTAATGAAGCCATTATCAAAGATATGGATAAGGGTTTAGCACTAATGAAAAAGCATCTTAACTATGAACCAAACCTCTTTGTATACCCTTATGGTGAATATGACGATAGAGTAGCTAAAGTCATTGAACCCTATGGATTTAAAGCCGTTTTCAATCAAAATATAGGTGCTGTACATGGTGTCTGTTCAGACGCTCATGATATAGACCGTGCAGCTGTTGTGGGTTCTAATGCCCATGATTTCAAACTATATCTAAAATTTCAAGAACTTTGTGGTGTTTCATTTCAGCAACCTTTCATTTACCCTAAAAATAAAATTGTAAAAACAGTTGAAGTTACCTTAAAAGACAAGAGTATTAAATCAGCTGATATCTTTATTTCTAATAATGGCTGGACAAAAGTAAAAGTTAAAAATGGCAAAATTTTATGGAATGCCAATAAAAAAGTAAAATTAAATCGTATTAAAATTGGGGTCAAAGTTAAGAGTAAGATTAAGCTGATGGTTTTATCTAAGTAGTTATACTTATAAAAAATTATAAACTTGGAAGAATACCATGACACACAAACTCTTAACACTCACTCTATTAACCCCTTTACTTTATATAGGCTGTAACAGTGCTGGAACTCAACCCTCAACCCCCCTAGAAACAACTAAAAAAGTTGAAATTATTAAAGATGAAACTGTAAAAGTACCCACAACAAATCAACAAACTGCCTTTACAGAAACAACCGTTAGTTATGCCAATAATCAAAAAGCTGTTACAGCACAAGGTATGATGCACATAGAAAGTTTTATGGAAACGCTTCAACCTACACTTATGGGACTTATTAAAAGTGACAAAACTTATCAAGTAGCGATGGGTGGCTGTACTTCAATGGCACAAGGGATGACAAATGACTATAATGCCATTTCTCCTGATACAAAAATTAGAAGAACAGCCTTAAAGTATAGAAATGAAAAAAATAAACCTGATGCCACTGATACCATCGTAATGGAACGTTTTGTAGCCTCAAAAAATTTAAAAGAACCATTGGTTGTTGAAATGCCTAATCATTATCGCGTTTATAAAGCATTGGATATGAAACAACCTTGTCTTGCCTGTCATGGCACAAATATCTCTGCTGACTTAGGAAAAATGTTAGAAAAAAGCTATCCAAAAGATATGGCTACACACTTTAAGCTTGGTGAATTTAGAGGCACTGTTGTAGCTGAAGTAAAGAAATAAAGATTATAATACTTCCAAAAATAATAGCGTATATTTTTAAATATACCCTTTATAGGAAGTAAAAAATGCAAGACGTAGTACAATGGCTAAAAGACCATGGTAATTTAAAAATTATAGATGAACCCTTAGACGTAGAACTAGAAATTCCTCATGTTGCCTATGTAGAAGTAAAAACTGACAACTCACGCCCCATCCTCTTTACCAACCCCATTAATAAAAAGAAAAATATTCAATATGACATGCCTGTTCTTATGAATATATTTGCTAATAAAAAGTTAACTGAAAAAATTTTTGAAAGACATCCTGATAATGTCGCAAAAGGCATTGACAAACTTTTAAAGCTTAAACCACCTGAAAGTTTTATAGACAAAATAAAAATGCTTCCAGAACTCATAGCCCTAAAAAATGTTTTTCCCAAACGTTCAACTAAACATGGTACCTGTCAAGAGATTATAATTCCTAAAGAAAAAGTAGACCTAGATAAGCTTCCTATCTTAAAAACATGGGAAGGTGATGGTGGTGCATTTATTACCATGGGACAAGTGTATACCCAAAGCCTTGATGGCTCCATGCAAAATCTAGGAATGTACCGTTTACAACAATATGATAAGAATCATTTAGGTATGCATTGGCAGATTCATAAAGATGCTTCTCATTTTTTTGACCAATACCAAAAGGCTGGTAAAAAAATGCCTGTAAGTATTGCTATTGGTGGTGACCCTCTTTATATTTGGTGTGGACAAGCTCCCATGCCTCATGGTATGTTTGAAATGCTTCTTTATGGTTTTGTACGAGGAAAAAATGCTCAACTGGTTAAATCAATCAGTAATGACATTTATATTCCTACAGATGTTGATATCGTAATAGAAGGTTTTGTAGACCCTGAACAGATGAAAATAGAAGGACCGTTTGGTGATCATACAGGATATTATACACTTGAAGAGCCTTACCCTATTTTAGAAGTTGAAACCATTAGCATGAAAGAAAAACCTGTTTTCCAAGCAACTGTAGTAGGAAAACCTCCTTTAGAAGACAAATACATGGGTTGGGCAACAGAACGTATCTTCTTACCAATGCTTAAACCCATGGCTCCTAACCTCATCGATTACTACATGCCTGAGAATGGTGTATTCCATAATCTGATACTTGGAAAGATGCAAACACTTTATAAAGGTCATGCCCAACAATTTATGCATGCTTTTTGGGGTGTGGGTCAAATGAGTTTTGTAAAACATGCCATATTTGTTAATGAAGACGCTCCAGAACTAGATGATGCCATGGCAATTACAGAATATATTTTAAACCGACTCGATCCTAAAAAAATTCTTATTACCCAAGGAATTATTGATGCCCTAGATCATACAGCCAATGAAAATTTGATTGGTGGAAAATTAGGTGTAGATGCAACAAGTAAAGAAGTAAAAGAGGGAGTTGAAGAATTCTTATCTGATAAATCTCTACTATCTAAAATGCAAGAAGTAGATGGGAATATCCTAGAATGTAAACAATACTTTACACAAACTAAAAACCCTATTTGTCTCATTAGTGTAAACAAAGTACAATCCATGAAAAATATTATTGCCAAGTTACGTATTTTCAAGAAACATATTAAACTTCTCATTATTGTGGATAAAGTAAATAATGACATCAATGAACCTTACATGCTTCTTTGGCGTGTGGTTAATAACATTGATGCACAACGTGACATTATTTTGGAGCCTTTCATGGCTGTTGATGGAACCAACAAGTCCAATGTTGATGGCTTTGAACGCGAATGGCCAGGTGACACCTTCTGTACTAAAGAAGTTTTAGATTCTTTACAAGAGCGTGGACTTATTGACATTGATGAAGCCTTTATTAAAAAGTTTAGCTTATTACCATTTAACTAATCGTCAGGAGTTTAGATGAAAAGAAGAGATTTTTTAAACACTTCAGCACTTGGATTAGGTGCCTTAAGCCTAAGTGGGTGTTACCGTGAAGAAAACAAAATAGAAGATAAGCATGTTAATATTGCTAGAGGTAAAAAAGTTACCCTAAAACTAGCCACTTCATGGCCAGCTCATTTTCCAATAATGGGTACAGGATTAGATAACTTTGCAAAACGATGTAACGAAATTTCTGGAGGTTCCCTAGAGATAAAAGTCTACCCAAAAAATATTTTAGTCCCTGCCCTACAAGTATTTGACACCTGTTCAGCAGCCCAAATAGATGCTTTTCATTCAGGGGTATATTACTGGAAAGGTAAGAACTCTGCTTTTTCTATTTTTGGTGGTATGCCACTTGGACTAACATCTGAAGAGATGATTACATGGATGAAATTTGGTGGAGGTATGGAACTTTGGCGTGAACTTTATGGTAAGTTTAACCTCTATCCTATTATAGGGGGCAGTACTGGACCTCAAATGGGTGGTTGGTTCAAAAAAGAAATTAACTCTTTGGCTGATCTAAAAGGTTTAAAGATGAGAATTCCTGGTCTTGGTGGTGAAGTGATGCAAAAACTTGGGGTAAATCCTATTTTACTTCCTGCTGGAGAAATTTTTACTTCACTCGAACGTGGTACCATAGATGCAACTGAATGGGTCGGACCAGCACTAGACCAAATGATGGGATTTGACAAAGCTGCTAACTATTACTATACAGGATGGCACGAACCTGGCTCCATACTGGAAATCACTTTCAATAAAAACCGTTGGGCAAAACTAAGTACTGAGCATCAAACCATTATTAAAACGGCTGCTGAAGAAATGACAGGTACGATGGTGCAAGAGTTTCGTTATAAAAATGCCAAAGCACTTAAAACCTTACATAAAAATGTGCAAATCAAAACATTTCCCAAAGAGGTCATGAATGCAACAAAAATTGCATTAGAAGAAGTACTGGAGAATGAATCATCTAAGAATGAAGACTTTAAAAGAGTCCTACAAAACTATCAAGCATTTAGTCAATTAAATAAACCTTGGGATGATATTAGTACTAAAAACTTTTTAAACATTAGAACTTAAGACAATTACCAAGGGTGTTTTTCTTGAATATATCCCTCATTGATAAGTTCATAAGCCTTAGAAGAGAGTGTGCGTTTATGCATACGTTCTTCATTTGACTTCATAATTTTAAGCCTAGCATTTTTAGATTTTTTATCTCCTGCTCCACCTGAACCACCTGTGGATTCATTTTTGTTACTTTCTTCTTCTAATGCTTTACTCTCAGCACGTTCACTTTGACTGTTAGCTTTTTCAGCTGAAGAAGGATTGCTATAGCCTACTTTAGAATCATGCTTTTTTTGACGAAATAACACAATTTTTAAATTATGTAAACTATCTTCATCTTCACCTAGTTGTAATGCTTTAATATAGTATTTCTTTGCCCTTTCCATATAAAGCATTTTAGCTTCACAGTTACCCAGTTCATAATAAACTTGTTGTTTTATCTTTTTATCTGAACTTTTAATCCCTCTTAAAATAGATTTAGCCATTTTATACTGCTCTTGTTTATAAAAAATATGTGCTAATAACAGCTCTGCTTCTAAATGTCTATTTTTTATTTTATAGACCTCATTCAAACTCTTTTCAAATGCTTTATTTTGATAATAAGCATAAGCTTGTTGTAAATAATAAGCATCTAAATAACCATAAGAAGAAGCTGTCTCTCTTTGCCCTACACCCTCACCCCACTCTTCTACTGTTAATACTTCTTCGGCTTGAAGATTCATACCCAAAAACAATAAAAATGCTAAAAGTCGACTGGAAAACCTTGTGGCTGAAAACAAAAAGAATATGAGCGCTAAAGAGAGAGGAATAAAACTCAATTCAAAGTAATGCTTACTCTGTCGTTTTAAACCCTCCTCTAAAATTTTTTGGCTATTTAGCCAGTTTGTTATACGCTTAAGACTATCCTCTACAGAAGTAAACACAACAAATTCTCCCCCACTTTGTGCTACCACGCTTTTAAGTGAATAATTCAGTTTAGAAACAACAATCTGTCCCTCTTTGTTTTGTAAAAGTTTTCCATCTGCAAGTTCTATGGAAGCTCCCTGTTCTGTTGCCATGGCAATGACTAAAATTTTAATCTTCTCACTTTCAATAAAATCTATGAATCCTGTATCTAATAATTCATCTCCTCCATCACTAAAAAGTATGAGTTTTTTCTCTTTGTCTTTAAATTTTGCTACTTTTTCAAGTAAGTTTTGAATATCTGTTCCTTTGGTTAAAATATATTGAGACTTCACATTTGCCAATGCAATTTTTAACAATGCTCTATCGGTCGTAGGAGGGGAAAGGAGTAAGGGGTTAATGGTAAAGCCAAGAAGTGCAACCTGTTCTTCTCTTTCCAAATTCAAAAACTGTTTTATGCTCTCACGACTTGCCTCTGCTCTTGTGGGTTCAATGTCATTGGCATTCATAGAAACCGATAAATCTAAAGCCATAATAATAGAATGTGCCATTAGTTTTTCTTCTGTCACACTTTGAGAAATAACAGGTCGAGCCAAGGTTATCAATAATAATAGTAAAACCATCCAGCGTAAATTCTGGGTAAATCCTTGCTTCTTTTTTCGCTGAAATAAATAGATAAAAAAAGGAATGAATAGCCAAAAAACAAAAGGGTACACAAAATTCATAAAACGCCTTTCTCATCTTTTACAATAAGCATACTAAGTAAAAAAATAGCTAACATTAAAGGATAAATTATTAAACTTTCTTTATTTAAATACTGCTCTGATCGAATTGGACTTGGTTCCAATTTTGAAATATGCTTATAGACCTCTTCTAGCTCAGTTGCATTTTGACAAAAAAAGCTCTTAGCTCCTGACTCCTTGGCTATGGTTTCCATAAGTAAGGCATCATAATCATTTTTTTTACCAATCCCAATGGTATAAATTTTAACAGCCTTTTTCTTCGCCATACTAACAGCTTCACGTGGTGAGTGTTTCCCAGCATTATGCACCCCATCCGTTAAAAGTATGAGTACTTTGGATTTTGCTTTCCCCCCCCTTAAAGTGCTTAAACCTTCAACTAAGGCATCCCCAATGGCTGTACTTGTTCCAGCTATACCAACGTCTGTCATCAAATCAAACATCTCATTAAGTGCTGTTAAATCATAGGTCAAAGGAGAAGCAGAAAAAGCAAAAGAGCCAAAAACAACCAACCCTACATTATCATCATTCCTTTTTTCTATAAAATTTTTGGCTAATGCTACAGAGATATCATACTTTGTTTGGGTTTTATCTCTTTCATTAAAGCCACGCTCTGCCATTGAACCACTGCTGTCTAAAAGTAAAACTAAATCTCGTCCTTTTTTAGCTGAATTGACTTCTGATTCATACGTAAAAGGTGCTGTCAAAGCCATAACTAATAAAATAAAAATAGTTACTATCCATAAAAGATGATTGTCCCAAGTAAAACCTTGTTTAGGTAACCACTCTTCTTTAGGAAAATAAACACTTTTGACGTTCTGCTTACACCACCAAAAGCAAGGCAATAAAAGTAACAATAAAAAAGCATAAGGGTACAACAATTCAAACTGCACTAAAAGACTTCTCCGTTCTCATACAACCAAAAGCCATTAACTTTTAAAAACCGACTCTTTTCTATCATCTCACCTGAAGAAAGCAAAGCTTTAAAGATTACAAAAGCTTCTTCTTCCCCCTCTATAAACTCCAAAACTTCTAAACCTAAGAACTCCGTCTCTTTACAAAAGACTTCAATACTCTCTTTCCAAGCTTTTATATCTGCCATATACTGTACATTATTTTCATGTGTTGTTGTAACAATGTAACTACTGTTTCCCACAGCATAAGCACTATAACGCGACTGCATAAGAAGTAGAGCTGTTTTAGGTTTTGCTCCCTTGTGGTAAATGAGACAACATTTTTTATATTTATTTTTTGAACCACAGGGGCAGGTACTATTTGGTGATATTTTTTTCATGTATGTATTATACTATGAAAAAAACTATTTTTCTATTTCCTTAAACTACTACCCACACTTCCCTGGTGCGCATTTCATGCCACCACACTTTCCACTTTTTGGTGTTTCTCTCATCTCATCCATCATGGCTTGCATTTTTTCTGGATTGGCTACAAAGTTGTACCCTTTATACATGGTAAACAAAGCATAAAATACTACCAGTAAAGCTGCTCCCTTCATCATACTAGCGCGTAAACTTCCTTTTTGTAAAAATTTAGTTATTGACCCTACAAAGAAAAGCGCTGGAATAGTCGCCAGCCCAAAAGTAGCCATAACAATCGCTCCCCACAATGGCGAAGCCGTAGCAGCAGCCATAATGGCAAATGAATAAACTAAACCACAAGGAATAATACCGTTTAGCATCCCCAACAAAAAGAACGATTGGTAAGACTTACTCTTTAACAAGCTTCTAAAGCTATTTTGAAACCATGCGTATTTAGAAAAAGAGAACTCAGCCGAGTTTAAAAATTTGAACTTCCCTAAAAGCGAAAGCCCTGCAAGTAACATCAACAAACCTGTTAGTAAAAAGAGTATCCCTTTAGTAGTAGGCGTAAATGCAATGGCTTGTCCAATAAAGCCAAAAATAGCTCCCAAGGTTGCATAAGTTGTAACCCGTCCAAAGTTATAAGACAAATGCGAAAGGGTTTGTGTCATATGTGAGCTTGTCTGGTCAATCTTAGAACTAGAGTAAGCAACCACAATCCCCCCACACATTCCAATACAGTGCCCAAAACTTCCTAAAAATGCTGTTGTTAAGATAATGACTAAATCTATGTTTTCCAAGTGAAACCCTTTTTAATAGTTTTAAATTATAATAAAAATTTGTTTTAATTATAATTAGAGTTTGTTAAATTTGTGTTAACTCTTTATGTTTAGTACTTTCCAAGTACCTCCTTTATTTGCCCCTACTCTCTCTATAATTTCTTCTTCTTTTAGTTTTTTAATATTTTCTTCAATCTTACGGCTTGATATTCCTACCAATTCAGAAAGTTTTTTAGCTGATATTTTAGGGTTTTCTAACATATAAGCAATAATTTCTTTTTGATTTTCACTTAGATTTATTCCGACCTTTTTACCGACCTTTTCTCCGACCTTTTGATTTTCTTCTTGTAGTTTTTGAAGTGTTTTGTAAATTACTTCCAACATAAACTCTATAAAAGGGGTACTTTCTCCCACAGAACCTGAAGCTTCTAAAGCCTCATAATAGTTGGCTTGATTGTCACGTACCACACTCTCTATGGGGATTTGAGAAAAAATACTTTTATATTTCGTCAATATAACACTTTGCCAAAGTCTACCCAATCTACCGTTACCATCAGAAAAAGGGTGAATAAACTCAAATTCATAATGAAACACACATGAGACGATGAGTAAATGCTCTTCTGTACTATTCAACCATTCAAAAAGCTCTCCCATAAGTGTTTGCACCATGTTTGGTGGTGGAGCCACATGTGTTACACCCTCTTGACCTCCAATTCCTACATTGGTATATCTATAATTTCCTGCATTATTCAACAGTTGACCCATCATCTTTTGATGAGCTAAAAGTAAATCTTTTTCATTACTATAGTTGTACTTTTCTAAAAAATCGTAAGCTTTTATAGCACCTTCCACCTCTGCTACTTCTCTAACAGTTCCTAGAACTTTAGTACCATTTATAACCGAGGTTACTTTTTCTTCGGTAAACGTATTCCCTTCTATTTGTAGTGTTCCTGTAATGGATTTTATACGGTTTTTTTTACGTAGTTTTGGGGTATTGAGTAAGCCTGTTGTATATTTGAGTTCACTTAGTAGTTCTACTATGTTACTGACTTGGGTGAGGATTTTTGAGGTTATGGTGTATGGGGGTTGGTATTTATTCATTTTGGTTTTCCACAGCATTTTTTGTATTTTTTGCCACTGTTACAAGGGCTTTGTCTATGATTTTCAATGATTGTATTGATTGTAAAACTAAAGGATGATTATTAACTAAAAAACTTTTTCTCATTTTATAAGCATTGCTCATATACTCATAAGATTTCTTTAAATCTTTTAAATCAAAATAAAGCCTTCCTAAATTATGATATATTGATGCAATATCTAAATGTTCCTCTCCCCATATTTTTTTATATAAAACCAATGCCTCAAAATAAAAATATTCAGCTTTTCTATATATTTTTTTACATCTATATACTTCAGCTAAATTTGCTATATTCATTATAGTAACATGATGTTCAACACCTAATATTTCTTCATTTATAACAAGTGCCTTAAAATATAATTCTATAGCTTTATCATACAATTCTCTTTTATAAAAATGACCTGCTAAATTATTAGCAGACATAGCTACACTAGTATGTCTTTCTCCCCAAATTTTATAATTTATTTCAAGAGCTTTATAATAACACCTTTCAGCATCTTCTTCTTGTTCCATATCACTATATAACAGACCTAAATTATTATAATTTGTAGCGATAATTGGATGATATACTGTAAAAATATCTTCATTAATTTTCAATGATTTCATATAATAATCATGTGCTGTTTCATATTGAACTTTTTGTCTATACACTTCTCCTAAATTATTATAAATTTTTGCTATATTTATTTGATTTTTTTCTAAAAGTTTTCCATCTAATTCTAATGCTTTTAAAAAATGATTTTCTGCTCCATCATAAAGTCCTAAGACTCTATCAACTTCTCCCAAATTATTATAGATTGAAGCAATATACTTATCTTCCTTATTAGGAAGTCCTTCTGTTAATTGCAAAGATATTTCATAGAGTTCTTTTGCTTTTATACTTTTACCTATTGAAAAGTATAATAGTCCTAAATTATTGTAACATATAGCTGTAGATAAATGTTCATCTCCAAATAATACTTTAAACATCGAAATAGCCTTGTGCATTAAAGGAAAAGCCTCCTTATGATTTCCTAAATTATAATATATATTACTTGTATCACGAAATAACATTGCAGTTTTTTCCTTGATAAATTTCATTCTTTCTGAAACTTGAAGTAAAGAAATAAAATAAATAATTTTATTCCTATATGCTAATGCGATATGAACATCTACACTATCTTTTAAAAATTGATTAAAAGAATCAACTATCCCTTCTATCTCCTCAAAACAAGGAGCATAATTAGCCAATAAAAACTCTTTAATAATCTGATGAAGTTTATAACTTTCATCATTTTTTATCAACCACCCTTGTTCACATAAATAATCTAACAATTCTTCAAAATCACTATCCTCTCGAGAAAACATCTCTTGTAGAAAAGAAAACTCTATCTCAATAGAAGGTAAAATGGAAAGCTGTTTTAACATTAAAGTTTCCTCTTCATCCAAAGCATCAAGTGTATAAAGCTGATTTAAATAAGTATTAAAACTCTCTTTTCTTTTAACACTCACTTTTGAAAACTCTCCATTTTCAAATTTATCTCTAATCATTTGAGGAGTTAACGTTTTTTTAATACTCATTGCAGTTTTTTCCACAAAGAAAGCGTGACAATCTAAATACTCTAAAATATCTTCAAGTAGTATCTCATCTTCTACTTTATAAATAGAATTAAAAAGTTCTTTTGCATCACGCATAGAAAGTGTATCAATTGTATATTTATCAATATCTTCTATCTCTTCTCTTGAAGTCAAAAGAATTTGAAAGCCATCATGCTCTTTTAAATCCAAAATTTTTTTTATAATCTTTTTGTTTTCTGTTAGCTCTTGAATGTTATCTATAACTAAAAACTTATTACCATTCAATTTTGTAAGTTCATGAAGTATAATACTTAGTCTATCTTGTCCCTGTTCAATATTTAGTTTTAAAGCTCTTTCTAACTCATTAATAAACTCATCTAAGCCTTCAAAAAAACCATAATAATCAAACTCATTTTTGTGTTGGTGTAAATAATAACCTGCAATAGTAGATTTTCCCATTCCTCCAATACCATGAAGAACTAGAGCTTTGGAACTATTTAAACGATCTTCTATATCTTTAAGCTCTACTTTTCTTCCTATAATTGTAGATTTTCCTAGTTTAGTGGTTAGATTTTGAGGAATATGAGAATTACAAACATTATCATGAAAAATATCACAAAGTGTTTCAAAAACTTTAGTTGCAATCTTAGGGTCTTCACAAACTTTTGAATTTATATCTTCAATGCCTAATAAATCAGATGGGAACATACCTTTTTCTTTAAACTCTTCTAAAATTTTATCTGAGAAATTTGGCTTACTTTTAATATAGAACATTTTTATTTTATAATCAGCATACTTTTTATACTCATCTATTTTAACCAATTTATGAAATTTATCAATAGTATCATCTCTTACTTTTTTGGCTGTAATCTCAAAAGTCACTTGAATAACAATGTCATTAGAAGTATCAATCAAATCAATAGCAGGAAAATTTGATTTTTCATCATTAGCATTAATCAGTTTCCAACCATAAACATCATTCAAAATGTTCATAAAAATATATTCGGCTGTTACATGCATACCATAGAGTTTTTGTTTGGTATCATTTTTAACTTTTGATTCGATGTATGAAAGTTTATCTCTAATAAAATCTGATTTGATAATTTCCATAAAAACTTCCTATTTCTGTTAAATTATTATATCTAAATTGTTTAGGAGATTAAAAGCTTTTATTTCATGCCAACTAATGTCCTAGTGAGGCACTACGACCTACGCGACTCTGTCGCTAGTTTTAGACATTTTAATTTATGATCCTCTAACAATAATTTCCAACCCTAGCAACATCAAAGACAACTTTAGATATAACAAATAAAAATACCCTTAATAAAGAATATCCTATGAATCAACAAGAAAAAGTATACTCAAATCCTATAGCTAAAGACTTCCTGCCTACCACTCGTAAAGAGATGGACAAGTTGGGTTGGAAACAGTGTGATGTCATTTTAATTTCGGGTGATGCTTACATCGACTCGCCTTTTATTGGGGTGGCTACTGTTGGACGTATTTTAGAACGTTTGGGCTATAAAGTTGGGATTATTGGTCAGCCAGATGTTAAAAGTGGCAAAGACATTACCCGTTTGGGTGAACCACGACTCTATTGGGGTGTAAGTGGAGGAAGTATTGACTCTATGGTTTCTAACTATACAGCTACTAAAAAGTTCAGAAACAACGATGACTATACCCCTGGAGGAAAAAATAACAAACGTCCAGACCGTGCGACCTTAGTTTATTGTAACCTCATCCGTCAACACTTTAAAAATACTGTTCCTTTAGTTTTAGGGGGTATTGAAGCCAGTCTTCGTCGTGTAACACACTATGACTTTTGGACAAACAAACTTAAAAAACCTATTTTATTTGATTCTAAAGCTGATGCACTTATCTATGGTATGGGTGAACATGCTATTCGTGAACTCACAGAAGCCATGGACAGAGGGGAGGACTGGAGAAAAGTACGTGGGGTTTGTTATATTTCTAAAGAGCCTGTTCCTGAATATCATCAACTGCCTTCCCACAAAGAGTGTTTGGAGGACAAAGAAAAATACATTGACCTTTTTGACTTTTTTTATGATAACAATGACCCAAAAGGGGCTAAAGGACTTTGTGAACCAGTAGATACCCGTTACTCTATTCAAAATCCACCTTCACCTTATCTTAGTGAAGAAGAGATGGATGCTGTATCATCCTTGCCTTTTACACGTGAACTGCACCCTTATCACCGACCAGAAGGAAAAGTGAAATGTTTAGAAACCATTAAATTTTCCATTATGACCCATCAAGGTTGTTGGGGTGAATGTAACTTCTGTGCCATTGGTGTACACCAAGGGAGAACCATTAGAACACGTAGTGAAAAGTCTATTGTTCAAGAAGCGACAGACTTTACAAAATACAAAGACTTCAAAGGCATCATCTCTGACCTTGGTGGACCTACAGCAAATATGTACGGTTATGAGTGTGCTAAAAAAGAAGATTTTGGAACCTGTGACCACCAACGTTGTGTTGACTCAAAACATATCTGTGGTTCTATGAAACCTGACCACAGTCGTGTTATTAACCTTATGAAAGAAGTACGTGCAGTTCCCGGAATTCGTAAAGCTTTTGTTGCCTCTGGAATTCGTTATGACCTTATAAACCGTGACAAACGTCAAGGGTACTCGTACCTCAAAGAGTTGGTACAACACCATATTTCAGGACAAATGAAAGTCGCACCCGAACATACGCAACAACATGTTCTTGACCTTATGGGTAAACCGGGTAAAAATACCCTCATAGAATTTAAAAAACTTTATGACCAACTCAACAAAGACATGGGGAAAAAACAGTTCTTAACTTACTACCTCATTGCAGCTCACCCCGGTTGTACTGATGATGATATGCATGAACTTAAGCGTTTTACCACTAAAGAACTAAAAATAAATCCTGAACAAGCCCAAGTATTCATCCCTACTCCAGGAACTTATTCTGCTGTTATTTATTATACTGAGATGGATCCAATTACACGTAAAAAAGTATTTGTAGAGAAAGATATTAAAAGAAAAGAGAAACAAAAAGCAATTATTCAAGAAGCCATCAAACATAAAGGGTATCAAAGTGGATTTGCAAGTTAACAATACTTAAAAGTGTGCTTTTACTTTTGCCTTTAGGCGACGGGGGGAAATTTAAAGTATATTAAAGTAAAAGCCATGAAAGTTAAATGGAAAAATAGGAAGAAAAAAACCATCTCTTTCATGTTGTGAGTATAAACAGTAAACGTGTTTGAATCGTGTAAATTTCAAACTTTTCATAAACTCTTTAAATCCCTAGATATAATGCTTTACAAGAAAAAATAGAAAAAAATAAAACCATTTATTTCTATTTAATTTTATGAAAAAAAACCTCTTTTCAATAGCTTTTTAAACAAGGCATTGCCAAATTAATATCTAAAATTTCTCTGGCCATTATATTTTGATTTATTTGAGGAGCTACTTTTGCAATAACACATATCTCATGACGTGTTATTTTACTCACAACCAAATAAGAAGAAGTCTTATCAAGATTTTCAGGATCATCACTCACTTCAAGTCGAACAATCATGCCTTTAAGATTAGTAGGTTTTCCCAACTCATGACGCCATTCAGCTTTTAAACCTAATGAAGAAAAAGCTGGACTCACTGTAGTAAAAAAATCTAAATCATATTCCTGTTGATTGCGTGTTAAAATAATACTTTGCCTTATGTCACCCTCTATCACCTTCACCCCAATACTAGTAAAGCTTTCACACTCTTGAAGACTTCCCATATTATCGCTATCTAAGGTAACACAATCTTTTTGATCAATGGAAGTATAGGTACTTGTATTCACTGAAGAATCTAACACCTCAGCCTGAAGAGAAAAAGAACTTAAATAAAGTAAAACTATAAATGTGATTATTTTTTTCATATTTATCCTTTGTACAATTATAGAACTTTTTACTTAAAACATAACTTTTATTTTTATATGATAAAATTTAACATCTATAGTCAGGATTGGGGAATTCAAGATGCTTAAACTTTTATTATCTATACTAGTTATTGTGAGCCTGATGGCTTTTGTATTAAACTTTAACTTTTTTGATGAACCTATAAGTATTCAAGAACCCATGCCAAAAATTATCAAAAACAAGATTATAGAACCCATAAAAAAAGAAATCATTATCCCTGCACCCCTAATTAGTAAAAAGAATCTTATAAAAAATAATTTAAATAAAGAACTCAAAGCACTTCTAATACAAGCTCAAAGTTTATTTAATCAAAACCAAGATTTAGAAGCCTTGGTTATTTATGAACAAATCATCGAAAAATCAAAAAACTCTCAGGAAACAGAAATATTAAAACTTTTTGCAGAAGCTTGTTTTAAAAAAGCAACCATACATTACATCTACCCAAGCTATGATACTGATGCTGCCCTAGAAAGCTATGAACTCATTACACAAAAATTTGAAAACAGTGAAGAAAAATCTTTACTTTTACTCTATATGAAAGCCAAAGTTCAACAAGCCCCTTTTAGTTCAAGAGAAGAAATTCTTGCCACTTATGATGAACTTATTGAGAAATTTACCAATGACAAAGAAGAAAGATTTTCAACAGAGATAGAAGAACTACTCTTTGCCAAAAGTTTAAGTTTAATGGGCGTAGATGATGAAGAAGCCATAGAAGTACTTGACCGTATCATTTCCAAATATGATAATACCACCAAACTACCAGATACTGTTCGTTTTTCTATTTTAAACAATATTGAACTCTCTATTATCACAGCCAATGAAACTGAAAAGTATGTCGACTTAGCCCAAGAATATATGTCGGACTCTCCAGATACAAAACCCCTTTTAGACATGCTCGATATCATTAAGAATGCACAAAACTTAGATCAAAGTGAAGCCTTTAGCCAATGGCAAGAAGAACATTCAAACTATGCCTTTCAGGATTGGGACTTTTCAGAACTACGAAAATGGGCTAATAACATGGAAGTTCTTGAAACACAAATAAGAATCCATGAATATTTAGATGCCTTTGAAAAACAGAAATTTAATAACATTAACCAATCCATCATCTATACCACACCCAAAGAAGCTAAAGATACTCAAAGTAATCAAGACTATGAGGAAAAGACTACTGCTTACCCTAATCCCTATGCTCACAATAAACAGTAACTATTATCAAAAATAAAAAATAAAAAATAAAAAACGTTCCTATCTTCTTCTTTTATAAAAAATCCACAATAATAAAGCCAATATAATCAGCAATACACTTCCTACTTGCACCCAAGCAGAAATCTTTACTGTCTTGTCTAAGATCTTATTATGCTCCTCTTTATCTATCTCCAAACCAGCCATATTTGCCATGTGGTGCATGGCAGAAATAGCCAAGTCACCTTCTGGAATACTCTCATGACATGCAAAACATGCTCCCTGACGGTCAAGTACAGCACGTTGTTTAGCAGAAAGAGGGTTAGCTAAAGTCCAATGGTTGTCCACCGTTTGAACTTGTGTTCCATTTTCATCAACCATAACAGAGTAGTCATGTTGTAAATTTGGAATAGCTGGAATCTGTTCATCCACATTTTTAGGAAGTACTTGACCATCTGCTGTCATAAGATCTACAATGGTTGCTTTAGTTTGATCAGCAAAATATTTTCCACCTTCTATGCCCATACCCAATGCTTTTTTAGAGGTATGACAAGACTCACAAGTACGTGCTTCTTTTGTAATGGTATGTGGGTTGACCTGTGCCATGGTAATCGCATTTTGTCCCTCTGCTCCTGCTCCTTCAACATTAGGAATTTTAACAATGTGGTTTTGAAGTAAAGTATTTCCATCTTTACCTATAACGGTGATGGTCGTTTGGCAACCAGGAATGGTTGGGGAAACACGTCCTTCACCATTGACAGAAAGTGCTGGGTCTTCCCAACGTAAGTAAGAGCGTGTTTCCGTTACTTTACCATCTACTAAAAAGTCTTTTAAGGTATCTTCTCCTGAATTACCATGAATATCATGAGCATGAGAGGCAGCTAAATAGTCAGGATTCTGTTTACCTTCTGAATAATCTATCTTAACATGACAACCATAACATTGAGGAGCCCATGTGGCATGACAGGTATAGCACTCTAACTTCTGGGTATGCACCTCTATCTTATCCATGGCGACCAATGCTTTTTTGGAGAGTTTTTTCTCTTCTTTTAATGCTTTAAGAGGTGTTAATTCAATGTTTTTTCCTGAAGCAAGATGCATCATAATCTTATTGCCATGTCGTACAGCTTTAGGTAAAGGGTTTCCTCGTGCTGTCACTATAAAACCGTCTCCTTTATCTTTAGGAATAGCACCTTTTTTAAGATACTCAGCCAAAGTAAAAGTAGTTCCACGTGGCTTACCAGTTTTCTCTTTTAACTCAAATTCATCAGAATAACCAATGGGCAGTTCCCAAGGGTACTTCTTTGTCGTTCCATGACAATCCTGACACTCTATCTCAACAGCTCCAAGGTTAGCCCCTGTCATAAAGCCATCGCCATGCAAATCGTTTGAAGTATGACAATCTTGACAAAGCATTCCTTTTGAGTAATGAATGTCTTCTGTTAAGTGTAAATAACGCTTGGTATGCAGTTTAGGTTGTCCATTACCATCATGATCAAAAGTACCTTGATACTCTGTTTCCATCAGTCCCTGATAACTCACCCCAATACGCTTACCACGGTTATGACAAGTCGTACAAGTCTCAACAGGTACACCAGAATAATTTATGTCATGCACATTCACATGTACTTTACGTGAGGATTGAATTTGATGGGTTAACATATGCCCAGCTTTATCTTTAGGAATAGTAGGATCATTTCCTTCATAAAACCCTTCATTTGAGTAAGGAATGTGACAAGAAGCACAGCCCATTCCTCTAAAGTCACCTCGACGTTTTCGTCCTTTACCCCCTGTATGACAACGTAAACACTCTTGTCTCAAATAAGTGTATACAGAAAGTAAAGGATCCTTTTCTATCTCTTCTGCTGTTGGCGCTTCAGGGATTTTTTTGGACGCTTTAGGAAAAGCTTGTGGCTCCATTTTTGAAAGTTGATCCATATACTCTTGATAAGTTTTCGTACCCAAACGCTCATGAGGATTTTTAGAGTCATAGTTTGATTCAGTATGGTTGTAACCATCTGCTTTGCCAAATGACCATAATGCACCATGAATTTTTCCTGCTTCAGTATTCATCAGTGAATTCCATTGAGCTTTAACCTGCTCTTCATGACACATTCCACAGGTGTTTATGTTTATCCATTGGCTCGTTGGACTTGGGTAAAACTCCTTTGGACCTTTATTTTCTAAAAAGTATTTTAATGTACCAGAATGTGAAATATTTTTGTCATCACTCTCTGGGTTACCCCCATGACAAACCACACAATCATTCCCTTTAGCCCCTGCTGTTTCAGCTACTCCTAGAATTTCTTGCATCATTTTTGAAGAGTGATCACGAATATGTTCAATGCCATCATGACATCCAATACAAGAGTTTTTAGCTGATAAAAATAGAGAAAAAAATAAGAGGAGAGAGAGTAGCTTTTTCATTGAATGTCCTTTATTAGGTGGATTGAAATTAAAGAAGTCATACAAAAGCAATAATCATCACAATAATTAATGATGAAGTTATGATTGCTTTATCTTTAATCAAATAAGGAATATTCTTCTTTAATCTTAGGTAACATTGTTCGGTCAAGCGCATACACAAAGGCATAATTAAAATAAGCATTTTTAAGTATCTCACGCGCTTCATCTATATGTTCATACCAATTAGGACGGTCAACCCCATCTACTTTGGTTTTAGGTGGAGTAAGAACAATGGTCTTAACCCATGCACCGTTATAACGTACATATTCTCGTGCTTTATAAACATCTTGTAAATTGTCCACAAAAATAGCTACTTTATCACTCTTACTCGGTACCATAATATTCAAAAAGCCATCTATAAACACTGGTACAAAATGCTTTGTATACTTGACTCTGTCTAAATCATAAGGTAAATGATGTAAGTCACAAAACTCAACCACACGCTGTAAAATATCAACATGAAAAGGCGTTATGTCTTTTTCTTGATAAATATATGAGTTAATTTTAAATGTTGTTTTAAATAAAGTATCAGTAATAATCTCACAACTTGCTTCTTTATTTAAAAGACTTACATCAGGCTTAATGGTTTTCATAAGTTTTTCATCTGTACCAATAAACATCTTAGCTTCTGAATTTAAAATTTTCTCAAAAATTTTTCGCCACTCATTAGGTAACATTTCAATATTAGATTTTTGCGTCACAATCATCTTCATAAATGAGAGTTCATGTTCTGTAAAAAGGTAAAAACTGGACTCCCTTGATATCAATACATAGCGTATGAGCTTAAATGCTGCTTTCTCAATGTTATCTACACGAATCCATGCCACTTCTACATCAGTTATGTTTAAAGTACTGTCTGAATAAATAATGGCATATGCACCATTTTCAATACTTTTTTGAATCTCTTCTGCATCGTTAGAAATAAACAAGTCACCCTCTTCTACTTTTGAGGGATAAACCGTCACAGAATTAATGGAGGTAATGGTTGGTTTAGACACAACCTCACCACCTGTTAAATTTAGTAAATCTTCTATTTTCATTTTGACCAAGTCCTAACCTATTGGGGTTCCATTTTCTTTTGGCTTCTCTGGACGTACCATACATAAACCATCTTTATCTTTAGCTGCAAGTAACATTCCTTGACTAAGCATTCCCATAAGTTTAGCAGGTTTCAAATTAGCAACCACACATACTTGTGTATTTAACATCTCTTGGGCTGAATACCACTCTTTTATCCCAGCTACTACTTGTCTAGGCTCATCTTCACCGACATCTACTTGAAGTAAAAGCAGTTTTTTACTTTTTGGAACTTCTTCTGCTTTCACAACTGTTCCCACTTTAAGTGAAGTAGCAAAGAATTGGTCAATCCCAATAAGTGCTACCCCTTCAGCAGGTTCAGAACTTTTATTTTTGTTGGCTTTCTTAGCTTCTTTTTCAGCTTTCTTTTTTACTTCAGCTTCTTCTTGTTCTTTTTTCAAGGCTTCTAAACGTGCATCTACTAAAAGTTCCTCTTCAATTCTTGGGAAAAGTGGTTCACGCTTCTCTGTTGTAAATGGTGCTAAAATTCCACCATCTTTTAAAATATTTTGAAAAGTTTGAGGTGTAATCTCAAAACCTAATGCATTACAAACTGTAGTTGTGGTTGCAGGCATAACAGCATGAAGCATAAGTGAAACTTTTGCCAAGATAGTAGCAATAAGCCCGTTTAATGCCATAGTCTCTTCTGTTTTACCCTCTTTGATCATCGTCCAAGGTTGGTACTTGTCAATGGCTCTGTTTGCTACAGTAAGTGGTCTCCAAAGCTCTTCTAAGAAACGGTGTAATTGCAGTTCAAAAATCATTGGTTCTAACTTCGATAATGAAACGTCCATTTCATCTAACTCTGCTTGATAGTATTTAGAAACCAAGTCACACTCAACTCTACCTTCAAAGTACTTACCACTCATACCAATTAAACGGTTTAACAAGTTCCCAAGGTCATTTCCAAGGTCAGAGTTAATTCGGTCGATTAATGCTCTTTGAGAAAAGTCACCGTCTCCACCAAATGGTACTTCGCGAAGCATAAAGTAACGGAAGTTTTCTAAACCATAAGCGTCTGCAACCTCTTTAGGGTTTACCACATTTCCTTTTGACTTTGACATCTTTTCGCCATTACGTGTCCACCAACCATGCGCACCAATGTGTTTTGGTAATGGTAAATCCAAACTCATTAAAAATGCTGGCCAATAGATAGCATGGAAACGTAAAATATCTTTTCCGATTAAATGCACTCTTGCTGGCCAATTATCCATATCAGCATCGTCTGTACCATAACCCAATGCTGTTACATAATTCATAAGCGCATCTAACCAAACATACATTACGTGCTTAGGATCATTAAAATCTTCTGGAAGCTTTACACCCCAATCGAATGAAGTTCTAGTTATAGAAAGGTCATTTAGCCCACCTTCTACAAAACGAATTACTTCATTTCTTTTACTCTTTGGTAAGATACAGTCTGAATTATCTTCATACCAAGCAAGAAGTTTGTCTTCATAAGCCGAAAGCTTAAAAAAGTAACTCTCTTCTTCCACAATTGAAGTACTCTTTCCACAGTCTGGACAAAACTCATCATCTACTAATTGTGTCTCAGGGAAAAATGTCTCACAAGGAATACAGTAATGCCCTGAATAACTATCTTTATAAATATCACCGTTGTTATGCATGGTAGAAAATGCTTTTTGAACCCCTTTTTTGTGGTCAGCATCGGTTGTACGAATAAACTTGTCATAAGAGATGTCAAAGTCATCCCAAAGGTCTTTAAAGGTTTTTGAAATCTCATCAGCATACGCTTGAGTTTCTTTACCTCTTTTTTTAGCAGCTTCTTCAATCTTTTGACCATGTTCATCGGTACCTGTTAAAAAGAAAGTCTCTTCTCCAATAAGACGAGAATAACGTGCCAAAGTATCAGCAATAATAGTAGTATAAGCATGTCCAATATGAGCAACATCGTTAACGTAGTAAATAGGGGTAGTAATATATGATTTTTGACAAGACATTAGTAGTGTTCCTTAAACAAATGAGTTTAGTTATTACCCTAAAGTAATATTTTTGGGTATTTTAGCGAAATTTTGCTTGGTTTATTTAAGAAAAAAAAATTATTAAAAGCTTAATAGATTTATCTAATTTATTTTGCACTCTTATCATTTCATTATATTTATATATAATAAAAACATTCTATTATTCTAAGTTCAGGAAATAGAATAATTAATATAAACAAAAAGGATAAAGAATGAGAGAAAATCATATTTTCACAAAGTCACTAGTAGTAATGACTTTACTCTTTGGTACAGCATCTGCTTCTATGGAAAGTGACTTTAATGGTGATACTAGGCCTGACATGTTAGTCAAAAATACAGATAATAACCGAGTAACAGCTTGGTTAAACACCCCTTCAGGAACCGTATCACAATTCATTAAAGCCTTACCAGAAGGTGTTCAACTTATTGGAACAGCGAATGTTAATGGTGATACCCATACAGATATTATCACCCTAAACACCAGCAATGGTAGAGTGAATGCTTGGGTAAACACTAACTCAGGAACAACGACACAATATTTAAAAACATTACCAGAAGGTGTACATATTACAGGAATGGCTGATATGGATGGTGACGGTAACAGTGACATTATCGTTGAAAATATGAATAATGGACGTATCAATGCTTGGCTTAATACCGATTCTGGAACAATAACGGAATATTTAAAAACATTACCAAGCAATGTTAATATTGCTGGGCATGGTGATTTTAATGGAGATGATAAACCTGACTTATTGGTTCATAATAGTACCAATGGACGTGTGAATGCATGGCTTAATATGGACAGTGGCATTACAACCCAATACATTAAAACCTTAGATTCAGGAGTCGAAATAATAGGAACTGGCGATATCGATGGAAATGGTTGGACTGATATAGTAGTTAAAAATACCAACAATGGACGTGTCAATGCTTGGCTCAATAGTGAAAATGGAGCTACTACTCACTTTATAAACTCAGGAACAGAAAGCATAGAAACCGTCGCCATCGCAGATATTGATGCTGATGGAAATGATGACATCATCATAAAAAATACCTCCAATGGACGACTCAATGCTTGGCTAAATACTGATAGTGGTACACAAACACACTACATTAAAACCTTAAGTGCAGAGGTTCAAATTGTTGGTTTAGGCGATGCTAATGGAGATGATCGTACCGACATAATTGTTCAAAATACGCAAAATGGACGTGTTAATGGTTGGTTAAATACTGCCCAAGGTACTGTTGTCCAACACATTAAAGCATTGGGTAGTGACCAAGTAGTTGTTTCTCCATTTATTGAAATGGAAACACCTGTAAGCATAGAAGAGCAAATTACTGAACGACATAACTTTTATAGAAATTTAGAATTTTCAGACAGTAACTTGACATGGGATAATGATTTAGCTGCTGAAGCACAAGCATGGGCTGACTACTTAGCTACTAACTATACCAAAGCCCACCATGATGCTGGTACCTCTCCACATGCTTCAGTTTTTCAAGCAGATCAACATGATCATGATGATCATACTGATGGTGAAAACATAGCATGGGGTACACAACTTGTCTATCTCACAGCCTCCCCTGTTGATATTTCAACACCTAACACAGCTACTAATGGTGCTGTAGATTTATGGGCTAATGAAAAAGCATACTATGATTATGCCACTAATGCAACAACTGTTCCAGGAGAAGCTGTAGGACATTACACCCAAATAGCTTGGCAAAAAACAAGAAAAGTAGGTTGTGGAAAAGCAACAGTTCAAGATGAAAATTTAGGTGGAGAACAAGTTGTTTGTAGATATGCATCAGCAGGAAACTATGTAGGTCAAAAACCTTATTGTACAGAATACAGTTTAGCACCTTATTATACAGATAATACACTAATGTTTACTCCTGAAATGCTTGAAAATAATTCTTTCAACAATACAAAAATTATTGAAGATAGATTGAACTGTCTTGTCAATGAAGTTAATACAGAAACCTTATCATTTGGTCTATCTGGTAATGGAACATTTCACTCATTTGACTTTTTTAATAATGGAGGATATGTAGTCAATTTTGTCTTTACAAGTACCATTGACAATGGTGTTCTCATGATGGAAGGTGATGTGAATGGGTTCAATTCAGTAATGTCCCTCAAACTAATTGGTGAAGATGCAATGTACTATTATGCTGAAGCTACTTGGTCTTTAGATAGTACTAATGATGGATACAGACGATCTTCAATCTTTAAGCTTTTAAAATCATCATAATTTAAAATTCTTAAAATTTTCTTTAAAGCGTTTAGAAAGGGTTTAACAAAAATAGTTAAACTCTTTAAAATAATTTAAAGGAAATATATTTTGAAACTACTCCTCATAACTTTACTCTCATTCATAACTCTTTCTGCTCAAACCCTTCAAACACCTCAATTTAACGCTGAACTTTTTGAAAGAGCCAAAAAAGAAAATAAAATTATTGTTATGGATTTAGAAGCTGTTTGGTGTCATTGGTGTCATGTCATGGATCAAACTACTTACCAAGATAAAAAAGTTTTAGCCCTTTTGGAAAAACATTTTATTTTTGTTAAAGTTGACCATGATGCACGACCTGACTTAGCACAGCGTTACCGTGAATATGGTTGGCCTGCAACCATTTTTTTTAATGGTGATGGTCAAGAAATTGTTAAACGTACAGGTTACATAGCTCCTAATCAAATGGCAAATCTTCTAAATGCCATTGTTAAAGACCCCTCACCTGAAGAAGAGTCTAAAGAAGTACAAAACTTTACACAAAAATCTTCATTAACTAAAGAACTCACACAAATACTTCAAAAAAGACATGATGACTACTATGATAGTAAACTTGGTGGATTAAAATCAAGTCAAAAATACCTTGAAATCGATGCCATAGAATATGCCATGAACCAAGCACTTCATGGTGATAAAGCACAAAGTCAACGTGCTAAAAAAACTTTAGATGCTGCCATTGGACTCATTGACCCTGTTTGGGGTGGTGCTTATCAATACTCAACTCATGGTGATTGGGAACATGCACATTATGAAAAAATTATGCGTACCCAAACACGTTACATTAAAACTTACGCCTTAGCAGCCAAACAATTTAATGAACCTAAATATTTAGAAGCTTCAAAAAAAGTAGCTAGCTATATGTTTAGATTTTTACAAAGTCCAGAAGGTGCTTTTTATGTTTCACAAGATGCTGATTTAGAACAAGGAACAAAAGCCCATGACTATTTTACTTATAACAATGAAAAACGCCTTTCACTTGGTATTCCGAGAATTGACAAACATCTTTATGCCTCATCACAAGGTGGTATGATAGAAGGATTAATCTATTTATATGAAGCCTCTAAGAATGAAAAATACCTAAATGAAGCACTTAGAGCCATTAATTGGACTTTTTCTAAGCGTTTGGTAAGAGGTGGTGGATTTTCACATGATAAAGATACAAGCATTCTCTATTTAGATGACAACATTAAAATGGGAAAAGCACTCTTAGCACTCTATCGTTCCACAGGTGAAGCACGTTGGCTTATCCAAGCTGTTCAATTAGGTAAATTTATAGAAAAAAAGTTTAAAGCACCTAAAGCTGGAATTTTAACAGCAACAGATAATGGTACGCCCATTAAACCTGTAAGACAATTAGATGAAAACATTCAATCTGCACGATTCATGAATCTTTTAGCCCATTATTCTGGTAAAGAAAGATACAAAAAATTTGCCCAACATATTATGAAGTACCTCACAACAGAGACAGTATCCCTGAGAAGAATTACCGAAGCAGGTATTTTACTCGCTGATTATGAACTAAACAATGACCCCCTCCATTTAACTGTTAATGGAGACTTTTCTAAAGCAGAAACAAAAGCACTCAAAGAAGTAGCACTTAAAAATGCCTCGTGGTACAGCCGAATTGATTTAATTGATCTTAATCAAGCTCCTAGCTACAACCAAGATATTACTTATCCAAAAACCAATAAGCCTACAGCATTTATCTGTACCCAATCACAATGTTCTTACCCTCTTTTTACAGCCAAAGAGTTTCAAGAAATCATTGAAAAGTTTAACTAAAAAACTATTTTAAATTATCTTTGGGATTATACAAATCCCAATAAATATCAATGGCTTCATCTAATTGAGTAGAGTTTAACTCACTTGGATCTTTAACTGAAAAGTCTGTAATAAATGAACTACCAATTAAAGACTTCTCTTCAGTAGGATTTTGTAAAAACTCTTTAAGAGAAACCTTAAAACTAAGTTCTACACTGTGTGTTTTTAAATAAAGCATAAACATTTTTTCCAATGTTGCAGGTTGATATTGGTGACAATCAACACAAACATTTTGATAAACATTTGAGCCTGAATGTAACCCAAGGGTCAAAACCATAAATATACTTATGATTTTTAATAAAATTTTTCTATGCATCAAGGGTTCCTTTTAAAAAATCAACTCTAATTGTTGTTCCTTTATCTAAAATTGATTCAACATTAATTTGTAAGTCATACTCTGTAATAATACTTTTTACAATATTTAGCCCAATACCAAAACCCCCTTCTGAAGCATTAAAGCGTGTATAACGCTCAAAAATCTCATTTACTTCTTTTGATTTAATGCCTATACCTGTATCACGAACTGAAAGATACTGTTTTCTTAGGGTAATATAAATAATTCCATTACGTTTGTTATATTTAATAGCATTAGAAATTAAGTTATCTAAGACCCTCGCAATCTTAATAGCATCTATAAACAATGCTGATTCTTTTAAGTCTAATTCAAAAGTAATTTTTTTAGACCCAGCCAAAATACCAAAATACTCTACTCTATCTTGAATTAGTTCTTTTAGATCTATCCATTCATCATGAGATTCTCGATTATGACTCAAAGTCAAATAAGTTAAATCTTGATAAAGATGAGAAACCGTTTTGGCTGCAATGTTAATTCGTGCTAATTTTCTTTCATTTTTTTGCCCCATAAGTGCTTTATCCATCATCTCAACATTGGCTAAAATAGCTGAGATAGGAGTATTTAACTCATGTGTTGTGTCTTTAATAAAATCATCCAGAAGGGTAATTGCATCTCGCATAGGACGTAAAAAAATACTTAAAAAAAAGAAACCAAAAATTGCCAAAACCAACAATGTCAATGTCCCATAAATTATTATCTCTCTAATAGCATTATCTTTCCAAGCAAAGTCCTCATCTACTTCTATAAACAAATACTTAGCCCCTAAATAATAGTTTTCATCTAAAGGTTTCAAAAAATGTATGGAATCTTCAATACGGTAAATATCTCTACCAAAATGTCGAGGTTTATGTTTCATTAGTGAAAAAACTTCTAAGCCAGAAAGATTGTGAATTCCTGAACGAAACTTCGTATTTCTTGGGTAAACACGTTCAGTAGGGTAAGTATTTTTATGTAAGTTTTTAATGGCTTTATATTGCTCATTCGCATAAGAAGATAACAGAGTACGTTGATTTGAAAACATTAATTCTTCTTGACTTTTATAATGTAGCATCCCTAAAAGAAGAAGTAATAATGTGACTAAGGTAATATAAAGTGCTAAGAATCGAACAAGTGAACTACGCTCACTACTTCGATGTAAACTTGTACCCTTGCTTTTTAATACTAACAATGCGTTCCTTACCTATAATTTTACGGATATTTTTAATGTAGGTACGTAGTGCTGTATCACTTGGGTCTTCATCATAATCCCATAGCTCTTTATAGATTCTCTCATGAGAAAGAACCTCATCTTGTTGCTTCATAAAAAGTTTGAATAGGGCTGACTCTTTATTCCCCAAAGTCTCTGCCACACCCCCAACCAATAACTCATTTGACTTAGTATTGTATTCTATATTTTCACCAAGTTTAATCATTTCTTTTGCTTCATGAAAAAATCCTCTTCGTAAAAGTGTCTCTACTCTAATCCCTAACTCTTTAAGAACAAAAGGTTTTCTAATATAATCATCACAACCTGATTGAAACCCTTTCTCTAAATCATCAACACCATTTAAAGAAGTAATAAAAATAGAAGGTGCAACAACACCATTTTCACGTGCTTCACTTAAAAGTGTAAAGCCATCAATCCCAGGAGTATTCACATCTAAAAGTAAAAGATCAAACTTTGACTCATAAAGTGCATCTTGTGCCTCATAACCATCATAAGTACTAATAACATCATAACCCTCTTCTTCGAGAAATTCCGTTATTGTTTCATTCAAGTTTGCATCATCTTCAAGCAATAATATTTTTGCATTTGCCATATTGACTACCTTTTAAACAAAGCGTTTTGCCCATCTAATAAGCTCTTCTTTAGATAAAGCACCTGTATTTGTACCAATCTCTTCATTATCTCTAAACATAAGTAAAGTTGGAATACTCTCAATCCCATACAATGCACCAAGTGCTTGATTTTGCTCAGTATTTACTTTTAAAAATTGTACTTGTAAAGACATTTCTTTACTTGCTGCTTCAAAAGCTGGAGACATCTGCACACAAGGTCCACACCAAGGTGCCCAAAAATCTACCAATACGGGGATTTCACTGTTCACTAAAACATGAAGTAACTCTTGCTTACTTACATCAAGAGGTTTTCGATCTAACATAGATTCTTTACAGTGTCCACAATTTGCTTTTACATAACTATCTTTTTTAGGTATATTATTTACTTTTCCACAAGAGGGACAAACCACTTTTACATTCATATCGAGCTTCCTTAGTTGCATATTACTACCATTATATCCCATTTAGATTAATGAATTGTCAATAGATTGTCACAATTTAAAAAAGTTATATTATTATTAGAACATGAAAAAAACATTAAAATATTTATTATATCTTTTAACTTTTCCTCTTTTAATTACTTTTATCTACAGTGTTATAGCCTATATTTTTACCTTTTTTCCCAAAGAAGTCAATAGTGAATTCTTGAACAAAGATCAAAAAATTTTCTTACTTTATAACGAAATGCATAGTGACATAGTATTTAATATTAAAGATTTCAATTGTTCTTTATTTCCAAAATTTAAAAACAAAAAACAAGGCTATTTAGCTTTTGGTTGGGGAGATAAAGAAACCTACCTAAACACACCTACATGGAATGACCTCCATATATTTACTGCGCTAGAAGCCCTCTTTCTAAACACTCCTACGCTTATGCATGTTAGCTATATTGAAGATATATATCATTACAAAAATATTAAGACGATTAGAATTTCAAGTAAGCAAAAATTTAAATTAAAAACATCTATATTAGAAAGCTTTAATTTTAAAGGAAATCAATATAGAGGTTATGGAAGAAAAGATTTTTTTTATACAGCCAAAGGTAACTACAACCTTATAAATACCTGTAATACATGGACAGGAGACCAGCTAAGAGATATTAATGTTAGCATGTACTATTGGACTCCGTTTACACAATCCGTCACTACTGCTCTTCCATAAACTTTAAGATCTCGCGAACAACCCTATAGGGAGCTTCTTCATTAGGCATATGTCCAACTTTAGAAAAAATTTTTAACTTCGAGTTTTTTAAATCACGATGTAATTTATAGGCTGTATGTACACGTATTGATACATCTTCTTTCCCCCACAAAATAAGTGTTGGTAATAATATTTCTCTATAACGTTTTTGAATTTTTTCTATATCATCAGGAATCAACTGTTCAACACTCTCCAAATAGACATACTTAGCATTAGGTAAAGAGAGATACAAGGAAGCTTGTTCTAAACTCTCTTTTGGAATTAAATTATTATTATAAAAAGCATACCTATAACCCTCTTGAGCCATCCAATCATCAGAAATAGTATGAATGGCGACATATCCAATAATAGGTTGATTTAAAATACGTAACATTGAAGGTAAATATTGTTTATATGCCATGGAATTAATTAAAACTAAACTATTAATCTTTTTTTCAATAAGTTTTTCTTTTTGCATCAACGCTAAAACCAACGCCACACCTCCACCAAAGGAACGACCTACTATGCTAACATCTTTCAATGACTTTTCTTTCATAAAGTTAGCCACAAGCATAGCTTGATCATAAACAGAATACTGACTATCTTCAGGTTTAGGTGAAGCACCAAAACCTTTTAAATCTAAAAGTACTAAATGATACTTTTTAGAGAGCGCAGGAACTAAAAAACGCCAAGTTTCTTTACTCTCAGCAAAACCATGCAAAAAAAGTAAAGTTTTGTTTTTTGGGTTACCATATTCGACATAAGTTAAAGGTGATATTTTTTGTTTTGTCTTAACAATACGTTCTTCCCAAGTAACTGGTACTTTTTGAGCACAAGCTGTAAAAAATAGTACAAGTACTAAAGTCCAAAGTGATAAAATATAAGCGTTTTTTTTCATTATTCAATTTATAGTTTTTAACTAAAATAGCGAATAGAAGCAAAACCTTCTGCACCATGCTCTTCACATAAGCTTATATGCTTTTCACTTATTATACCACCTAAAGCAATTACAGGTATAGAAATTAAAGAGACCATATGCGTTAATGCTTTTAAACCTTGTGGTTTACCTTTATTTGGTGTGTCAAATATCGGACTAAATGTTAACATATCTGCCCCTAAGTACTGTGCTTCTAAGGCATCTTCAAGACTGTGTGTACTAACCACAACTAACAAATTCAAAGCCTTAGCTTTGACAATATCATTAAGTTGTGTTGATTGTAAATGGACACCATCAGCATGTAACTTTTTAGCAAGTTTATAATCCGTATGTAAAAAAGTGTTTACATTCATATGCTTTTGTGCTTCTAGCATAAATTGCTTAGCATTTAAAGCATAATTCTCAGTAGCCTTATCTCGATAAACAATCATATCTGATTTACTAGCAAAACGTTTTATGTCTGTTACTAAGGTTTCAAAATTTAAAGTTGAGGGGTCAGTAATGGCATAAGCAATCATTCTGATTTACTTACAAGTGTTTCAAGAAGTTTGGTCTGTTTTTTTAATTCATTAAGGTTTTCATGTTTCATTAAAAAATACTCTATAAGTAAGACAAAAAAAAGTCCAGGTAAGGCTCCTATTAATCCAGCGAACACAGCATACATAAGATTAATTTCTAAAAAAAGATAAAAGAAAATTGTTGCACCTGCAAAGGCAAAAGCCCAAGATGCACCCAGCAAAAAGTTTACTAGGAAAGACAAAAAAGGAGAGGAAAGTTTCATAGGCTTTCTACTTTTGTCCTCAAAGACCTAGTGATCTTCATCTACTAATACAGCACCTGCAAGGTAAACGTAAGTAAGAATCATGAAAATAAATGTTTGTAAAACTGCAAAGAATGTTAACAATGCATAAGCAGGTAGTGGTGCAAAGAATGGTACCAACATCAATAATACGGCTAAGAAAAGGTCATCTCCTTTAATGTTACCGAAAAGTCTAAATGAAAGAGAAACAATTCTTGATAAGTGAGATAAAATCTCAATTGGGAACATTAATGGTGCAAGTAACGGTACAGGTCCCATAAAATGTGCAAAATAGTTTTTAGCACCTTTTTCTCTAATACCTTCGTAATTATAGTAAATAAAAACTACTAAAGCTAAAGGAAGTGTAATGTTAATGTTTGATGTTGGAGACTCAAACCCTGGAATAATACCAATTAAGTTAGAAATCAAAACAACAAGACCAAGTGTTAAAATAAGTGGTAAGTATTTTCTTGCTCTGTCTTTACCAATAGTATCATTACCCATAGAAATGGTACCCTGAATAAATGCTTCTAAAGCATTTTGCGCCCCTGTTGGTACTGCTTTCATTGTTGAAACAGCTGCTTTAGCTATAAGTAAAATAATAATTGCCACTAAAAGTAAGTGTACGGCCATTAATGCTGGTCCATGCCCAGTAAAAACGCCTATAAAAGTCCATGGTGCTTCCATTTATCCATCCTCTGTTAGAAAATAATTTGGTGGGATTATAGCTTAGGAAGGCTTAGTTTATCGTTATGTTAATTATAATTTTGAATTAAAAGAGATGTAGATTTTTTTTGTGTATATTTGAGGCATTAATGGAACTACCTCAATGAATATTATGAAACTAGTTTCATGAGCCATCTGCTGAAGATGACTTTAAATCAAAAATGAAAATTCTCTCCCAAATAATACTTAATAACATTTGGATCATTTTTAATCTCTTCACTTGTACCAGAAGCTAACATCTCACCAGATTTCATTACATAAGCTCTATCACAAATTCCTAAGGTCTCACGAACATTATGATCTGTAATCAGTACACCCATGTTAAGTTTTATAAGCTCTCGTATAATTCCTTGAATATCTTCAACAGCTATGGGATCAACTCCGGCAAAAGGCTCATCGAGTAAGAGAAACTTTGGTTCTGCTACTAAAGCACGTGCAATCTCAACACGTCTTCTCTCACCACCAGAGAGTTGAATACCAAAACGTTTACGAATGGGTTCAATGTTAAAAAGATTTAACAAGTTCTCAATACGTTTTTCTGCCACTTTATGGTCGATTTTCATAGCTTCAGCAGCCATCCAAAGGTTGTCTTCTACTGAAAGGTCTTTAAAAATACTTGATTCTTGAGGTAAGTAACCTATTCCTAGTCTAGCACGTTTACTCAAAGGCATCTTTGTTACTTCTTCACTGTCAATAAATACTGAACCTTTTGTGGCATCTGTTAAACCACATATCATATAAAAAGAGGTTGTTTTTCCTGCTCCATTAGGTCCTAAAAGACCCACAATTTCACGGGAGGAAACTTTAACAGAGACATCATGTACAATGGTTGTTTTTTTAATTGTTTTAGATAGACTTTTCGCTTCAAGTGTATGTATATTTTTCATTAATTTTTCTCTATACTGTATTTTCTTTTCTCTTCATGTATTGTTATACTAACTGTAAAGACATCATATCCTGCATTTAAGAAAAAACTTTTAAGGGCTTCATCACCCCACTCTACAAAATGCCAACCCTCTTTGTCAAACTCCTCAAAAAGTCCAAGTTCCATAAACGCTTCATTTTCTATTCTGTAGAGGTCATAATGAAAGATATTTCCCTCATAACATTGCTGTAAAGAGAACGTTGGCGAAGTAACTTCTCCTTCAATGCCTTTTGACTTTACAATGTTTTTAGTTAACGTGGTTTTACCAGCTGCAAGGTTTCCTGTTAGAAATATAATTGCAGAGCTTGGCAATATTTCATTTAAATATTCTACAATAACATTCAACTCATCTTCAGATGCTATGATTTCTTGCATGGGTTCTCCGTAGTCAAATAATTTTTTGTACTTAATTAATATTCTAATTTCTATAACACGGTGTTTTCAGGCGAAAACACCCTACGCAAACGAATTTGAAACTTCAGCAATGTATTCTAAATGCTTACTCGCCTGTCCAGAATTTATACATTCTTTGGTCATATCTAAAGCTTCTTTCATATCTTTTACTGAACCATCTACAAACAATGCAAAAGCTGTGTTAAGCAAAACGATGTCTAACTTAGCATCTTTCTCTATACCAGCAAATATCTCACGAGTTATCATGGCATTATGTTCAGCTGTGCCACCCATAATCTCACCTTTACTTGCCATACGGAAACCAAAATCTGTTGGTTTAACCAGCCCACCAGATACATGACCATTTTCAACATAAGCAAATGGTGTTGTTGTTGCTAATGCAATTTCATCCATACCATCATTGGAACTTACTACAAATGCACGTGTAATATCAAGTTCAAGTAAAGCATTTGCCATACGTTCAATATACTCAGGATGAAACACTCCTAAAAGATATTTCTTTGCTCCAGCAGGATTTGTTAAAGGTCCTAAAAGATTAAAAATAGTTCGATGATCAATAGAATGACGGATAGGCATAATGTGTTTCATGGCTGGATGATGATTCACTGCAAATATAAAACAAAAACCTGTTTTCTCTAACATCTCAACTTGTTGTTTAGGTGTTAGATTAAGATTAATGTTTAATGCTTCAAGTAAATCAGCAGAACCTGAATTTGAGGTAATACTTCTGTTTCCATGTTTAGCTACTGTTTTACCCATGGCTGCTAGTAAAAGTGCTACAGTTGTAGAAATGTTAAAACTTCCACTTTTGTCTCCCCCTGTTCCAACTACATCAATGGCTTTTTCTCTTAGCTCATCGGTCATAGGAAGCTTAACAGAGTGTTCACGCATTACGGAGGCTGCTATGGCAATCTCTTGGGCTGTTTCACCTTTTTCATAAAGCTCAACTAAAAATGCTCTTGCATCTTCAGTACTTAACTCATTAGCAAATAATTGTTCAAATTTTTCTCTTGTACTACTCATTTTTATAACTCTTTTACGTATTCATCTTTTTTACTTTTAGGAATGGTTTTAGTTGTGGGTATTTGTAAAACTTCATAATTTTTCGCACCCTTAAGATACTCAATCGTTATTTTGTCCCCAATCACAACATTTTTACTGGCTTTTGCTTTCATCTCATTGATAAAGACAACACCAGACTTTACCATATCAGAAGCTACTGTTCGTCGCTTAACTACATTTACTGCTGCTAACCACTTGTCTACACGCATACTTTTCACTTTCAATAATTTTTATTTTTTCATAATCGGTGAATTTTATCAGTTTTTGTTAGTGAGTTTGCTTTTAAAGCTATATTCGATAAACTACGAAGATGATAAAAACAGAAGATTATTTTAACAGACAAATACAACTGTGGGGTGAAGAAACTCAAGCTTCATTGGAAAACAAAAAAATTGCCATAATAGGGTCTGGTGGTCTTGGTTCTAGCTTAGCACTGGCACTTGGTACTTCAGGCATTGGACAAATTGACATGATAGATTTTGACACAGTCAGTCTACATAATATCCATAGACAAATAGCTTTTACTTTAGCTGATGAAGAGAAACTGAAAGCAAATGTTGTCGTGGACCTAATGAAGTCTAAAAACCCTTTCATTAAGGCCAATGCATATACCATGCCTTTTGAAGAATTTACAAAACTTGACAAGAGCTATGACCTAATTTTAGATGCTACTGATAATCTGGGAACAAGAGAAGAAATAGACGCTTATGCTAGAAAGGTAAATACACCTTGGATTTATGCCTCTGTTGAGGAATTTAACGGTCAAGTCTGTTTTTTTGATGAAGCTTCTTTTCAAGTTTTCAATGCTTCTGACCATAAACCAGGAGGAATTACAGCTCCCATAGTTATGCACATAGCTTCTCTTCAAGCAAACATTGCCTTAAGATACTTAGCAGGACTAACAGTTGTTAAAGACAAACTTTACTACCTCTATTTTAACAACGAAGGTGAGCTAATCACACAAAAGTTTTCAATGCCTAAAAACTAAGTTAATACTCTTGTGTTAAAATAATACAATTACTTTTTCAAGGATTAAATATGAAATTAAAATTAGCTGTTATCACTGTTTTTTTACTACTCTTAAATGGATGTACCCAAGAGACTCAAAATAAACTAAGTCGTTCTATTCAAAACTGGACAGGAACGAATGGAACGCTTGATATTTATGCTGGAGATAAATTGGTCAAACGTTTTATTAAGATTGACAAACTTACAACGGCTTCAGGAACAGATGTAAGTGTGGAACGTCCATACCGATTTGGTTACGGTTATGATGATAAAAACTTTAACTCTAAAAAAGATGAAGGAGAAAAAAAAGTCTATTTTGAATTTTCAGACTATTCAACCTCTTACATCTTTTATGAAAATAATTAATCAAGGAAAACAATGAAATTTATTTCGACAGACAAAGCACCAGCAGCCATTGGACCCTATTCTCAAGCCGTAGTAGCAAATGGTATGGTTTATACTTCAGGACAAATAGCAATGGATGAAACAGGTGCTGTTGTCGCTGATGATGTAGTTAATCAAACACATCAAGTTATGAAAAATCTTTTTTACGTTTTAGAAGCTGCTGGTTCACATTTTAATGATGTTATTAAAACTACTATATTTTTAGCTGACATGAATGACTTTGAAGCTATAAATAAAGTTTATGCCCACCACTTTGGTCATCATAAACCTGCAAGAAGTACCGTAGCTGTTAAAACTCTACCCAAAAATGTACTTATTGAAATTGAATGTATTGCATTAGCCAATGCTGATTACCACGGCTAATGTCTTCTAAATTCTCCCATACACTTTCTAAAATTGTTATGGGAATTTTTGCCCTTTACTTTCTCTACCTTTTTATACAAGCCATAGATGTCGTTAATCGTAGGCATACAGGTACAAATAATGGCACATATGTTAACAGTACAAGAAGTAGTCCTGAATTAAAAAATTTAGCAAACAAACTAAGTAAAGATTGTAAGAATGATGAATGCCGTGTTCAAAACATTTTAGATTATATTACCAATATTCCTTATGTCATCAACAACTATACAGCTCATTCACCTCAAGACACGCTTCAACAAAACTTTGGGGATTGTGATGACAAAAGTAACTTACTTATCTCACTATTACATGAGCTAAAGATTGAAAGCTACTTTGTTTTGGTTCCTGAACATATTTTTGTCATTGTTGCTTTAAATAATATCACAGCAAAGAAAGCACTTTATCTCAACAATAGACCCTACTATATTTTAGAAAGTACAGCTAAAGGTTCAAGTATTGGTTTTCCACTTAACTATAAATTAAATGAAATTTCTACCATCATTGAACCTTTTGAAAATAAAAAATTAGATATTAAGAACATAGAATATAAATAAATCTTTAGTTATAATCTCTTCAAATAATTAAGGAAGACTCTATGAATGAACAAACACTGGCGATTCATGCTGGATACGAAAAAGATGCTCAAGGAACTATGGCTGTTCCTATTTACCAATCAACAGCTTATGAATTTAGAAATACTGAACATGCAGCAAACTTATTTGCACTAAAAGAACTGGGTAATATCTATACACGTTTGATGAATCCTACCACAGATGTATTTGAAAAGCGTTTTAATGCATTAGAGCAAGGTGGAGGAGCTGTAGGAACTGCTTCTGGTATGTCTGCTATTTTTTATGCTATTGCTAATGTAGCTGAAGCTGGAGACAACATTATTGTTGCGTCTCAAGTTTATGGTGGAACAACGACATTAACAGGACATACACTAAAAAGATTTGGTATTGAAACACGTTACTTTAATGTTAACAACCCATCTGAAATTGAAGCACTAATTGATGAAAAATCAAAAATTATTCTTTTTGAGAGTATCACTAATCCAAGTATTGATGTAGCAGACTTTGATGCTATTGTTGCTATTGCACAAAAGCATAACATAATGACTTGTGTTGACAATACTGTAGCAACACCTATTTTATGTAAACCACTTACTATTGGTTGTGATGTTGTTGTACACAGTGCGAGTAAATATACAACTGGTCAAGGTCTTGCTATTGGAGGAATGATAGTTGAAAGAGAAGGTTTAGTAGAGCTTATTAAGAATAACCCTCGTTATGCTCACTTTAATGAACCTGATGCTTCATATCATGGTTTAGTTTATTCTGACTTACCTCTTCCAGCATTTACACTTAGAGTACGTTTAGCCCTCCTTCGTGACCTTGGTGCAGCACCTAGTCCATTTAACTCATGGTTATACATTCAAGGTTTAGAAACTTTACCTTTACGTATGAGACAACATTCAAACTCTGCTTTAGAAGTAGCACAATACCTAGAATCACATCCAAAAGTAAAATCAGTTAACTACCCAGGACTAGCATCAAATGCTAACCATGCCTTGGCTAACAAATACTTTACAAAAGGTTCTTCTGGTTTACTTTCATTTGAAGTTGAATCTAAAGAAGTAGCACAAGCTATTGCTGATAAAACAGAAATTTTTAAAGTTGTTGTAAACATTGGAGACTCTAAATCAATTATTACTCACCCTGCTAGTACAACGCATCAGCAACTCTCTGCTCAAGAGCTTGTAGACTGTGGTATTCCTGGTGGATTAATTAGATTGTCTGTGGGATTAGAAGATTCTTCTGATTTAATTGCAGACTTAGAGAAAGCACTTTCATAAAACAAGCTTTTTCATTTATAGAGGACAAGGCAATGCCTTTGTCCCTAATTTTTAGGTAAATACTCTTTGTATTTAAAACGTGTTGGATCCCATGTACCATCAATAAAGATTGTTGGTGTTCCTGTTACCATTAAACGTTTTTTCATGGCGATATCAAAAGCTAAAGCTTCTTTAACTTGAACATCATTTATCTCTTCTTCTGTTAAATAAACACCTGTCTTTTTAGCAATAGCTTTTAAAATAACATTAGGGTTTTTCTCTTTTTCACTCAATAATAAATGATAACATTGTTTTAACTTTCTAATCTGACCTCGTTCTTGAAATATATGCATTGCTTTTGTCGTTACATCTGAAGCAGGATGAATCCGTAAAAGAGGTAAATGATAATAGTACAAAGCAAAAGTTTGAGGATTTTGCTGAACCGTTTCAATTAAGGTAGGAACAATCTCTTGACAAAATGGACAAAAAGGATCAGACATTACCAATATTTTATGCTTTGCATTCATGTTTCCAGCTAATAAATGTTTACGATCATACGCATTATTGGGTACTTTTGGTTTTAAAATTTTGGCATAATCTTTTCCTTTTTTATCTTTCAATGAAAAAGCTATTTTACTTCCTTTATTAAAAACAATTTGATTAATCTTTTTAGGAACTATCGTATCACCCATATTAACTTTAACATCCAAAACAAGAAAATATACTTTCCATCCATTCGTTCCCTCTATAGGATAACTTGATAATGTTTCAACACTTTGAACAGGAGAGTTTGTTTTTTTTTCTATGTACTGTTTGACATAAAACTCTACACTCTTTTGACTCACAGCTAAAAGTTGGGCTGTTGCCAATACCATCAATAACAAAATTTTAATTTTCATAATATAGCTCCTTTGATTATAAATTATTTTAGCACATTAGCACTAAATAAAACTATAAAACATACAATTTGTTGACAATAAAATAATAATTATTTTAAAATACTTATTTTTCAAATGACAAATATGATTATAAAGTACAAATTGGATAAAATTCTGCTAATGAAATTAGAAACCCATGTTGCGCACTTTACCAGTCCTCTCTATTTGGAAAGTGGAAGAATCTTAGAACCCTATAAAATTGCCTATGAGACCTATGGTGAAATCAACCCTGATGCATCGAATGTTATCTTAGTTTGTCATGCCTTAAGTGGTTCAGCACACGCAGCAGGAAAATATGAAAATGAAATCAAAGCTGGATGGTGGGATGCACTCATTGGTGATGGTAAAGCCATAGATACTGAAAAATATTTTGTTATTTCCACCAATGTTCTAGGCTCTTGTTTTGGAAGTACCTCACCTATGGACAATGATTATCCAAAACAAAGACCTTTTCGTATGAAGTTTCCTGTCTTAACCATCAAAGATATGATTAAGGCGCAAAAACAACTACTCTCCCAACTTGGCATACATCACCTTTATGCCATAATAGGAGGTTCAATGGGTGGTATGCAAGCTTTACAATTTGCCGTTGACTATCCAAACTTTTCAGATAAAATTATATCTTTAGCAGCAACATATGCAACCCAACCATGGACAATGTCTTTTAATAAAGTAGCCATGGAAGCCATACGAAGAGATCCTAAATTTGAAAATGGGAATTATACTAAAGATGCATTTATTGAAGATGGATTTGATGGTCTTGCCATAGGCAGAATTGCTGGTCACATTTCCTATCTTTCCCCTGATTCGATGAACAATAAGTTTGGAAGAAACTATGTTAACAACGATGGACTTTTTGAACTCTTTGGACGCTATGAGGTTGAACGCTACATGGAATACAACAGCAATAACTTTTCAAGAATATTTGATCCACTCTCCTACCTCTATATTGTTAAAGCCATTAATACTTTTAACTTAAGTAGAGGCTATGACTCTTTACATGAAGCCATTTTTAGAATCAAAGCTGATGTCACCCTTATCTCATTCAAAAGCGATTATCTATTTTTTCCTAAAGAAATGGAACATGTTTATAAAATGTTACATAGAAATAATCAAAAAGCTTCATATTATGACATTGATAGCAACTATGGTCATGATTCATTTCTTGTGGAAATCGAAAAATTTGATACAATCATAAAAGAGAAATTAGAAAAAAATTAACTCAAAGGTCAAATTATGCCAACAGAAACATTTGAACAAAAATTAGAAACATCAAAAAAAATATTAAATCAACTTCTTAATCCAGAAATAACCTTGGAAGAGAGTTTAAAACTTTATGCAAATGGTCTCAAGCAAATTAAGGAAGCACAAAAAATGATTGAAGAGGCTAAAGTTCAAATCCAAAGCATCGAAAAAAATCATAGTAATTCCTAAGTTCCAATAATGCCAAATACAAAAACATTAACCATTGCAGCCCTACAATTACCTACCTTAGGTATGCAAGCGACGAAACTTGACTTTTATCTTAGAAATGCCTATAGTAGAGGTGTAAAGCTGGTTCTATTAGGTGAATATGTTTTAAATCATTTCTTTAAAGAACTTGCTAACCTACCCATAAAAATGGTAAAGAAGCAAAGTGATAAACATATTGAACTACTTAAAAAATTTGCCATTAAATATCAAATGGTTTTTGTCGCACCTATTATAATTATTAAAAAAAACAAATATTTTAAGACTATTGTTAAAATAACAGAAAAATCGGTTGTTTATTACCAACAACAAATTTTAATGCCCTATAAACATTGGAATGAGAAAAAAATGTTTGCCAATCCTATGCGTAAATTAATAGCCCCCCTCAGTTTTAGGGTTGCAGGATTTAAAATAATGGTCATGGGTGGATTTGAACTACATTTTGATCCTTTTTGGGAAGCTGTTACTAAAAAAAAGATTGACTTAGTCCTTCTCCCAACAGCTTCAACTTTTGGTTCACATAATCGTTGGCGTGAAATTATTAAGACCAAAGCTTTTCTACATGGTTGCTATATTTTACGTGCAAATCGACTTGGAGAATACAAAGAAGAAGAGATAAAATGGAAATTTTATGGAGACAGTATGTTGGTTGAACCAACAGGAGAAATATACATGATATTAGAAGATAAAGAGTCAATGTTAATTGAAACTATTTCAAAAAGTGTTATAAAGGAACACAAACAAAGCTGGGCATTTGAAGAAGAATTACGAATTAGAAACACTCTCTAGTATTTTTTATGTTTACAATGGTAAATAATCCTTAAAATACTAAACATGTAATCTTTTTTATTAGCTTTTAATCTAACTTAATAGTTAACATGTTACAATCTATTAAATTAAAAAAAGGAATAGGAAAGAACATGAATAATGACTTAATGAAAATTGTAGAAGAGACAAAAAAACTCAAAACACTGGTACTAGAGGATGAGCCAGAAACAAATGAGTTAATGTGTACCACTCTTAAAAACTTTTTCTCTGAAGTTCACTCTGCTACAGATGCAGCATCTGCCATGCAACTTTTTGAGCAACACAGTCCAGATATTATCTTCATTGATATTATTTTACCAGGAAAAAGTGGACTTGATGTTGCCAAAGAAATTAGAGAAATCAACCCTAAACAGATTATTGTAATTGTTTCAGCTAGTAATGACATGGGGAACATCTCAGAGGCTGTTAAAATTGGTGTAAACAACTTTATTAGAAAACCAATTGATACAGATAAAATGATTGACGTTCTTAAAGATATTGTAGCTGATATCAAAAAACAAAAGAAAAACAGAACAAAGATTTTTTCAATTACTTTACCACTTGACTTATATGAACAAGTTGATCAAGATGCTAAGGGTGAAAGTATTTCAAAAAATGCCATGATCATCAGAGCGCTAAAACATTTCTATAACCTTTAAAACTTATTAGCTGAATCTCATTTCAGCTTTAGGAATACAAATATTTATATCCCTAATCTCTTTCATGCTACACATTTTCATTTGAGTCTTAATCTAACAGACTCTTCATGTGCAGTTAACCCTTCTGTATTCGCAATTAATGCACACGCTTCACCAATTTCATTTAAACCTTTTTGCGTCATAGATATAATTGATGACTTCTTTAAAAAGTGTTCTACTGAAAGTGGAGAATAGAACTTAGCTGTTCCACCTGTAGGTAAAGTGTGGTTAGGTCCAGCAACATAGTCTCCAATAGGTTCAGGAGTATACTCACCTAAGAAAATAGCTCCTGCATGTTTAATCTGACCTAATAAATCCATAGGATTCTTTGTAAGTACTTCCAAGTGTTCTGGTGCAATTTGGTTCATTAAGTCAATGGATTCTTCCATACTTTCAGTCACAATAATAGCACCACGTTCTTCAATGGACTTACGTGCAATCTCTTCACGAGATAATGTTCCCAATAATTCTTCTACTTTATCAGAAACCTTAGGTGCTAAAGTAGCATCTGTAGTAATTAAAATAGACGATGCCATCTCATCATGTTCAGCTTGAGAGAGTAAATCAATAGCCACAAAATCTTCTCTTGCCGTTTCATCAGCTAAAATACCAATCTCACTAGGTCCAGCAATCATATCTATATTTACTTCACCATAAACAAGCTTTTTAGCAGTAGCAACAAAAATGTTTCCAGGCCCCGTAATAACATCAACTTTAGGAATTGTCTCTGTTCCATATGCCATTGCCCCTATAGCAGAAGCACCACCTACTTTAAATACCTTCGTTACTTTACACAAATGACAAGCAGCTAAAAGAAGTTCATTTAACTCATCATCAGGTGCTGGTGTACAAACCACAATCTCTTCAACACCAGCAACAATAGCAGGAATAGCATTCATCAGTAAAGAGGATGGATAAGCAGCTTTACCACCAGGAATATAAAGTCCAGCAGAATCAACAGCTGTAACCTTTTGTCCTAGCATATTTCCATTCTTTTCATAATCAAACCAAGATTTAGGCATTAACTTTTGGTGATAATCTTCAATTCTATCATAGGCTAAGTGTAAAGCATCTCTTAATGTAACATCAATATTATTATAAGCTTTTTCCATAGATTCTACTGAAACAGCTAAAGCTTCATCACTCTTAGGATCCCATCTGTCAAATTTAGCAATATGACCTCTTAAAGCGTTATTACCATCATTTCTAATCTCATCAAGAAGACCTTTTACAATTCCTGTAACACCATCTATATCCATGGCACCACGTTTTAGTAATTCATCAAACTCATTTTGAAAATTTTCATCTTTTGTATTAAATATTTTCATTATATTTCCTTTTATATCTTGCCAACATACTCTCATTTCCTATCAAGCCACCTTGATGAATGTAAAGTACTGGTTTATCAAAAATTTGTGGATTTTCTAACAAAGTTAACCATCCATAAGGGTCATAAAGTAAATCAAACTCTATGCCCATATTCGCTTGTAATTTTAACCAAATATTATAAGACTCCCTATACAACTTACCAAAGTGTCTTTTTTTAGAAGGTCTAATAATTCTTGGATAAAAAGCTTCATTTTCTTCTAACACTTTAAACTGTTCTTTCAAATAACTTTCATCACCCACACAAGGAAGAGTATAAACTTGATCTTTAGAATTTTTTTGTAAATAAAGCGCTGTAGTTCCTGTACCAGCTGGTAAAAAAATATTAATATCATCAAAACCCTGCTGACTTTTCCAAACTTCAATTTCATGAGCTAATATTTTCAAGCCATATTCAGCATAAGGCTCACGACCACCTTCTTCTATAAAAAGTACCTCTTTATTTTTAATATCACTCTTCAAAGGCTTCTCCTTTTGAATAATTACTTTCATTTCATTATTAAGAGCATATTTATAATTTCCTTGAGGATTTTGTTTTAAATACTCTGGAATATGCGTTACATAATATTCAAATTCCCAAGCTTTTAATTTAGCCAAAACAGAGAGTGAATACATTGCGTTGGATTGATTGGAACCATAAGAGACTATCTTTTTGACATTAGCAAAATCATGCTTTAAAAAATAAGCAAATTTACGTGCTTTATTGCCAGAAAATTCTTTGGAGAGTAAGTCATCTCTTTTTATGTAAATGGTTTGACTTTGGAAGGTTTTTTTTTGGATTGGGGAATTCATATTTACCTGTAGATTCCGTGTTAAAAAAAGCTGAAAGAAACAGCTTTTTATCGATTTAGATTTTAGCGAATAAAGGCTGATAAGCCTCTTCACTTGTAAATAAAGAGAAAGCCATTAAAATGAGTTTTCTCATAGCAGCAATAACAGCTAATTTTTTAGTTTTAGCTCTAGAAGTAAGACGTTCATAAAAGGTTTGAATTCTATCATTATGTTGAATGGCACA
>CACVAU010000045.1:0-2909 GCA_902727915.1 uncultured Sulfurovum sp.
CAGATACTCAAACAGAAATATCGTAATCGTCGTAAACGATATAACTTAAGAGTGAATCTCATTTGTGGGTTAATCAATTTTGATAGGAATATGATGATTTTAAATTGAGTTTTGCAAGAAGTCTATTTACAAAAAGTTTCAGCAGTTTTTCGAGCTTGATTTCCAGCATTATCACTACATCTTTCAAAATCTTCGGAGTCTTCAGAACTATTTATAGCTATTTCATACTCTTTAGAAAAACCCCTTAAATATTTTTCAAAATTCTTCTTTTCATCTTTTTTTAACTTTACAATTTCATTTTCTTCCACATCATCACCTTCATACCTATCAAGCAAATCAGAAAGTTCAAACTCAGTAGGCTTACCCCAGATATCCAATTCTACTGTAGTAACACCTTCCTCTTTTTTGAATTTCAAAAACTTATAACTTTTGTATCTTACAGGTCTATTATCTTGTACAATAGCTATCTCCTTAACAATATCCCAGTCATCATCAATATCCCAATCTTTTTTACTTATTTCATCTATTTTGTCTCTTATCTTTACAAGTAATTCTCTTGATTCTTCATTATTAATAGGAAGATGAATATCAATTGTTTTATATATTTTATTAGATATAACAACTGCTTTAGCACCTTTATACTCTAAAAAAACACCATTTGCCCAATATTTCACTTCACTTTCTACTATATATTTTTGCATTTGAATAATAAAATCAAACAGTATACTCTTTTTAAATCTTTTCTTATATCTGTATCTAAAGTTTAGTCCAAACTCTTTATCTACTTTCATATAATTCTCTTTTGAGAATCCCTCTGGGCTATTAACAGGTAATCTACTAGGGATTAAAACCATTGACTCATCTTGTTCTAAAGCAATTTTATTTTTAATTAGAAAATCAATAATCCACTTATAATGTCGTTCACTATAACTATTATTTTTCATAATATCATCAAAACTATTTAAGTTTAACTCTCCTCCATCATTAATATCTTTTGAGCGAATAATTTCATAAAGAACTTTAATAATCCAAGCAGGGTTTATAACATGCATTTCATCATTAGCAGAACCAATAATAGTACCTATATCATTTAAAATAACTCGTAAGTTTTTTTTCTCTTTTCTATCTGTTATCTTATGCTCTCTACAAATTTTATCAAATTCGTTTGCTTCTAATATATATGATTCAAAGTCTTCGTTTTCCTTAGATTCTATAAGTATTTTTTCAATATGCTTTTTAACTTTCATATACTCAATAGGTATTTTTTCATTAATACTTTGAAGCTTTCCAAGTTGTAGTTCAATACTAAACTTTAACTCATCAAAGCCGATATTCTCTTTAGCAGAAACATAACAAACCTTTAGATATCCATCCTTATATCTTTCTTGATACTCTTTTTCTTCAATTCGATAGGCTTGATTATTTTCATGTTTGGTCACAACAATAATAACTGGAGGAGCATCTGCATTAGCACTAATAGCCTCTAGCCAATCAAGGTTCTCTATAATATTATTTTCTTTTTGTCCATCAATAACAAGTAAGTAAAGACTCTCTTCGCTCATAAAGAGGTTATGTACTTGATAGGTAACTTCTTGACCTGCAAAGTCCCAAATATTTACTTTGATTAAATTATCATAGCACTCTTCAAAAGCATAAATGTAGTGTTCATCATCTAATAAAGTCATCTTATCTTTTTTAGACCACTGGAACTTTTTTAACTTATCAATAAATATATTTTTTGAGAGTTCAAATCCTAATATATCTATGGCTCTTGTACTATTATATTCGGCATTAAATCGGTTATACACTAATCGCTCTACCAAAGAACTTTTTCCAGAATTCTCATCTCCCAAAACTAAAATTTTTGCCTCATTAAGAGGTACTTCTTCTTTCTTTTGGTTGAAAAGTAAAAAATCAATAATCTCTATAGGTAACTTATTTATATCAAAGCCTTGAACCCTACTAACTGGGTTATCAGATAATTTTAATTCTTTTAAGTTTATCAGATTTAAAAAACTCTTTGGTATTTCTTCTATATTATTTGAATTTAAATCCAAAACTTCTAAAGTAGTTATCGCTGTGAGATATTTAGGTATCTCTGAAATATCATTTTTACTTAAATCAATATTTTTGAACTTTGTAAGTCTTTTAAAGTTTTCATCATTCTCGCAGTAAACTTTATATTTGATAGTTTCATCTTTTTTATCTTCTAATGTATAGCTTTCTAACTTGATATTGTTATCACTTAAATTAAGGCTTTCAAGATCAGAGAATTGTGATAAGTCAGGAACATAAGCAATACCAAGATTACTTAAATCAATACTTTTAGACTTATCATACTCATCATATATACTAAAAATCCTATTCAGCATATCATTAACATTAGTATTCTGAAGCTCTGACATTAACAAAAAAGGATTACCCGTTAAAAGAAATTCACTTAAATTTAAATCATGTATCTTCTTTGAAACTTGCCTAATATTATTGAACCTAACATCTAATACTTTTAAGAATTCTAACTGACTTATCTCAGTTGGAATCTCTGCTATCTTATTATTATCTAAACTAAGCTTTTCAAGTTTATTAAGTAAAAATAATGAAGAAGGTATTTCATCAAAACCATTGCCTGATAAATCAAGCTCTTTTAAATGCCTCAAGGTGGACAGTTCATCTACTATTTGGTCTATATTTGTAAACCCAAGATTCAAAAATTCTAACTTTTTTAATTCCAAAACATTATTATCTAAAATTAGGTCTTGATTATTATAAAAACTTAAACTATTTAAATTTGACAATTGAGAAAATTTATTAGGTAATTTGTTAATATTATTCCTACCTAAATTTAAATTTTCAAGCTTTATAAGCTCTACTAAGTTATCAGGAACACTAAGTTATCAGGAACACTAAGT
>CACVAU010000045.1:3009-16073 GCA_902727915.1 uncultured Sulfurovum sp.
ACTAAGTTATCAGGAACACTAAGTTATCAGGAACACTAAGTATATTGTTCCCTTCCAAGTTAAGTACCCTCAGACTATTTTTTAACCTATTTATTGCATTGGGTATTACTTTCAAATTACAATTTATAATCTCTAATTTTTCTAACTTAGGTAATCCTAATATTTTAGTAAGTTCATCTTTAGAAAGGTTGTCGTTTTCAACCAATATTTCTAATGTTTGACCAGCTTTTCTTCCCTGTCTTTTTGTTTTTTCTTGATTCCATTCATATTCTATCTCACTCATAAATATCCCCCTCCCTTTTACCTATTATAAAATACCAGAATCACTACCTAAATCACTATTTAAAAGCTGACTAAACCTATCTTCTCCAAGCCACTTAAGCATCATTTTCATCTTCTCAAACTGCTTCTTCTTCTTAGCATTTAAAGTAGGGTATACTCTTTTAATTGCTTCTTCAAGTAAATCTTTATCCTTATCACTAGGATTCTGAACTGCTTTCATGGCTCTTTCTATACCTTTACCATCTTTTGCATCTAAAAAATCTAACTTTTGACTATGTTCTTTAGAAGTAGCATCTATCTTTTTTAACTTCTCTTTAGCAGCAGCTATAAATGATGAACCTTCATAGTCAGGATTAGCAATAAAGTCTTCTAATGCCTTTTTATAGTATTTTTTATCTACTCTTTGAATAGCATCCCACTTCTTGCTAATCTCTTGTTCTTTTTCAAATTCCTCTTGATCCTTTTTGGCACTTGTTATAGCTTTTATTTTTTCTTCAGCCGTATCCAAATACTTAGATTCAGGGTATTTTTTAACAAATACTTCAATGGTATTTAAATTCGTAGACTCATAAACAATCTCCCATTCTTGCTCATGTTTAAGTTCCTCTTCTCTCGTTTTTCTAAGTGCAATCTCTTGCTCTTTTCTCTTAGATTGCCGTTCTCGTAAAGCATCTAAATCCTCTTGCGATATAAGTGTTTTAGGTGTCACAGTTTGAATGTTTCGTAAAGCAGTATAGTTTCGAAGATAGTCTTGATCTTTTGATTTATGATCAGCAAAACCTTTTAACTCCATGTACTTTAATGCTGAATTACCACTGTTCTCTTGTTCTGTAGCCATACTAAACAACTCTTTAAACTGTTCACTCTCACTCCAGTTCTCAATTTGTTCACTCACCTCTACCTCAAAAGCTTTTAAATACTCTTCAATGTTATCTACGCCATCAAGCTTTAAAGCTATTTTTCCATAACCCAATGACTTTGCCATACCAATGTTATGAAAACATCCATCTGTACCATGAAAGCTCAAAGCAGAAAGCAATGCCCCAAGTTCTGCTTTTTTTAAGTTGTGATAGCGAACTTTACCTCTAAAGGTAACCCCTTCTTTAAGAGGGTTAAAAATGGTAGCTACATCTGTGTTAACTTTTCCATCTTTACTGGTTGGTAAAGGATAACTCTGTATTCCTTTTTGTATAGGATAACGCTTCCACCCAGAAATTGAAAAGTCAGAATTCATAAACGTACTAAAAAGTTTTCCCTCTTGTTGCTTAACATACATCGGATAGTAAGAGGCTCTAGGCGTTCCAAGTACCTCCTGTTTTTGTTCTGACTTTTGAGCATTTTCAGTTTTAAAATGAGAAAACTGCACACGTCCTTTAAGTGACTCTTCGGTACCAATATAACCAAACATCGTTTCAGCCAAATCTTTTCGCTTGTCATGATGAACAGGTGGTACACCATCTTTTACTGAATGTGCATAAGGTAATTTGTAAAGGTACGATAAACCAAAATGGACTATCTCTTTTCCATTTTTTTGGAAAAAGACAGGAACTTTATCCCCCTTTTCTAATTTTTTCTTCCAATACGTCCAGTCAGGAGACTCTTTTGGCTCTGTGGTTCGTTTGTCAAAATAGGCAAAAAGAAAGTTCTCATATGTCTCTTTAGAAATTCTAATATCTTCTCTACTTTCAAAAAATACAAACTCATAAACCTTACCACTTGGCTTTTGACCTTGTGGTTCTTTTCTAGCACTTGGTTGACCTGTTAAAACCAATGTTCCTTTTTTAGTACTGTTTTTGTCATAACGATAAATCTCACGGTTAACATCTTTTTTAAAGTACTCAAAACCATGTTCAAACTCATTGCTCTTTATCATCTCATATTTAATTTTTGCTGTTTTATCTTTGGCTTTATTACCAAACTTTCCCTGTCTAAACTTTGAAGCAAAATCCATATTATAGATTTTATCTATCTCTTCATGTTTAACTCGTCCTGGTTTTCCACAGTCTTCTATGGCATAACCATTTTCTGTTTTTTTAAGCCAACCACACATGGTTTTTTCAGGTGTCATTTTTGACATATAAAGTTCACGATTTCGTAAATCTCTTACAGCATACGTATCATCATCAAGTTGACTCATTTTAGAAAAACTCATAATCTCTAAAACATTACGAATCATCCCTTTAACTGAAGATCCAGGGATATACTTTACATCATTATGATGACAAAATTCCTCTCCATCTTCATGGTCACGAACAAATATAGGAGACTTTGCTGTCATGCTAATCTCTATAACTCCACTTTGAGTGTCTGCAAAAGGAATATCATGACTAACCTTATTAGCCCAATCAGGGAAAAATACTTTTTCACTCAACGGTACAAAATTAAATGGTGCTGTTATCATTTTGATTCTCCTTTTTCAAATCCTACGAACATTAAATACTTAGCTTCTAAAACTTGCATATCTAAACAAAACTCATTTGACTCTTCTTCCCAAACTTGAGCTATTTTCATTTTGGGTGTATGCTCAACTATGGTAAAAAAAGTATCTATAGGCTCTGTACCATTTAACTCTTTCTCTAAAACCAACCACTCACTATTATGTTGTCTAACTAAAATAGAATTATTACTCACTGAATCAAAAAGTGCCATTTCTAAAATATAATTAGTATCCTTATGTAGTGTTTCCCATTTAGGTAAACTAATAGCTGTTACAAAAACATCATTTATCCGACTGTCCGACATCTGAATATAACCTTCAAAGTTTTCTGTTAATCCTTTATAAAAACTCTCTAACTCTTCTCTATTTTTCAACATTATTATTCTCCTCCATAGACCAACTTCCCTCAAAAATACCATGACCACGATTAACCTTACCACCTAGTGGCAATAAACCTTTACACAAATCATCTAATGTATCTTTAAACGCTTTTTCTATATTGCTATCAACTATATCATCAGCTAAAACTATCTCTATGTTCCAAATATCTTTTTGAGCATTTACTTTCTCATTATATAGAGCAGAATCCATTGCAGCACCTGTGAAACGGTCTATTTTTACATGGTCAAAGATCTTGACTTCATCTTCATTAAAATCATGATACATATCAGAAAAGAGAGCTTTTCCTTTACCTTCATGTTTATGGCTTTTTGAAGCTCCAAAAATAGTTGCTACTGCTAAGTTATTCTCTCCCATATGGTCGTCAACATTCTTTATGTTCTCTATGAATTTTTTTTCAAGTTTGTTATAGTGAAAAGCAACTCTATGAGATAATGCACCCTTTAAAGATGAAGCAGACATAAGTATTTGTTTCTCACTAAAATAACCTTCTACTTTATCCCATTTAACTATCTCTTCAGTTACCGAAATATCATCTACCTTATCATCACCAAACCCTGCCCCAAAACTAAAGAAACTATCAGGCTTTATGCTGATTTTATAAGTACTACAAGATACAGTACTTTCTCTCTTATCTTTATCTTCACCTTTAGATACATTTAAATCACTAGGTTTAGAATCATAATCTTTACCTAAAATATACGTTTGCTCTAAACAGGAATCAACTCTCATTTCCCCAAAACCTTTAGAGCTACCCCCACCTAAACGGAAAAGAGGAGAATTTAAAAGACTTAAGATCTCTTGCCATATCGTTTCATCATCTTCACTACCTATTAGCTCTAACTCAAACTTAAAACGGCTACCAGTAAAAACAACTTCTTCATCAAACTTACTATGCTCTTTGGCTACACCTTTATGGGTTATGGCTGTATGTTCTCGAATGGGTAGATTTTCATATTTTGTTAAGAAATCACTTTTATTTTCTATTCCTAAGCCATGCTGCAACAACTGCTTTTCATCCAATAAATGAGCATTAGATACTAAGAGACGTGAACCATCTTTATCTCCAAAAATATCCTTAACCTTTGATTCTTCTTTTTTAAAGTTGTGTCGTAAAACACCAGCAATAGAAGTACCCAAAATCATAGGCAAACCATTCCAGTCTTTTAAAACAGGAGCATCTACTATAAAATCACTCTTTCCACTTGCAGTTTTTAGAGGAGTTGTTGCCTCTAGTACAATTTGTGCTACAAACCTATGCTTATACATCACTCTTCTCCTCTTTTTTATCATCCTCTTTTGGTGCATAAATAGATAAAATCTTTATAAAGTCATGATATTTATCATCAAGTTTTCTATCTCTTAATGCCTCTATTAACTTACTGTTCCACTTATCCTTAGCCTGCCCATGAAGTAAAAAACCTTTTAGATGTCCATTGACTTCAGTTTTATCAAACAGTGCTTTATGTAAATCATCACTGTTGATAGTTGCACGAGTTAAAGAACGTACTTGACCCCATTGAGCTTTTTTATTTTTTACATTATGTTTAGAAATAAACTCTTTTACCTCTTTAAGTAATTCATAGTTTAATTTTTCTTCTTTTTGTTGTTGCTCTAACCACGTACTAATAAGACCTAAAGAATCTTTTTGATTTTCACTTAAATTTTCTTCTTTGGCTTCTTGAAAACTTGGCTTTTTTAGATTTAAAAAGGCAGGATTAACAATGACTTGTCCATGTCCTTCGCTAAGGTAAAGTCCTAAACCTTTTTGAACTTTTTTACTATAAGCTTCTACATCAAAGTCTTGTTGAACTTTAATAGTAATAACGCTTCCCTTATCAATAATCAATCGTTCAGGATCACGGTTATGGCGTATACTTACATAAGGGGTATATCTACTGGTACGAACTTGTGATTTATCCCAATCAATTTTACAGCCTTCATCTAACTTTAGGCTTGATATTGTTGGTTGATAACTGTTTACTCCATAATCATTCATTAATGCTAAACGGCTATGAGCATAAATAAAAATATAAGATTTTTCATCTATTATTATAGGATTTAAAACTTGGGCTACACTATTCTCTTTTTCATCTACAAACTTTATTTTTACACGTCCATACTCTGCACTTCGTGACTTCCCTAAACGATTACTAGATTCAAGCAGCTTTATGATTTCATTTTTATAATTAGCATCTTCCATCTCTACTTCAAAAGCCCACTTTGTTCCTTTTGCTAAAGCGTAATAGCCAAACATAGCACTATCTTTTGAGCGTCTATTACCTTTATCATAGGCTGACTTTTGTCTGTAATTAGAGTTTAACTTAGCGACACTCCCATCTTGTCTAATAAAGCTTCCTCTTTGCTGTTTTAGCTGTATGCCTTTTTCTATAAATGCTTCATACTCACTAGGAGTAATAAAATGGTCATTAAAAAGCTCATTATTTTCTATAGCGTCACTTAAAGTAGTACCTTTAGGTGCGAACCAAGAAAAAGGAGCATGAAATGTTTTTTCTCCGTTTTCTACAATATGCCCATCTAAAAAACGAACCTTTCCTGAATGAAACACTTCAAAAGCATCTGTCCCAAATGATGGATAAGCTCTTGCCACCATACCCAGAAAATTTGACCCTGCTATGTAATTAAACTTATCTACTTTTCCCTCTGTATTTGAAGAGGAATGCAATACAATATCACTCTTAAACTCACAAATAAAATTTAATCTAGTCATCACATTCTCCTACTAAAGTTATTTCACAGCGTCCTAAACCTCGTGTACGGTTTAATCCCATGCGTTTAACTTGACTAAAAGCTTTTTTCATCTGCTTTTCATCTTTACAGTTTTCAATGCTCGCAAAAAGCGTTATGGGTACAACGACTTCTATTTCACGGAGTGATCCATCAACAGCCAAACCTTCTTCATTTATTTGAGTTGCACTAATAGTCTTAAAAAGATAAGATATTAACTTTTCATCTATATCTTCTTCAATAACTGCATTAGAAAAGTAACACGCTCCCTCTTTTTCAATTCCATCTTTACTCACACCAAAAGAGGTATCTACAAACTCATTGTCATTCAATGTTTCTGCCATTTCTCGTATATGCCCTTTGAGTGTTTTTCCAGGAATATAAGGCAAACCTTTTGCATCTCTAGCCACCAAAGCATCCACACTACTTCCTCCACTGCTTCCTGAACCACAATGCCAATAAGTAAAAAACTTAATTGCTATTTTCATTATTTTTTTCCTCCCAGTACTGACTTGAGTTGTAATATATCTGCCATAGGTGTTTTGTTATTTGCGATAAGAGAATTTAATCTAAGCCCCTCATCCATTTCATACAAACCCTTGTTCAAGTCTTTATACTTAGTTTTTGACAACTTAGATCTCATTAAAGCATCCACTCTCTCCAAAAACAGTTCTCCATACTCGTGACTCTTATTAAGTTCAAAAAGCCATTCTCTATACTTTCCAAGAGGAACATCTGGATCTGAAAAGTTTTTATGTGCCTCTATCAAACTCTTGACTGTTGGTTTTCTATTACCTTCTGTAAAATAAGGAGCAAACTGTAAAGAGATACCTTCTCTTGTTATAAGTTCATTTTTAACATAACTTTTATAGTCTGTGAAATAGGAACTTTGAATATTATGAAATACCAAACAAGAAGCTTCTCTTTTTGATGTTTCTTTAGCAAAGCTACAAAGAGCCTCAGCTAAATCTACAGCATAATGAAAAGGAAACTTTTTATTACAAAATGCAATACCAGCACAAGCTGTTAATTTTTCTGCATAACCACTAAGTCCATGTTCCTTAAAATTCTTTTTCGTATTGTTTTCAAAAGCTTCCAAATAATCCTGAGTAAAACCTAAAGCATCATCAGCCCTACAAATAACCGTTACATCATCCCCACCAATAACTATAGGACGAAAAGGAATAAATTTATTTTCCTTATCATATTTCCTAAAATTTTTCTCAAAAGCCTCTTTTACAGCATCATTCGTAGACTTAGTTATCTGGCTTGAAAAATCTTTAAAAACTTTCTGTATCTTTTCAGTTGATGCATCTTTTAAGGCTCTATTCATCTCCTGAAGCATTAAACCCATTCTATTTCCATCTGCATGAATAATGGCTATTTTATTATTTGCATTATCTTTTGCAATATCATTCATCTCTAAAGGAAACTTTTTATAAATATCTGCAAGTTTTAACTTCTCTAATAAAATAGAAACTCTTCCCTCTTCTGTATTGTAATCTTTTTGCCAATTTCCTTTATCAAAAAACTCTACTTTATCGTCTTTACCTTTTTCTTTATAAACTTTCTTTTCAAAAGAAGGCTTACCTGTTCTTGGAGTCTGTTTCATCAAAGAAAAACGACCATCCAAAGGTATGGAAGCTTGATTTCTTACTTTTGTCAGCTTATATTCCAATTCATCCTTTTTCTTTAAATAATCATGCTCTCCAAATTCAACAAGAGCCTGAGAAAGAGTAATACCATAAGCTTTACTCATTACATATTGGGGAAAACTCTTAACCATTTTTTCTAGATCTTCTTTGTTCGTAAAAGCAATACGAATATTTCCACCTGCATTACGTAATACATCTACTTCTTTTATCTCCAGTCTAAATTCTTTCGAAAATCGTCCTAAAAAGCCTAAAGAACAAAATTGTTCTATTAGGTCACTTGCCCCCACTATCTCTTTGAGTTTATTCGTCTCAAAAATAAACCCCTGAATCCCCTGAACACTCGCTCCATACAAATACATTATTTTAAATCCTCCACTTCAATTTTCCCTAGTCCAAGTACCGTTTGTTTTCCAACACCAAGTACTTCACCGAGTTTTAAAAGCTTATAGCTTTGTTCATCTATTCCCATAACTGCTATCTCTCCTACTGTTCCATCCATATTCATCCTTTTATTTTGTCGATTACTTTGTCTTTGTAGTTCTTCATATTTTAAAAGCTTTATGTCTGCTACATAACTTGGTTCATAATTGAGTTTAAATACCTTTTTTCCATAAAAAACCTCTTGCTCTCGTTGGTAAATAGATCGTAAAATGTCTTCTATGTCTACATTATCTCTTAAAAATTTATTGCTCTTTTTAATCCTAAGAGGTGTTTGTAATCGTATCTTGATATTGGGACAGAAGCTGTCTATTTGAAAGGTTTTTGGTAAAATATCGAAAGAAGTAAAGCCATTGTTTTCATAAATGCTTTGATTATTCAAATAAACTTTGAAGTCTGAAAACTTATAATTGTACTTCGTTAAGCCCATTTGAGTAAGTGTCATTTCTAAAGCACTTAAAACATAAGGCAATCCATCACAAGCTTCATCAAACAAATAAAGCCCAAAGTCAAATTTATTACTTCCAAGTTCTATGTTAAACCGATATTTATGAAAACTGTTTTTCTTTTCATAAAAATCATAATACAAACAAGAACTTTGAGCAAAACAGCCTTCGCATTGGTAAGAAGGATTGATACAGGTTACTTTTTTAAGAGCATGCCCCATGGCACCTCTTATCATGGAACCTATAAAGTAAGAAGGTTTATGGTTAGTTTTTATCTTGACTTCTATTTTATGATACTTCATTTTTTCCCATTTTTTACAGTTAATTATGTTAACTAAATATTATTAATAAATATTTAACAGCTATTTTTCTCTATTTTTTCTAAAATAGCTTGTGTATCTAAAGTAGATTCACCCATAGTCTTAGAGAATCTTCCTAAGTCATCACACACTCTAAGTTCTAATAAATGTTTAAAAAAGTCCAATCTATTTTTAAACTTTTCATAAATAATATCAACATCACTCTCTTGATATAAATAGGCATGTAACGCTATTAACTCTAGAACTTCTTTGGCTTCATCCATGTTTTCAAGAAAACTTCGCTTAACTAAGTCCTCCACTAAAGGTTCTGCCATTTTTGAAGAGAGTACTTCATGACCAAAAAACTGAACATGATTATTTTGGGAGTTTACTTTTCGTGAGGCAGGCTTTCCAATGTCATGAAGGAGTGCAGCTACTTGTACTACTTTGTCATAGCCTTTTAACTCAGCTATTTTGCATACCAACATTGTATGAGACCAACAATCACCCTCTACATGATAAGGATTTGTATCACTATCATCAAAGTTATGATGAGATGATAAAAGAGCAAATTTGAGTTCAGGATAATTCGTCTGAAACCAATGTAATAGTTCTACCATATTTTTAAGTCCCTTCTTGTTTGTTCCTTCTCTTTCTTACGTGAATAATTCTTCTTAGACTTTACCACACGTGTTACAGGATTAAAACCCCATGTTACTCTGCTTTTTAAATGTTTCATGAAAGACTCCTTTTTTAGTACCAGAATAATAGTATAGAAGAGAGACAAAAACTGTCTACATAGAATGTATTAACAAAGTCTCTTCTAGTTTTTTCACATAAGCATCTTTCAACGCTTGTGGTTCTAAAATTATAAGGTCAGGTAACCATTTTTGAATAAGGGGAAGTATCTCTAAGTCTTGAGTATACTCTAAAGTAAAGATTACCGAACCATCCTCCCAATTTTCTACAAAAGTCTGAGAAGCTAAAAAGCGTTTCATGTCTTTTTGAAAATATTTCGCAATGTTTACAGTGGCTTTAATGGTGGCTTTTTTAACTTTAACATCATAAATACTCATGGCATTTTGTGCTGTGGCTAAAAATCTCAAATAAGGCTCAATCTCTTTTCTTTGAAAAGTCTCTTTTTTTGAATAATGTACTTCTTTAATAAAACTCAATCGTCTAAAAAGTAACTTTTGATCTTTATCCAAAATAACAACATACCAATTATTGTCCATAAAGAGTAAGCGTAAACATTTGGAGTTTTCATGTATTTCTGTCTCATCATAGGTGTAGATAATATCTCTATATTCAGAGTTAACAATGGCTTTTTTTAAACTTTTAAAAATGCCTTTTACCTTAGAACTCTGCAACTCTTCCATAATAGAATTTCTAAACATAAAGACATCTCTATCTTTAGTTGAAACTTTAGAGAGGGTTCCTTTTTCTAACTCTTTAAAAATCTCTGCATCAAACTCCTGTGCCATTAAAAAGAGTTGAGAAATATCTTCAGAGTTTTTTATAAACTCTTCAAAGATATCAGAAACCTTTACCAATTTCCAAAACTTTGTACGACTCTTTTTTATACTTATAATATGTTCATAATTAGACTCTAACTCTTTTAAATAACGTTCTAATGTCTTTGGATCACAAGCAAACTCATCTAAAAGCACAGCATCATAAGAACTTATTTCAGGTTGAACCAAAAAACGTTCTATGAGTTTAAAAAGAGCATTTACTTTTTTTGTAATTGCCATTAGTTCTGACCTTTGAAACTTTTAAAATCTTTCAAAATATTCTCTTTTATGGCAAACTTTTCAAAACTTTTTTGATTTCTTTTGTAAATAAACTTTACATCTTCAATCGTAAATCCTGAGTTTCCATGTGCTAAGTTGTTTCGCAAACCTTCCAAGTCTTCAATAAATCGTTTAAACTTCTTCAGCCCATCAACACCATTAAGATACGCAACAATCGTATCTTTCATCGCTTCTGTATTGATAAAAAGTCGTGAATCACCCACTTTAAATCTCTCTTTTATCTTAACAATAACACGAGATTGATTGGTCATGGTATATAAAGAATAAATGTGTAACGGTTCTTTTTGCTCTTCAATATAGCCTCTATATTCTTTTAGCCGTTCTCCTACGATTTCTATTTGGGAGAGCGCGTCTAAACAATAAAGTCCTACAGCCTCAAAAAGTAGAGTAATGGCATTAAGTTGATAACCTCTTTCATCCATCATTTGCGAAAGTTTATAAAGTCTCATCCACTCATTTTCATATTTTAACTGCCGTATTTCTTCAAGATGTTCTTTAATCTCTTCAATGTATTCTCTAAAGTTCTCAACGGATTCTTTTGTTTGTAAGACTTCTAAATTGGAAATAATATTTTCAATAATTGTACCTTCAATCAGAGGTTTTAATGAGTTAGATAAAAAGTGATGAGAAAATTCATTTAACTCTTCTGCCAATTCTTGATAGAGACCATTGGAAAAATGTATGTTACTTGATACCGTATAGTTTTGATTAAAACTCGAAAGCATTGAAGAGAGATTTGCTAATTCTAAATATTCTTTTAAATCAATAATCTCATACTCTTCATATTGTTTAACTTCTTTGGCAAATAAAATATGTTCTATTTTTTGTGGATTTTTGATATTTTGAATAATCAAATTAATAACTGCTAAAATAGGAAAATGTCTAAATCCATGACTCACATCAATAATTACTTTATCATACTCTTCAATCAACGCATTATATTGATTTAAAAAATAAGAATATTGGGCTTCTTTAATTTCATTATTATGTTCATCCACAGCATTTTCTGAAATAAAAACACCTTCTTTTCTAATATCAAAGTCAAGGTTTTCATACCTTAATACTTTAGATTGAATATTTTTAGAAAAATTTGTATAAATACATCGAATCGTTCCATACTGATCTTCAAGGTTTGCAATAAGAAGTGGAAGCATATTGGTATAGTTCTCTTTTTTTAAAGAGAAAACCTTTTGAAGTTCTTGAGATAAATAATAATGTGCTTTTTCTTGCCCTTCTCTTGGTGGAGATATGGTTCCTAAAATTGTAATAACAGCTTTTTTCATCTCTTCCCCTAATATTTTCTAAACCCAACATGATTAAAAACAGATTTTTTAACAACTTTACCATCATTGCCTTTAAGCTCTAGCACTTCTCTTTGTGTTGTAGCATACACAGCAGAAAAACCTAAAGATTTCAAAAAAAACACAACAGAACATGTTGCTCCAGCATCTCCTTGCACCAATACCAAGTCATTGTCCTCTAAATTTTCAATTAAGAAATTCCGAAGAGGTTGTAGATATTTGACTAAGTCTTCCAGTGTAGGGGGTACATTTGACCAAAGTGTTTGAAGTTCAGGACTTAAAGGGATAAACGCCTCCACAGCAAAAGTGTTTTTTGCATCATTAATCTGCTTACTAGTTAACGTATGAGAGAGGAGTAAAAATAGTTTTTTCATTGTTCGGTAAATCCTTATTTTAAAATATGTGAAGGATTATAGACTAATGAGTAGACAAAAGCTGTCTACTCACAAACTTCTTAGCATCATAACAATTAATCCCCTATCACATTACTGTAGTCGGGTCATAAACGGCTCTTTCTGCAAAAATTGAAGAGATAGAGTTTCAATCCCCTATCACATTACTGTAGTCGGGTCATAAGACGGATCAGTGTCCATATGAACTAAATAAGTTTTTGTTTCAATCCCCTATCACATCTCTGTAGTCGGGTCATGACGGAAAATATTTCAAACTTGAAAAGAATGAATTTTAAAGGTTTCAATCCCCTATCACATCTCTGTAGTCGGGTCATATCCAAAAGGATTTGATGTCAATAAGTCTGTTATTAGGTTTCAATCCCCTATCACATCTCTGTAGTCGGGTCATCGAGATTTAAATTCACGACTGGTATATCTGCTTCACGTTTCAATCCCCTATCACATCTCTGTAGTCGGGTCATAGTGATAATAGCTATAGTTGTTTGGGCAGTGTTTGAGCTGAGTTTCAATCCCCTATCACATCTCTGTAGTCGGGTCATATAATCAACAACAAAGGAATAAAAATGCTACTAAAGTTTCAATCCCCTATCACATCTCTGTAGTCGGGTCATTCCAAAAACGATAATCTCCACTTTCTCTACTCAGTTTCAATCCCCTATCACATCTCTGTAGTCGGGTCATAAAACTGAAGCTGCTGTTTCTCAAACGGTAGATACTGTTGTGTTTCAATCCCCTATCACATCTCTGTAGTCGGGTCATAAGGATTAAAAAATGATGGAATTTGTAATACTAGGAGTTTCAATCCCCTATCACATCTCTGTAGTCGGGTCAT
>CACVAU010000045.1:16173-19264 GCA_902727915.1 uncultured Sulfurovum sp.
AGTTTCAATCCCCTATCACATCTCTGTAGTCGGGTCATAGCCTATAGGCTGGGAAACTGTTAAATATATCTCACTATTCAAACAACTTAACAACGCTATTTTATGGAACTTTACAAAAAAGTTTGTAAGTCTATGAAAAACTATAGTCCAACTTGGCTTGTTTTTTTCTTAAAGTGCCTATACTTAGGGCTTTAGAGGTCAAAAAAAGTTTGTAAGTCTTTTTGAGTTGTATGTAAAATAGGAGACTTCCAAACTTTTAGCCCAATCTAAGTTTCAGAACCCCCGAAAAATAGGCATTTGAAACTTAAGTAAAAATAAAAGTTCGTAAGTCTCCAAAGTTTTTGAAAAAAAGTGAGACTTACGAACTTGTTAAAAAGCAGCCAAAAAAAAGGGAAAGCCTAAACTATGGGCTTTCCCTCTCTTTTTGCTTAATCTAAACTTAGCGAAAAAGTTTGTAAGTTGTTTTAGCCCTAAAAAGCCTAAAAAATTAAGCTTTTTACTTATGTCTCCTACTCGGTGAAGTCAAATGTTAATAGCGCATCATTATTGAGTAACTTAATCCAATATCCATTGGGTTCTTCAAAGCCTGTAAAGTCATTTAAAAAGCCTGTTCCTGCGTTCACATAAGATTGTTGATATGTCTTAACCAAGCCTTGAATGGTATCAATATTATTCTCTCCTACTTGATTTTTAATTTCAACGAGACTCATTGCTTTTGGAGGATTGATTAAATACCATTTATCAGCTTCTAAACTCAACTCTTTTGTTTGAGTGTATTGCACTTCCTCATAATCTATACTGACATCTTGAGCAACATTTATCCATACAGCTGACAATGGCTCAAGAGCTGTAAAGTCATTCAAGAACCCAAGTCCTTCATTGACATAAGCTAACTGATATGTCTTCGTAGCACTATTGATAGCCAACAGGTTATCTTCACCTATTTGCTCTTTTAACTCAGTTAAGCTCATGGAACTATTCATTCCATATAATCCAAAGCCTTTAGTTATCATAATGGTTTTAGAGACTACTTCAGGCTGAGGATAACTGCTAGCATCATTGAGATTTGTACCATTTTGTATCTCTTCTAGGTTGGAGTAGCCATCAGCATCTGCATCACCCTGTGCATCTTGTTCATCCAATGGATTCAAGCCATTGGCTATTTCATCTTTATCTGAAACATCATCGTTATCCGAATCATCATCTAAGGCATCAATTTCATCTGTTCCATCCGTGTTTATAGGATTATACATGTCACCAAGCTCTACAAGGTCTAAAATTCCATCATTATCACTGTCTGTTGAATTTGGATTTAACCCCAGTGAAACTTCAATACTATCAGGGATTCCATCAGCATCACTGTCCACAACAACTTGTTGGTAAAGGGTCTGAGTTAATGCTTCAACTGAACCGTTAAAAACATTAAGGTCAACATCACCAGCAACACCACTGACACTTCCTTTACTTGTATACTGCCAAAAGCCATACTTTGACCAAGCCCCAACAGATGGGTACTCTCCAATCTCTCCATCGTTGTTATTGTATTTTGCTATCCATAAAGTATTAGCGCTTAAACTGCCATCTACTTCATTGTCTACAAAGTTTTCATTCATGTATAAAATTGGTTTCACACCCAGTAATGCTTCAACTTTATTTGAAAGTGCTAATATCCATGCTGAAAGCTCTGCTTTAGACCATCTTTCAATCTGATCTTGATTATTTACATTCTCATTAACAGGATGTTCAATGTCAATCATAGGAGCTAGCATTTCATTGTTCTCATAATAACTCTTAATCTTTTTCACAAAATAGATAGCTTCTTGCTCAGCACCTTCTAGTGTTGGATTATAATCAGGTCGTGCAAAATGATAAGGAGCCACTTTTAAACCAGCACTTAAGGCATTGTCCATGTTTGTCTTAAAGTTTGCCTGTAAAAACTTTTTAGAAACTTCATAATTAATATCATCACCCTCAGGGTAACCCTCTGTTGCTTTCACAAAAACATATTCAATATGTTTACTATCAGTTGTAACTTGGTTCATATCCACATCACCATTTGCATCACTAATATCAATACCAACCACATTGTTATTTGGAGTCGGAGTCAATACATCAAGCTCATAAAATGTTGGGTAAACACCTAGGAGTTTATCATCTTCTGTTCCTGATACTGTGGCACTGCTATCAAACTTATATTTAACTCTTTTATAGTTTTGTGCATCACCACGGTTAAAGTCACTTAAAATGTACCACTCTTTGTTTGGTCCAACTTCTTCAACAATCCCAACGTGTCCATAAACACCCGATGACCAAACAGCTAGTAAACCTTTTTGACGTTTCTCCATTGGTAAGACGGTGGTATTTGTTGAGAAACCTTCTCCTTCTATACCTAACTTAGTGGGCCAATACTGTGCATGTCTTCCTGTACCTGTCCATAAACCAGCTCTAAAATCATCGGCAACATGCTGTGCAAGATGACCTCCATCTACCAACTCTAAAATCCTTCCATAAGCATACCATGTACACTGACCTTCAAGACCTTGATTGGTATTGGTAAATGGATTATGTTCTGCATCAACAAACAAACTGGTTGATGTTTTCGTTTTAATAACTGTTTCAGGAAAGCCTAAAGTAGCATTATCTGTTACATCAACTGAAAAGCTTTTGAGTGTATTTCCTCCTGTTTTTTCTTTAATTAATCCATTCTTCCTTCCTGCTGTATAACTTGGGGTACAAGAAAAGGTTCTACTAGTTGAAGTACCACTAAGATAAACTACATCTTTACAATCCTCAATAAAAAAAGCTGTTTGACTCGTTAAGTAAGTACCTCTTACCGTGAAGGTTGTTTTTTCATCTAAGGTCACAGATGTTGGGCTTATGGAACTTACTGTTGAACTCTTATCTGTTACATCAACTGAAAAGCTTTTGAGTGTATTTCCTCCTGTTTTTTCTTTAATTAATCCGTTCTTCCTTCCTGCTGTATAACTTGGGGTACAAGAAAAGGTTCTACTAGTTGAAGTACCACTAAGATAAACTACATCTTTACAATCCTCAATAAAAAAAGCTGTTTGACTCGTTAAGTAAGTACCTC
>CACVAU010000045.1:19364-29947 GCA_902727915.1 uncultured Sulfurovum sp.
TTACCGTGAAGGTTGTTTTTTCATCTAAGGTCACAGATGTTGGGCTTATGGAACTTACTGTTGGATTAGGTATTGATTTATTCACCGTAATTGGTCCAACCCATGCCCAGCCACCAGCATCTGGTTCATAATAAACATACAGTTTCTTAGGATAAGAACTAAATTGTGACAACTCAATGTCTTCAAACTCTTCATAATAAGAATAACCATATGTTCTCTTTGTCATTAAAACATTACCATTGTATCCATCTTCTCGTAATGTCAATGTTCCTGCTGAATTAATTTTACTTCCATCTATTTTAGTCGTATATAATTCTAGTAAATGGTTTTCTAATTTATTTACTTTTAATTTTAGAAGAGAAATATCCCAGTAACTATTTCCATTGGTTGTAGAACTAATATCGGTAGAGTAACCTGCAAAAAGTAATGTTTGCATTGGTAAAAGTAACAATAATATTTTTAGCTTTTTTTTTATTTTAAACATATTTTTTCCTTTACAAAAAGTAATCCAAAAAGGATTACTCAGAACAACTCAAAGTCGTAATAGACCCAAAGTTAATAGCAGTAGAACCACTTACTAGCTCAGAACTCATTCCAACCAACTTAGCATCTTTATAAACTTTTACAACAAAACTACTACCTATGGCATAGTTAGCATTAAGCTTTAAAAGTGAAGCTGTATTATCTCCGTTAATGGAACCATAAATAGCCACTGTTCCTGAACTCGTTGCATTGACAGAAGCTGTACTTGTAACTTTTACTTCAAAACCATTAAACGATTGAACAATGTCACCTAAAGCATTGTCTTTAGCCACAGTATAAGACGTAAAATTATCAGTCATTTCATCTACACACTCAGCACTTGAAACATTAAGTGTAAAAGATGCTAAACTGGCACTCTTTTCACCATCACTTACGCTTATGAGCATACTTGAGCTTGTGTCAACATCTGTTGCACTTGGTGTCCCAGACAACTTTCCTGTAGCCACTTCAAAACTTAACCAACTAGGCTTACCTGTTACAGAAAAAGTTAAACTGTCTCCATCACTATCATTCGCTGTTGGTGTAAAGCTGTATTCACTCTCTACTGTAGCTGTAGTACTTGGTGTTCCTGTAATCGTTGGCGTATGATTAACAGAGGGTTCAGTACTTCCATCATCACTAATCACAATATCAATAAACGTTCCAATACCCACACTGTTAGCCACAACGTTTTCAGTCACACCAACAATCTTTCCTTCATCATTGTAAATAGCTGCAACCACCTCTTTATCTCGATAAGTTCCTTGTACTTGCATAATAGGTGCATCAACACCATCTACACGAACTACTATGGCTGTATGACTCGCTTGAGAATTGGCTTGTTCTTCATAGTTTGTAAAGAGTTTAATGGTGTATCCATTGTAAGTAGTCTCTACCGTTTCCCCTAGGTTATTAATAGCCTGATAAGAAAAAACTTTTGGTACAGTCAAATTATCTTTAACTTTAAAGGTACTATCCTTAGCTCCTTTAAGCCAATACCCCTTTCCATAAGTTAAGGTAGAAAGATTTGAATGCGTTTCAAATGCACTACCATTACGATAAGCCGTTTTTCCATCTTGATCTTGTATTTCATCATGACTATTCATCTCTTCTGTAGAAATATCTCTTTGCTCACAAGAAGCCATAAGCGTATAATCTCCATCTCTTAATAAAGGCTTTAATATTTTGCCTCTACTTTCACCTACATTAAAATCAATACCAGCCTTAGCTTTAACCCAAATACCATAACCTGCAGGAAAAGAAGTCACATTTGAATACTTAGCCCACTCACCTGTATAAAGTGACAAACCATCCTGTGTTTGAATCTCTGAAATATTTGTCAAATCAATTCCACTTGCAAGCATATCTTGACAAATTCCCACTAAGTTCCAGTCATTGTCTCTTTCTAACTCTATAGCATTTCCATACATCGTAGCAGCTGCTACCATTGATAATATAAACTTTGTTTTCATCATAAATCCCTTATATACTTACGTTAACCAGAACTACTGGTACATCATCTGCAACTTCAATTGCATCACTTGCTGCAAGTAACTTATTGTTCTCATCATAAACAGCCACCTTAATTTCATCACCAACATACGACGCTTGAATCGGCATAGTTTCACTGTCTTCACCATTAACATTAACCACGACACCTTTGTGCATACTTTGAGCATCAGCTACATCAGCTACATTACTATAGAGTTTAATAGACAATTTCCCCAGCTTACTTTCAACAACATCTCCTTTATTGTTAATAACTAAGCTATCATAACCTACAGGAGCAACCACTTCAGGGTTACCTCCATCATCACTATCTCCTGTATTTGAGCCATTACTCCCACAACCTGTTAAAATAAATGTTGCTACTGCAACACTAAGAAATGATTTTTTCATCATGTTTCCTTGTTTTAAGATAGTTGTATTGTAAGAAATTTGGATGACAATTCTTGTCATTTAAACAAGAGTTTGTTTAATAAAAATATGTAGTTTATTTTTCAAGAAAAGTTATTGTAGATAAGCATGTAAATCTGATTTAAACTCATCGTCAAGTGACTTAGGTGAGAGTATTTTTAAATCAGGTAACCATTTTTTAATTAATGGTAAAATTTCCATACTTTGTGTGTAATCCAAAGTAAATTCAACAGAACCATCACTTCTTTCTTCTATAAAAGTTTGAGAAGTTAAAAGTTTTTTCATATCAGGTTTAAAGTACTTAGCTACTTTTGAAGATGCCAAAAGATGTGCTTTTTGTTTCTTTTGTCCAAACAATGTCATAGGGTTTTGAAAAGTTTTAAAGAAGTCACGATATAAGTCAAGCTGTTTTGATTGATAAGATATTTTATTAGAAGAGTACTCAATTTTTTTAATAAAAGAAATCCGTAAAAAAAGAACTTTTTTCTCTTTAGTAGCAATAGCCACATACCAATTGTTTTCCATAAATATCAATTTTAAACATTGAACTTCTTCTAAAACAACTTGACTGTTGTAACTGTAATGAATATCTCTGTACTCATTATTTTTTACTGCCAATTTCAATTCTCTAAACAGCTGATTATGTTCTTTTCCTTCTAATAATTCAAAGGGGGAATTTTGATAAAGAAAAATATCTTTTTCAGAACTTAAAATATTTTCAAGTCGTTCTTTAGTATCTTCTTCTAATTTAGAAAAAAGTGTTTTATCAGAAGAGTTTATCATCTGAATCAACCATGTCATATCCTCTGAGGTAGATAAATATTCATGTACAATATTAGAAACTCTTGTCTCTAAACTATAATAAGTGACCCTATCAAGAAGCGTTTTTTTCAAAGCATACTTATCATCTAAAATTTCTAAATAACGTTTTAATGTTCGGCTACTACATCCAAAATATTCAAGTAACACTTCATTATTACTGGCAATTTTATCACCACCCATCAATTTTTGACCCAAAATGTTTAAAGCTTCATGTTTATTCATAATTTTAAAATCCTTACTTTAGTATGTAAGAATTTTAGGCTAGTAAATGGACAGAAGCTGTCTAATTAAAGCCAGTTAAACATACTCTCTAAAACGAACATGCTGAAAAATAGACTTTTTAACAATGGTATTTCCTTCTTTTGTTTCTATAACGTTTCTATTGGTCGTAGCATAAACCGATACAAAATCATGTACTTTAGAAAAACGCACCATATGGTAAGTCCCTCCAAAGTCTCCTTGAACCAAAAGACAATCATTAGGCTTTGCAACATCAACAATATACGCTTTTAAAGGTTCTAAATACACTTCAATATCCTCTAAATCAGCTGGAATATTTGACCATAAAGTCTGTAAGTCATCAGGTAATTCAACAAATTCAGAAATACCAAGCGTCTTTTTAGCATCTTCTCTCTGTGTAGCTGTTATGTCATGAGAAAACAACAAAAACATTCTTCTATTTTTATTCTCTTTATTATTTATTTTATTCATATATTCCTCTATTAATTGTTACCTGTATTTTAACAAAATAGCTAGACATTTATTGTCATTTTATAATAAAAGTTGGGGAAGAAGAAAAAAGGTTATTAAGTTATTTAAAAATCCCCTATCACATCTCTGTAGTCGGGTCATAAGTGGAACGACTGTCGAGGTTAAAAAAACTTTTCAGGGTTTCAATCCCCTATCACATCGCTGTAGTCGGGTCATATTAAGCATAAAGCTTATATTGAAAAAACAGCATTGTCTACAAAGTTTCAATCCCCTATCACATCGCTGTAGTCGGGTCATACTATCGATCTCAAATCGCAGAGCACTTTGGTATTTAGTTTCAATCCCCTATCACATCGCTGTAGTCGGGTCATACTATCGATCTCAAATCGCAGAGCACTTTGGTATTTAGTTTCAATCCCCTATCACATCGCTGTAGTCGGGTCATAATCACTACGGAATAATGAGTCCGATAATCATTACAATGCTCTGTTTCAATCCCCTATCACATCGCTGTAGTCGGGTCATTTGGAACGGAAATTATTCGTAATGATGTAATTCTCTGTTTCAATCCCCTATCACATCTCTGTAGTCGGGTCATCCAGGCTATATATTCTATAATGAAAATGATATTGTTTCAATCCCCTATCACATCTCTGTAGTCGGGTCATCTGATGCAAAAAAAGCTCAAAAATTTGTAAAAAAGTTTCAATCCCCTATCACATCTCTGTAGTCGGGTCATCAGAAGAAAAAAATGTAACAATAGCAAACATGATAGTTTCAATCCCCTATCACATCTCTGTAGTCGGGTCATCTTATTACTAAATTATTAATCTTTATTTGTGATAAAGGTTTCAATCCCCTATCACATCTCTGTAGTCGGGTCATAAAATGCCATATCGTATATAAAAGAAAATGTGAAAGGTTTCAATCCCCTATCACATCTCTGTAGTCGGGTCATCTTTTCCTAAGACTAAAAAGTTTTGGAAACGATTTGGAGGTTTCAATCCCCTATCACATCTCTGTAGTCGGGTCATAGGAATTCTATAAAACATGTCTTAATAAAAAGTATGTATCTGTTTCAATCCCCTATCACATCTCTGTAGTCGGGTCATAAAAATGAAGAACCTGATGCTAAATATTATAATATGGATTTTGTTTCAATCCCCTATCACATCTCTGTAGTCGGGTCATGCATTTGCCGGTGCTTATCCGAAATTTGAAGGAGATGAATACGTTTCAATCCCCTATCACATCTCTGTAGTCGGGTCATAATTTAAAGGAAAAATTATGACAGAACAAAGAGAAAACAGTTTCAATCCCCTATCACATCTCTGTAGTCGGGTCATTAACGGGGAACCTTTTCTTAAAGGGTTCTCACTGTTTCAATCCCCTATCACATCTCTGTAGTCGGGTCATGCTCTTCTCCGTAATTGGATTCAATCAAAAAAGTTACGAGTTTCAATCCCCTATCACATCTCTGTAGTCGGGTCATTTATGAGCTAACAGATTGTTCTCGTATCTATGAAGAGATGTTTCAATCCCCTATCACATCTCTGTAGTCGGGTCATGTATGTGGTAGGACACCACACTACGAAAAATTCTTTTCTGATGACAGCGCTAGAGGAAGGTAGTCGGGTCATGTATGTGGTAGGACACCACACTACCCATCAGAAAGAAAAGGTAATATACGTTTCAATCCCCTATCACATCTCTGTAGTCGGGTCATTAAATATGAAGCCTTATCCATTAAAAGATAAAATTTTGTTTCAATCCCCTATCACATCTCTGTAGTCGGGTCATAAATAACAGAGTTAATACGTTACGTAAACCCTGATACTGTTTCAATCCCCTATCACATCTCTGTAGTCGGGTCATATTTCAGCAATAATTGCTGGGATTATTATAACCCAGCAAGTTTCAATCCCCTATCACATCTCTGTAGTCGGGTCATAGCCTATAGGCTGGGAAACTGTTAAATATATCTCATTATTCAAACAACTTAACAACGCTATTTTATGGAACTTTACAAAAAAGTTTGTAAGTCTATGAAAAACTATAGTCCAACTTGGCTTGTTTTTTTCTTAAAGTGCCTATATTTAGGTCTTTAGTGGTCGAAAAAAGTTTGTAAGTCTTTTTGACTCGCATGTAAAATCAGAGACTTCCAAACTTTTAGCCAAATCTAAGTTTCAGAACCCCCGAAAAATAGGCATTTAAAACTTAAGTAAAAATAAAAGTTCGTAAGTCTCCAAAGTTTTTGAAAAAAAGTGAGACTTACGAACTTTTTAAAAAGCAGCCAAAAAAAAGAGAAAGCCTAAACTATGGGCTTTCCCTCTATTTTTCCTTAATCTAAACTTAGCGAAAAAGTTTGTAAGTTGTTTTAGTGACTAATAACGTCCTACAAATCCCTTAAAATTGGACTTTACCCCTTTAATAACATGAGAAAGCTCTAAAGCTTGTTCATCAATAATGGTTACTATTTTAAACTTTCCTTTTCGCCATTTCGTCGGTGTTGCTAATCGCTCTTGAATGTTTTCAGTAATCACTTTAATACTTTTCTTAGTGAGTCTTCCTTTGTTTGAATTGAGTTCGGTACCATGTGTAAGTATTGAAATAATCTCTCTGTCTACAACCATTTGACGAAAAACTTCGACCATATCAAAAACAAGTGTAGGTTTATTGGGCTGAGAACTATGAAGAAAAGAATGATATAAATTTATACCTGTTTTTAACAAAGCAGATTGAACCCTATGATAAATAAAAGCATAACCATAATTAAGTGATTGATTAATGGCATCAGGAGCATTAAAAGTTTCACGTTTAAAATCTTTTTCACCAATAATTAATCCAAAACATTTCCAATACAACACAGACAAAGAACCTTCATAACCCATAAGAGCAGGCACGTCTTTTGCTTCTTTCATCTTCTTAGCTATGCCTTCCATCTGTTCAATACTACGTTCTAACTTTTCAAATACATCTACCTGTTTACTTTCTCTATACCGTGCATAATATTTCACTAAATTTATCTGATTTTTCATCTTAGCTTTGATGATTGCTTTGGCTGTTTTAAACCCTTTTTTAGAGTTTTTCAAATCAAGTTGTTTCAAATGCAGCTCATTGGAAACCACATTATAATACGTTATTTGAGCATAAGGTTTTGACTTTTCTATAAAGTCAATGTCTATCTTTCGCTTAGAACATTCCAAAATAAGATTAGCAGAAAGCGAAACACCCTTAGTCATAACAATAATACGTGTTACCCAGTTTATAGGTGAAGTTTGAATAACCTTACCATACTCCTTAACTACTATCTTACCCTTGCTCAGACTTATGTACAGTCCGAAACGGTTTAAAATAATCTCTGAGCTTTTTATCTGTTCTTGTAAGAAACTACTCTTTTTCTTTTGCATTTTCTTTTCAGCAGTTTCAAGAGGTTTTGCCATGGCTATGGACTCATAGGCTCGGATTATAAGATTATGGGCATGTTTTTGCTTTTCTTCTTTTGTGTTATGTTCAAGATCATGCAGTCCAACTAAAATTTGAATAAAGCGTGATTTTTTGTTAATCTCTTTACTCTTTTTTGCCAACGCTATTTTTTTGACCAATATCTCATCTATATGTTCAGCTATAAATATGAGTTGATGTTTGTCGGAAAGTACCTTAAAATAATAGTGACGAATCCCCATTAAATACTCATTTATAAAGGTAATAGACTTTTGGAGGCTCTTCTTTTTTGTCTTTTGTGAAAGATCTGAAAGCTTCTTTTGAAAGCGTTCATTGTCCATCTCAACGTTTGAGCCTTTAAAACGTAAACCCAAGAACTCAAAGCCCTCATCTACTGAAGCAAGGTAAGACTTGTCTTCACCAAAAGTTAAATCAAGTGCTTTCAAATACCCAATGGCAATACCTAAGTTCTTCTTAGCTTTTTTCTCATTTTTAGCAAAAAACAACATATCATCAGCAAACCTTACAAAGTCAATGCCTTGTTTCTCTAAAGCTTCATCAAAACTGTGCAAATACAAGTTCGACAACACAGGAGAGAGAACATCTCCTTGGTAAACCCCTTGACTTTTGTCCTGCCACTCATTTTCTTTCATCATCCCATTTTTTAAAAACAGCGAAATGAGCAAGATTATCTTTTTGTCTTCAATGACTTTCTCTAAAACTACCAATAATTTCTCTTGATTGATGCTGTCAAAAAAGTCATTGACATCAGCTTTTGCCACATGACGGTAACGTTTTATAAAGTCTTTGGTTCGGTTAACGGCTTTCGTAACCCCTTTTCCTTTTCGAAAAGCATAGGACTTATCATTTAACTTCACAGCATCTAGTAAGGCTTCGGAAATAATTTTTTGTACAACTTTCGAGCTAACAGAGGCTTGAGCCAGTTTACGCATTTCGCCATTTTCTTTGGCAATTTCAAACCCTTTCATGGGGTCAGGAATGTAACCTTCTTCCAAACTTTTTAAAAACTCTCCAGAAGCCATTAATTCTTTAGCTTCATGATAACCTTTTGTTTTTTTGTAGAGTTCTAAAGTCATCAAAAGGTTTTTGGTAGAAAACAACTTATTAAATTTTTTAGTTAACATAGGAACTCCTTTTCTCAAATGGCTTAGGTCGTTTAGCATTTAAATCGTAAGACTTTCCAACGGTGTCAGTAGAAAAGTTATAAATACGCACCGAGTCTTCTTTCTCATAAAAAGGTTCTATGGCTTTTAAAAGTAAGTCAAACTGATGTTTCTTAATGTCCAGTTCAAACACAGAGAAGTTTACTCTATAACCATAACCCTCTAAAAGTGTTGAGAGTTTGGTTCTATTTTTAGAATTGACAATGTCATAGGTTAATAAAATTTTCATTTGAATTAGTAAACAATCGTTTTAAGTGTCTCAGCATTATAAAGCACTTCAACCTTAGCAATAATCTTTTTAAGATCTCGCTTTATGTCTTCAAAATCTTTGGTCTTGTTTATGTGAGCCAAAGCATTTCTTCTTTTCCTAATCTTGTCGTAAAGTTTTTGAACTTCTTTAAATTCTGTTTTGTTCTTCTTGTAAATGCCTTTATGCTTTTTCAAGATCTCCGTACCAAAATTTGCCCAATGAAAGTTACCGATGGTGGTCATAACGGCTTGATTTTTAGCATAGTCATCTTTAAACTCAATGCTCGAACAAATATCTTCAAACCTATAAGCACAATACTCACGAAGTGATTCAAAAATATAAGCATAAGCGACAATAATGTAGTTTTTCTCTACGGTTAATTTAGCAAGAAAGATGTATTTTTGAAAATGAAGTAAAGGAGCAAAAAGTGCTAAAGGTCTAAGTTCAGTTTCTACCTTTTCGATCAGATTTGAGATATGCTTTAACTCTTCATTCTTTTTTAATCCTCTAAGTTCAGCACTCAATAACTCATAGTTTTTTTCAACCCCTTTTAGGTCATTTGAAAGTAATGATTTTGAAAAGTCTTCAAAGAGCTTATTATTTAAAAGCTTCATGTTCTCTACAGGTACAAAATTAAGCGTACGAATAAACCCTGTAAGTAAAAGAGAGATTTGTGTTATCTCTATGTATTCATTTAAATAAATGTATTCGTAAGAAAGCAATCTCTCTTTCTCTTTTGCATACACTATCTTCAAGTCTTTTCGATCTAAGAACTGCGACAATGTAGAAGCAAAAATAGCCATAATCGGTTGATGTCTAAAACCATGAGTAATGTCTAAAATAGTCTCTTTACTCTCTTGTAAAAGCTCTAAAATCTTTTCAAAAATATCATCTAAAGAGTCATCTTCAACCACTACAAAGTAACACTTTTTATCTTTAAAATCTAACAACTCTTTTTGAAAATCAATTGCCATTTGAGTACCAATGAAATAAAACTCATCATCATAAGACGAAAGTAAAACATCAACAGAGTTACAAAAGTCTCCACTCTTTTTCTTCAAAATAGAACAATCATAATAAATAGAAGATTTCTTTTTAGTTTTCCAGTCTCTTCCTGCCATTCCTAAAATACTAATTATCATACTTCTTCCTCCAAAATCTCAAACTGTTCAAACTCATGATTCTTCATCTCTATCACAAATCTATTTTTTTGAGCTTTTTGGACAGCTTGAACTTCTTTTAGGATTAGGGCTAATTCTGTAGTATCAACAGAAAATCGTTTACTATTTTCAGGTTGCATCATGCCCAAAAGTCCAAATATCTCACTACGTGTGCAATCTTTACGAAGTAGACTTAAACCTGTATTTTTCAATTTTCCTTTAACATGAAAGTAAATCTTTATCTCATCTTCTGCCTTGATATACTCTAAATACACCATAAAGGCTATAACCCCTAAAGCAACAGCAAATGAGACATCCAATGCAACCCAAAGTCTTAACCCCCACCAATCATTATCAAAAAAGATATGTAGAAGACAACCAATAACGGTAAGAACTATAAAAGTAATGGGAACAAGATAATGTTTGTAGTTTTTTTTCATTTTTAACTCCTCGTATAATAAATTAAGAGTAAATGTACTTCTAAAAAGAAATATATTACTCTTGTAAGATTGAAGTAGTAACTTCAAATCTTGTAACAATCACGGTCTATGACTGAAGATAAAACAACATTTT
>CACVAU010000046.1 GCA_902727915.1 uncultured Sulfurovum sp.
TAAAAATGCTAGACAGTAATGTCGCAAGTGACTACAAAGCAATTATGAAACTTTTTAATATCGGTGACAGCGATAGAAATTATAAAGTATTAGAAGAGCTGATAGAGACAAACTCTATTAGTGGAGTTATAAAAGACCGATACGATTTAAATCAAGAGTTTTCTGAAGATGATTTTATAACACTTATTTACTCTATGGGGTTTATAACCATAAAAGATGAAATAACAGGTGGACTTTATAATTTTGAGATACCAAATTATGTGATAAAAATACTCTATTTTAACTACTTTGCCATTGAGGTACAAAAAAGAAATAGTTTTAAACATCAATACTCTTTTAGCCATACGTTAACCAAATTACTTTTGGGCGATAATGAACCCTTTAAAAATCAACTCAACGATGTCATAAAAACCCTCTCTAACCGAGACCATTATGGCTTTACGGAAAAACACTTTCATGTCATAACCCTTTCACTTCTAAGCTTTGCAGAGTTCTATTTTATAGACTCTCAACCTGAATTGAACAACAAATATCCTGATATTTTACTTATAGGACGAGATGAAAAAGTTCCTAATAATTATCTGTTTGAACTTAAATGGGTAAAACAAAAAGATGATTATGAGAAGTTAAAAAAAGAGGGAATCAAACAAGTTGAGGGGTATTTAAAGCTTGATAAAATTAAAAATATTCCTAAGCTTAGAAGCTTTTTATTGATTGGTTCTAAGGATGGGGTGGAGTTTTTTGAGGTTTGAATATAATTAAAGGGAATAGGCTACTTGTACTGGTTCCATATTCATTTAAACTACAGAGCATGGCAAACTGCTCGGTGTAGATGTTATAGGGTTTTAAAAACTCATTGAAGTTATTACGCATTTGGTTGCCCGTCACATGGACATGGTAATCTAAGCTTTCCTCTTTGTTATTTTCTTCTGAAGACATGTTTTCTCCTATTTAGTTGCATAGACAACTATTGTCTATGCAATTATAGTTTATGGAACTTTAGAAAAACTTTTGGAGGGTTGAATTGTTATAGTGGAGTTACTTGTTGAGAGTAAGATTGTGTTGGGCTTGAGTTGAGTTATAGAGTTTGGGCAATTGATAAAAATGGAAAACAAAGTCCAAAATCATCATAGAGAACCTTTGAATATAGCAGATAAGGTCTCTTTTGAGTCTGCTTTTTTAAGGTGGACTTTGTTCAGCAAATAATTAATTGAAAAAGTCTGTCCTAATATTCTTTTTGCTAATCATTTGTTCAAATGAGATATCGAGTTAAGATTAAATAGCCAACCGTTTAGAAATTTCAATATCTTTCAATAAAAGAGCATTAACAACACTACTCAAAGAAAAGTCAACATCTTTATTTTTAAGCTTTTTCAAAAAAAATTTCTTAACTTCTTCATCCAAATATATAGGAATATCAAGCTCCTCTATAGGCACATAAAATTTTCCCTGTTCTGCATTTGTAAAATCATATTCATCTTTCATTTTGGACACCTCCTTTGGTATACTTTTTTCTCTTTTTTTGTTGCTTTTCTAGTAGAGATGATTCTTGTAAACTTTACACTATTTTTTTCTTAAGATTTAACTTTAGTTATCATCATATTCCATTCATCAAACCATAATCTATTTTTTGATACATTTTTTAAAATCAATTCAAAATAGTTTATTGTTGCATCTGTAGGTTTATATTTTAATATTATATTTTTAATAATGTCTTCTATATCATCTTTTGTTGCAAGAGAATCAATCTCATTGGCATCTAATTTAGCTTTATGAAACTCTCGAATATCAGAATAAGCTGTTGCCTGAGGCAAAATTTGAGACAATCCATTTTTATCAAAAAGTCCTTGTTTGTCACTTATCCATTTTAAAAATTTGCCTTTTATAACGGTGTCAAGTTCTAATAATCTTTCCTGCGATATTCTATCGACTTCATTATTTATATCATCAATTATATCTTGTTGAGTTACTGTAGTCTCAGAGATATACTCTTTGATTATTGTTGAAAATACATTTATATCACTTAAAAAGACTGATTCAATAGTATAGAAATTCCAAATAATAACAGGTATACCTAACTTTCTTTCTAATTGAGTTTTTAATTTATTTGCTTGATTCTCAGTCAGATAATCTCTATCAATAATCAAAATAGACTTTTCCCATAAGGTTTTTTCATTTTTGATTTTAGAAAACATATCCTTATAAGAAAAAATATGTTTTAAAATATTATCAATTCCTTCAAATGACCAATAGGCAATATTCGAGGTTTTATGAGTATCACTATTCTTATCTAAAATATATTGAATATATTTAGGATCATACTTTCCCTCTACCAATACTAATTTATCTGCTTCTAAAGCATTTATAAAATCTAATGCACTTTCATTTCCCAAGTCTTGTAAAACTTTAAGATGCTTTGATGGGATTAATCCATTCTCAATATAAACTGGTTTATCATATATAATAGGTTTATACTCTTTTTCAACACCTCTTTCTAAGTGAAAAATCTGTTCAGCCTTAGAACTTCGAATTAAACTTTCATTGTGTGTAGAAATAAAAATTTGTAAATTTTGAGAAAAATCTATTAAGACTTTCATTAATCTTTTTTGTATATCTCTATGTATATGAGAATCAGGTTCATCAAGAAGAATAAGGTTTAAGTCTTTTGGCTTTTCATATAAGGAAAGAAGTATTTCTATAATTTGTAAAGTACCACTTCCTAGAAGAGTCAAATTTTTACTAATATCTTTAGCATTTAAACTAATATCATAATGAACTTCAACATCTTTTATAATATCTGAATCTGTATGTAGTTCTATACTATCCTCTTTATTTGACAATATATAAGATAGTTTTTCTATAAACTTTGGATATGAAACTCCATCTAAAAGCTTAATTCTATTTCTCAGAACTTCAATTGAACTTCTTTGTTCAATGCTATTTTTTATTTGAGGTTCCGTTTTAAACTCTTCAATTGGTTTTAAATTAGCAATAGGAGAAGAAAATACAATATTAATTGGATTTGGAAAATTGTCAAAGAATCGATTAAATAATGGATAATTAAAAGTATTATAATTTTTCAAATGAATTTTATAATTTGAACCACTAGAATTCTGAATAGAAAATCCAATATCTATATTCTCATTACGATTATTTTTTAAACTCATAATAAGTTCAATTTTATTTTTATTATCTAAATTAAAAAAAATATCTTGATATTTAGTAGTCCTAACACTTTGTATACTTCGATAATCAAAATAACCTTTAGTAGTTGCATATCCTAACTTGTAATTTCCTCTATTTATATTTAAATAATTATCAGCTCGTTCTGCTCGTGTGATTAATTTTCCAAAACATTCACTCCATAATGAAATAGCCTCTAATACTGTAGTTTTACCACTATTATTTACACCTGTAAATACATTTAATTGAGGATTAAAAAATATAGTTATATCTTTAAAACTTTTGAAGTTTTTAATTTGAAATTTTGTGATATGCATAGTTTAACTACCTTTTAATTTAATCTGAACTAAATTTTATCATAAATTGAGTTCAACCTAAGCCTACTGAATAAGGGGTTAAAATGGTAGTCTAGATTGAAATTACCTAATAAAATATCCATTTACTAGTACTTGATGAGGTACTATTTTTATATTATATACCAACCAGCGTAGTCGTGAGGTACTACAACCGTTGCTCCGATTTAATTTCTAAGCTCTCTCAAACCTATATAACTCTAAACACTCAATCCAGTCGGTAAAGTAAATATTTTGTCTAAAGGTTTCCTTGGAATATTTGCTATGGCTAATACTTCTGCTCGTTCCCATCCGTCCTCGGTGGGAACGCATATGAGAGCAACAGTAACAAAACCAATTTCTAAAACCAAATAAGCTACAATACTCAATGGGAAGAAGCAGATATAAAATATATGAACCAATACATCCACACTTTTTAACCTGTACTATACTCAATTGGCTACCAATATTTACAAGAAAAGAGAGTGTAGAGATTATTATCCAAAGTCTCAAGCATCTACAAAAAGAGGAAAATTTAAAACTCTACGCCTATGTGATACTAGAAAACCATATCCATCTAATCGCCCAAAGTGATGATATTGCAAAGAGAGAATGCAGAAACTTTATTGAAACAGTTTCGATTTTATAAAAAGGCTCATAAAAAAGATAGAACTTATTAGATATGGCAAGAGGGTTATCAACCAAAACTTATACAGACAGATGGAATGATGATAAATAAGATTAATTACATTCATCATAATCCTGTAAATCGTGGATATGTAGATGAAGCGAAGCATTGGCGATATAGTAGTGCTAGAGATTATGAGGGAGTTGATGGGTTGATGGAGGTGGAGAGGTTTTGGTAGCTTAGGTTCTCATATGCGTTCCCACCAAAGACGGATGGGAACGAGCAAAAAAACTAAAAAAGATGATAACCGAGATGAAAAGCTTTTTGAAAGTGGCATAGAGTTTATCAAAGAGTATTTGGACATTTTCCCTTTAAGTGTAGAAGAGATAGATATTTTTGGGAAGATAAAAGCGAAATATAAACAAGAGACAGGTATCAATACAAAGGCGTTAAAAAAGAATGACTTAGATTTTTTGATTGCTTCTACTGCTATTAGTCAAGGGGCTATTTTGGTTAGTAATGATGCAATATTTGGGGATATTCTTGATTATGAGTTTGGGTTGGAGTTTGAAAAATGGGTATAAGGAATTAAAGGGAATAGGCTACTCTGTCCCCTTTGCTTTTGGGTTTGAATTTGCAAGTGGTTCAGAAGTATAGAACATTGAAATACTAATAAAAAAGGGCAAAATTTGAAAAGCAAAATAGAAGAAACAGAAAGTATCTATTTAGACATGAATGTTATTGTTGATTATATGAAAAAAAGAAAAGCTTTTAGTATAAAACCAAAAGAAAGTCAAAATATTTTTGATTTTAACTTAGATTTTTTAATACCACACCAAAAAATGAATGATCTTAAATTAAATTTCATTTTTCCTTATAGTCCAGCACACATAGAAGAAACTGCTAATATTCAAAGAGACTCAAAACTAGAAAAAGAAGAAGCTCTTAAACACATAACTAATCAATTAAATTTTATTTTAGAACTTAGTAAGGGATATGAATATTTACCATCAAGTTCTGCTATATTGCTAAAAAAGGAACATCCACTTGAATGTTATAAGCGTGTAATAAAAGATTATGCTTTAACCATTGAGGCTGAAGAAAATGAGAAATTTAAAGAATCATTTCGAGATGAAAAATCTTACAAAGAATTTCATAATGAAACCACTCCTAGTTCTATACATATACCTATGTATGAGAAAATACAAGAAGAATATAAAATTAATAAAAAAAAATTAATTGATTTACCTGTGAATGAAGTTTTAAAAGATAAAAATGTTTTAACCCAAACTGCTAGTTAAAAGCGAGTTTTTGATGTTCTTTGGAAAGCTTAAAAAACATATCAACACTATAAGCTAAGATAAATGATTTTAGCTTGACTAGAAAGCCACGAATAGAAGTAGCTT
>CACVAU010000047.1 GCA_902727915.1 uncultured Sulfurovum sp.
GTACTATCCATCTATTACTTCTTATTTAAACTCAATCCAAATCAGAGATTGAAATATTCTGATTTGGGTTTGTTGCTTTTTAGGATGGTTGGGGAAAATTGATATTGGGTTTTTCAGGGTTGACTAAGTACTTTGACAGAATGGATGCTGGAAGCCTTATACACATAGTAAGAGGTGGAAAAGGTATGAGAGCTGTTAATAAGCCAGACAAGCTTTTACTGGATAATCCAAATCTTTTTACTGTATTATGTGCTGATGCAAATATTGGTTCTATTCGTGAAAGCTTTTTTGTTTCGCAAGTTGGACTAAAACAACAAGTACATTATCATGATAAAGGTGATTTTATTGTTGATGATAAAAGGGTTTTTGAAATTGGTGGAGCATCTAAAACTTCTGCTCAGTTAGAAGGAAATCCTAATGGCTATGTTGTGGCTGATGATATTGAAATAGGGTTTGAGAATAAAATACCACTTTGGTTATTTGGGCTTTTATATTAAGTTTTTTGGGGATAGAGTTTAGTGAAAGAGAAGCTATGAACATTTTCATAACCTCTTGGGTGGAGAAAGAAGAAAAAAGAAAGGGTAGGTAAAAAACCTACGCCATTTGCTTCGCAACTTCTGCTGCGAAATCTTCTTCTTCTACTTCAATACCTTCACCAACTTCAAGACGAATTAGTTCAGTAATCTCAGCTTTACCAGCAGATACTTTTTCAATATGCTCAGCAATAGTTACAGAGTCGTCCATAACATATTTCTGATCAAGAAGAGCAAGTTCTTGGTCTAGTAAAGTGTTGTCAGAGATGTATCTTGCAAGTTTACCTGGAACAATTTTGTCCCAAATTTTCTCTGGTTTACCCTCGGCAGCCAATTCAGCTTCAATCGCTGATTTTGCAGTTGCTAAAACTTCTTCTGTAAGTTGAGACATAGAAACGTATTCCGGTACATTTTTAAGAGGTTTACCTAGTCTTACTAGCTCTTCATTGTCTTTTTTAACTTTTTCAATTCTACCAGCTGTTTCATCAGCTACAAACTGAGGATCAAAGTCTTTGTACGAAAGTGTACTTGGACTCATTGCAGCAGCGTGCATTGCAACGTTTTTAAGCTCAGCAGCTACTTTTGTAGCTGTTTGGGCATCGTCACATTTAGCAGAAAGTAAAACAGCTACTTGAGAGTTAGCATGAACGTAACCGTTAACAGCTACTGTATCATCTTCTGCAACAACCATTCCAGCTCTTCTTACTACTAGGTTTTCACCAATAGAAGCAATTTTAAGTGAAAGGTATTCGCTAAATTCTTGACCATTGATTTCAGAAGCGTTAATCGCTTCTTCACCATTAAGGTTATTGTCAAAAGCATGTTGTGTAATTTCAGCAACAACACCTTTGAAAACGTCATTTTGAGCAACGAAGTCTGTTTGAGAGTTAATCTCAACAATAACAGCTTTGTCACCAGCAACTTGAACAGAAACAACACCTTCTGCAGCTACTTTAGAAGCTTTCTTTGCAGCAGCTCCAAGACCTTTTTCTCTTAACCATGCAATGGCAGCGTCAAAATCACCATCTGTTTCTTTTAATGCATTTTTACAATCCATCATTCCAGCAGAAGTAGTCTCTCTTAATTTTTTAATGTCTTTTGGTCCAAAGTTTGCCATGCTTATGCTCCTGCTAATTCTTTTGCTTCTGCTACTGCTTCAGCTTTTACTTTAGCAGCAGTTGCTTCTTCTTCTGTCATTGCAGCGATTTGTGCATAGGTTGTGATACCAGCAGCGTAAAGGTTGTCTTGACTAACTTTACCAATACCTGAAAGTTTAGTAAGTTCATCTTTGTCATTTTCAGCGTCAGCTACTGCTTCAGCCACAACTTCTTTTACTTCATCTTCTGTAGGTGCATCTGTTTTTACTTCAGCATCAGCAGGTACAGCTGTTGCAGCTACTACTTCTGGATCTTCTGTTTGTGCCATCATTGCTTCACCAAGTTCAGCATCAGCAGCTGGAGCATTGTCTGTTGCTACACCTTCTTTTTCAGCAAGTTCAGCTTTACCTTCAATAATTGCTTCAGCCATCTCTTTACAGAAAAGGTTGATTGATCTAATAGCATCATCGTTTCCTGGAATTGGGTAATCAACTACATCTGGATCACAGTTTGTGTCTAGTGGTGCAACAACTTTCATACCAAGTCTTCTAGCTTCTTTAACAGCAATGTGTTCTTTAACAGCATCGATAACAAACATCATCTCTGGAAGTTTTTTCATGTGTCTGAAACCTTCAAGGTAGGCAGAAAGCTTCTCTTTTTTTCTTTTAAGCATTAACGCTTCTTTTTTAGTTAAAAGCTCAATTTGACCATTCTCTTCCATTTGCTCAATGATTTCTAGTTTTCTAATAGATTTTTTCATTGTTGGGTAGTTTGTTAACATTCCACCTAACCATCTTGTAGAAACGTAAGGCATTCCACATCTCTCAGCATGTTCTTTAACTGCTGAACGAGCTTGTTTTTTAGTACCTACGAAGATTACTGTTTGACCTTCAGCTGCTGCTTCTTTAACTACGTTGTATGTGTATTTGAAGTATCTAAGCGTTTTTTGTAAGTCAATGATGTAAATATTTTTTCTTTCTCCGAAAATGAACTTTTTCATTTTTGGGTTCCATCTTCTAGTTTGGTGTCCAAAGTGTACACCACATTCTAATAAATCTTTCATTGCTACCATATTTTGCTCCTTGCAAAAGTCCAAAAATAGATAATAAATTATATATTTCAAGACAAAAATAATATTTTTAGAGACCGTAGTCTTTTTAGGTTTGTGCCACTGTAGTCCTTAACACAAAAAGTGCAACCGTCCAAGGAATAACTACATGAGAATTTGCTTCTCTTTTATATAAAAGTTTATAAAAAGCTCGGGATTATACTGAAATTTTGGTTAATAAATGGAGAGGTAGTGAACTATAACCCCATTTAAAAGGGGTTATAGAATTTATAGGCTTATAGAACTTATCTTTGTAGAACTTATTTTTTTAGTCTCACTTATGTTACTAATATCGTAGATATCCTCATAGGTTATCAATTCATCTATATCAAGGTCAAATTCTTGAGAGGTTATCTTTAACTTTTTACCATTTTCGAAGGTCTTAATTGTTCCTCTTAATGCAGTAGTATCAACTTCATTTTGATATATGTTTGTTTGAAATTGAAGTTTTCCAGAATGGTCATAAAAATTAGTTTGATCCATAAGGTCACCACTGTCATGACTGTGGTCAATGGCTATTAACTCTGTATTCTTGAGAATACGAAAACGAACACGACTGGTAACAGGATTAGGTTTATCTATTGAGGTAATCTCTTGGAGTTTTGAACCTTGCTTCAAGTCGGCATAGAATAAGGGAGCATAAAAAATGTCTGAAGTATCAAGAATATAAGCATTACCATCTTCAAAACAAAGAATTGATTCTGTACTTTTATTTTTTGTTGAATTGCTTTCTCCCATACATTGCTTTTGGGCCTCGGCAAAGAGATCTCTGACCTCATCTTTTATTGTAAACGTTGTTTTGGCATAGACAATAGCAGCAGAGTTATTATAAAAAGCTCTAATTTCATAGGTACCTTCTTCATCTAAGGGATTAAAGATTAATGTACCATTGCTTTTCTCTTTCGTCCATTTCCAGTCAAGAACATTATTAAAATTATTACTTGCACCAGAAGGATAAATAGCAATCCAATCTTTATTATGATTGGTCATATTTTTAAAGTTTAGAATAATGTTTTCTGTAGAGCTAAATGTTTCTTTGTCAAGTTGAACAATTGGGGCTGTACTAGACTTTTTGACTTCAAAAGCTAATTCTGCTTCTGTTTCATATGAATTGTTATAGAAAACTCTAGCATAATACTGACCTTCTATTAAATTCTCGAAGCTTACGCTTCCTGACTCTTTGTCCCCTGTCCATGCCCATTTAACAACGTTTTTCCACCTAGTAGATGTTGCTGATTGATGGTAAATACCTATCCAGTCTTTTTTTTGATTGTTTAATTCTTTAAAATTAATAGTAATGGTTTCAGTAGAAGTATACTGTGTTTTATTACTACTAAGTTTTGCTGCATTAATTGAACTTATAAGAAGTATCGTAAGTGTAATTAAAATCTTTTTCATGAAGTTTCCTTTATTTATAATATAAAAGAACATTATAAAACGTAAATATAAACGATTGATAAACAATACTAAATGAAAAGTGAATGTTTCACATGGTTTCTAATAGCGTTGCAATTTTTAAAGCCCCATCTTTCTCAATCATACTTTGAAGTTTTTTACTTTTATTTTCTAGGTTTTTATCTAAGAGTTCAATAACTTTGGGGACATTAAGTTCATTTTCTCGCATAATCCAAGCAACATTTTGGTCAACTAAAAACTTGGCATTATGAAACTGATGGTCAGATGCTGCATAAGGGTAAGGAATGTAAAGTGCAGGACAAGCCATGGCAGAGAGTTCCCAAAGGGTTGAGGCACCAGAACGTGCAATGGCAAAGTCTGCTTCTTGCATGTAGTCTGATATTTTACTGCTAAAACCAAATACTTCAGCTTCTATATCTAATTGGGCATAAGCTTTTTGAACTTCTTTAATGTTTCGTTCACCAGCTTGATGAATGATTTTGATGTTTCTTTCTTTAAGGGTTGGGGCTAATTTTAATGCCAATTCATTAATGGCTTTAGCCCCTTGAGAACCTCCTAAAAACATAATGGTTTGAATGTTTTCTCTGATGCGTGATTTGTCAAAGTACTCATTTTTAATTGGATAAGCTTTAATGGGACTAGCATCTTCATAGGAAGAGATGAATGCTTTAGCACGTGAACGTAAAAGTTTGTTAAGTGAACCTATGGCTGCATTTTGTTCATGTATCACCAAAGGTATACCTAATGTAATGGCTGCAAAAGAGGTGGGAGCTGCTGAAAAACCACCCACGCAAAAAACAGTTTTTGCTTTGGCTTCTTTTAGAATTTTTCTGGCTTTTATGCTTGCTTTAATAAGCATGAAAATAGATTTTACTTTACCTCCAAGACCTTGATTAACAACACCTTGGGTTGTTAAGAAGTGAACAGCTTTAAACTGTTGGTCAGTGGCAAACCATGCTTGGTCTTGTCCTTTAGTTGAACCTATGTAAACGAGTTCTTCTTCTAATAAATGTTCTTTTACAGCTTTGATGATGGTAAGATGTCCACCTGTTCCTCCACCTGTCATAATAATACTCATATTTTAAGTGCCTTTCAACTTTTTTGTCTTCTTTCAACTTTTTTGGAAATCATTAAGACAATACCAATACTAAGGGAGGAGGCAATGACCTGTGATCCTCCATAGCTTAAAAATGGTACAGCAATACCTTTAATAGGCGTAATCCCTGAAATACCAAAAGAGTTGATGAGAAAAGAAAATGTAATCAGTAAGGCAGCGCCAACACAATATAAATAATACATGGGGTTAGAGACTTTAGCAGCAATCTTAAAAATACGAAAGATAATGAAAAACATGGTGAAAGTAATTAAAATAATACTAACAAACCCAAGTTCTTCAGCAATACCTGCCAAAATAAAATCGGTATTGACTTCTGAAAGATGACCTAGCTTATATTGTCCATTTCCTAAACCTTGTCCAAAATATCCTCCATTACGAATGGCATCAATGGAATTAGAGATTTGATAGGTTTCAAGTTTATTCACTTCATTATTAAAGGAGAGTAACCATTCTTCTATTCTCTTGATTCTATGTGGTTGACTTATGATGAGTATAATTAATGAAGTAACGCCTAACCCTAAGAGTATAAATAAGAACCTCCAGCTAATGCCTACCATAAAAAAAAGTATAATAAGGGTGACAGTTAGTACAAGTGTTTGTCCTAAATCTTTTTGAAAAACGGCAATAAGTAGGGTGCTAATAAATAAGACTGTAAGATAAGGGATAAAGATTTTGATTTCTGACTTTAAGCCCATTTTGCCTCTTGGAAGCCTTGTTCTAACAAGTGACCAAGACACAAACATGACAAAACCAACTTTATAAAACTCGACAGGGGTGATTGACACTGGACCAAGATTAATCCAGCGTTTTGCACCACCAATACTTCTTACCAGTGTTTCAGGAAGTAAGGGCATGAGTAGTAACATGGCAAGAAAAAGAAAAAAAATCAGCATGGTAATGCGTGTGAACCATTTATCGGGGTCAAGTTTACTAAGTCCTACCATGAGGGAAAACCCAATGATAATAGCCACAAGTTGTCTTATAAAAAAGTGCATGTCATTGTAGTTGTATTTCATAACAGCATAACTAGAGAGGGAATATGACATGATTAATCCTAATACTAGAAGCATCATCGTCGCGCCAAATAGAGGTTTATCAATCATTATTATATTCTTTATTGTTTTAGTGGGCATATTTTATCAGAATTTTAGTAAAATTTGTTTGTTATAAGATAGACATTTTCTGATAAAGGTTAATATGCAAGAAAATAAAATGATAGATAATAGATCATTAATATTATTAGGATTTTTTGTAGTAATATTTTTACTTTTTTTTATATTTTTGGTAAATTTTGCACAAAAAGTGGGTACGAGTGAGCATTTAAAAAATAAAATAGTAAAACTTGAAAATAAAGCCATTCGTGGGAAAATAGTTTCAGCTGATAATTTTGTTGTGGCATACAGTGCTAAGCTTTTTCGTGCAGAAGTGAATGTTCGGAGTATTGACCCTAAGAAAAAAACTTTATTTATAAAACTCTTCTCTATTTATGCTGGTATGCATGAATCTGATGTTGCTGCTAAGTTTATTAGCAAATCAGGTAAAGCATTCAAAAATCGTATTATATTAACGGACAATTTAAATTATAAGTTGGCAAGTGAATTAAAATCCTTGGCTTATAAAATGAATAAACTTAAAATTTTTAGACCGTTAAATCCAGAAAAAGCACATATTGTTTATGGGTTAGACATTGTTCCTTCTAGTGAAGAGAGATACTTCCCTCATAAAAATATTTTAACACCTGTTGTTGGTTATGTACATCAAAAAGGTACAAACTATCAAATAAGTAAAGGAATGAAAGGTTTAGAAAAAGCATACAGTGTTGAACTTTTGGCAGAAAAAAATGGTCTCATTCAAGGAAAGAGTGATGCCCTAAGCACTCCTTTACAAACAGGTGAAAGTCGAGATGTTCAGAGAGTAGATGGCTTGGACTTACATGTTAGTATCAAACTCTCTTTTCAACAAAAAGTTGAAAAAGTACTTGATAAGATGAAACAGCAAACAGCAGCAGAAGAGGTTATGGCTGCTGTAATGAATTCTCAAACAGGTCAATTATTGGCATTAGCAAGTTCAGAACGTTTTAATCCTGAACATATTTATCAAAAAGATGTTAAATCACTTAATCCAAACTTTACAGAATATTTGTACGAACCAGGTTCAGTGATAAAGCCTTTGGCGATGGCAATTGCTTTAGAGAATAAAAAGCTTGATCTTTCCAAGCAGATTCGTTTAGGAGGGAAGTTGAAAGTTTCAGATAGCTATACAATTTCAGATGACGATTTCTTTAAGGCATTAACGCCTAAAGGGATTCTTATGTACTCATCTAATATTGGAATTGCTAAGATTGCTTGGAAACTTTCTGGACAAGAACTTTATGATGGCTTTAAACGATTTGGTTTGGCTGAGTTATCAGGGATTGATCTCTCTAAGGAGCTTAGAGGAGAGATTAAGTCAGCATATCGTTTTAAACACAAAGTACATGCAGCTAATACTGCCTATGGTTATGGAATGTTAGCTAATTTTATGCAACTTGTTAAAGCGTATAGCGCTTTTAACAATAATGGTGTGGCTGTTACCCCTAAAATTGTGAATTATTTAAGTGATAAGAATGGAAATAAATATCAGCGTTCCAATGGAAGTACTTCTCTTCAAGCCTGTTCTGCCACAACAGCTAAAAGCATTAAAGATATGTTAGAAGCGACAGTTAACAGAGGTACAGGTACCTCAGCACAGTATGATGGTTTAGAGATTGGAGGTAAAACAGGTACAGCTCATATTACTGAAAACAAACGCTATGTGGAGAAGTATCATAGTAGTTTTATGGGTTTTGCGAATGATAAAGAGGGACATAAATATACCATTGGTGTTTTTGTGATTAAACCTAAGAAAGTTTACTTTGCTTCTCAAACAGCAGCACCAACCTTTCAAAAAATCATTGCTAAAATGGTTGAAGAGAAGTATTTGGTAGTTGATGAAGCATTGGCAAAACGACATTTAGCGAAACGGAAAGATATACGCGCTAGAAAACATGCTGCTTATGTTCGTAAAATTCAAGCCTACAATAAGAAACATGGTATAAAATAGTTCATAAAATATAAAGGATAAAAATGAAAAAAATGATAAAAAAAATATTATTAGTAACGTTAGGATTAATGATTGGTTCTTTTACAGCTTGTGTGGGAGTTGATCCCCAAGGTAGAGGTTATTCAGTAGCTGTTCCTATGGGCATGATAAACACTACATTAGCCAATCAATTTCCTGTAAAAGAGAGTAGAAGTTTTGGAACAGTTGAGATGTTAGACCCTAATATTTTAGGTCAAGCTGGTACACAAAAACTTTCGGTAGGAACTTCATTTAACATCACAAGTATGTTATTGCCAAATGGCATAGGAGGGTCATTAAATCTCTCTTCAGGTGTACGTTTTGACCCTAAAACACAAAATTTATATTTGGCAGATCCAATGGTTCAAGATTTGAAATTTCAAGATTTTTCATTGGCTAAATATTTAACCAATGATATGCGAAATGCTTTAGGTTTATTGATTGCAGAGACCATTTCTAAAAAGCCTATTTATAACATTTCAAAAGCTGGTGTGGGTTCTGGTTTTGTGCGTGGTATTGATGTACGTGATGGTCAAATATTTTTAACTTTTGGTTTATAAATTATGATAAACAATAAGCCAAAATACACGCTTGTAAAAAATGCTTCTTATGCTCTAGATGGTTTTGTACATGCTGTTAAAAATGAAACCTCGTTTAAATTAGAACTTATTATTGCTTTGGTGGTTTTACCACTTATTTATTTTATGCCTTTTACATTGGTTTACAAATTAATATTACTGATTACTTATTTTATGATTATGATTGCAGAATTATTAAACTCTGCTGTTGAAAATACTGTTGATTTAGTAACAAAAGAGATTCATCCTTTGGCAAAGTCAGCCAAAGATATTGGGGCAACAGCTGTTTTGTTTACGGTTATTTTACACTTGTTATGTTGGTTAATTATTGGAATAGATGCTTTTCTGTAAGTAGGTTAAGAAAATTAATAAAAGTGCTAAGATAAAAAATTTTGAAGTGAATATCTTAAAATAGTTAAAAGTTGATATCTCTTATGAAGTGCTGTTATAGCTTGTGAAAATGATTTTATTAAATAAAGAATATTCTTTTTATTTATAAAAACTTATAAAAATATTAATTTATTTTAAGTTATCATTTTTTAATTCATATACAAGGATTAAAGAATGAACTTTAAATTAATATTACTTTTGACAGTAAATGCTTCTTTTTTATTAGCTCAAAATATAGGTGATGCAAGTTGGTATGGTAAAAAATTTCAAGGAAAAACAACAGCTTCTGGTGAAGCTTTTGATATGTATGCTTATACTACTGCTCATCGTACTTTCCCTTTTGGAACTATTTTAACCGTTACCAATCTTAGCAACAATAAATCAGTGGATGTTCGTGTGAATGATAGAGGTCCACATAAGTTAACACGTATTGTAGATCTTTCGTATCAAGCAGCCAAAAAAATTGGTATTATAGAGGCTGGAATTGCGAAGGTAAGTGTTATTCAAAAAAGAACTAAGCCTTTAACTCAGAAAATTCAAGCTTTGTACCCTAAAGGAAATCCATATTTAACAGATGATGAAATAAAAAAATTAGACGGAAAAAGATCGTTAGGAAACTTTACTGTTAAAGCAAGTGAAGCAGAAGAGATTAAACTGCAAATAGCTTCCTTTAATAGTTATAAGAATGCAAATAACTTTTTAAATGAAAAACAAGTCGATGGTGTGAAAATGGAAATTCTTAATAAAAGTTCAAAAACAAAGTTAAAATCACTTTATAAGGTAGTGATATTGTGTGACTCTAAGCTTTCTGCTAGTAAGATTATTGCTTCAAAACAGTATAATGGTGCTTACATACTTCCTTAGGAGTTACAATGAAAAAGTTTATTTTTATTAGCCTTCTTGTTTTATCTTCTCTTTTGTTTGCTGAAGAAGATAATAACCATAGTCAACATCCACTTATTCAAAAGTTTGACAAAGACAAAGATGGTCAAATATTTTATAAGGAAGCACCTGAAGAGCTTCAAGATGACTTTTGTCAATATGATGTGAACCAAGATGCTTATCTTGATGAAGTTGAGATTGAAGCCATTGGAAGAGAAACTTCTAATAAGTAGAATGACTTGAACTAGTTATCTTTCATTGTTTCAATCTCTTTATCATCATCAAGTAGATGACAAAACTTCATACCATGTAAAAAAATAGCCCATGAAATGTAAATCCATAAGAAAAAGAATAGCAAGGTACTTAAACTCCCATAGATACTCATGTAAGTCTTGTTATGGAACACATAGAAGATAAATCCACTTTTAGCAATGTACCAAACTAAAGAAGCAATAAAAGAACTAATCCCAGCAGATTTATTAGATATAAGTGCATTTGCAGAAATTTTATAAGTTAGAAAAAAGATAGACCAAATAATGAAAAATGGTAAGATTTCAAGTAGATGGATTCCATCTGTAAAGTGATTTTTATTGAGTATAACTTGAATTTGCATCGAGACATAAAAAGAGAGAACCATCATAATGGGTGTAAGGGTTACGAGTGTCCAGTAAATCGTAACGGATGACCAAAAACTTCTACGCTTAGATTCAAAGATATCATTAACAATATAATCATAGTTTTTAAAGAACATCATTGAGGCGAAGAGGACATAAATAACCCCAACCATACCAAGTTTACCAGAGTTTTCTACAAAGCCATTTATATGGGTTAGAACTTCTTTAGAGTGTGTAGGCATAAGGTTTTCAAAGAGCAGGTTTTGAATGCCTAAATAAACTTCTTCAAAAAGTGGTAAATTGGTAAAAATTGAGAGGACTATAACAAGTAAGGGGATAATTGAAAATAGTGTGTAAAAACTTAGACTTGCAGAGTAGTATGATAGTTTGTCTTGAAAAAGAGCAGAAAGAAAGTCCCGAATAAAGATGTAGTATTCTTTAACAAGTTTACGTATCTTTATGGGATCTTTCATTTATTATAAACCCATTTTCCCAGGGTTTAAAATATTGTTTGGATCAAATGCTTTTTTGATGTCTTTAAAGAGGTTAATCTCTTGGTCATTAAAGGCAATACCCATAAATGGTGCCTTAGAAGTACCAATACCATGTTCACCAGAAAGCGTTCCACCCATGTCGACAACCAGTTGGAAAATCTCTTCAATACATTTATGACCTTCATCCAGTTGAGAAATATCTATCATAACATTGACGTGAATGTTTCCATCACCTGCATGTCCAAAACATGGAACTTTAAAGCCATATTTTGCACCAAGTGCATAGATTTTTTCTAAAGCTTCAGGTAGCATTGAACGTGGAACAGAGATGTCTTCATTGAGTTTTTTATTGCCAAAAATAGTAATAGATTGAGAAGCATTACGTCTGGCATACCATAACTCTTTTGCTTCTGCATCATTTTGTGCAATTCTAAATTCAGTAGCACCATTTTCTTTAAAGGATGCCTCTAATGTTTCTAGTTGAAAGGCAACTTCTTCAGGGACATTTCCATCTACATCACCAACCAAAACTCCACCAGCATCAGCAGGTAAGTCAACGCCTAGTTTTTCTATAAGTGCTTCAATAACCAATTTGTCTAAAAACTCCATGGCAACAGGGTTTGCACCATTGGCTAGAGATTTGAAAACTGCATTCATGGCATTGTCCACAGAAGGAAAGATTCCCATGTAAGTTTTTTTGTATTTTGGTTTAGGAATGAGCTTTAAAGTAAGTTCTGTTAAAACAGCCAAAGTACCTTCTGAAGCAATTAAAATACCAGCTGTGTTGTATCCAGCGACATCTTTGATGGTACGTTTTCCAGCTTGAATTACATCACCATTGGTACGAACAGCACGAAGTGCCATTACGTAGTCTTTGGTAATTCCATATTTGGCTGCACGCATACCACCTGCATTTTCAGAGACATTTCCACCTAGGGTAGAGTACTCTTCTGAAGCAGGATCTGGTGGATAAAAGAGACCACGTTCTTCAACATGCTTTTGTAAATCCATGTTAATAACACCTGGTTGAACTACAGCTACCATGTTTTCAGTGTCGATTTCAAGTATTTTGTTCATGTGCTTTTCCATGCCCAAAATGATGCCACCATTCGCAGGTAATGCACCACCTGTAAAACCAGAACCAGCTCCACGAGGAGTAATAACAATGAGATTGTCATTACAATACTTTAAAATCTCAGATACATCTTGTTCATGTCTTGGAAAGATAACAGCATCTGGTTCATAACGTGTTCGGGTTGCATCATAAGAGTAAGCAAGCATGTGCGCTTTGTCATCATAAATGTTGTCATCACCCACAATTTTTGTAAAGGCGTTTAAATGTTTTTTATCTAGCATACTATTTTAACCCAGCCATTGATTGAAAGTATGGGGTATAGACTCTTTCTGAAAAATTAAACAAGGAAAGATTGCTTTGTTTAAATCTTGCGTAGAAAGGTGTAATGGCAGAGTTTGGATTGGTTTTAAGTCCTGTACTCGTTATGATTTGTTTTGAAATAGGGTCAATCACTAAGAGTCTGTTTTCTGCAACAAGGAGTACCAGACCTATTTGATGTTGTTTTGCAAAACGATTGAGAATATCCATATGCATTGTGGTTGCTCCTTCTTGCATGAAGTTTAAGGCAAAAGCATCAGGGTGAACCCAGGTACGTTTAAATTTTTTTATAATTTGCTGATAGGCTATTTGATTGGGTGCAATTACTAATGCATTGTTATAAAAGTTTCCAAAAATTACTTTATCACCAGCTGTTACAGGTGTTTTAATACTCGGAATATTTGAGTGTAATATGGCTGTGTAAGGGAGAATAGAAGCTTTACCATTGCCCAAAGAAATGGTTGAATGGGTGATGGCTGAGAGTCCATTGCCATAGTTATGAAGAATAATACCACTCATACCAGCTGGAATATTATTGTTCAGTTGAATGCTACCATTGTTAACTTTTTGTACGGAACTTTGCATACTATTTGGAAGAAAGTTTGCAAATAGTGTGGAGCCTGTAAGTAAAATAAAAAATAAAAATTTGTTCATATTTGTCCTTAAAACGTAATTGTTAAGATTATACTTAGTAAAGTTTAATCATAGGTTTTAAACCCCTTTAATACTTAGCATTTGTGTTTTACCTATAAAGAGTTCAATGCTCATTTTAGCCCTTTTAAAAACAGACTCTTGACGATACTCTATGTTGTGTTTTTGGCAAATTTCTTTGACTAGAGGTTGCATCTTTTGGTATTGACGTAGTGGTAAATTGGGAAAGAGGTGATGCTCTATTTGGTAGTTTAACCAACCATGAGAAAAGTCTCTTAAGTCACCCCCTGTGTTGTAGTTTACCGAACCCATAATTTGTCGTAAATAGAACTCTCCTTGACTTTGGTGAGGTTCATCAAACATGTAAATATCTTCAGCTGAGTGATTAGGAACAATGACAATAAAAGAGTGAACATTGGTTAAATATTCTGCAATGAGTACGATGATGAAAGCATTAAAAACAGCTGTAATTCCAAAGGGAATAAACAGTGCAGGAATGACGATAAACTTGATGGCTGCATAGGGTAATATGTAATCCATCCAGAGTTCAAAACCATTTTTCTTTTTGATGTTCCATTCCAAATGGTTTATTCCTAGCTTGTCATCTTCTTTGAGTTTTTTATTGGCTAAAATTCTTAAGGTATTAGGTGCATAATAAAGAAGTTTCCACATACCCATAAAGCCATAGGCAAGAAGATAGCGTAAAAACATTGGTATTTTAGATTTGTGAATCCATACAGCATTACGTTGTACACAATCAGGGTCATCTTCTTCACCTAAATGGTAGTGGTGCATGATATTATGTTCATATGACCAAGCTTCTGGTTTGATCCAGTCTAGCCAGTCTAGGTAACGCCTACTTCCTTTGGCAAATGCTTTTCTTGTATAGCATTCAGGTATGTTAGGCACTTTGTCATAAGCACCATGTAAAATGGGATGTGTTACATTGGCCCAACGTGAAACATTTCCTGTACTAATTAAGAGAGCAGCAACTAAAGCGATGCTCCAAAATAATAGACCAGCCACCCCTAAAAAAAGTTCAAGTAAAGAGAGGATGGCAATCAGTGCATAGCCTGAAAAGGTCGCCATGCGTCCCCAACGTTCAAGTTTTAGTAGGTGTTGAAAATCTTCTTCATTGGGTAAACCAATATTTTCTTTTACATTTTCAATGTCTTTTTGTAGTTGTGTTTTATCTATTTGGTCATAGCTGGTAAATGTGAGTCGTTGATTCATTCTATTATTAAGCCCTAAGTTTCTTTAATTGGGACGAATTATAGTTGAAAATATCTTTATTTTTGTATCGCTTTAAACGTTTTTAAAGGATTTAAAAATTTAAAGTAAATTTTGTTTCATCTTTGTGGCTTTCTACACTTAAATTACCATTAAATTCTTTTTCTATAATTAATTTAGCAATGTGTAGACCAATCCCATCACTGTTTTTTTTAGTTGAAAAATAAGGTTTAAAAATATGTTTTAAGTTTTTTTTATCAATACCTCCAGCATTGTCCTTGATATTGATATTTTGTGAATTAATGCTGATATAAATAAATCGTTTTTCTTGAATTTCACGTATTTTGAATGCATCTTTAGCATTAGAGATTAGGGTTAAAAAGACCTGTTCTAATTCATTTTTATTGCCAAAAAGGTTAAAATCTTCTTTCACGTTAATATCCAATGTTATCTCCTCGTCTTCTAAAAAACTTCGCGCAATGGTTTGACTATTCATCAGGGCTTCATGAACACTAAAATGATGTTTTATTTTAGAAGGGTTATAAAAGTTTCTAAAATCTTCAATGGTACTGGACATGTATTGGAGTTGATTGTTTAATTTTTGAATAATATCTATTACTTTTTGGTTTTCTTTACTCTGACGTTTAATGTTCATTAGCCCAAAAGAGAAAATATTTAGAGGTTGTCGCCATTGATGTGCAATACTGGAGACCATTTCACCCATATTGGCTAAACGTGATTGTTGTAGCAGTAAGGCTTGTTGATTGTGATGTTCTTCTTCTAAAAGTTTAAATTTATAAGCAATCGCCAAGGAGAGGGCAATTGATTCGACAGCAATGGCAATGTGAAAAAAAGGAAAAGCAATTTTAAAATAATCCAAAACACCAATATATTGTAAACTTACGGTCATTAAGACAAAAGACCAGCCCAGAATAATTAAATAAAAAGGGGTATCTTTTTTTTCAATTGTTCGGTAAATTTCACTCAGTATAAAGAGTATAGGAATAAAAATTGGAATAAATTTGAAAATAAGCATATGAGAAAAGAAGAGTAAAAAAAAGCTATCAAATAGTATTAAGACAACAATGATATTAATCATGGGACGTAGTTTTTCTATTTGGTAGCGTTTAAAAAAGCTTTGTAAAAAGAGGATGGAAAAAAAGAGCATAAGCAGTTGTGAAAAGTCAAAAAGCATCAAACTTTTGAGATTAAAGAGTGTATCAAAAGGGCTAATATGTAGGGAATCTAAATTCATTAAAAAGAAAAAAGTTGAAAGTTGTGCTAAGGCATAGTACAGATATTCTTGATGTTTTACATAAACATAGAGGGCTAAGTTATAGATAGCAGCTGAAATAATTATCCCAAAACAGATGTTAGCTACCATAAATGGTAACAAATCATAATGGTAAAGTGTTTGGGTATTTGTTGGAAAGTGTGCGTCATAAAAATAGTTGATGGCAATAAACAGATAGAGTGTTATTAAAAAAAGTTTAAAAGCAATTACTTTATCCATCAATGTTGATTTTATACCCTGTTTTTGAGACATTTTCAATAATGTTTTTGTCAATAATTTTTCGTAAATCATAGACTAAGGAACGTAAGGCAGAATCACTCATGATTTTGTCTTTCCAAACATGGTATTGTATTTTTTCATAAGAGACAGATTGTTGTGCATGTTGGAGTAAAAGGTAAAGAAAGTCTGTCTGTTTTTTACTTAGGGGAATGATGTTGTCATCTTTGGTTAAAACCTTGTTAAACATCTCAAAATGATATATTTTTGTTAATTGTATGTTTGTTCCATAGCTATAATTGAGGTTTTCAAAGGCAGATATTAAGGCTTCTTGTAATTTTTTTTCATCAATGGGTTTAAGCAAATATTTTACCAATTGTAACTCTACAGCTTCTAAAAGGTATTCGGTATCCGTGTAAGCTGTTGTGATAATAATGGGTATTTTCTTATTTTCTTGACGTATTTTTCGTGTTAATTCTAAACCATTCTTTTTTGGCATTTTAATATCAGTAATGATAATATCAGGAGCATATAAGAGATAGTGTTCTAGTGCTTGGACACCATCTTTAGCTACATAAATTTTATTGAAATAATCTGTGAGGTATTCTAAAACCATTTCACGTATAAATTCATCATCTTCACAATAGAGTAAGTTGTAGTTTGTTTTTTTTAAAATAATTTGTAACCCCTTTAATCTTCAAAGAAAATATACAATAATAAATATTAATTATAAACGAATGTGATAAAGTTTAAAAATATTATTTTTTATACTTTTTATATGTTTTTTCTATACTTTTTTTAGCTATGTTATTTGTCTAAAAGGTTATTAAGAGGAGTTTTTTTGTTCAAGAAAAGTTTAATTTATGGATTAGTATTGTTATTATTTGTGGCTTGTGGTACGGAGCATACAGATAAGACCCTAGTGGAAGAAAACAAGAGTATTATTTTTCCTAAAATTTTGAGTGTTAGCTTACCTCTCAAATTAGAAGCTAATCGTGAGATGTTAACAGAGTATAGTACTAAAAGTTATGATTATGAAACCATGCAATCACAAATTATTAAGTATCGTGATTCAAGTGAATTATTGACATTTAATTTGGGATTGATTTCTAAAGTATTACCCTCTATTAGTCAACGCTGTGATGAACAGTTTTTAGAACAAAATTGTACTTTAGGAAGCAATATATTAGCGTTAAAGTTGAGTCGAGCAGAATTGAGAGCCTTAAAAAAGTTTCATGGGGTATTGGATTTTACATGGGATGTCAATGTTTCCCTTAATTTAGGAGAAGTCAAGTTTTTTCAGTCTAAAGAAGCCAATGAAACATCGTATTATCTTCAGGTAGACTTACTTCCTTTGTATGCTTCTTTATTGGGAGAAGCTTATGAAAGCTTTTACAATGAACAGTTAAGAAAATGGACACAATCTATTTATTGGCTTGAAGATAATCAAAGTGTGCAAAGTAGATTATCTACAGAGACCAATAGCTCCAAGAGGCAACTATTGTTAGAATATTCTAAGAGTAATAATCAAGAAACCCTAGAAGCGAATGAAGTTTATACAGATGTTAGCAGTGATATAAGAGATAACTTTACTTTTATAAAAACAAATGATAGTCAAAATACTTATATATTTAAACATAATAGCAGTTTGTATTTCTCTAGTGAATTGGAGTATTATGATTCAGAGCATTTGATGACCTATAATTATGGAAATATATCAGATGAGCTAGGGTTTCATGTGAAGAATAATGGCAAGGATAATAGTCAAAACATTGTTTTTTTTGATATGAATGGTAGTGAATTAGGATCTTATGGTTGTGGTGCATATGATGAATGTAGTTTAACTGATAAATCTTCATGGAGTTATGGTTCAGAAAAGGAAGAGAACGCTACGCGTTTAGATGAAAAACTAGCAGTAAACCTTTATAATTTAACAGCTATTAATCATAGCTTAGAAGAGGGTGATTATTTACTAATACCCCAAACGTCAATAAAGAAACCCATTAACATAAATCAAAGTGTTGGTTTTCTTTGGGTTTTTAAAGAGAAACTTTATGCTGTCTTATATGATAGTTCGTATGTGACGCAATTGGAGAATTTGAAACTTTTTAAAAGGGTAAATTTTGTGGATAGCCAGAGTATTTATAAAGAAATAGCACAACAAGATTCTCCTACTTTAACAGTTGAAACAGAGATATTACAATGAGAGAAATAGGATTAATTTTTTTCGGAATAGGGTTGATTATTTTTGGTTGTGGGGTACAAAACAATCCTCCAAAAAAGGAAACTGTTTTGATACCTGAAAAGATTGCTGTGGAAATTCCTAAAGCATTTACAGAGCCAAGTGTTCAATATATACAAAAGACGCAAACGACTAAACATTCAAAAATAGAAGTTGAGCCTCATGGAGGAATTTCAGAGGGCTATCAACGATTAGTGACGAATACTTTGGTAATTGAGGAGCTTATTAAGCGTATTAAATTTAATATTATTCTTGAAAATACTGTCATGCCAGAGATCCAGAAGCTTTGTGAATCTGTTCCTCTTAATGTGGTTTGTACTATTCCAAGTAATAGTGTTGAGTTGAATGTTACGGAAGCTTTAATTAGTGAATATGAAAAACTTTACCCTAAAGCATTTGACATTAATGAAGAAGTAGTTGGTAAAACCATTTCGTTTGGCTTAATGGAATTTGTACGTTATGACAATAATCAAAGTTATCAATATGCACTTAATGCAAATTTAACAGAAATTTATAATCAGCTTTACACCAAAGCATATATTTTTGATACCAATTATAAACAGCTCATTCAAAATGTACAATGGTCAGAAGATAACCATACGGTACTCTCTACTTTAGATACAGGTTATGAAGAGAAAATTAGTGAATATCCATGGACATTGCATTATAAAAAAGCACCAAGTATAGAAGAAACCATGCATCTTTTTCATAAAAGCTTGGTTGCCAAACCTGAACAGTCCTTGATGCTGAACTTTGATTTAACGACCAAAGAAGATGAAAATAAAACCACCATATTTAAAATGAATGATATTCAAGAAACTTTCTCTTTTGATTCGCTTTCATATTATACACTCTCTTCGTATGGAGAGTTAAATCAGGCACAAGGTTTTGAACGTTATAGTCGAAATGAATATGATAATATCTATGGAGATACTAAATACCGACAAGATGAGGTTTTTGATGTCAATGGAACAAATATTGCCTCAAGTTACTGTTCTGATAGTGAGTATGATGAGTGTGCGCTTTATGATAGATCCACTTGGTATATTGATAGCAATGATAGTTCTCTTTTTGAACCTTTTAAAGATATTGGTTTTAATGAATTAAAAATTACAGGAGGGAATTTAGAAGAGGGCGAATACTTTTTAATGAAGCCTGATTTTAATCTTAGTAACCCTAGCGCTCAAGAGGTTTTAGCACAAAATATAGGAAGTTTTTTAGTTTTTAAGGAATCTCGACAAGGCGCAATATATGATAGTAGTTTATTGGAAAGCTTAAATGATTTACCGATTTTATATGCTAAATACAATCAAGTTTTAAAGGTACCTTTAGTGTCACGAGAAGTGCAACTTTTTGAGAAAGTAAAGGCTTCCGATACTCCTGAATTAACGCTTTATCCCTAAAAGTACAAGCCTTATTACTGGCATGTACTTTAGGTTAAGACTTCAACTCATTCATTTGTGTATTAAAAGTCTTTTTGAAGTTTTAAGGCATCAATTAACAGTGTTGCTGCAATTACATTGCTTCCTGATTTTACTCCTTCAAAAATGTCCTTGTCTGACCAACCCAATTTTTTAAGTGCTTGAATATCTTGACTGCTTGTTTCATGAGGGGTTTTCGCAGCTTTTAATATAAAGAGTAACATTGCCTTTTGCTTGTCATCTAGTTTGGCTGTACTCGCATCTTTACTAAGCGCAATAAGTTCATCCATAGGGACTTTAAACATGTTTAAAAGCATCCCTTTATTAAGACCTAAACAGTAGGTACAAGCTTGAGCTTCACCCAGAAGCATACGCATCATGGTAAGCATTTTGGGATCAAAGTTTTTGTTAGTGCCTAATTCTTTATAAAGTTCCCATTGTATTCTAAGTAGTTTGGGGTTTAAGCTGTATTGTTTTATGACCACAGGGACAAATCCCCAAGTTTTAGTAATTTCATCATAAACTTTTTTGATTTCACCTTTGGCATCTTTTTCCTCTACAAAAGAGAGGAGTGATGGCATTGGTTTTTCTGCTACTTTTGTTTCAGAGGCAAAAGCTGTGAAAGTAAGGGCTAGTGTTAAAATACTGCTGTTGAGTAATGTCATGGTTTTCCTTTTAGTTGTGTTAATAATCTTTAATCTTTAATTTAAAATGTACTGTATAGTACAAAAATAATGAAATAAAAAAGATAACAGAGTGGTTGTTAAAACTACTCTAGTATCTCGTTTAAACTTTCTATAATATCGGTTATTTGTTCTTCGGAAATACCTGCTTGAATCGAAACAATAAGACCATTGAGTGTATTCATGTAGCGTCCAGAAATTTGTTGGGCGCTTTTAGGGTTTAGAATCTCATTTTTATTTTGTCCTTCTTGTACCAAGGTGGTAAAAAGTTTTTGAAAGAAGGTAAATTCTAAAGTAATTTGTTCACTTAATTGTGAATATTTTTTATAGCACTCTTGTCCTGAATTGACAAGCAAACAACCTTTTACTTTACCACTTTCTTTAAGTTCATTAATAATCATATTGCTAAGGGTGAGGAGTGTTTTTTTGGGACCAATTTCTTGATTTAAGCTATTGAGTTGGCTTAACATTAGCTCTCTATAGAGGACTAATGATTTGGAAAAAATGTTTTCTTTACTTTTAAAAGTGGCATAGAATGAACTTTTTTTAATCTGCATGGTATCTAATAAATTATCAAGACTTGTATTATCATAACCATGATCCCAAAAGTAGTGCATCGCAGCCGTTAATGCTTCTTGTTCATTAAAAGTTTTAGGTCGTCCACGTGATTCTGTTTTCATGAAACATTATAGACTAAGTGGTACATAAAAGTCAAGGGCTTTATATTTTAGGAATTAACTAAGCCTTTAAGCTTCCGTTCTAAACTTTTTTTAACCATCTTTTTTAAAGGGCGAGGTGACATAATTTTAATTTTTGGTAGCCACTTTATGATTAACTCTTCTAGCTCTTTTAAACTTGAAACTTTATATTGTACTTCAATATCTCCATTGTCAAAATGAGCCACAACTTTTTGACTGGGTAAGTATTTTTTTAAAATGAAATAACGCCGTATGGATTGGTCGACACGTAAGCGAACGGTGCTTTGTTCTCGTCCAAAAACAGCCCAAGGTGTTTGAATACTTTTTATAAAATCATTGATCTCTTTATGTACAAAAAAAGTTTTTTTAGTATGGATAAGCTCTTCTATGAGAGAGATACGTAAAAACTCAAAGGTAGATTTACTAACATTCTCTCCTACAAGGTAAAAATTTTCGTTGAGAAAGAGTATCTTATAAGGATGAAAGTTTCGTTTGCCTATAAAGTATTCTGTTTTATAGACCAGTTTAATCTCTTTATTAAACTTAATGGCATGTTCTAATTGTCTAATAAGTTCTCTATTTTTTATGTTTTCAAAAGGGCGCGATTTAAAATCATAAACCAACATAGATTTTTGAATTAAGGCAGAAGTTTCTTCTGAAATAGTACATTCTTTTGAAGTAATGCCAAAAATATTAACAATGTTTGCCAAAGTCATTAAGTCTGTTGCACAAAGTACCTCTTGAAGCAGTACTTTTTTATAAGCTTGGTAACACTCTCCTTCTTTGGACATAAAGTCACCAAAAAGTTCACGTATAAGTTCAAAATCACGTCGAATGGTTCGGTCACTCACTTCATAAATGTGTGAAAGTTGGGTGACACAAAGTTTTTTGCCATCGTTAAGCTGTTTTAAGATTTCTATGCTTCGGTATAGACTTGATTTTTGACCCATTAATCACGCCACCATTCTTTTGTTTTAGAATCGTATCCACCCACACCTAGTCCTTCAGAATAGTAAAAAGTATAAGCTTCTTCACTGCTTTGGTAGCCACAGTCTTTAGGATTATACCTAAAATTGAAACCTGTTTTTCCTCCAGCAAGTTCTAAAAGGTTTTGAGGATATTTATGATGTTTTTCACGGTAATATTCTAAATCAATAATAAATTGAGAACAGTAAGATTTGTAATTTCTGAAGCCATCAGAAATAAAATAGTTGATAAAAGTGATATAGCTAACAAAGCTCAAAATAAGAGCAAATATGATTTTGAGTAATAAATTTTTTTTCATAATGATTCTTCCTGAATTTTTTTGACACAAGGTGTTCTAAAAAATTATACAATTTAACTATTAAAAATAAGAACTGTTTGATGCTTATGCTATAATCCTCAATTTTAAAAATTAAATCCATGTTAAGGAAAAACCAAATGAATAAAGAACATCAGTTAGCTATCGGAGATAAACTTGCTGGTCATTATGAGATTATTAGTATTGTAGGTGAAGATGAATTTGAAATTCTTTATTTGGTCAAAGATTTACATATGGCAGAGCAAAAGTTTGTGTTGAAAGAACTTTTTTTAAATGACTATTCTTCTCGTAATGAAGATAAAAGTGTACAGGTAATGGCAAAGTCACAAGAAGTATTTAGGCAGACAAAAAAAGATATTATTGCTGAAGTAGAACATTTAAAAAAGGCTCAACGTAATGAGGGAGCAAAATATTATGGTTATTTTGAAGAGAATGCCACAGTCTATACCATTATGGAGTTTGTGAATAGTTCAGACTTTTCTACTTATCTTAAAGCCCCTTCTTCCATATACAGCAATGCAGTGAGTACTGAAGCAGAGGTATTTGAACCTAAAGATCTTAATGAATCTATTCCTGTTGACGAACCCACTCCGAAAGAAAAACCTAAATCTAAAATATTTTTAAAAATTTTAATTGTGATGGTTGTCATATTTTTAGCACTTTTTTATTACAGTTATAACATGATTGAAGAAGAGAAAGAGAGAGTTAAAAATAAAACAGTAGCCGTTGTTGTTAGCACGGAACCCATGAGACATCCCCCTTTAGAGGATAAACAAGCAAGAGAAGAGGCAAAAAAGTTTGAAGAAGAGGCGAATCTTTCTTCAACAATGAAAGAAAAGAGTGTTCAAGTAAAGCCAGAAGGAGCAAGTTATGTGGCAACAGGGGAAATGGAGGAAGGCGTTGATACGGTTTCTGAAGAACTTGAAACACCCAGTGTGATTACAGAAGATTTATCCAACTTACCAATGGCAAAAACTTATGATTTAGAAATTTTGCCCACAGAAGTTTCTCCGACAGAAGTACCTGTAGTGCCTTATGAACCAAATATTGTTGAAACCTCTATCCCTCAAAGTGAAGTTCCAAATCTTTCTTTGGGAACGAGAATTAATTAAATAGCATGATTGTAATTCTTAGTTTTTAAAGGGGTTGTTGGGTGTTTGAAGTAGCAGAATATATAGGAACCATTGCTTTTGCGATTAGTGGTTTCTTTGTCGGAGTACGAGCAAAATTAGATTTTTTAGGGGTATTAATCTCGGTGTTTTTAACAGCATTTGGAGGTGGTGTGATTCGTGATATTATTGTGGATAGAGTACCTTACTCTTTTACCCACATTATGCCAGGTATTATTGTTATCTCACTTATGTTTTTATTGATACTTTTTAAATTTCATAAACGTCAAGATATTGAAAATAAAGCACTGTTTATTGTGAGTGATTCGATTGGTTTGGTTTCCTTTAGCATTACAGGGGCTATTATTGCGCTAGAGTCAGGCATTAATATGACAGGAGTATTAACTTTAGCCTTCATCACAGCTGTTGGAGGAGGAATCACACGAGACATTACCATTAATGAAGTTCCCTTTGTTTTTAAAACAGGTTTTTATGGTACGGTAGCATTGTTGGTTGGCATATGGATGTATTTATTACATATGTTTGATTGGATTAATTTTTACACAACAAGCATTGTTTTTGTATTGGCTGTGATTATTCGTGTGGTGGCTTATTATAAGAAGTGGTCAATTCCTTTGATTTAAGTAACTTTCGCCTAGGAATGTTAAGTTGGAAGTCCCTATTTGTTATAATTTTTTTAATTAAATTATTTTAAAGATTGTAATGACATATGTATATTTTATTGTGAATGAACAACAAAGTGTGGTGAAGATAGGGGTGGCAAATAAGCCTATGAGAAGACTTAAAACATTTCAAACAGCAAACCATGAAGCCTTAAGTATTTTGAAAGTTATTCAAATGGCTGATAGAAGCACAGCTTTTGAGCTTGAATCAGCTTTGCATAAAAAGTTTAAGAAATATCACGTTCGTGGAGAGTGGTTTAAATTAACATCTCCATTACTTAATTTTATTGAAACCTATCAAGAGACAAAACCTCCTTTTATAGATCAGCTTATTGTTTATTTAAAGACCCTTGCCATTGGTTTAGGACTCACTTTGTTTATTGTGTTTCTGCTGAATAAATAAGCTTAAACTTGCTTAGACGATAATAATATTGGACAAAATACGACCAAAAAACATTTTATAATACCCTTAACATTAAAATAATAAGGAGTCAAAAATGGACTTAAGAGAATATGGATTTACCGATATTAATCATGAATTATTAGCAAAAACAAAAACACCCTATAGTATTTATACGGAGTGTTTAGAAGAGACAGCGCAACAACAATTCTTTGATGTATTGAATGAGCCTTATGTGACCTATGGGGCTTTAATGCCTGATGCCCATACAGGATATACCATGCCCATTGGTGGAGTTTGTTCTACCAAAGGAAAAGTTGTACCACAGTTTGTGGGTTTTGACATTGGTTGTGGTATGTGTGCTTATAAAACAGACTACAGTAAAGAACAGATAGAAGCAAAAGCAGAGATTATTTATGAACATATTGTGGAGAAAATTCCTTTAGGGTTTAAAACACATAAAGAGCATCAATCTTTGAAAATTGATTTGCCAAAAACTGCTTTTGCAGATCATGTGTTACAAACAAGTGGACTGAAGCAGTTAGGGACATTGGGTGGAGGTAACCACTTTATAGAAGTAGGTTATGGAGCAGATGAAAAAGCATGGATTGTAATCCACTCTGGTTCTCGTGGTTTTGGACATAAGATTGCCTCACACTATATGCTTCAAGCCTATCTATTAAAAAATCCAAGTGAAGGAAAACTTGAAGCCATTGTGGAAGATTTTAAACAACGAAATATAAAGTTTAAAGAGAAGAATCCTGAAGGTTTTGAGAAAGCATTAGCAAAGTTCAGAGAAAAGCAAAAGTTGGCCCTAACTAAAGTAGCAAAGTTAGACAATATTAAAGAGATTTTACCTCTTGAGGTAGAGAGTGAACTTGGTCAAGACTACATTAAAGACCAAAACTTTGCACTTCAATTTGCCATAGAGAATAGAAAGAGAATGATTGCCAAGATTCATGACATAATGAATGAGGTTATAGGGGGTACATTTAGCTTTCAAGATAAGGATGAGGTACGATTTATTAACCGTAATCATAACCATGCAGATTATGATGAAAAGAGAGATGAATGGATTCATAGAAAAGGAGCTACCCATGCTGAAAAAGGTATGAGAGGAGTAATTCCTGGAAATATGAGAGATGGTTCTTTTGTGGTTATTGGAAAAGGAAATGCAGACTCTTTAGCATCTTCTTCTCATGGAGCTGGACGTGTTATGAGCCGTAATAAAGCAAAGAAACATATTTCTATGGAAGACTTTGAAGCTTCAATGAAAGGTATTACAGGAACCGTTGATGAAAATACTTTAGATGAATCACCTTTTGCTTATAAAGATATTTTTGAAGTGATGCAACTACAAGATGATTTAGTAGAGATTGAAGAGCATATTAAAGTGCTTATTAATGTCAAAGATAATGCTAAAAGTAGATTTTAGCAGTTGCATTTAGACTTCACCTCTATCCATTGTGACATATACTTAGTACTTTGCATAGAGTGATGTTTGAGCATGGCTCCTGTAAAATTATTGAGTCGATGTTCTTCTAAGTTTTCTTCTATATTTACAATCTTTTCAATGAGTTGATTGCCCAGTTTGTCACCATTGTATTTCGCATGAAGAAGTTTAATCGCATTCTTTTGTGCTTGTTCCCATTTGTCTTCTTGTGTATAAAGCAATACCGAAGCCTCAACAAATAATTCAACATCATCTTCAACAGCACCACCCCAAGACTCTTGCTCATGCATTCCTTCACTGCCGATGCTACTTGTTACCGAAGGGGTTTGGCAGATTATGGCATCTAAAAGTTTTCCTTTTATACCAGCACCAAAACGAATGGGGGCTAAACATACTTTTGCATTTTCCATGACTTCATGAGCATCCTCTGCCCAACCTTTAATGTGAAAGCCAGTTTTAGGACTGTGCAGTTGCATGGCTTTGGGAGGAGGGTAGGAACCATAAACATGGAGTTCAGCTTTTGGAAGTTTTTTTCTTATGTCTGACCATATTTCTTTTAAATACAAAACAACATCCCAGTTTGGTGCATGTCGAAAGTTTCCGATGGTCATAAAGTGTTGACGCTCCTCAAAGGACTTTGTTTCTTTTGGGACTTTTTCTAAGTCTACCATGAAAGGAAGGTGATGAAGTAGGGCATTGTCTACGTTAAACGTCTCTGTTAAGAGTTGCATTTCGTAAGAAGAGACAATAAGTGAAAGGTCACAACGTAAAATGGAGGCTATTTCTCTCTTTGCTAAGTCTGAGAATAGATCAGCCTTGCTCGTTTCTCTTTTAGCTTTGTGGGCTTGATGTCTGGCATTGCGTAAACATTGCAGGTCTTCGGTGTCTAAGATTTTAAGTGCCGTTGGACAATTCTTTTCAACTCTCCAGCCAAATTGTTCTTCCATCATGAAACGGTCAAAAAGAACAATGTTGGGTTGTAGACTACTGATGTATTGGTCAAAACTGTCACAGTTTAAGGTAATGGGTTGTGAGTCTATGCCTTCAGATGCTAAGTCAATGGCGTGTTCAGATTCTTGTGCTGGTGTGGAAAAGGTTACGTCCCAATGCTCTTTTTTGAAACGTCGCATAATGGAGAGTATATGGGTTCCAGCAGCAGATGAGTTGGGTTCTGGGTAGACGTAGCCTATGACTAATACTTTTTTCATGAATGAATTTTAGCGTAATTGGGTAAAATTAGACAATTATATAAATGTGACAATAAGGCGATACTATG
>CACVAU010000048.1 GCA_902727915.1 uncultured Sulfurovum sp.
TCCTCTACCTTTTAACTCATCAGCTGTAACGGCTGTAAGTGTCAATGAAGAAATTAGTGCTGTTGCTAAGATTTTTGAAAATGTCATTATTTTTCCTTGTCATTTTGAATTGAGCAAGTATAAAACAGTTTGGTAACATTTTGATTACATTTACAAAACACCTCAAAAAACCCTCCTAACCGAAGCGATACCCAATACCACGAATGGCTGTAAAATAACCATATTTATTTACAGGATCAATCTTTTTAAGCAAACGATTAACACTAACATTAATCGTACGTTTTTTCATACTGCTGTCATGCCAGACCGAATCCAAAATATACTCACGTTCCAAAATCATATTTTTATGTTGTATAAAAAAAGACAACAAATCAAACTCTAACTTTGTTAACTCTATCTCTACCTCATCGATGGTACACGTTCGTTGACTTAAATCCATAACAATGTTTTCATAAACCAGTTGTTCTTGGCTAAACCCATAAGTACGTTTCAGTAATGCCTTAATACGACACAGTAACTCCACCAAACCAAAAGGCTTAATAAGACAATCATCAGCACCATTGGCAAAAGCTTGAGCTATCTCTTTTTCACAAAGATTCTCTGCTAAAAAGATAATGGGGACATTACTCTCTTTTTCCCGAACATATTCGATAAAATTCATTCCATCAATATTCGGGTGAATGTCATTAATAATTATTAAAGAAATATCTTTGAGATCTTTTTCAAGCTCATAAAGTGACTCAAAATTGACAACTTCAAAACCCTCTTTTAGAAGATGAAACTGCTTTAACTCTAACAGCTTCTCATCTTCCCCAATGATCATTATCTTTAGTATACTATTCATGTTAAAACTTTGAAGAAACGCCAATAGCGACGGTTTTACCTGTTTTAAAACTCTTGGTTACATTTGTTCCTTGTCGCCATACAGTCTCATCATCTAAAATATTTCCAATCTTTAATTTAGCACTAATATTATCCAGTCCAAAACCTTCAAGGTTCTCAAACTTCTCTTGCCAAACAAAATCTAAAAGCTGAGGTGGCGTTTCGTAATAGTCAGGATAAGCATACTCATCAATCACCCCAACCTTACGAATTCTTTCTCCCATTTTATTATAAGAGAGTGCCACATTTCGTGTGTCATCATCGTACCCAATCGTTGCGTTTAGTACAACTTTTGAAAGTCCCTGCAACTGTCTATGGTTCGTAGTATACGTTTCCAACTGCTCATCTCTCAAGGTTACATCCGATTCGGTATAAGAGAAGTTTCCTGAAAGATAATAGTTCGAGTACTTTGCACCTAAGAAGTCAAAGTTTTTACGACCATCAAATTCAATTCCATACAACAGTGCTGAATCAGCATTATCATAAGAGTAAATCGGCAATGAAGACGATGGAATCATTACGTCCTCAATTGGTTTATCCAAGTATTTGAAGAAAAGACCAGCTTTGATGTTTTCACTGTCTGAAAGGTAATGAGAATACTTAAAATCTAAATTGTAAATGTCGGTGTTCTCTAAGTTCGGGTTACCAATGACCGTTGCGACATCATATGGGTGAAAATACTCACCATCGGTAAACTCTCTTAAGTCAGGAACAATGTACGTTTTCGAAACAGCCACATCAAAGTGATTGTCATCGTCGTATTTAAACTTCAATGATGCACTTGGGTAGAAACCTGTCACATCCAAAGACTCTGGTACTCTTTGAATAAGCGTTCGCAAACTCATATCTTCATTATCACTGTCGAGCTTATACTGGTACACGGTTTGTGATAAATCAACAAATCGTAAACCAAAGTTGGTTTCAATTTTATCCGTTGGTTTAAGAAAAGCACTACTGTAGAGACCAAATTCATCCACTTCAGCATCAAAATAATCGGCTGCTTTAAACGCTGAACTCATAATAAAGGCTCTATCATCATAAGAAATATTATCCCTTACGTACTCATAATAGAAAGACTCAATATCTGACGTTAAGTCTGCATCATCCAGTGCCACACTACCAATTCGTCTTAAGTTGAATTTATTTTGGCGTGAAACTCGCTCTTTCGTCGAGTAATTTACACCAAACTCTAATTTATCTTCATCACTTACCCAATCTACGTCTACCTTATTTTTAAAGTACATTGCATAGAGGTCATCCTCTGATGTCATTTGCGTGGCTAAGTGAGGAGAACTGGTGTTGTCAATGTGCGTTACACCCTGCTCTTCAATGTAGGTATAGTTAAAGTTATTGGGTTGATAGAGGTTTGCTTGAGCATATTCAAGACCAAATTCAGCTTTTGCTTTGTGGTTAAATATCTCATAATCAAACTCACCATTAAGTTGGTCAACGTTTAAAATACGCTCTTCCCAATCCAAAAAGTAGTCGGTCAAATGGTCATAGTTTGAACCATAAATACCATCAACAACCCGTGTGGTCTGTTCAGCATTACGCGTGTAAAGCTTGGTGTACTTTAATTTAAATACATCTAAATAGTTATACCCAAGGTTAAAACTTCCACCTTGATAATAAGAGGATTTTGTTTTCGTATTCGTACCGTACTTATCAGCATCCGTATGCAACGTACCATCCGTACCCATGTCATAACCAAAAAAGTTTTCTTCTACTTGTTTATGATCTTGTGAGTATCCATAATTGGCAAAAACAGATATTTTATGTTCATCCATAATTTCAAAGTTTTTAGCAGCTTCAATGGAACCAGAGAAGCCCATTGGTAGGTCTCTTGTTTGGATATTATAATTTCTATCCACAAAATCTTTAGTAAACTCAACCAACTCATCTTCCGTAAAGTAGTCCGTTGTAAAACCTTGAACACGCTCACCCTCTTGCACAGCACCAGCTGCTAAAATATCATTCGTTAATGCTCGGTAACCATTGTCATAACCCAGCCAGTCGGTGCTACTTCCAGCATAATTATTAGAAGTCTTACCCGTATTACTATTGGCACTGCTTCCTAATGAAACTTTAATGAAGTCTTCTTTTGAAGTGTCTTTGGTTCGAATGTCAATGTACCCACCACCAAAGTTACTTGGAATATCAGCCGATGCCGACTTTTGAACTTTTAAAGAACCAATCACCGATGAAGGGAAAATATCTAAAGGAACCGTACGTTTTGTTGGGTCAGGTGAAGGCAATGGCATGGAGTTCATCTCAATGTTTGAGTAACGCTCCCCAAGACCCCTTACGTAAATGCTTTTTCCACCAACAAGCGTAATACCTGTTACCCTTTTAAGTGCTGAAGCAGCATCACTGTCCCCTTTTTTAGAGAACTCTTCTGAACCTAAAATGTTAGCAATGGCTGAAGACTCTTTCTCTTCAGCCATAATGTCAGCAATACTACCCTCAACTTTAGGAGCAAGTACCACAAACTCTTCCAGCTCTAAACTTGCAGGTGTTAAGCTTACCGTTCGCGAAGTAGAAGCACCTTTTGCCACATTAATGTCGTTGATGGTTTGTGCCGAGTAGGCAGAGTGTACCACTGAGATACTTACGTTAGAATCAGCAGGAATTTGAACCGAGAAGTTACCCGAAGCATCCGTACGCGTATCAATGGAAGTACCTTTAACAAATACTCTAGCCCCTTCAATTGGTGCTTGTTTGTCCGTGGTAATCACTTTACCGTTTAAGGTACCTTTGCCTTTGGCTTTTTCCTCTTTTTTCTTGTCGGAAACAACTTTACCTACAGGGGTATCAATATCAATCTCTGGCTCATCCATGGTAAAGGAAGCCACAACCTGAGTATCTTTCCCCTCTTTAATGGTCACAGGCTTTTTAAAATAACCTAAGTTCTTACCATTGGGGGATTTACCAAAAATTTCAATCTGATGTTCACCAACGCTCAACGTAATCTTCATCGAACCATCAGCATCCGTTCGAACCGTTTTTTTAGCATCAATGGTAATTTCATTGTTCACCAAAGGTTTTCCACTTTTAAGCATAAACACCGAAAGCGTTCCTACTTCTTGTGCATACGCAAAAGGAGGAATAACAGCACACAATGAAATGGTCACAACTTTTAAATATCTTTGTTTCAGTTTACTCATTATATACACTCCAACGAATTCTTTTTACATTTCTCAATGCTTTTACGAATAACCGTTGCTTTTGAAAACAATGCGTTGTCCGTAATCTTTTTAAAATGCTTCTCTGCATGGTCATAATCTTTAACCATAAAGTACGCATAGGCTAAGGCATAACGTAAATTGTCATCAGCCAAGAGTCCATAACGTCCCAGTCCATCTTTCAGACCTATTACTTTCTCAAACTCACCCCTGTCCACAAAAATGGCAACTTTTTGCTTGATTTTCTCTTTTTTGTCCGAAAGCTTCGAGTTCAGGTAAATGGCATGAGGTAAGTTCTCAGCTCTACGGTGCATCTCGGCAGCCTCTTTGGTGTACTTAGAATCATAATGCGATGCTTGTTCAAAAAGGTCAGCCGTAACATGAATCATGTCTCTTTTCAAATACGCATGTCCTAAAATCATAGAGAGCTTTGCCGTTTCAGGAAACAACAACTTCGCTTCTTCTAAAATCCTAATGGCTGACTCCAACTCACCCCCACTCATAAGCATTTGTGCTAAGGCTGTGTACTCTTTGTCTGACGCGCCACCTTGTGCCATGTAAGCTTTTGAAGCATCTATGGCTGCTTGGTAAAGTTTTAATTCAGCAAGGTAATAAAACTTTTGTTTTAACAAACGTTTATCTTCAGGAAAAAGTTCAGAACCTCGACTCAATGCTTCTAAAGCACCATTATGGTCTTTTAATTTCCAGTAACACTCAGCTCTTAAGGTATAGAGTCCAGCTTTGTTACTTCCCATCTCACCAGCATTGTCTAAAGAGGCAATGGTATTGGCATAATCTTTTAGCTTATAGTAAGACTTAGAAAGATTGATGTGCAGTTTCGCTAGTTTTTCAGCACGAATCTTTTCAGCATCAAAAGCAGGTTCGACCACTTTGGGTTTGACGGGCTCTTTTTTGTCAGAAAAGAGCGAAAAAAGATACTCTTTCTTCTCTTTTTCTACAGGAGGTGCTAGGTAGACTTTAGTCTTTGTTCCTTTAACGGCTTGGTTAAAATTCACAATAGAATCTGCGTACTTTTTCTCTTTAACATCCATAACACCCAACATGGTAAAGTATTTACCAGCATCAAAATTTACGGCTGTCTGATCAACTTCATCCAAGGCTTCACGTGCTTTTTCAAATTTACCATCAAAAATCATCATGGTTGCGACTGACATATGGTCAATGGTAGGAGCAGTAACATCGTTACTTGCACTCAATGACGTTAACGATAACGCCAACACCAGTGGTAAATATTTTACTTGTTTCATCATAGTACTCCTCCTTTAGTTAAAGTCAAAACGAACTTTTTGTTTAGCCCAAACCTTCACAGCTTGACCTTTGTATTTAGCAGGAGCAAATCTCCAGCTACGAACACCATTCAGTGCAACAGCATCAAAAACACCAGCAGGGAAGGCTTCAAGCACTTGTGCTGTCTCAACGCTTCCTTGTTTGTCAATGAGAACATTCACAATGACGTAACCTTTAATACGCTTCTTCATCGCAGCAACTGGGTACTCCATTTGTGAACGTGACAATACTTTTGGTTTAACATCAACCGTATTCCCTGTCATTACCGTGTCCTCTGAAATTTCATCCAGTAAATCAGTGGCATCACCACCAATGCTATCGGTTGCAAACTCAGGAATGTCCATGGCAATCCCACTTAAACTCGCACTCAAATTTGGCATGGGTGCTTTAGGTGGTGCTTTCTTTGGTTTCGGTTTTGGTTTAGGCTTTGGCTTCGCAGCTTTTTTAACAGCTTTTTTCTCCATCTTTACATAACGGGCTTCTTTTTTAACTTTGTCTTCTTTCTTCTTAATTGGCTTATTAAACGCTACAACTAAAGCCATCATAAGTAGTCCACCCAAAAACATAAAGAAAAAGGCTTCAATTGATTTAAAAAATGTGCCATATTTTCTTTTTTGTGCCATAAGCTTTATCCCATCTCTTTTGTGGTGGAAACAGCCACATCTTTAGCACCTGACATACGACACTCATCAACCACATCAATCAATTTATTTACGGGAATATTATCATCGGTAATTACCAAAACATTCTTTTCAGTAGCTGTTCTTAAAAGGTCACGAACTTTACTCTGAATTGCCCATACTTTTACGGGTTGGTTGTCAATATAAACTTCACCCGTATTGTCAATGTAAACACGCACAATTTTAGATTCAGCCTGACTTGCTGAAGAAGCAGATGGTCGGTTAATGTCCAACTTCATGTCTTTTACAAAGGTAGTGGTTACCATGAAAAAGATAAGCAAGATAAATACCATATCAATCAATGGTGATACATCAACATCGGTCGGGTTGTCGGTTCTTCTTTGTCTAAATCTCATGCTTTGCATCCTTTGTGGTTAATGTATCGGCAATCTGCTCAAACTCTAAAGCAAATCTCTCCTCTTTTTTATCTAAAATTTTCCCTAAAATAAGCCCTGGTACAGCAACAACCAATCCTAGCTCTGTTGTAAATAACGCTTTAGAAATCCCTCCAGAAATACTCGCTCCTTGTGAAAACATTGAACCTGATGTTAAAGCATCAAAGGTTTCAATCATCCCCATAACCGTTCCAAGTAATCCAACTAAAGGAGCTAAAATAACAATGGTCTTTACTAAGGTTGAATATTTTGAAATCATTGTCATGTAAGGAAACAATGCATCATAAATATGGTTTTTAACTTTTAATCCTAAGCCTGATGCTTCACGCGTTGCGTCTAAGGCATCAGCAATGGCATAGTCTAAAAGACCTCTCATTCTCTGTTTTTCACCACGTTTAATGTGTTTGTCAATTTGACGACGAATATTTCCCATCGTCCCTCGTTTAAGAACTAAGTATCGATAGCCTAGTCCATACCAAAGGAAAAGATTGAGTACAAAAAGTACCCACATTACAATTCCCCCAGCATTCATAAAGTTGACAAACATCTCGAAGTATGTTTGTAAGTGATCTATCATTTTGCATTGTGCTTTTCATAGATGTTAACAATATGAAGGGCACTCTGCTCCATAGAGTCTTTAATTCCTTGCGCCCAACCAGAGATTAGGTTTCCAAGTAAAAGAAGTGGAATGGCAACAATAAGACCAAACATTGTCGTAATCAGTGCTTCAGAAATACCTCCTGAAAGCATTTTAGGGTCACCTGTTCCATACTCGGTAATCATGTCAAAGGTTGCAATCATCCCTGTTACCGTTCCCAAAAGACCAAGCAGTGGTGCAACAGCTGCTAGAACCATTACAAAGCCACCAAACTTATCAATACGACCACTTTCATTTAAGATATTTTCCATCACAATGTCTTCTATATGCTCACGATCTCTTCTAATGTTTCTAAGTGTTGAACGAACCACTCTCGCTGCTGAACCCTTAAAGCGTTTAATCGCATCATAAGCTTCATCACCTTTCCCCGATTCCACTTTTTGGGCAACAATTCTAGAAATCTTTTTGACATTTGAACCAGCCCATAAAAGAATAAGTACTCTAATAACCAAAAGAAAAAGTCCTAACAGACCCAATCCTAAAATGATGTAACCAATAACACCACCACCTTCAAGAACATCCTCAATCGTTTTCTCTTTTTTATACTCTATCTCTTTGTCCATATTTTCATAAGTAAAGATGTCCAGTGTTGGTCTCATGTCATTGGCAAAGAGTGCTTTAGCATCATCCGATGAACCAACAGCATTCCAGAGTTTGTAATTTTGATCTCCAGCAGGTGCTAAAGCACCAGCTGCTTTGTCCGAAATACCATAAGCAGCGATGTTTCCAACTTTAACAATCTCACCTTCGGCTACCGAACCATTGGGTAAATAAAACTTACCTTTTTCCGTTTGAATTGAAGAGAGCTTTGTGTATAGGTTCTCTGCATCTTTAAACGCTTGTTCCATTTTCTGTGCATTTGTTGTTTCATTGCTATCATCAAGTTCAATGCCATACTCTTCAAGCATTCCCTTTGCTTGAATCACCACTGAACCTGTAATCTCGGTATTGCCTTGCTTATCAGAAAGTTTTTCAGAAAGCTTTTCTATTTGCGTATTTTTTGCTTTAACAGCTTCATTAAGTTCTAAATACTTTTCTTGAAGTGCTTTTGTTTTCGCTTTGGCTTTGGCTAAGTCCGACTGTTGTTGTTTTTTTTCTTTGTTCAATCTACTTTTTAATTCTGCTTTTTGTGCCTTTAAAAAAGTATACTCTTTGTTGTAAGCATTGCTTAACTCATCTGCGTGAATGGATGTGGTTAACAATAATAGTGCGACTAACGCTGGGTAAAATTTGTTCATTATTTACTCTCCGATAAAATTAAAGCATTTGGAAGGCTGAAGAATCCTGTACGGATTTGTTTTTGAAGTGAGTCGAAAAGGTTAACTATTTTAGCAATGTCCTCTTTGTTACTAACCACTTTGTAGTCATAACTTTCTCCCTTTTTAACGACATAACCTACTTGATCATCAGGTGTAGCAAAGTACATCATCACCGAACCCATTTTGGCAATCTTAGCCATTTTAGGTTCACCCTCTAAGCTAATCTCTTGTTTGAAAAGTCCTATCTCTTTGGTTAAACGAATGGTATCGTCATAACTTGCCCAAATAAGAAGTAAGGCTTTCTCTTCGGTTACTACCTCATCAATAAGGTTTTTTTGAAGCGTTGCCAAATCAGCCAGACGCTCTTTTGTTTTAAAAGGAATACCTTTTTCAATAATACTTCTTAAATTATGAATTGCTTCAAATAGCATGGGTTTGATGCTCTCATTTTTATTAGAAGCTTCCTCAATTTTTGTTTGAACTTTTAACAATTCTGATTCAGCCAACTTAAGTGCTGTCTCTTGACGATTAATCTGTGCTTCACTGTCAGCACTTTGCATGGTATTCGATTTCATTTCAGCTTTGTAGATGTCTTTATTATCGTCAATCTTAGTATAAAGTGCTTCTACCTCAGCTCTTAATTTCATAATCGATTTAACAATATTTTCATTGTCAGCATGAAGAGATGCTGTCCCCAATGCCATACAAACTACTGTTGACAGTACTACCCTTTTATATGTTCCAAACATTTATACTCCAATGTATTTTTATACTTCTATAATATTACGAACTGGTAACAAGAAGGGAACAGTATGATTACAATTCGGTTACATACTGTAAAATAAAATCATCTGTTTCAAATAGATATTTAAAGCATAATAAAGAAATTTAGAAAAGTTTATCAATGAGATTTTGAAGAAAATTAAGAAGTGCGTTTAGTGCTTGTAGGCAAGTCATAAAACTTACCTACATGAAAAATAGACGTAAAAGATATAAGTAAGCAATACCTACTTAGTATTGCCTGTTCCAGCATCAAACTTAGCTTCAATATCAGCTGAGTTTCCACCATCTGAATGGTCAGTAAACCTATCATCCGTAGAGGTACCACTAAGCGTAACATTTTCAAATGAGATGTTATCAACCGTAGCTGTTCCTTGCGAATGAATTGTACCAGCACCATCGGTTGAATTATCCGTTATGGTACCATTTTTAAAGTGTCCACCAATACCATCTTTCTTAAAGAATAAACCACCCTCTTTTACTGAACTATTTTGAGTAATTGTAAAGCCATCAAAAGTTGCAGCTGTGGTTCCTGACATCTCAATGGCAGCGTTACCAGAACTCTGCGTAATGGTTAAGTCACTTACTGTACCTGAATAACCATCATCAATATCAAAGTGATCATCGGTACACTCTGAAACCGTAATGTTACTCATATTTACCGTACCACCCCATGCTTCGATACAGTCATCATCTGACTTAGTCACCGTAATGTTATCAATCGTTGTTCCTGAACCAACACCCACAAGACTAAGACCATTAATCTCTTTGTCCGTTTCCATGGTAATACCAGAGTTTAAGATTTGAACATATTTTAAGGTTCCTGAATTATCTGTTAAGTCTGAATCACCAGCTACATACGCAGAGTTTACTTCATACGCTTGTACCTGATCATTTCCTGCATTACCAATAATGGTTAAACCACCCCATTGACCCACAGCAGCTGTTCCACCGTCGTGTGCAATTTTAGAAGTAAAGATAATTGGTTGTTCAGCCGTACCTTCAGCCATAATCTTAGCACCTTTATCCACAATCATGTACGAAGTGTTATCACCTGTACCATCTTTACCAACAATGGTTGTTCCTGGGTCAATGGTTAAAGTCGCACCATTGGTTACGCTTACTAAACCATCTAAAATCCATGTTTTTGTAAATACTAACTCCGTATCACTTGAAATGCTTTCAATAATCGTTGATTCAGGTTTCGACCCATCTGAACTGTTATCTGTACCAGCATTAAATTCAGCTTCAATATCAGCAGAATTTCCACCATCAGAGTGGTCGGTAAATTTAGCATCCGTACTTGAACCACCTAAAATTACATTTTCAAAAGAGATATTTGCAATGGTTGCTGTTCCTTGCGAATGGATTGTACCTGCACCATCAGTTGAGTTGTCGGTAATGAAACCATTTTTAAAGTGTCCACCAATACCATCTTTTTTAAAGAAGATACCACCCTCTTTAACTGAACTCTCTTGCGTAATTACAAAAGTATCAAATGTTGCATCTGTAGTTCCTGACATCTCAATAGCAGCATTACCAGAAGTTTGTGTAATCGTTAAGTTACTTACCGTACCAGCGTATCCATCATCAATATCAAAATGATCATCCGTACACTCTGAAACGCTAATGTTACTCATATTTACCGTACCACCCCATGCTTCAATACAGTCATCATCTGACTTGGTCACCGTAATGTTGTCAATGGTTGTCCCTGAACCAACACCCACAAGACTAAGACCATTAATCTCTTTGTCAGTCTCCATGGTAATACCAGAGTTTAAGATTTGTACATAAGTTAATGTTCCAGAGTTGTCTGTTAAGTCTGAATCACCAGCTTCATACGCTGAATTTACTTCATACGCTTGTACTTGATCATTTCCTGCATTACCAATAATGGTTAAACCACCCCATTGACCCACAGCAGCTGTTCCACCATTGTAAGCCGTTTCAGAAGTAAAGATAATAGGACTAGAAGCTGTACCTTCAGCCATAATCTTAGCACCTTTATCAATAATCATGTATGAAGTATTGTCACCTGTACCATCTTTACCGACAACGGTTGTTCCAGCTTCAACCGTTAAGGTAGCCCCATCGGTTACAGCCACTAGACCGTCTAATACCCAAACCTTATCACTGCTCAATGTGGTATCTGAAGTAATGTTTCCAGCAATGGTCTCTTTTTCTTTTGGTGCTTCAATTACATTATCCGTACCAGCATTAAACTTTGTAAGAAGCGTATTAGCTGAATCACCACTAAATCTACTGTCTGTTGACCTACCAGCTAAGGTTACATTCTCAAAACTTGTGTTTGTGATATCGGCTGTACCTTTTGAATAAATTGCTCCAGCACCATCAATGGAGTTGTCCGTAATCGTACCATTTGAAAAATGCCCACCAATACCATCGTTTTTAAAGTAGATACCACCTTCTTTCACTGAAGTTGTTTGCGTAATGGTAAAGGTATCAAAAGTAGCAGCTGTTGTTCCAGACATTTCAATGGCAGCATTACCCGTTGTTTGGTTAATGGTTAAATTGCTTACCGTACCTGAGTAACCATCATCAATATCAAAGTGATCATCCGTACAACCTGTCAAAGTAATGTTTGACATATTAACCGTACCACCCCATGCTTCAACACAATCATCATCTGACTTCGTCACGGTAATGTTATCAATCGTTGTGCCTGAACCAACACCTACCAAACTCAAACCATTAATCTCTTTGTCCGTCTCCATGGTAATACCCGAGTTTAAGATTTGAACGTATTTTAAGGTTCCAGAGTTATCAGCTAAATCTGAGTCATCAGCTTCATACGCTGAATTAACTTCATAGGCTTGTACTTGGTCATTTCCAGCTTTACCAATAATGGTTAAACCACCCCACTGACCTACAGCAGCTGTTCCACCATCAACAGCCGTTTCAGAAGTAAAAATAATAGGATTAGCAGCCGTACCTTCAGCCATAATCTTAGCACCTTTATCAATAATCATGTACGAAGTATTATCACCTGTACCATCTTTACCAGCAATAACTGTCCCAGCTTCAATGGTTAGGGTAGCCCCATTACTTACAGTTACTAAACCATCCAATACCCATGTAGTATCCGAAGTTAAAGTCAAATCACTGCTAATGTCTCCAACTAAGCTCTTTTTTGGATTGGTGACCGTTGTGCTAGTATCCGTGGTGGTATCCGTACTATCGTCTGTTCCACTGTCATTGTAAATATAAACTTGATTAGGAGAATCTTTATCTTGGTCAATACAACCCGTAAAAATTACACTCCCTATAAGTAGCGAACTTAATGCTATGACTTGTCTCTGTTTTATTAACATGTATACTCCAATGTAAAATTTAATACTTTATAGTAATACGTAGTGGTAACAAGAAGGGAACACATTGATTACAATATGATTACAAGGGAGAAGTTTTAGAACTACTGTGTTTCAAAGATTGACAGCTAAGTTCAATAGAAGAGTAAAAAAATCACTCTCCTATTATCAAAGCTATTATTAGAAAAATAAACTATTTACTGTTTCCTGAACCAGCATCAAATTTTGCTTCAATGTCAGCTGAGTTTCCACCATCATCATGGTCTGTAAATTTGTTATCTGAAGAAGTACCAGCAAGTGTTACATTTTCAAATGAGATGTTAGCAACAGTAGCTGTACCTTGCGAATGAATCGCCCCAGCATCATCTGAAGAGTTATCGGTTACGGTACCATTTTTAAAGTGTCCACCAATACCATCTTTTTTAAAGAATAAACCACCCTCTTTAACTGAACTATTTTGAGTAATTGTAAAGCCATCAAAAGTAGCAGCTGTTGTTCCTGACATTTCAATAGCAGCATTACCAGAAGTTTGTGTAATGGTTAAGTCGCTTACCGTACCAGCGTATCCATCATCAATATCAAAGTGATCATCCGTACACTCTGAAACAGTAATGTTACTCATATTTACCGTACCACCCCATGCTTCAACACAGTCATCATCAGATCTTGTCACCGTGATGTTATCAATGGTTGTACCTGAACCAACACCCACGAGGCTAAGACCATTAATCTCTTTGTCCGTCTCCATCGTAATACCCGAGTTTAAGATTTGTACATATCTTAATGTACCCGAACTGTGTGTTAAATCAGCATTCGTAGCTGCATAAGCAGAATTTACTTCATACGCTTGTACTTGATCGTTTCCAGCTTGACCAATAATAGTTAAACCACCCCATTGACCTACAGCAGCAGTACCACCATCAACAGCTGTTTTTGACGTAAAGATAATTGGTTTAGCAGCTGTACCTTCAGCCATAATCTTAGCATCTTTATCAATAATCATGTAAGAAGTGTTATCCCCTGTACCATCTTTACCAGCAATGGTTGTTCCAGCATCAATTTTTAACGTTGTCCCTTTAACAGCCACTAAACCATCAAGAATCCAAGTTTGGTCAGCTGTTAACTGTGTACACGTAGTAATGTCACCACTTAATGTTGTTGAAGAAGGTATTGTGTAAGATGAACATACTGAGGTGTCTGTATCTGTGTCCGTACTTGTTGTTGAAGAAGAATCTCCTCCACCACATCCTGTAAATACTAAAGCAGCTGTAACCACTGAAAGTAAGATATTTGTTTTTTTCATCTGTAAATCCTTTGTATTTTTGATGAAAGCACTTTAAACTTAATTAGTAACAAAAAAGAAACAAAAGAAACAAAATTTGGTTACAAGGTGGTTTCTGTTTTGTTACCTTTCTTATACTCAAAAAGTTACTAATTTGTTATCAAAAAATTTTATACTATGTAAAATTTTATAGAATATAATAAGGAAGCATTATGATTAATGTAGAAGCATCTCTTATCAATAAGTATCCAAAAGTAGAAACCATACCCAAACCTCTACGCCTACCATTTTTCTCTGCTGTGAAAAAAATCATCCATGAAAATGATATTAATCTTTTTTTAGAAGAGCGACGTTATGCTGGACCATTTACTTTTGTAGAGTCTGTTTTAGATCATTTTAACTTTTCCTATAAGTTCGCATCAAATCAAATTGAAAACATTCCAGCTACAGGTCGTGTGGTGATTATTGCGAACCCTCCTTTAGGTGCGTTGGATGCACTTTCATTAATTCACTTGGTTAAACGGGTAAGATCGGACATTAAAGTCGTTGCCAATGATGTTCTTTCAAACATTGAACAACTCAAACCCATACTTGTGGGTGTCAATACCTTTGGCTCAACGCTTTCAAAAGATTCCGTTAAACAAATTTCCAATGCCTTAGAAAATGAAGAAGTCTTAATTGTCTTTCCCTCAGGTGAAGTATCACGAGCAGGAGCCAATGGCATTAAAGATACCCAATGGCAAAAAGGCTTTCTCAAATTTGCCAGTAAAAGTAAATCAGCCATTGTTCCCATACATATCAATGCAAGGAACTCCACACTTTTTTATACCCTCTCTTCTTTGAACAAAAGTTTGTCAGCCATTTTGTTAGCCCATGAGATGTTTAAACAAAAAGAGGGTTCACTAGAATTTACCATAGGTGAAAGCATTCCCTATAAAAGTTATCATAATGCTCTTGTAGATACCAAGTCACAAGTTAAACTCTTTAAAAAACATCTTTACCGTATTGCCAAAGGGAAAAAACCCATTTTCAATACCCAAAAATGCATTGCCCACCCAGAAGACAGAGTGGCACTCAAGCAAGAGCTCAAAAAATGTCAACTCTTGGGTAAAACCAATGATGAAAAAAAGATTTATCTTTATGAATATGAGCAAGGCTCCATTGTCCTTCAAGAGATAAGCCGACTACGCGAATATACCTTTAGAAAAGTTGAAGAAGGCACAGGTAAAAAAAGAGACAAAGATGACTATGACCACTACTATAAACACATTGTTTTGTGGGATGATGATGCTTTAGAAATTGTGGGTTCTTACCGTATTGCTGAAAGTAACTTTGTACATGAATACTACGGAGTAGAAGGGTTTTATACCAACAATTTATTTAGATTTGACGAACAATTTGAACCCTATCTAAATAATTCTGTTGAACTTGGTAGAAGTTTTGTACAACCAAAATATTGGGGAAGCAGAGCTTTGGATTATCTATGGCAAGGTATTGGTGCTTATCTACATGAAAATGAACATATCAAGTATCTATTTGGAGCTGTAACCCTTAGTGGTTCTATGAGTCAACATGCAGAAGAGTTAATTATCTACTACTATGATAAACATTATGGGAACAATCATACCTTACTGAACCCAAAAAATAAATTTAAATTCACCCAAAACAGTATGGCTGAGCTAGAATCTATCTTCGATGGAAACGATTTTAAAGAAGACTTAATTATTTTACGAGAGCAATTAGCCTATTATGGGGTTAGTATCCCAACCCTCTACAAACAATATGCCGACTTATGTGAAAAAGATGGTATCTCATTTATGGGGTATAACATTGATAAAAACTTTGAAAATTGTGTTGATAGTTTTATTTTGGTTGATGTAGATAAGATTAAAGAAAAAAAACGTAGCCGTTATATTAAAGAGAGTAGAGTGTAGCCATGCAAACACACTCTCTTTTAAAATCACTCGCAAATTAAACCAATTTATAACCCACACCCCAAACAGGAAAAAAATATTCTTTTGTCCCACTTGGGTCTATCTTCTTTTTAAGTCTATTCATTGTGACATTAATTGTTTTGTCATGAAAACTAATACTATCATCACCCCAAACCTCATCTCTTAAAAAGTCTCGGTCTAAGGTCTTGTTTGGATTTTTAACAAAAGCTTGTAAAAGTTTAAATTCTAAATTTGTGAGTTCTATGGGCTGATTATCAATACTAAAAGTACGATTTGTAATGTCTAAAATAAGATCACGATACTTTATTTTGTCTGAACTAATAATACCTGAACGACGAAGAACAGCCCCAACACGCAGTACCAATTCTTTGTGGTTAAAAGGTTTTGTAATATAATCATCAGCACCTCGTTCAAACCCCTCTTCTATCTCTTTATCTTTTGCCTTTGCTGTTAAATAAATAACTGGCATGGTATACCCATATCTTCTAAGTTTTGCCACAAATTCACTGCCCTCACAACCAGGTAAATTTCGATCAACAATCATAAGTGCAGGTTCTTCTTCTTCTAAAAATTGTGCTACCTTATCTGTTGAGAGAAAACCCATTGTTTCATATCCAGCTTTTTGTAAATGGTATTCCAATAACTCTAAAATATCTTCTTCATCTTCTATAATAAGAATTTCTAAGGATTGATGTTTCATCACAAGAGTATACTATGAAAAAGTAACAAAACGATAACAATCAATACCTAATCATCTCTACATCTACTCACCTAAGCATAACCATACTTTATGCTAAGCTCCAATCAGCAACATAAATCAAATTTTTGCTAAAATCACGCAATTATATAATGAAAAAGGATTGCAGTGAACGTTACAGTAGAAAAATTAGATGATATCAATATTATCCTCTCTGGTGAAGTTGATAAAAAAGAAATAGAAGCCAATGTTGCGAAACTTGAAGCAGCCGACACGAAGAAAAAAGAAGAAACAAAAAAAGAGTTAGACAAAGAGATGAAAGACGATGCACCTGTTGGTGAAGAACTTGACATGGTACATGATGTTCTAAACAATATGGGTTCTAAGAACTATGAAAAAGATGCAGAAGGCATGATACTTCAAGAGTTTATTGAAACAGGTCTTAAAGTTGCCAATATACCTGTTGAAGAGATATTAGGACAACCAGGGTTTAAGACATATGAACAAAGAGAAAATGGTCTTTACCTTGAAATTCAAATCTCTACTGCTCCTGAAGTTAATACTGATGTAGACTATTCAGACATTATTCCTACCTTTACAACACCAGAAGCACCACAAAATGAAGTGGAAGCTAAACTAAAAGAGATGGCGATTCAACAAGCACCATTTACAACTATTCCAGAGCCAAAAGCTGTAGAAAATGGAGATGTTACGGTTATTGACTTTGAAGGTTTTGTGGATGGTGTTGCCTTTGAAGGTGGTAAAGCTGAGAAATTTAACTTGAAAATTGGTTCAAACTCATTCATTCCTGGTTTCGAAGAACAACTTATTGGAATGAACTATAATGAAGAAAAGAGCATTACTGTAACATTCCCAGCTGATTACTCTTCAGCTGATTTAGCAGGAAAAGAATCTGTGTTCAATGTTAAACTTCATGAAATTCAAGAACAACAATATGTAGCGCCAGATGATGCTTTTGCTCAAAAAATTCTAAATGATGAAACAGCAACGCTTGACACTCTGAAGTCAAAACTGGCTGATCAAATCAATTCACAAGCACTTTCAGCTTTTTATCAAAATGAATTAAAGCCTATCCTTATTAAAGGGTTATTAACTAAATTTGATTTTACACTACCTGCCAATGTTGTGGAACAAGAGATAGATGCAAAAGTAAATGAACGAGCTCAAAATATGGGGAGAGAGGAACATGAACAGTATAAAGAAAACAAAGACATGTTCCAACAACTCAGATTAAAAGTAAGAGAAGATGCCGAAAACACTATTAAAATAGCACTAATAGTTGATGCTTTAGCAAAAAAAGAAAACATTAATGTTGATGAACATGAAATCCAAGCAGCACTTTACTACCAAGCAATGATGACAGGACAAGATGCCGAAGAATTGGTTAAGTACTACAAAGAACATAACTTAATGACTTCAGCTAAAATGGGATTAACCGAAGATAAGCTTTTTGGTATGATGCTTGGTTTTGACAAAAAATAAAAATAAAGAAAAAGGATTACAATGGACTATAGTGTAAGTTACCACCCAATCTCAATAGAACAGATGAAAGAATGGTATTTTAATGTATTTGATGATTTAGGGACAGCTGAAGATTTAACAGTAAGAATACCTGAAGAACAACTCAAGCATGATGACCGTGAAGAGCTTGAAGTGTACTATAAAAACAAATACTTAGAAATGATAAAACGTTCAAGAGACCTTGATTATGGTAATTTTAATAAATGGCATGGATACTTCCTTGCTATTGTTCAAGGGTTCTTTGAGAAATTTTACTTTGTACATGGTGCTGAACTTTCAAGTATTCATGACTTAGCCTTTAAAAAAGCTTATATTACCCCTTGGGATCAAGTAATTGATGAAGATTTTTTAGATGGTTTAGATTATGAATCTAAGCTAAATGGTGCTTTTTCTGCTGGTGCCTACATGTCAGCAGAACAAGTTAAGCAACTGTTAGTAGACTATGAAAATGATACTGAGACCAAAGAAATTTTAGATGAGCAGTTTGAAGGAAGAAAAATAGATGTTCTTATGGCAGCATTAAAATATGCTTCTGAAAACAATCAAGGTTTACTTGAAGCTTCTAAAGTTATTGAACCAGGTGAAGAACTATTTGAAGAACCTGAATGTTATTCAAACCTATTCAACTGTGATGTCATTTCGGCTGCTGTCTTTACTTCTGAATTGGCTGAAGTTTATGATGCGATTTATAAAGGTACAGGAGATGATGGTTAAGATGGAAAAAGAACTATACAAAAGTATGAATGCTCAAAATATAGAAGAGCTGGTACATGCTTTTTACGCTAAAGTATTAAAAGACCCACTTTTAGCTCCTATTTTTATTAAAAAACTTGGAGACCATATTGAAACACCTCAATGGAAGACACACTTAAAACTTATTGTTGAGTTTTGGAAGTTTGTTGCACTTGGTTATGATGACTATACTAATGATCCCCTCAAACCCCATTTGGGTTTAGAAGGCTTAAGCCGAGAGGCTTTTGGTCAATGGCTAAAACTATTTCATGAAACAACTTATGAAACATATGTTCCCTTTGCTGGTAACTACCTCAAAGATAAAAGTATAGAGATTGCTGAAAATTTTATGCGAAAATTAGAAATTTAATTTTAGCTTTAGCTTCTTTAATGAAATACAGATTTTTTCTGTGTTTCATTTTATCTCACCTCTTACAATAAATAAATAATCACTCTAATATCTTTAATCTCCTAGCTCTAACTTCTGTTATTATGTTCTAAGATTTAGGGATCTAATTCAGCTTCAAAACCTTACTTTTGTACCTAACTAAATAAAGTATTTATTTATTAAGTTTGTATGATATAACTAAACAACAGGGGAGTTCATAATGGAAAAACTCGTTTTATTCATTCCGTTTATACCAATTGTCATTGCTTTACTATTAGGATTTTTAAAAGAAAAAATTTTAATGCCTAAAGTTAGTCTTTTTTTCTCTTCAGGTGTTGCATTACTAGGACTCTATGGTACCTACTATGTAATGAGCACAGATGAGATAATACATGGATTTGGGGGCTTACTTGTTTTTAACGAACTCTCTTCCATTCTTGTACCGTATGTTGCCATACTGGGGCTTGTAATACGAAAGTATTCTACCAAGTATATGTGGGATGAACCAGGGTATAAAAGATTTTTTATACTTTTAAATTTTATCTTTTCAGCAATTTATCTTCTGGTTATGAGTAATAACCTTATTGTACTTACCATCGCATGGCAATTAATGAGTATTGCACTTTACTTATTAATTACCTTTAATGTTGAATCAAAATCAGCCATTAAAAATGGTGGCTGGACGATGCTCATACATAAACTGGCTGACCTCTTCTTCATCATTGCTGTTATATTAACCTACAAGGTATTTAAGAGTTTTGATTTAGGAGAACTAAGTAACATATGGTTAGAAATGTCAAAAAGTGGAGGCATAGATGACCCTCTCATTTATGTTATTGGTTTCTTATTCTTATTTGCAGCCATGATGAAGTCTGCCATCATACCCTTTCACCTTTGGTTACCTTACACTTCAGAAGCACCAACACCAGTCTCAGCACTTATGCATGCAGGTGTTGTAAATGTTGGGGGTATTCTTTTAAATAAAATGGCATTCTTACTGCTTTTAACCCCTGCTGTCCTCAATGTTGCTTTTGTTATGGGTCTCATTACAGCCATTGGGGCATCTATTTTAATGTTAGCCGTGTCTGACATTAAACGTTCTTTGGGTTACTCAACAGTTGGTCAAATGGGTTACATGATTATGGAAGTTGGACTGGGTGCCTTCTCCCTTGCGATTTATCACCTTATGGTACATGGAATCTTTAAAGCATCACTGTTCTTAGAATCTGGAAGTCTTATCAACTCAGCACGAAAAGAGCCTAACGTCCCCAAAAGACTTTCCCATGAACTCTTTTGGAAAGAAAAGCCACAATACAACAGCATCAATATGTTCCGTATGATTGCACTCTTCACCGTTGTGCCGGTTATTGTGTTTGTCGGTGTCAAGTTCTTACTTGATGATCATTTCTTCCACTTTAATGCAGCTGTACTTATTTTAGCCTTTGCATGGTTAACAGGAACGCAACTGTTCTTGTCTTTCTTTGAAGTCAACAAGGTAAACTCTCCAAAAGTTATTTTGGCACTGATTAGTTCATTCATTATTGTTCTCTTTACCTATGAGTTTGTGGGTCTAGCGCTTGAACATTATCTCTATGGTGCAAGTGGTGCACTCTTTTATGAGGTTGCTACCTTACACGTATCAGGTGCCATGACATTCTTTATGCTTGTAGCCATTATGATGATTGGTTGGTATTTCACCTACAGACAACATTATATGTCTGTACCTGTGGGGGAACATAAACCAAACAAAACCAAGTGGCGTTTCTATAAGATATTGGCAAAAGAAGGCTATATCTCAGACATGTATATTAAATACTTTAAAATATTTTAGGGAGAAATGTCAATGTTCATAGATTTTATTTTATTATTTTTATTTGCTGGTGCACCATACTTTATCTTTTTAGAAAGATCCAAGGTATTAGGGAAAGACAATATTTTTCTTCTTTCTGCATTTTTTGTTATTTGTGGGGTTATCCTTTCAAATATCTTTCCACAAACGCCTTCCACAGCATTTGTTATCATTGCGCTTCTAGGTTCATTATTTGCACTTTACAAAGCAAATAAAACCAATAACCTGTATAAGTTAGCCTACTATATACTTTTCTTTAATGCCCCAATGCTCATTTTATTTGAGACCAAAGAGAGTACTTTATATGCTATTTCTTTATTGGTAACACTTTTAGGTATTTTTCTTATTGCTAAGTATTACGAGCGTAACTATGGAAGTGCAAACTACCAATCAGTAACAGGTATCACACTGGTTACACCTTATGCTGGACTCATGCTAACCATTTACCTAACAGCCTTAGCCCTATACCCTCCTTTTCCAAACTCTTTAATGTTTTTAAATGGAATACTCGTAGCTGAAATAAATACCATTTGGTACATTGCTGTTATCATTGTATTTTTTGGAAACTTTTTAATTGCAGCAAGAATCATGGCAAAAACAGTTTTTGGAAAGCCTAATACTAATGTACATTACATTGATTTAGCACCTAAAGAGAGATGGCTACATTTGGCTATTTTTATTGTATTACTGGTTCTAAGTATTTTCGGACTTAAGGAGTTATTATAATGAGTATTTTAGAAAAGTTAAATTCGGTTAAAGATACCGTACCTCACTACTGGCCGATTGGTGCTTTTATTCACCATAATCCTTTAAAAGGGTTTGAACACCTCAATTTTAAAGAGGGATTAGATAAGGCACAAAGTATCTTTGGTGGTAAAGTATATATGGATCCAGACTATTACATTGGTCTGTACAATGAGGGTAAAATCAAGCCCCAATTCATAGAAAAAACATTGTTAAGACCTTTGACAGAAGCTAAACTAGAAGCACATGTTAATACAGCCCAAAAATTTATGTTAGAAGTTAGTCCAAACTGGAATAGTCTTAGAAACTATGAAGAGTTAAAAGTGAATGACATAGATGAAGAGCTACATGCTTACTTGGCTCAAACCAACATATGCAAAGACTATAATGTATGGATAGCGTCACTCACAAAGAACATGACACTTTATGAGATTCATGATGCGCTATTTGATACCAATAAAAAAGAATTGGTAGAAAAAGATGTTATTGAATACATAGCGCGTTTTCTCGATCAAGAACAAACAACCCTTAGTATGACTGACAGAGACCTAGGAATGTTCCATACTTTCAAACTCTATGAAGATATTGACTATATTATTGATTCAGAAGGTTATGTTGAAGAAGCACTTGAAACACTTAAAGTAAAAGATATAGAAAAGTACTTTCTAACACATATCCTTAAACTACATGGCTGGGCTGGATTTATTAAATACCGTTCAGAAGACAAAGAATACTTCTCACAACAAAAGCGTCCATCATCTCTAATGGACTACATGGCTGTTAGATTACATTTTGAATTAAAATACATGGACAACAAAGAAGTAAATGATTTTAATAAGCTTTATAAGTATATTCAAGAAAATACCCCTTATGCCATACTCAAACTTTTACAGGCAAAAGGTAAACTCACAGGTACTTACAATGATGCAATGGAAGATGGTCAAGATTACCAAGAGATTTTAAATGCTTACATAGAAGATGAGATTAATTTAAATTCACTTCAGGTACAACTGGCAAAGAAATCATTACCTGAATTGGATATGTCGCTAATAGAATTTTCTAACTTTGCGAATCTTATCAAAAAAGAAGAAGGGTTTGTTTGGCTTAAAGCTTTAGAGGACACCTATATAGCCGACTGTGTTGATGAATTTACAAGTCCTCATACTTATGATGAAAAACCTGTTTCAGCCACTGTTTTTTGTTTGGATGTCAGATCAGAGGTCATGCGTCGAAAAGTTGAGGCTTCAGGTAAACATCATACTTATGGTGCAGGTGGATTTCTTGGTATTCCAATCTCTTTTGTTGAGTTTGACAAAGCACATAGACTAGCACTTTCTCCTGCCATTGTTCAACCTAAAAATATTGTTTTTGAAATACCTGTTGAATCTCATGATGATTATAACTCACAGAAAATTTTTAACAAAACAAGTAAAAAAATACTAAGTGACCTTAAAAATAATCCTTATACGCCTTATATTATGGTGGAAGCCATTGGTTGGCTCTTTGGTGTTAAACTTTTTGGAAAAACCTTCTTCCCACAAAAAACTAAAAAACTTTTTGATGGTATGAAAGCAAAAAAGCCTAAAACAACTTATACCCTAGACAAACTCACTGCGTCTGAGATTGACATGTATGTTAAACGACTACATATTAACATCATTAATGAAGTCCTAACCACCCAATCTGATACTAACCTAAGTAATGAAGAGGTCGATAAGTTATGGGAGCATTTAGTACTAGAAAAAGAATTAACTGTTAGAATCTCAGAAGACATAATTAGTGACTTACAACATGCTTATCATATTACACCTGAAGACTATAAGGTACAAAAAGAAAAGCTAGGTCTTGTAGGATTTACCCTTGATGAGCAAGTCACCTATTTAGAAAATTTACTTAAAATGATAGGTCTTACAAAGGACTTTCCTAAATTTGTAACCATCTCTGGTCATGGTAGTATTTCAGATAATAACCCATTTGAATCAGCACTGGACTGTGGTGCTTGTGGAGGGAGTATTTCTTTACCAAATGCCAGAGCATTATCCATGATTGGGAACAAAGTAGAAATTCGTGAAAAATTAAGAGATAAAGACATTGATATACCTAATGACATACGATTTATTCCAGCCTTACATGTCACTAGTACAGATGCAATAACTTTTTATGATACAGATATACTCAATGCCTCTGAACTAGAACTCTTCTCCCAACTACAGAGTGACTTTAGCCAAGCTTCTAAAGAAGCAAGAACAGAAAGAGCTTTAGCCCTACCTAACACAACAGAAGAAGACATTTTTGTAAAATCTATGGATTGGTCAGAACCTAGACCAGAATGGGGACTTGCAGGGAATATGGGAGTGTTTGCTGGACCAAGAGATACTACCAAGCATATGACCCTTAATAATCGACTCTTCATGCATTCCTATGATTGGAAAATTGACAATGATGAAGCCGATATACTAACACGAATTTTTGATGGTCCCTTAGTCGTTGGTGAGTGGATTAACCTAGAACACTATTTCTCAACCGTAGACAACACAATTTATGGTGCTGGTTCAAAAGTTTATCATAACGTTGTATCAAAGATTGGTGTTTACAATGGAAACTACAGTGACTTAAAAATTGGGCTTCCTACCCAATCTGTTCTCTTAGAAGGTAAAGCCTACCATGAACCTGTTCGACTCTTAACCTTTATGGAAGCACCACTTGAAAAAGTAGGTAAAGCTGTGGAAAGATCTTTGGCTCAACCATTTATCCTAAATGAATGGATTCGACCAGTCATTATCGATAAGGAAGCTAAAAAAGTATACTCTTATGAGTATGGAGACTTTATTGTCATAAAAGAACTAGATTAGTTCCTTTGTGCCTAAAATTCAAAATAAAAAAGGAAAGATATGTATACCGTTCGTATAGAAAATGAATGCTCTTGTTTCAAAAAGTCTGGGTTTGAAAACAATAAAACCTATGAAAACAAAGCTGATGCCATTATGCAAGCTAAGGTCTTAGAATGTCGTATGAGCCAAGAGTTTTGTCGTACACATTACTTTGAAGCAGAAGATAGAGGTGACGAAATTGTGATACATACCATCTTAACTCCAGCAGAAGAAGAAGATGATTGGGATGATGATTAATAAATAAAAACTTATAACTTAGATAAGTGATTTAAATAGCTATATTTAAGTTTTAATCGCTATTATCAACCATAAAAATTATTTCAAAGGACCATAAAATGTTTTCCGTACAAGTCGCAAAAGAATGTGGATGTTTTCGTAGAAGTGAATACCAAAGAGAGAAAAGTTTTGAAAAAAGAGATGATGCAATACTTTACTCTAATGTTTTAGCTGAATTAATGAATGAAGAGTTTTGTAAAGCTCATATCTTTACTCCTAAAGAAGTTGACAGAGGTCAATTTGTAGTAGCTGTTAATGACCGACCAGGTGGTGGTGGAGGATGTTGTGGTGGTGGGCACTGTGACTAAGCCCTTTTAGGCTTTTCACTTTCACCTATCTTATTCAAAACTTGTAGGTTTAATAAAATTGAACCTACCCTTTACTCATGGAAAACTTCGGAACATTTAAAATATTATACCTACTACTTAGTACTCTAACTTCATTCTCAACATTTTCACCTATAAATATTAGCAATGATTTATCTTCATAATCAACTAATTCTTCAAAAGAAACATCTCCAAATGAGTAGTTTACAAAAATAGCATTGGGTACATCTTTTACTTTAACAACCCCTTTAACCCTATAAATAGATTCAGGAACATTCATTAAAATTTCATCTACATCAGCAAAGTTAATATCTTCTTTTAAGTAAGCCACCTTTTGTGTAATGGAATCTTTTAATGTATGATCAAGATGTATTACATCTTTTGCAAACTCTACTACTTCTTCGACCTTATATATACCCTCAAACAGCTCTTTACCTACTAAGCCCTGCTCTGCCCTATACGTTACATAATTTTTAAATATAGGCTCAGCAGTCATTGTATTTTTAATGTTGTATTGCGCTTTAAGTTCAGCTATTTCAGATTCAAGATTTTCTAACTCTTTTTCATTGACTAAGTCTGTTTTATTAAGCACTAAAATATTTGAGCCACCCAATTGATATTTGGCTGTTGAATTATCTTTATATGAGTCAAAGTTTTTAGAGTCGACTACACAGATAACACCATCAACAGAAATACCCATGTTTTGTAAAGAAAGAAAAATTGGAAAAGGTTCAGAAGCACCAGAAGTTTCTACAAAAATAATCTCAGGATCATATTTTTGAATAATCTCACTTACCCCAGCCTCAAACTCAGTTGCCAATTGACAACAAATACAACCTTCTGAAATTTCAAGTACTTCAGAATGAACATTTTTAAGTATCTTACTATCTACTCCAACATCTCCAAATTCATTAACAATAATAGCAATTTTTTTGTCGCCGAAATTTTCTTTAACGCTGTTGGTTAGCATGGTAGTTTTACCTACACCTAAAAAGCCTGTAATAACAAAAGAGGAAATCATATTTATGCCTTAGAAGGGATTATCAAATAATTAATAAACTATTATAAAAATACAAGAGCTTGTACTTATGTAAGAGTCATTAACACCTGTACAAAAAAGCACAGGTGAAAAAAGGATTAAGCAGTAATAGTATCAGGAGAATCTAGCATTTGCTCAAAACCAACTTCTTTACACCATTCAGCAGTTAAGTCAAATGCTGCCGAAGCC
>CACVAU010000049.1 GCA_902727915.1 uncultured Sulfurovum sp.
AATTTAATGGTGAAGTAGCCTTCAAACTTAACGACACCTATGGATTCCCTCTTGACTTAACAGAGGACATGTTAAGAGAAAAGAACATCAAACTTGACCTTGATGCCTTCCATGCTAAACTTGATGCCCAAAAAGCACAGTCAAAAGCTGGTTGGAAAGGGACAGGAGAAGCAGCAGCGACTGGTGACTTTAAAGCCTTAAAAGAAGCGTTCGGTGTTAATGAATTTGTAGGTTATACTGAAACTTCAAATAACACAAAAGTATTAGCCCTACTCGATGAGAACTTTAAACAAGTAGAAGCGTTAAATGGAAAAGGTTGGGTCTACCTAGCAGAAACACCTTTCTATGCTGAATCAGGTGGACAAACAGGTGACACAGGAATCTTAGACTTTAATGGTACAAAACCAACGATTAAAGTACTCGACACTAAAAAATTCATGGAGATGAATCTTTCAGAAGTTGAAGGAAATATCCAAGTTGGAGATGAAATTGAAGCTCTAGTACATAATACCAGAATTGAAATTGAACGTCACCACTCAGCAACACACTTACTCCATGCAGGACTTAGAGAACTTTTAGGAGAGCACATTGCCCAAGCAGGTTCACTTAATGATGACAAACGTTTGCGTTTTGACTTCTCACATCCACAAGCCATGACGGCCGAAGAACTAGCACAGGTAGAAGCATGGGTAAATGACAAAATTTCAAGCAATTCTACTGGTGTTACACGAATCATGACCGTAGATGATGCTAAAGAAGCTGGTGCCATGGCACTGTTCGGTGAAAAGTATGGAAACGAAGTACGTGTGGTAAACTTTGGAGAAGCTTCCATAGAACTTTGTGGAGGAACCCATGTTAATAACACTTCTGAAATAGGTCTTTTTATGATTACCAAAGAATCTGGTGTTTCAGCAGGAGTACGAAGAATCGAAGCTGTTTGTAGTAAAGCAGCCCTAGCAGAAGTACAAACCTTAAGAGAGACACTCACAGAAGTCAAAACAGAGCTTAAAAACCAAAACCCAATGGCTGGTATTAACAAACTCAAAGAAGAGGTAAAAACACTCAAAACAGAGCTTAAAACGGCACTCTCTTCAACTAAAAAAGAGTTAACAGCTTCAGAAATTAATGGTGCTACGGTTATTGTAGATGAAGTTGAAGCAGGTGATATTAAAGAGCTTATTGATGAAGCTAAAAACAAATACCCTAACATTGCCATTATGCTTTTCCAAAAAAAAGGTGAAAAGGTACTCATTGCTTGTGGTTCAAAAGAGACCAAGGTGAAAGCTGGAAACTGGATTAAAGAGATAGCACCTGTGCTTGGTGGTGGAGGTGGAGGTCGTCCAGACTTCGCCCAAGCTGGTGGTAAAGATGCTTCTAAAATAGCTGAAGCTAAAGAAAAAGCCTTAGCTTACTTAGCAAAAAATCTCTAAGGCAAATGGTCATGGCTGAACTATTTAATAACTATGCAAATATAATTGTATTTCTACACGTACTCTCAGCCATTATTTGGATAGGAGGAATGATAGCCATTCGTTTAGCTGTACACCCTACCATGCAAAGCATTGAAGAGCCTAAAATAAAATTGGGTAAAACTTTAATGTTAGTGGGTAAGTTTTTTAATATAGTCATGCCTTTTATTGTCATTATCTTACTAACAGCCCTCATTTTAACCTCGGCTACTACTCAAAGTACGGAACATACACTTAAGTTCATTATTTGGGGTATTATGACAGCTAACTTTGCATGGATGTATTTGAAACGGACTAAAGCTCAGAAACTTTTTGACGAAGGTAAACTTCCTGATGCGAAAGCAACCATTGCATTAATTCCTAAACTTTTATTACCTATTAACATCGTACTCGGAATTATCGCCCTTTGGTTAGGTGTGGAGTTACGAGGCTTGTAGGGTGTTTTCCCTGAAAACACCGTCAAATCTAAACCCAATACTTTTATAACATTACAAACATAATTAACACGGTGTTTTCGTGGGAAAACGCCCTACAGGAATAACATGATACATCTTGCTTCAAACTCACAATCACGTGCTTTACTTCTTAACAACTTCAACATAGAATTTAAACAACAAGCTCCAAACTATGATGAAGAACAAATCAGAACCCAAACAGCCAAAGACTTTGCTTACATTGCCTCTAAAGGAAAACTGGAAGCAGCCATCCAAGAGTTTGGACTCGAGAGTCCCCTACTTACAGCTGACTCTGTTATTGTTTCTGCAAATAAAGAGCTACTTAGAAAACCAAAAAATATAGACGATGCCAAAAGAATTTTAGAACTGCAATCAGGTTCTAGCATTGCCATTATCTCTGCCATGCACTACAAAACTAAAACCTTGTACCTCTCCGATGTCTCAGCTACCTATTACAACTTTCACACCTTTGAAGCAAAAGAGTTAGAAGCTTATTTAGAGAGTAATTTATGGGAGGGAAAAGCTGGTGGTTGTATGGTCGAAGGTTTTTGTAAAAAGTACATAAAGTCGGTTCAAGGTTATGAAAGTACGGCTATGGGGCTTTCTGTTGAGAAGTTGTTAGGATGGATTTCTCTAAAAGCATCATAAACAAAAGCTATTCACCTACTTTAATATAGGCATGAACCCTTTTCATTAAATTGAAATTCATTTCAAGTTGAACTTCATTGACATCACCTAAGATAAGCTTAGCATCTTCTATGGAAACTTTCTCTTTAGAGAAAAATCCAAAATTAAAAAGTGGCTGATTTAAACTATTTGATTTTGAAGTACGTGAAAAAGGAAATACTTTATAGGTAATTTGATTATTATCAAAAGTAATGGAAGTAATATTTTTACTGTTACTACTCTCTTTTAAAATAATGGATTGGTTTTGTCCAATATAAAGTTTACCATTATTATTGTGTTGATCCGTCACTATCCCATCTTCAAAGACGGTTGTTTTTGTTTCCCAAACTTCAGCACTCCATAATGTACTGGGGTAACTGTACATATACCAATCACCAATAATCTCTTTTAGTATCTGATTATTCATATGAAAAATAGAACTGACCTCATGTTCTTGTGCCAAAGTATTTCTAATTTTATCTGTACTATCAATCGTTGCATCTTCAAAAATAATTAATGGTACATTATAAGCTTTGGAAAAAGCATAAATATGAATCATTTTTAATGCTCCGTGAGTATGTCCCATGATTTTGGAAACCATGGGTGAACCAATTTCTAACTTTGTGGCAATATCTTTGTTTTTTAATGCTAAGAACTCCACAACATAAGCCAATTTTTCCTCTTGAGTGTATAACTTTCTATCATCATAATCCATATTTTAATCTCCTTATTTTTTCAATAAAAATTTTATGATTTTACTTCAACCTGACCATACTATAAAAAATAGACTTAAAGTTCACAAACAATATAGAAAGGAATCTTTCCTATAGAACCTTCATTTAAGACTTATTTGCTATATTCCTTTTTTAATACGAAGTTAAGTAGAGGATTGAACAAATAAGATGTACGAAAAAGAATTAAACGCCCTTAAAAAAGCTGGAAGACTTCGACAACGACAAGTATGGAACCAACAATTAATTGACTTTGCCTCTAATGACTACTTAGGATTAGCAAATAATAAAAAGCAATTAGAAAAAGCCTTAACACTTATTAATAAGTATGAAAATCATGCCCCAAAAGCCAGTATGTTAGTAAATGGATATCACGAAATTCACCAACGTTTTGAACAAACTTTAGCAACCCTCAATGGTTTTGAAGAAGGTCTTGTTGTTGGCTCAGGTTTTTTAGCTAACATGGCACTAATCGAAGCGCTTGTTCGTAAAAAAGACATGCTCTTTATTGATGAGGAGTATCATGCTTCAGGTATGATGGCAACAAATATTTTAAGTAATAGAGTCATAAAATTTAAACATAATGACCCTGAAGATTTAGCACTTAAGCTCAAAACTTACCCAAATGATGGTCGCAAAATTATTGCTGTTGAAGGTGTTTATTCTATGTCTGGTGCTTTATGTAAAAAAGAAATTTTTGATATTGCTGACCAACATGAAGCATTACTCATAGTAGATGAGGCCCACTCATCTGGGGTAATTGGAAACAAACTTTTGGGCATTTTTGAATATTATAATATTAGTCCTCATGAACGGCATATCAAAATGGGAACCCTCGGAAAAGCTTATGGTTCTTATGGGGCTTATATTTTAGCCTCTTCCCATCTTGTCTCTTTTTTACTGAACCGTGGTAAACCTATTATTTACTCTACAGCACCTTCTATCATTGATACAGCCTTAGCACTGGTTAATATTGAGTATGTTTCCCAAAATTCAGCTACCTTATCTAAAGAGATTCAACTACGGCAACAATTCGTTTTTACTACTTTAAATAAAACGCTAAATTCTCTTATTCTTCCAATAGATATGCCTAGTAATCAAATAGCCCTAGACAAGCAGAAACAACTTGAAAAAAAGGGTTACCTCGTTGCTGCCATACGTCAACCAACTGTTCAAAAACCAATTCTACGAATTATCCCTCGCCTTGGTACAACAACTGAAACTTTAAGGTCAATGCTTTATCAAGTCTATTAAGCTATAATAAGCCCAATAAATAAAAGGAAAAACTTCTATGGTTAACCGACTGATAAAAGGTTCAATTTTACTCGTGATTATTTTTGTATTAGCACTTTTTGCTGCCTTTATCTATGCCTATAATGAAATTAAAATTGATACTGGTAAACTTATTAATTATAAACCTGAAACCTCTTCTGTTATTTTAGACTCAAAAGGAAATCAAATAGCCTATGTTTTCAAAGGGAAACACCGTTTATATGCTAAGTATGATGAAATTCCTGGCTATGTTGTTGAAGCGTTAGTTGCTATTGAAGATACACGGTTTTTTGAACACAGTGGGGTCAATCCTGATGCCATTATTAGAGCTGCTTTACGAAATTATGAAGCTGGACGTAATGTTGAAGGGGGAAGTACCTTAACCCAACAACTTGTTAAAAACACTATATTAACCAATGAACGTAGCTACTCTCGTAAAATGAAAGAAGCCATTATGTCAATGAAAATTGAAAATGAGCTCACCAAAGAAGAAATATTAGAACGTTATTTAAATGAAATGTTCTTTGGTCATGGCTATTATGGTATTAAAACAGCAGCCAAAGGCTACTACCGAAAAGAGTTAGATGAACTAACCCTTAAAGAGTCTGCTCTCTTAGCTGGTTTGATGAAAGCACCCAGCGCTTATGATCCAACAAGAAACTTAGACAAAGCACTTACCAGAGCCAGTACTATTTTATCAAGAATGAAAAAACTTGGTTGGATTACCCATGAAACATACCTTGATGCCATTAAAGAAATCCCTACGATTTATAAAGATACTTTAACCCAAAATATTGCTCCTTATATCACAGATGAAGTAGTACGTCGTATGAAAAAAGAGTTTCCTGACATTCGCACAGGTGGGTATACCATTTATACTACCATTGATATGGAACAACAAAAAATTGCACGTGAAGCATTAAAATATGCGCATAAAAAAATTGTGAAAAAACAACGTGAAAAAGTAACAACAACCTCCTTAAATGGTGCTATTTTAGCTGTTGAGAACAAAACTGGTGACATTAAAGCAATGGTTGGGGGAGTCGATTATAAACGCTCTTCCTTTAACCGTGCAAGTATGATGACCCGTCAACCAGGCTCAGCCTTTAAACCATTTATTTATCAAGTTGCATTAGATATGGGTTATAATCCTGCAACAGAACTAACTGATATTGCCAGAACTTTCCAATACTATAGTAATGGAAGACGCAAAATTTGGCGACCTAAAAATTATGAAGGAAACTTTAAAGGCTTTGTAAAATTACGTGAAGCACTGGTTCATTCAAGAAACCTTGCCACCATTAACCTTGTTACAGAAGTCGGTTTAAAAAATATTTTAGACAAATTGGAAAAATTAAACGTTCCTAAAATTCCTCAAGACATGTCTGTTTCATTGGGAAACTTAGGACTTAGTCCTGTCAAAATGGGACAAATATATTCTGCTTTTGCCAATGGTGGACACATGATAGAACCTAGACTTATCGCTAAAGTACTTTCTCGTAATGGTACCGTTATTTATGAAGGTAAAACTCAAGAAATTAATGATTTTACTACCCCAGCACAAGCCTACTTAATGACAGACATTTTAAAAGATATTGTTACTAGAGGGACAGGGAAAAATGCTCGTGTTAAGGGCGTAGAAGTTGGTGGTAAAACAGGAACAACCAATAAAAATGTTGATGCATGGTTCTGTGGTTATTCTCCCACAACAGAAGTGATCGTTTGGATAGGTCGAGACAATAATAAACCCATAGGAAGAGGAGGAACAGGAGGTGGTGCAGCTGCACCAGCTTTCTCTTATTTTTTAAATAAATTGCATAATAAACTCTATAAAGATATGCCTAAAAAGTTTGCCGTTCCTAAAGGTGTTTACAATCGAAGAAATGGGGTAAGAACAGAGTTATACACAGATATTTCGCCTCTACCAGTAACTACAGCTTCAGTAAATAATCCTTATGGAGATACGGATCCTTTTTAAATTTAATTTAAACTAAGCTTGGTAGACGAAATACCGAAGCTTAGCCAAAGTGCTACCCTCTTAACTCAACCAATTTCTCTTGAACGGCTTGAACATGATTTTTAACCCTAACCTTTTCCCACTTATAAGCTAATGTACCATCTGGAGCAATTAAAAATGTACTTCTTACCACCCCCATGTATTCTTTACCCATGAACTTTTTAAGTTGCCACATTCCAAAACTTTTACAAAGTTCTTTCTCTTCATCAGCTAAAAGTGTAATCTTTAACTCTTTTTTCTCAATAAAGTTTCTATGCTTTTTAGGACTGTCTGGACTTACCCCTAAAATAATTGCTTCCATTCCTGTAAAATCAGGTAATGCAGCTGTAAAGTCACAAGCTTCAGTTGTACAACCAGGAGTATTATCTTTTGGATAAAAATAGATAACAGCCCAACGTCCTTTAATATCTCTAAAACATATCTCTTCTTCATCTTGATTTGGTAAACAAAAAGCTGGTATTACATCACCAATTTCTAACATAGGTAAATCCTTATAATTTTTTCGCTAGTATAGCAAAATGCAAAACGAAACTCCCCTAAATCAAAAAGAAGTACTTTTACTTGAAATAGAAGCCTTACTTTCTTACAAACCTGAAGAAAAAATGACCATTAACCCAAATTATTTACAATATTTAGAACTAGAAGATTTAACATCAATTAAAAAAGGTCTTATGCGTAAAATAGGAAAGTTAAGTAAAGAGGATATTCTATGGCTAGAAAAGTTTAAAAAGTATGATTAGCCTCATAAACTTCTGCATCCCATGATTCAATGCCTAAATCTAAGGCTACTTTAGCCATTAAGCCTGTGCCTTTCTTATGAAGTAATCGTTTTTTACCATCATAAACTTTTGCACTTTGAATGGCACAAGAAGGACTTCTATCTTTTCCTATAAAAAGTTTTATATCTGGATTATTTATAAAAAAATTTTTTGCATATGTTTCAATGGGCTCAGATAAATTTTTTTGACTTGCATTGGAAATAGCAGAAAGTGTATTATTACGATTGACTAAATCCATGGTCGGACGAGGTGTCCCAAAACAATGATCTTCAGGACAAAAAGGAATAACTTCACAGGTACTTAAAAGTTTCAAAAGGTTGTCATTCAAATTATCCTCAGCATCATAACGACATGAACAGCCCAATAAACAAGCAGAAATAGCAACTTTTTTCATTTAGGCTATAAAAAGTACCCAATACATACCAAGTGAACTCAAAGTTATCAACAATATCCCTTTGAAAACACGTTTACCAGATTGTGCATGACTCTCACTGTAAACACCAGGTAATGCTCTTCTTCGTTTGTCTGATAAAGCATAAATTAGTGTAAATAACCAAAGTACCAATGTGACCGTAGAAATAATAATATGAAAAACCAATAAAACCAAAGCTGTTACAGCATCAACTGTACTCTCTTGAAGTAAATGTTCAAAACTATTGAGATAATGTACAAAATAAGCAAAAAAGCTCAATGATATTAAAGTTAACAAAAAAAGTAAAAATTGAGTCACTTGATGAAGCTTTAAATGTTTTCTAATAGCCAAAAAAATAGACAAGCCACTTAGAAAAGGAAGTAAAAGTAAAAAAGAAATTATTATGTCCATATGAATAGAAGCTCGTGTCTCCCAAAAACCAGATAAAGCCAACTGACTGATAAAAAATGTAAAATACTCTTCTATCATACATGCTCCTTAAAGATACTGCTTTAAATGACTAAAGCAATAAGATAAATAACCCCTTTTTTTCAGTATAACATATATTTATTAAAACTTATAAAAATCAATTTATTAAAAAGTTTTTCTTAGCTAAAAATTACAAATAATCACAGAGTTAATTTTTCCAATACTTAAAAGATTAGAAACACTATATAATACTACTAAACATCAAAAACATCATTAACCCTTAGCTCTTCACACACTACATCATCTATAAATTTTTGTATTCTGTTTAAATTATTAGTAAAGATAGAACACTGTAAAATATCTGGATTATCATTCATTTTAGAAATAACTTCTTCATCACTTTTAACTTTAATTAAAGAAACAATAGGTGCAAAAACTTCCTCACCTAAAACCTTCATATCATCTCTTACCTCTGAGAGAACAGTAGGGTGAAAAATATCATCCAAAACTACAGCGCCTATCAGTAGTTTGGCACCTTCATTCTGTGCTGATTCAACCCAAGAAATTGCTCTCCTCATTGATTCTTGATTAATTAATGATCCCATAAAAGTATCTTCTTCATAAGGTGACCCTATGTTAATCTTTTTTGTCTCCCTTACCATAGCTTTTGCAAATTCTTCATACATAAATGCATGTACATAAATATGCTGTAAAGGGATAGATACTTGCCCTGAATTTACAAAAGCACCAACAACACAACGTGAAGCTGCATACTTGATATCAGCAGAATCATCAATAAATATCGCAGTATTTCCTCTTAACTCTAATTTCACTTTTTTAATTCCAGCTTGTTGCTTAATAATGTTTTCCATAGAAACGGAACCCATAAAGGAAATTATTGTAGGGATACTACTTTTAATCAAAGTATTGCTCACTTCAAAATCTCCATAAACTACTGAAAGTGCATCTTTGATAGCAAATTTTGATTTATTAAAAATTTTTGCCAATTTATAAGCTGTTAGTCCTGCTTCTGATGTTGGTTTTAAGACCACAGCATTTCCTACAGCAAGTGCTGGTGCAATTTGATGAGCTACAAGATTTAAAGGAAATGTATAAGGAGTAATACAAACAACAACACCTAAAGGAACAGTTGTAAAATACCCAATATTTGTTTTACTATTTTCTCTAAGACTTGTAAGCATATTTTTAGTATCTAAAAGAAGTAACTCTTGTGCTATTAGTCGTATCGTCTCAACACATTTATCCACTTCAATTCGTGCAAAAGTAATAGGCTTTGAGACTTCATCAACCAACGTTTGTGCCATATCTTCACGATATACCTCAAGCACATTTGCCACATCTTCTAACCATGAGATACGTTGCTCTAAAGAAGAGCTTTTTGTCTCCTTTACAGCTGATTTTGCAATCTTTAACGCACACTTAGTATCTTCTACGCTACAAAGAGGTACCCTAGTAACCACAGCATTCATGTAAGCATTTTTACATTCCATCATCTCTTCTCGTATCTCTTCTTTTGAACCCATATAAATCTTAGCATCTTTGACTATTGGATTACCATGAAATATTCCAAACATACTTAATTCCTATTTTTAAATATATGTACTTATTATAACAAAGTTGAAAAAAGATAAAGATAATTAGATTAAAAGAAATGGCATAGAGTAAGCAGATGGACAAGTAAAGTATTGTCCAAAGTTTTAGAAGTTATTGTTTAATCAATGTTGCAATTTCTTCAATATCATCAAAACTTAAATTAACAACTTGCTCTACCATAAGACCTTTCATTTCTCCACCATAAGTTCCATTTTTATAACCCTTAAGTGCATGAATAATTTCTGCTTTACTCATGTTTTTAAGAACTTTACCTCTCATTGCAGGTTTTTTCCAATCTTGACCATGACAACCTTTACATAAAGCTGTAGAAACTCCCCAAGCTACTGTATTCATAAGTAATCCTATTAGAATTACTTTTAAAATCTTGCTCATATCTGTCCTTTAATGTTTAATTATATTACTAAGCTAATATTCTAAAGCTTCTTTGTGTAATAATTGTAGTATTAGTCTTATTTTTTAAAAGAAATTTACATTTTTTTAATCAAAAAAACCATTTAAAAACGAGCGTGTTTTTCGTTCAAACCTATCCATTTCAAAATTTTTCATTTGGTTAGAGAACTCATTTTGCATTCCATCTAATGCTTCTTCAGTATTTTGTCTATTTAAAGGTTTTCCTGCACCAAAAAAGTTTTCTATTTTTTTATTTATCTGGTACTTAATAAGTTTGGACATATCTAAATTAACTTCTGGATTTTCAAGCGTACCATAGACGTTGCCAACAAACTGTTGACCATCTATTTGAACTTCAAAATTTGCTGTAATTTCATTCGTCTTAGAGTTCATACGTGTATCTTTTAAATAAAGATGATTTACCCCATTATCAATCTCTAAAAGTGATATTAAAATATTATCTTGATACGCAGCTGTAAAAATACTATCATTATAGGTATCTTTTAAAACATCTATATCGGTCAAATCATAAATTTTGTCAGTCATTTGTGTTCTTCTAAAACGTGTCTCTTTTAAGGCTGTATTCACCAAAATAATTTCATCTTTAAGATTATATGAAGCAGAACCATAAACCTTAGAACTTAAAAGAGCAGGAAAAGAGAGTTGTCGTAATAATTGCTCTAAAGAAACACCTCTAAAATCGATATCGATGTAACCATTTTTATAAACATACTCAAGTAAACCCCCATAACTATCACTATCTCCATCAAGTGATAAAATACCATTATCATAGTTTAAACTTCCAGCTGTATTTAATGAACCCTGATAACGATGCTTTAAAAATGCATCCAAGTATGCCAATTCATGAATATGTAGACCATAATCAGCTGTTGTTATATTTGCAGCTCTGTTATAATGTCCATTGCCTATGCGTAACTTACCAATATCAGATTTAATATCAGCAAAAAACTCATGAAGTAAATCTTTCACAACAATTTCAGCTTCTAAACTCACCTCAATTTCTTCTGAAACTTGTGGTACGATTCCCTCTTGCATACTTACTTTGACTAAGCCTTTTCTTCGATAAGAAGTAAAATAGTCAAAATCCATAAAAACATCGATATCCCCTTTTAAAATATTTTTATAACTTAAAAATTCTAAAAGAGGTTTAGAACGAACATTTTGTAAAGTGACTTCCATATTTTCTAAACGATTGGGTCTTCGTGTAAAAAAATAAGCAATATTCCCATTAAAAATTTCACCCTCACCTGATATCAAAAGTTCAGAAAAAGCACCTTTCATCTCACCTTCGACCTCAAAAGGTTCAAGTAATATATAGTCATCCCATTCAAAAGTTTCACCCCTCAACTGATATGTTAGATTCATATCATTTTTATCAGGTATGCCACGTAAAGATAAATGTGCTTTATCATTAATTTTTATCTCAGCCATGATATAAGGATAATTTTTAATGTTTAAAGAAAGAATTTCTATCTTATTATCCATTTTTTTACTGTAGTAATCTTCAATATAATATCTTAAACTCAAATGTCCGAGACTTGTGTTTAAAAAATAATAAATCACCAGAGAAAAAAGGCTTAATAACCAAAAAAAATACTTAAACAAAATTCTCATTTATGATTCCTTATTACAATGTTGCATTTTATCATAACAAAGAGATATTAACAGGAGTTTGGCTAAAATGTTTCATTAATTTTTGAGCCTTTGAGTACAATAGGTTCTACATGGAGTACAGCATAATATGGATGCAGCAAAATATATATGGATGAATGGTGAGTATAAGGCATGGGATGATGCAAAAACTCACGTATTGTCACACACTTTACACTATGGTAACGGGGTAATTGAAGGAACAAAAGCCTATAAAACAGAAAATGGATACGCAATATTTAGGCTAAATGATCATACAAAAAGACTTAAAGAATCAGCAAAAATGACCCTTATTGATATTCCTTATAGCGTTGAGGAAATGAATGAAGCACAGCTTGAACTGATTAGAAAAAATGAATTTACAGGTGATAATATTTACTTAAGACCCTTTGCTTTTTTAGGTTATGGTGTTATGGGTGTCTATCATAAAGAAGCACCTGTTGAAACCGTACTCGCAGCATGGGAATGGGGTGCATACCTTGGAGAAGAAGGACTTAAGTCTGGAATTAAACTAAAGATTGCTTCAATGACAAGAGCAGCTAATACCTCAAGTATGGGAAAAGCAAAAGCTACAGCCAACTACCTAAACTCTCAAATGGCAAAATTTGAAGCCATTGACTGTGGTTATGATGAGGCCTTACTTCTTGATGATCAAGGATACATAGCTGAAGCATCAGGTGCATGTTTCTTTATGGTTAAAGATGGAGAAATAATTACACCACCTAATGATAACTCATTGGCTTCTATTACGCAAAAAACGGTCATTGAAATGGCTAAAGATATGGGATATAAAGTAAGTCGTCGTAGAATAACACGTGAAGAAGTTTATGTAGCAGATGAAGCATTTCTAACAGGAACAGCAGCAGAGATAACACCTGTACGAGATGTTGATGCACGTATAATTGGTAATGGTGCGAGAGGTAATATTACTGAAAAAATTCAAACAGGTTATTTTGACATTGTTTTTGGTCGAAATGAAAAATATAAGCACTATTTAACATACGTTTAGATAAAAATTTTAAATAAAAAAAATGTGTCTAATCACATTATTGAATTAAGGAATAAGCATGCCAGCAGACATGAACGACTATTTTAAAAAGAAACAACCAAATGGTGGAGGAAATAACAAAACTCCTAACCCCAAACCAGCCCAAGGTGGAGGAAGTAATGGAGGAGGAAATGGTTTTCAAGCACCTTCTTGGTTATTTGCTATCATCGCGATTATAGCAGCCATTATCTTTTTTAAACCCTTTACCATTATTAACTCTGGTGAAGTCGGAATTAAAGTAAAAACAGGTAAATTTGATGAAACACCCTTAAATGCAGGTTTACACTTTTATATTCCCATGATTCAAAATATTATTACGGTCAACACAAGAATGAGACAAGTAATATATTCTAACCAAGCCAATACTTTAGAGGGTGACAACTATAAGTCACGTAGTACCCTTGGATCGAATAATCTTGAAGGTGGTGTAAAACAGAGTCGTGCTATTCCAGTACTTGATAAAAGAGGTTTAACTGTAAACATCGACCTTGCTGTTCAGTACCAAATCCGTGCTGAATCTGCTCCTAAAACCATTGAACAATGGGGTTCAAGTTGGGAAGAAAAAATCATTAACTCAAAAGTACGTGAAGTTGTACGTGATGTTATTGGTCAATATACAGCAGAAAAACTTCCAGAAATGAGAAATGAAATTGCCACAGCTATTCAAACAAAAGTAACACAAAAAATCAATTCTCTTGAAGGACAACCTGTAATTTTATCAGCTGTTGAACTTAGAAACATTGAACTTCCTGAAAAAATTAGAAAAAAGATTGAAGAGTTACAAGCAGAAAAGCAAAACGTAAACATTGCTGAACAACAAAAAGAACGTGCAAAACAAGAAGCACAGAAAAATGCTGAAATTGCACGTGGTGAAGCTGAAAGAAACAGAATTGTTGCCCAAGGTCAAGCTGATAAGATTAGAATTGAAGCAGAAGAACAAGCTAAAGCGAATGCACTTATCTCTAACTCATTAACACCTCAACTATTAGAACTTGAACAGATTAAGACACAAGCTAAATTTAATGATGCACTTAAGGTTAATAAAGATGCACAAATTTTCTTAACACCTGGTGGAGCCGTACCTAACATTTGGGTCGATGCTAAAGGTAAAGAACAAAGAGCTATCTCAGCACAATAATTATTAAAACCTAGAGCGTGTATTTAAATACACGTTCTATATAACCCCAAGAAAGACCCACTCCATGCAAATAAATTGGCAAAAAAATCCCCTTATCCCAGCAATAGCCCAAGACAACGAAACCAATGAAGTTCTTATGTTAGCTTATATGAATGAAGAAGCCTATAACTTATCACTTAATACAGGCTATGCACATTATTTTTCACGTTCCAAACAACGTATTTGGAAAAAAGGTGAAAGTTCAAATCATACCCAAGAGATAAAAGATATTTTATTAGACTGTGATGCTGATACTTTAATACTTAAAATTAAACAAAATGGTGTGGCTTGTCATACAGGTACAAAAAGCTGTTTCTTTACCTCTGTAACACACAATAAGGTTATACTCGAACAAGAAATAGATACCGATGTCATGTATGGTGTAGTAGATACCCTTTACCACACTGTACTTGAACGAAAAAATGACAATGACAGTAAAAAGTCTTGGACAAAAAAACTACTCAATGACAAAGAGCTTATGCTTTCAAAAATTCGTGAAGAAGCCGATGAAGTTTGTGTTGCTATTCATGAAGAATCTGATGAACAAGTTATTTATGAATCAGCTGATTTACTTTACCACACTATCGTTGGGTTAGGTTATCGTGATATCTCACCTGACAGAGTCAAACAAGAGTTAGCTCGACGTTTTGGGACTTCTGGGATTACTGAAAAAGAACAACGTCAAAAATAAGAGTAGACTCAAAACAACAAAAATAGCAAAAAACTGCTGAAAATAAATTAAAGGAAAGAGTTTGATTAACATAGAACTCTCAGGAAAAACCCAAGTATTTGCATGAAATAAAAGTAGATGAAAAAATTCAAATACAGCAATAAAATTTACAGCAGTAAGTAATAATATAAAAGTCAAAGCAAGACCTAAACGACCTACCTCTTTCATGACCTTTGGAACATATTTTTTATAAAACACAATGCCCATTAATACTAAAACGAAAAGTATTAACCAAAGCTTAAAGGTCGTTTCTAAGATACGTTTAACATCTAAAAGATGCCTTTTTTCATGTACTGTATAAATATCTAATCCAATAAAGCTCATATATTGCTGTTCTAATAAATAAACCCATGTCGCTGTCTCTACCTTTAGATTAATACTTTCCGTTAAAAGTGCTTTATGAAAAGCATGTAATAAGAATTCAAATAGTGTAAGAAAGAGCATAATACTTATTAAAAGAATAACTATAAAATAACAAATTTTTTTTACAAAAAGCACTTAATCACTTACCAATTAAAAGCCAAAGAGAGTTGATATTCTCGAAATTTTTTATTATTATAACCTTTAGTTTTATAAGTATTAATACCTATATTAAAGTATTTTAATTGATACTTCACACCAAGAGTTAAACTTTGATTATAAATTCCTGAACTTAACTCTAAACTGTTCTTAAAAAATTTATTAGCGACACCTATTCGTAAATTATCAGCAACATAAGATTCATTACTTTGATCAAACATATCCATATAATCAATAGCAACTAACATATTCTTATAAGGTTTCACGGCAATACCCACATTACTCGTTTCATTAATACGACCCAAAGCATCAAAGTTTGTGTCTCCTATGTTTAAAAGAGAAAAAGCAATTTTTAAGTCATAAGGGTTCTCATTCATATGGTAAATAAGCCCTGCATCAACAGACATACTAAACTTTTTTTCTTTGTACTCATTATCAAAATAATACCCAATACTATCAGCTTCAAGCATCTCAGTAATCGAATAATTATGTGCTATTTGATAACGGTTAATGGCTTTAATACTTAGACCATATCTAAAGTTATTCTCTTCTTTGGCAATGGCTCCTACTAAGGCATGGTACTCATCAACTTGACTTTCCATCGCGCCTAAAGAACCAAAACCTGTATGGGTTATAAAAGAAGCATCTAATGCACTTAACACACCAACAACCCAAGAAAATGAAGCTTCACTTTGAGAAATAGAACTAAAGTTATTAGCACTCAAATGTAAGGGTTTACCAATGTTTTTATTCAACAATTCTGAAATATTTTTATTTTTATCACGGCTACTCTTAGAAGCTGAATTCAACGCTTTCACAAAAGACATGCTATCCGAACTTAACGCAAGACTACTATCCATAAAGTTAACCTCTAAAACTTTAGCTGTCGTAAATGGAATACCTGCTGGGTTAGAAAAAAGTGCATTAGCCTCTCCCCCTATGGCTAAATTAACGCCTCCTCTTCCTAAGTTTTCTTCTATTGTTAGCCCATTAGCTGTTAAGGCTGTAAGTATTATGGATATTGCCATCAAGCCTTTTATCATCTAATCCCTTTGTAAATAACCTGATAAATTATCTAAACCAATCGTACCCTCAGTACTTCCTGTAATGTTCTTAAGATAATTTCCAACCGTCTCTTTGGTTTCTGATCCAGCAGGAAAAAGTGCTTGTATGTTCGCACCTTGTTCAATATTGCTTTTCAACTCCATTAACAAGGCACTATTATCTAATGTAGGACAAGGAAAATAATTTATACCATCACTGCTATTATTAGTTTTAGTAAAATCTTTAGAACAAACACCAGAGGTTAACAAAGGTGAATTGTTATTTGCTTTATTAGTAACCAATTTATAAAAAGTATTATAACCATAGGTGCTACTTCCCACATCTACTTCAATCAATGTTGTAATATATGCTTTATTATTGGCAGTAAACGTTACTTTCCCTCTATAGGTATAACTGCTCCCCTCTCGACAACTATTATTAGGGTTATTAGCATAAACAACAGCACAAGAAGAAGCATCTGCTTCATCCACAACCCCATTACCATTTAAATCTTCACTGGAGTTTATATCAACTCCTTCTGACCACTTAGAGACCGTTGTACTCTCACCACCAAAAAGTAACTTAATACTATTGGACAAAGAAGTTAAACGTACTAAGCCTAAATTGACACAGCTCTCTTTTTCTAAAGCACTTAAGCCACTGGTATTATTACAATCCAATCCAGCCACCACTTCACTGTAATATTTATCAGCTTCATTCAAATTATCAATAATCTCTACACTGTTTCCATTATTGGTTATGCTATCAATAAAGCCATTGAAACTACTGTTTTTATCACTGTTGTTCATTGCGCCTACAATATCAAAAACCGTATAACTACTTTTACCAATATAAGCTGCTGCAATGTTAACATTCACCTCATCATCACCCATATCAGCATAATCTGCTCGGTTATTTAATAATTCATTTAAAATAAAATCATTGTCCCCATTATCTAAGGCTGTTTGAATACCTGCTTCACTTTTTGCATAATCAGAACCTGTATTCTCAAAAATATTTTTGATTTGAATCGTTAGTAAAGCTTCCGTACTTGTACCAGCATCATTCGTGGCTGTATAGCGTAAATTATAAGCCGTTCTACTCTCATAATCTAAATAAACAAGCACTTTAATATTACCTTCTTTATTCACTTCAAAAGAGCCATTTACATTACCCAATAAATCAATTTTTGTGATATTTGAATCCCCTTTATCACTAATGTTCACATCCCCAACCAAAGTACCTACTGCTAAATTTTCAAAAAGTTCTAAATGAACATCTGAAACACTTGGTTTAATCACACTCTCTGGATTGGGTTCATACTCAACGGCTCTATCATTTAATATGTTATCTAAATGCTGTGTTAGATTAGAACGATATGTTTCAGTCAATTTATCTTTATGAATAATAGGATTATACTTTAAAAGGTCTGCCATACCAATAATATTATCACCTGTTAAATCACTCCCAATAACTGTTTCAAGTGCTTTTTGAATCTCATTCTCAATGTTTAGACTATCAGTACTTAAAAATGCTTTTACTTTTTGATAAACAATTTCACTCACCACAGTAACATTGGCTTGATTAAGGGTTTTAATGTCACTACCTTTAGCCAACAGATGAAATTTCCCTCTGTTACGTGTTGGTGTATCATTCACTACCCCATCATCTTCAACATCATAATCCTTACCTTCACTAATCTCATAAAGATAAAATTTATCATTCTCTAATTTTTCCACAAAAAGACGAAAATTACCAATCGTCTCAATGCTTGTTCCATTACTACTTACATCCGTTGCTAAAAGCTTTTTATCTTCGTTGGTTAATTCATATAATTTCACCGTAGCCTCAGACATAACACCCAGTTGTGCTTTTCCATTTTTAATAAAAGTAACCGTTGCATCAGGAATAATATTTCCTCCACAACCCAACAAAAGAAACACTAAAACTATATATCTCATCATTTATCTCCTTATTCTCTTGGTTCTATGACTAAAAATGGGGTTGCATATTTTTGATAATCATTAATATAAGTTTGTAACCATAATGGAATAGTAACTTTTTTCTGAATACCTAAAATAGGATCAAAACTAAATGCTTCAGGGTCAACATTTAAATCTTTATTAAATCCATAAAAAGCACCATCTTCTGCCACAACCAAAGCACGAACATTAAAATAATCACTGGCATTATAATCAACACCCTCTATGGTTTGTGCTGTAAAATTAAACTCTGTCATGTATTTTGGTTTACCTGTCACAAGATTAAGAACATTCATTCTATCAATATCACCATTTACCCATTTGGTCATAAACGTTGCTCTTTTCCACACATACACACCAATGGTATTCCCTCCGTCAGACATCTTAGTACGCCACTCTGGTATAACAAAAGTATTGTCCTCCTCTCCACTACCTAAACTTACATAGAAATCACCATTTACATTTGAATCAGAACTCAATTTTGACTCAACCAGACCTTGTAACTCTCCAGCTTCATAATCAGGATCAGAAACATTACCCTCTGCTGGTCTCCACCATATTAAATAGAGTGTCTGTTTATGTGACTCCCCTACTTGATTGCCTGTATGATCTAAAGTAATATCAAAGAGTACTGATGCCGTATTTTCATCAACAACATGAATTTTTTGTGCTTCTTGATTCACAAAGTATAACCAACCTTTATCAGCACGTCTGTACATGGTTGTCCACTCAGGAGAGAAACCGTCAATAACCCCAACATCAATAATGCTTCCATTGGTATCTAACTTTTTCAACATACTTGTGTTTCTATCGGTAAAGAAGAGATAAGCTTTCGGTAACGTAGCACTTGGTGTAGGCACATTATAGTCACTGGTAATCGTTACTTCTAATTTTTGTGTTGTACTAGCTGTAATACCATCCGTAATCGAAAAAGTAAGATTATGTTCACCCCTATCTCCTAATATGGCATAGGTTTGTAGTGTCGCTGAGTTAAAGCTTGTGTAATTCAGGTCTAGCATTGTCCCACTAATATTATGTTGCGTACTACTATGACCTGAGATAAAAAGTTGTGATAACTCATCATCAGCATCACTCCATCGAATCTCTTGATCAAGATAAGCTGGATCAGCATACTCTTTAATCACAATCGGACTAACTGCTTGTGTAATGTTAGACTCAATGTTCTTCATCGCAACACCATTTATCCAATTTTCTAATGCCTTATAATCATCAGAATTAGGCAAATAACCACTGTGATCTTTAATATTATCATTCAATGGAACTGGTGTAATGTCAGTTCCATTATTCTCTAAATAATACCCTCTGGCATACACCAAAAGCTCTGAATTGTTTAAATCGTTAAAGTCCACACGATAAAGTGCAGAACTTAAAGTTAAACTTCGTGAAGTACTCAAATTACTCTGCCATCCAAGTTTGGAATATTTTGTATCACCTTTATTAGCCAAATATCTATAAACACCAAATCGTGTTACCCTATCACGAAGATAATAAGCATTAGCAAAGCGTTTCTCTTTAGGTTGAATTGGCGTAAAGTTTCGATCACTTAATCCTCCTGTACTATGGGTGTTGTGACAAGAATAACAATTCTTAACCAAAGCTTGATAGGCTTTTTGTGCTTGAGGAGTATTCGTACTTAAATAATTACGTTGAAATGAAATTTTATCCGACATTCCCACAGGTAAACGTGTTGACCCATAAGTAATCATTTTTTGTGTGTCTTCTAATGACCAATGTTTACTATGATTATAGTCCCCATTAATACGCTTAACTTCCTTAACCACATCCTCATCATACATTGCACCATAATCATTGGCTCTCTCTAAATCTCTACTCGCAGTATTAGAATGATTCTCATCTTTGGGAACAGTTAAATCATCATCTAAAATTAAACTCCAAAGAAAAGGAGCAGGATGATAGTTATTATCCATACCCATAGGATTAATATCTCCATATTGGTAAGGAAGTACTTTATCTTCATCTTTAACTTTATGCGCACCTAAAACAAAAGTACGATACATCGCCGTCTTACTATCAATCCCTGTTAAATTTGACAAATTCAATTTATCTTTTACATTATGACAATCCACACAAGATTGACCACCATTTAGCCCAGACTTAGTAAAAAGTGGGGCTATCTCTTTATGAAAATCAGGAATGGATTTTGTCGCATTATAGTCTGAAATATCCTTATCTGTTCCAATTACATCAGCCAAATTACCTTGCATCTTATCTTGCGCAATGGAATGATAATCTTTATATAAATCCAAAACATCTTGATTTCTATCTTGATGACATTGATTACAAGCATTCACACGATTAGGCACAAAACTTACCTCTTGTCTTTCAACACGTATGGGAAGCCATATATTGCCTTCTTCACCCTGTCCATCTTTAAAATTAAACTTCTTATTCACTTTCCAAACATAAAGCCCCTCTTTTAAAATAACCCCTAAAGAACCATCACTTTCAGTACTAATAAATTTACTAGAAGGAATGCTTAACTCTTGACTTTGTTCTAAACCAATGGCATAAGAATCAGAGAAATGATGAGAAGGTATAAAAAACTGCATACTTATGTCACTAGGATCAATACCATTAAGTTGATTTTGTACTCCATTATTCGAGGCACCTAAATTTTCAACTAAGAAACCTGCTTTACCCTTTAAATTATTATTGGTAAAAGAAGTTCGATTTTCACTTCCTTCACTAATACCAGGAGCTACCTTCTTGTTGATAGGAGGATAAAAACTACGTGGTTGCATAAAATGGTAACCAGCACTGTTAATCACTAAAGTACCAGCTGTATCATCCAAGCTATCATTCACATCAGCTGGATAATCTTTAACATAAATACCATAAGTAGTGTCTGTATCGGAACGATAAGCATACACAAAACTATCATCATTATAATGTTCTGGTGTTCGAGCAATATCATACTCTACACTCGAAGCGCTGTCCAATTTTGAAAGAAAAACTTTATCACTTCGTAGGTCTAAATTCTCTCTTTTTGTCATTAAAATATCACCCTCAGCAATAAACTCTCCTTTATTACCAATACGTGCCGATTGTCCCATTAAAATGTAACCTTTATAGTCACCTGATTTAATTTCACGTGCCTGATACAAATTCTGTCCTGAATCATCCGTTGCTGCCTCTTCACCATAAAACATAAAGTTATCACTGCCATCCATCTGCATTTTCCAAAGTGCAAAACGATTCACCGTAGCTTGATGCTCCCACTGAGTGAACACAACCAAAGGTACTGATGAACCCTCTTGATTAACAACCAAAGGTTCTGTTTGATGTGAATTGTTAAACCCTATTCTTGTCACAGCACCTGTCACCGTATCTAACGTATGGATTAAAGGTACAGGTATTCTGTCATATTCGTCTAAAAGTACCGAAGATTTATAATTCATAGGAATATCATTTTTGGTGACGGTTTTAGAAATAAGTAACATTTCATGCCCTGATTCATTATTATCACCAATATAAGTAGGGTATGAATAGCTCACAGAATAGTCATCAGTAAGTGCTGTAAGCTTTTTAGTGGCAATATCCATTTTAAAAATCCCTAAATTTCTATTAGGATTTAAATCCGTTTCCTTTAAAATATCATCAACAGCAAACACTGGCTTACTCATAGCAATATAAAGACTTCTACCATCAGGAGCCACATCAAAACTTTGAATACGTACCTTTTCAACATCTTCACAAGCATTATCTAAAGCAGGATAGATCTGCCAAGTTTTATAAGTCCCATTACGTTCTTTTCTTGAAACCAATAACTTGTCTTCAAAACCAGTATCATCATAACCTCTTTCAGGAAATCGTAAATCTGTTCTTTGATCTAATTGCCCCCATGCAATATAAAATAAGTCAGGATGTGTTCGTCCATCAGATTCATGCTCACTTAATGCTGTTTTAGGAATAAAATCAACCCCATCTAACACCCCTGGAATAGGTGAACATTCTGTAATATCTGGCGTTCCTTCATCCACCGTTTTATCTGTGGGAGAAATACACCCACCTAACAAAAACATCAAAAAAATGCCGACTATAAAATACTTAACTTTCCTCATAACCATTCTCTCCTAAGAAATAAATAAACATTGAAAATTATCATTTAATGCGTATTTTTTAGCTTAATCATTAACTTTAAGTTATGTATATTTCAATATATTTTAAATAATCCCTATTATATAATATAAGAAAAAACAATAGATGTTATTAAAAACATCAACAAATTCATTATATACTACTTCAAGCCCATGAAATAAGTCTTTACTCTATATTTTTGAAATTTATTTTATTATAATAAATTAAATAATCAAGTCCAATTCATAAACTTTATATCCATAGGGAATCAAATGAAAAAATTTATATTGACACTCAGCTTAACAGCAACACTTAATAGTATACTGTTTGCACAAACCACCCTTTCATTAGGAGAACGTAGTACCAGTAACATTGACTTTATGCAAACCAATGAGGTTAAAGATACGACTCACATAAAACAAGACCCAACCCCATTTACTAAAAATATTCAACTTATGTCAGCAGAAGAACAACTGGAATATGACCGAATTTATAATGAAAAGTTTTTTGCTCCATGGTCACAAAGTACCATAGAACTAAGTAAAGGTGAAAAAACATGGCAATTCAAATATGCCAAAGAAAAAACTTACAGAAGTGATGGTAAACGTATTCCAAAATCATGGTATAACTATGAAATTACAAACTCAAATTTTAAAAATGCTGATAGTTTAAATATTCCAGCCATAACCCTACGCCATACAGATTTACGTCTTTATCCTAGCAGTAGAGGTATCTATTATGATCCAAAACGTGCTGGAGAAGGCTTTCCCTTTGACTATTCACAAAACTCTTCAGTACATATTAATACCCCCATTATTATCTCACACTATTCACTCGATAAACTGTGGGTTTATACCCAAACCTCTTTTGCCTCAGGATGGATAAAAATTGAAGACATTGCTTTTACAGATTTTGCTTTTCAAGAAAAGTTTCAAAATGGTGATTATGCCATTACCGTTAAAGACAACTTAAAACTCTCCGATGATAATGGTGAAATCTCTTTGGTCAAAATGGGCAGTATTTTTCCCATTGACCCTAAAACAAAAAAATACCTAATGGCAAAAAAAAATGAAAAAGGTTTCGCAACAATTTCCAAAATTACCGTTAACGATGTTGACATCATTGCCCGTAAGCCTATAAAATTTAATCAATACAACTTAGCCTATATCTCAAAACAACTCGTAGGTGAGCCTTATGGTTGGGGTGGTAAAGAAAAATGTAGAGACTGTTCTGCATTAACACGGGATTTCTTCTCCCCTTTTGGAATCTACTTACCAAGAAACTCTCGACAACAAGCACAATCAGGTAATGAATTTATGTCCCTTAAAGGGCTTGAAGCCACACAAAAAAAAGAAACCATTGTCAACTATGCTAAACCTTTCCGTTCCATGCTCTTTGTACCTGGTCACATTACACTTTATTTAGGAGAAAAAGAAGGTGAACCCATTATTTTACATAACTATTGGGGAGTTCGCTTAAATGATGGTAGTAAAAGAGTGATGGGACGTGCAATTATTAGTACCACAACCCCGGGTAAAGAGTTAGTAGATGTTAGAAAAAGAAGTATGTTAATTAATACCCTTACAGGCATAGTGAATTTTTAAAATTCACTATTAAGCATAGGCACTACAACCAGAACTATCTTCATTACCTCCAGCAAAATATTCACCATTAAAAGAAACCAAAGAGTACTTACTATCATTCCCAAGAGAAGCAGTCAATCCCTCAACTGACAAAAATCCAAGTGAATCAGCACCAATATATGCTCGAACTTCTTCAACTGTTTTTCCAGCAGAAATGAGTTCAGTTTTACTTGCTGTATCTATTCCATAACGACAAGGAAATTTAATTTCAGGTGCTGCAATACGCATATGTACTTCTTTAGCCCCTGCTTCTTTAAGCATTCTAACAATTTGAAGCGACGTTGTACCACGAACTAAAGAATCATCAACAATGGCAACACTTTTACCAGCAATCATATCTTTTATGGGTGAAAGCTTTAACTTTACTTTTAAGTCACGAATCTCTTGTGTAGGTTCAATAAAAGTACGACCAACATAGTGATTACGTACAATTCCCATCTCAAAAGGAACACCCATTCCTTCGGCGTAACCTTTTGCTGCTGCCACACCTGAGTCAGGAACAGGTAGTACCAAGTCAATCTTTGCTGGTGTCTCTTTCGCCAACTGCTTACCCATCTCTAAACGCATGTTATACACGGTCTTACCATCAATAATAGAATCAGGTCGAGCAAAATAGATATATTCAAAAGCACAAGGATGAGGATCTGCTTCAAAAATCATCTCTGATTTTGGTTCTTTTCCTTTGGCAAAAGTTAACATCTCCCCTGGTTTTACATCTCGTACAAATTCAGCACCAACTAAATCAAATGCACAAGTTTCAGAAGCAACAACATACCCACCATTTTTTAACTTACCAAGGCTTAATGGACGAATTCCAAAACGATCACGTACCACAAACATCTTAGTACGACTTTGAATAATGAGACAATAAGCCCCCTCAATCTTGGTAAGCATGTCTTTAATACGGTCTTTTAATTTATCTTTAGAACTTTTAGCAATAAGATGAACAATATTTTCCGTATCCATACCTGTTTGAAAAATAGCACCTTTCTCAATCAGTTCATCACGTACTTCATATTTATTGGTTAAGTTTCCATTATGTGCAACAGAAATCTCACCCAATTTATATTTTGCAAAAACAGGTTGTGCATCTAAAACAGAATCTTTTCCAGCTGTTGAGTAACGGTTATGTCCTATGGCACAAGAACCCTCTAAAAGATTAAGTCTACCTTGATGAAAAACATCCGTTACTAACCCTCGTTTCTTAATCAAGTGTATACTTTTTCCATCAGCAGATGAAATCCCTGTAGACTCTTGCCCACGATGTTGCATTGCGAACAATGCATAATAAGCTAACTTAGAAGCATCTTCGGCACCAAATACACCAACAACTGCACACATGTTATATTCCTAGACAGTCGTTAATACTGTACATTCCATTCTCTTGACCCACTAACCAAGCAGCTGCTCGTATTGCACCTTTTGAAAAAGTTTGACGACTTGTTGCTGTATGGTTTAACTCTAAAAACTCACCATCATTGTAAAAACCAACCGTATGTCGTCCTACAATGTCTCCACCACGTAATGCCATAACTGCGATTTCATCTTTAGTTCTAGCACCTATCTGACCATCACGTCCAGAAATACGTACGGTGTCTAAGTCTTGTCCTCTACCTTTAGCAGCAAACTCACCCAATGTCAATGCTGTCCCTGAAGGAGAATCAACTTTATGTCTATGATGTTGCTCAACAATTTCAATGTCAAAATCTTTTAAGGTCGCTGATACTTGTTCAACAAGTTGCTTAAGCAAAGCAATTCCTGCTGACATATTTGAAGAGTATAACACAGGCATTTCATTGGTTGCTTCTGTTAAAAGGTTTTGCTGATGCTCCGTAAATCCAGTTGTTGCAATAACCAATGGAGTAGGATTTTTAAGTGCATTTTCTAATAGATCCTGTGTCGCAACAGGTGCTGAAAAATCAATAACCACATCACAGTTCTCTAAAACAGTTTTCATGTCATTAGTAATCAATACAGATTCAGGAACAGCTACTTTTAACTCATCAAAAACATGTAAGACAC
>CACVAU010000050.1:0-10736 GCA_902727915.1 uncultured Sulfurovum sp.
TCTAACGTTCTCATAGCTTCGTGTATAAAAGGTAGAGTTTTTTAACACTCTCCTTAGCATCCTATAGATGATTTTTAAAGCTAACACAAGACGTTTTATCTGTTGGTACTATTGTCCAAAAAGGAAAAAAACTTGTTTACTATTAGCTTTTGTGAAAACCATGAGTCGTTATTGTTCGACCAACCTTATTTTATCATTTGGTTGGTTATCTATTATACGAAGGAAAAAACTTGAAATATTTTGAACTTAGATGCATAGCATACATAAAAGAGGATATAAGCTTTAAAGAGAGTTTTGAAGTCATATCCAAATACATTAGCTTTTCTATGGCACAGGTAGAGAGGCTTAAAGAACTACATGACCAAGCAGGTTTTAAACACTACAGCTTTGGAAGCTTTTATCCCATAGAAAAAGAGAAAGTTTATAAAAAAGGAAACAGTTATCAGTTTACTTTACGTTCATTAGATGAACGCTTTATAGATGAGCTTTCCAAAACCCTTCGACAAAACATAGACAATCCAAATTTTTTAGTAGTAGAGACGCACAAAAAAATCATAAAACAGTTTTTTATTTCTGAACTTTACTCGGTTACTCCTGTGATAGTGACTGTTGATAAAGGTTTATATTGGAGTATGAATAAAGATGGCGACATACTCAAACTACAACGTCAACTTCATGACAATTTAGAAAAAAAGTATCAGAGCTTTTATAATGAACGGATTAAAGGTGAGCAAAACTTTATACAGCTTTTGGAGATAAAGAACAAGTATCCTCAGAGTATTTATATAACTAATAATGGTAGAGATGTTCGGTTGTTTGGGAATAAGTTTCGGATAGTTCCTAATGAAGATGAGGTTTCACAGAAGTTGGTGTTTATGGCTTTGGGTTGTGGACTTGGGGAGAAGAATGCGTTTGGGGGTGGGTTTTGTATCGCTAAGGGGATATGGAGGTAGCAACAATTCTAAAACTAGGTTTAAATACATTGGATGTATAGGTTCAAAAAGGTATTGTTGCTGGTAGCAATTTTAGTACAAAGAAACAAAAAATTGGATTAAAGGTTTATTTTATAGATTGAAGTTTCTAAATTTTAATAACTATCTTAAACTATTGACTTATTATTTTAAGTCTTCTTCTGCTAAAATATTTTTAGATTTAAACAGATTTTAAATTACTTGGTGAGTATAGTGAAAAATATTTTATGCTCTATTTATGTTGTTATACAATTGTTTGAAGGTTAGATATGAGGACTATGATATGTTAAAAGAGATTGTAGAGTTTATGGATGAAAATCCAAAAATAGAAGATTATTTTATTCAAAATGAAGTAAGTAACTCTTATTTTCATTACTATATCAAGATTGAAGATGATATGGTCTGTAGAGATTTATTAGATATTGAAAATCTAGACAGTGAACTGAAAGAGACTCTAAAGTATATGACCTATTATCAAAAAGGGATGCATAATAAATATCTTGATAAAAATAAGGGACTTGGTGGAAGCTCTCCTTATATATTGAGTGTTAAAGTCTTATATAGTAGGAAAGATGAAAAAGAAACTATTACTACCAATCTAAATCATAAAGCAAATAGAATTAAAGTTCAGTATGAAAGTGCATTAGGTTACTTAGAAGAAGATGAAGAGAAAAAAAGGTTAGTTGATATTCAAAAGTATCTCGAAACAAGTCTTGAAAAGATATTACTATCGAACTCTATGGTGAGAGATGAGCTTAAACAGAAGTATGAAAATCAAAAAAAAGAGAAAAAAGAGGTCTCTGTTGAAGTAAGAATTTATATAGATGTTGGGTTAGAAATAGTCAAATCTTTTTATGAACGATTTGTAGAAAAAAGAGCATTTTTAGATACAAAAACAGCAGGTATTCATAAGGGAGAGTGTTCTATTTGTGGTAACTATTTTGATGAACTCTCTTTGCCTTATGTGTTATCAACACTGGGTGATACATTTGGTATGAAATCAACCATGCCATTAAAAATCACCAATGCTGTTTGTAAAGGGTGTACCTTACAGCTTCATAAATTTAAAGTGATGACAGATAATAATCAACTCACAAAGCCATTTCCTCTTTTTATTGATAATAGAAATCTTTTTGGAAAACAGGATAGTGTATTAAAAGATAATGAAAAAAAGAAAAGTTATAGAGAGATGGTGAAATCTATCTATTTTAAAAATCCTAAAGATTTAAAAAACTTCTATCTTATGAATTATTATTCAAAAAGTGATAATGGTTGGAAATTACAAATTAGAGATTTAGATTATATAGAAAACTTTCAATATATGACCTCTATAAAAATAGAAAATTATTTAAAGATAAAAAATAGTTTTAAATTGAGTGATTTCTACGATAGAGCATTAAGTGTTTTTCAGTTTGAAAAAATTATGAATGAATTGGTTTTTGATGGTAAGCTTCAAAATAACTATTTTACTGACTATAAAGAGATAAAAATAACTTATTGGAAGATTGACTCTAGTAATTCAAATAATTTATTAAAAAACTATCTCATTAAATATCGACGAAACTTTTATGACTTTATCTATAAGTCACACCAGAGTGCTTTGAATTCAATTGATTTTAGAGATATGTTATTGGAATTACTGATTGATAACATAAGGCATGATGAGAGTAATAAAGAGGGTTATTCTATATATGAGCATGAGATAAAAGAGAAATTGAATTTACTGTTTAGTTTAAATCAAAAAAAGGAGACAAGGTTGGATAGTGGTGATTTTATAAAATTAAAAACTAAGATGAGAGACTTTTTAGGTTATAAGCAAGAGGTTAAATATGCAGATGGAAAATCTAAAACAGATTTTATAGGAGGTATTGAATATATTGAAAATGATGATAAATTATATGGCTTCTTATGTGGACAATTGGCAAGATTTTTAATCAGTAAGAAAAAAGGTAAAGATGAAAACAAGTCTCATGCAGATTTTTCAGGATTTACAGAGTGGCAAACAAGTAAATTATTCAAAGAGTATATATGGGAAATACATCGTAAATATGCACATGAATTAAAATTTGATAGAAAATATGATAATGCGATGAGTATGATTATGACTTATAGAGATGATTTGAAGATGGATGAGGTAACTGAATATATGATTGCAGGTTATTTTTCAAATAATTATTTTTATGAAAAAACAGAAACAATAAATGAGGAGAATGAGAATGAGAATGAAAATGAATAGTACAGAGTTTAAAAACAGAGTATATGGATGTGTGGTAGTAAAAGCAATTAATGCAAATTATAATGCAGATTTTAGTGGGTTACCAAGACGATTAAAGAGTGATGGTAGTTTTTATGCAACTGATAAATCATTCAAATGGTTGGTTAGAAATTATATTAAAAAGAACTATGGTGATGAGAAAGTACTTTTTACAAAACACTTTCATGATAAGATAGAAACAGATGACTTAAAGACAAGTTATGAAGCACTCTTTGATATGAAGTTAAAAGATAACTCTAATGTCAAAAAAAGTGATAAAGATAGTGTTTTTAAAAAATTAACAGAGTGTATTGATGTTCGTCTATTTGGTGCTACTTTCACTCCTGATGGAGCAAAAGGAAATAATATTTCTATTCATGGAAATGTACAAATTAATCATGCAACAGACCTTTATAAAAAAGGACGAGTTTATACTGATGAAATTTTAGCACCTTTTACAGCTATTGGTAGTATGAGTAAGGCTACAGAGGCTCACTATATTCATAACTTTTCTGTAAATCCTAAAAATTTATCCAGTTGGACAAAAGTTTTAAAAGATGATAAAGATTTAAAGCTTTTATCAGAGAGTGATATATCTATTTTGAAAAACTCTTTTAATAACGCTGCTACCTTTTATGATTCACATTCAAAAGCTGGAGTTGAAAATGAGTTGTCTATTTATGTTACACTTAATGAAGACTCAACTTTGACACTTCCAAGTTTTTCTCAATTTATTACTTTTAAAAAAGGTGAAGATAGTCAAAATAATAGTTTTGAGATAACTAAGCTCATTAACTATTTAGGGAAATATGAAAAAGAGATAGAGCAAATAGAACTATACTATATAGACGAACTTTTAGATGTTGTAAATGAGAGTGAGAAGCTAACTAAGAAGATAGAGAAGCATGATTTATTAGAAGTGAATTAAAATGAAAACTCTAGTTAGTTTTACAATCCAATCTGAATTTGGAATGTTTAAGAAGCCTGATATAAATGATAAGATTTTTGTTTCATACAATATGATTCATAAACCTTATCTACTAGGAGTTTTAGGTGCAATTATGGGCTATGGTGGTCATAACCAAAATGAAGATAAATCTAAAATGCCAGAGTATTATGAAAAGCTCAAAGATATACGAATAGCCGTTTCTCCAAGTGATAAAAATGGTGGTATATTTAAAAAAGAGTTTATTATCTTTAATAATACTACTAATGGCTCTATCTCTAACATTACAGAGCAGACACTTGTAGAACCTGCTTATAGAATATATCTTGAACTTGATGATGAAAATGAAGAGCATTTAAAGTTAATTGATAGTTTAAAAAATCATAAAGCAGTTTATCCCCCATATATGGGGAAAAATGAGTTTTCTTTACATTGGTGGGATATCGAAAAAGAGCAATCAACATTTCATAAGCATGTAAAGTTTATTAAAAAGAGAGAGTTCAAAGAGAGGTTTATGGTAAAAACTCTAATTAAAAGAGATGAAGACTTTAAGATAAAAGGCACTGGTTATAAAGAGAGAACTACCAATTACTTTTATCTTTTTGAAAGATTGCCTATAGGGTTTGATGAACAGTTAAAGCAGTATAAGTATCATGATTTTTTATATACTAATTCTATATTTAAACCAAATAAGATTTTAGATAATCTTTATGAGTGTGATGAGGGGGTAATATGTCTCTTCTAAAATTTGATGAACTGGATATTAAAAGAGAGGTAGATAGTAAATATTTAGCACATATTAGAAAAGATGGAGTAGAGACGCTTAAAGCTCATATTGACTTGGTTTATGATTATTTCTTGGAGCTTGTTAAACAAAATGGTTTAGAGAAACAGCTAAATACTCTTTTTGAACAGAGTGTTGAGTTAATTTTAGAAGAAGATGAAATCTTATCTGATAAAGATGGGTTTACAAATTTTGTTAAATATCTATTTGCTAAAGCTGTCTATTGGCATGATATGGGAAAAGTGAATCCAAACTTTCAAGCTCATGAAGATAAAATGGATAATAATACATTTAAAAAAATTAATGGCTTATCTGAAAAAAGTAATCATTCTCCCTTGGGTGCATATCTTTTTATTAATCATTCATTACAAGAGCTTTATGGTGAAAATGATGGTAAAAATTGGGATGAAGATGAGATAGAAATTATAGAGAGTATTATTTATCTATTTGGATATTTTATTTCTAAACATCATGGCTCTATTTATCAAAGTTCTGATTTTGAATTTAATGATGATTTAGAACAATTTTTAAAACTATTTCAGATAGAAAAATCTTTTACAAAAGTTCATAAAGATGAGAATAGAGTTTTTTCTACTGTTTATGATTATATTGAAGATAATAAAGATACATTGTTTTTACTCTCAAAATCTCTCTTCTCCCTCCTAATTATCTCTGACTACTACGCAACAGCACAATTTATGAATTATGGCAATAGAGATGATTTAGTTTATAATGATTTTGGATTGATAGATGAAAAGTTTAGAGCTAAGATTTATGATGAGTGTTATATAGATAAATTTGACGAAAATGGGAAACAAAAAACATTTAATCAACTTTTGCAAAATAAAGAAAATAATCATTTTAAGGACTTTAGTGAACTACAAGATAAGTCAAATGATAATTTAAACCATTTAAGAAATAAGCTTTTTGTTGAAGTGCGAACCAATCTAAAGGAGACACTTGAAAAAAATGAAAACCAAAACCTCTTTTATATAGAAGCACCAACAGGAGCAGGAAAAACAAATTTATCTGTTATGAGTGCTGTAGAGATATTAAAACAAGACACCTCTATCAATAAAATATTTTATGTTTTTCCATTTACTACGTTGATTACACAAACTTATGATTTTGTAAAAAATATTTTAGATTTAGATAATAGTGAGATAGTACAACTTCATTCAAAAGCAAAATATAATGAGGGTGGTAAAGATGGGGTCTATGGAGATGAGAAGAGTAACTTTTTAGACAATCAGTTTATGAATTATCCTATTACACTGCTAAGTCATGTTAGGTTTTTTAATGTATTGACAGGGGTGAGTAAAGATGATAACTATATTTTTCATAGGTTGGCTAACTCTATAGTGATTATTGATGAGATACAGACTTATAGTCCTGATTTATGGTCAAAAATAGTTTATATGCTAGATAGCTTTGCTGAAAAGTTTAACATTAAATTTATTGTGATGAGTGCTACTTTACCAAAGATTGGAGATATTATTGATAGTGAGTTTACTTTTTTGGTTAGTAATAAACAAAAATATTTTCAAAATCCAAACTTTGCAGGTAGAGTTACGATTGATGAAAAAAGTTTAAAAAAGCCCATAAAAATAAAAGAGCCAAAAGTTATTTATCCTACTGTTTTAAAAGAGAGTAAAGCCTATCAAAAAATATCTAAAAATAAAAAAGTCAAAACAATTATTGAGTTTATTACCAAAAAAGGAGCAGATGGATTTTATCAAGAAGCTGTAGGGAAGAACAAAAACTTTTTTGATGAAATATTCATATTGAGTGGTACTGTTTTAGAGCCACGAAGAAGAGAGATTATAAACTTTTTAAACAATGAAAACAATAAAAATGTTCTATTGGTCACAACACAGGTTGTTGAAGCTGGTGTTGACATAGATATGGATATAGGCTTTAAAGAGAGGTCACTTGTAGATAGTGATGAGCAACTTGCAGGACGAATTAATCGTAACAGTTCAAAAGAGGGTAATAAGCTCTTTTTATTTGAGATGGAAAATCCAAAAGCGAAGTTTGTTTATAGGGGAGATAAAAGGCTTGGTGTTGAAGAGCTAAATGTTTTGAATACAAAAGATTTTGATGATTATTATAATCAAGTTTTACAGAAACTGAAGGTTATTAACAATTCAGATTTTATAGAAAATTTAAATAGCTATAAAGACCATATAAAAAACCTTAGGTTTTCAGAGGCTCATATTAAGATTATTGACATGGAATCGGTTTCTGTATTTGTGCCTTGGTGTGATGAAGCTGTAGAGGTATGGCAAAAATATAAAGAGCTTGTTCAAAATAAAGAATTGGATTTTACTAAGAAAAAAATAGAACTTAAAACATTGGCTTCTGAAATCTCTAAATATACTTTTTCATTGGCAAAGTATCAAGGTAGTGGTATAGAAAATTTATTACCATATTGTAGAGATTCTAAAGAGAGCTATGGGTATTTATATTTAGAAGAGTATGAAAGTATTTATAGTTATAATAATGGACTTGACACTAAGGTTTTGGGAAAAGGTGGCAATGTTGGGATGTTTATATAGTCTCAAAAAATTGTAAATTTAGAAAAAGGAACACAAAAAATGAAAAACATAAACATGAATAAATTAGATTCGTTAACAACAGATGATTTAATGCGAACAGAAGAGCTTACACCGAATTATAGAAAGCTTGGGTTTAATGAAGCTAATATAGATGATTTGATAGAGATTGCTTTAGATAAGGATATGAGGTTTTCTGATTCAGATGATGAAAAAGAGATGTATTATCCTTGTCATGCCATTCAGATTTTAGGGCAGTTAGGAACATTGAAACCATTTGATGCCCTTTTGAAAAGAATAGATGATTTTGTGGAAGATGACTATTATACGGGTGCTGTAGCGTACTATCTTAGAAAAATTGGTTCAGACAAGAAAAAAGAGTTGATAACTTATTTCTTAAATCCATATAATGAGGAGGGGAATCGTTTACTTATTTTAGAAGTATTGGAAACTTTTATGAAAGAGAAGAGTTCCTTTAATCAAGAGTTAGAAGAGGCATTGATAGCGTATTTAAATAGAGAAGATGAGACCTATGACCTGCTTAATGCTTCAGTAATTTTTGATGTGATAGATATATCAGGTGCAAAACATATTGATTTAATTCGTGACGTGTTTGAGAAAAAACCTGTAGATATTTTTTATGATGGAGATTTAGAGGATATTGAGATTAAATTGGGGCTTAGAGAAAAACGTAGTAAGCCAAGAGAGAAGAATTTTTTACAAAAGATGGTAGAGCAATATGAACTAGAAGATAAGTTAATGCCTCTTATTTCTAATAAAGAAAAAACTGGAAGAAATGACCCCTGTCCTTGTGGAAGTGGTAAAAAATATAAAAAGTGTTGTCTTAATAAGTAGTGTGCTATGAATCAAATAACAGGAACCCTGATAAACTACTACTTTCATTGTAAAACCCAATGTTGGCTACACGCCAACCGTATAAACCTAGAAGACAACTCTGAAGATGTACGCATAGGTAAAGTTTTGCATGAACTAAGTGAAGAGAAGAACAAGAAGAGTGAAATATCTATTGATAACGTTAAGATAGATAAGCTAACGAAAGATTATTTAGTAGAGATAAAAAAGTCGGACTCTGACCCAGAGGCTGTGAAGTGGCAGGTGCTTTTGTATTTGTATAAGCTTAAACAAAAAGGGGTGCTTAAAAAAGGGAAGATAGAGTTTATAGAGAAGAAAAAGCAGAGTAAAAAGGTGCATTATGTGGAGCTTGATGAGGTGAGTGAAAAAGAGCTTTTGGAAGTGTTGGAAAAAATTAGCAATTTGATTGATTTACCTAAGCCTCCTAAAGTTGTTTTTGAAAATCATTGTAAGAAGTGTGCTTATTATGAGTATTGTTTTATTTAGGAGATAGCAATGGCAAAGAATCATACGCAGTATATATTTAGCATGGGTGAGTTGAAACGTAAAGATAATTCTATTGATTTTTATAACGCTAAGGGGCATAACTACATTCCTATTGAGGATTTAAAAGAGCTGTATTGTTTGGCAGAGGTGAGTATGAATACCAAGTTTTTAGATTTTGTGGCTAAAGCTGGTATTACAGTGCATTTTTTTAACTATCATCAGAACTATTCTGGAAGTTTTTACCCTAAAGAGCAGTTGATAAGTGGCGATTTGACCATACGACAGTCACAAGCACATATTGATAAACGCTTAGTGATTGCCAAGGCGATAGTGCAGGGGATTGCTGATAATGTTCGAGAGGTTTTGTATCACTATTATCGTCATGGTAGAAAGGATTTAAAACTATTTTTAGATTGGCTGAATAAAGATGTGGCAGAGTTTTTGGCTGGGGATATCCACATAAAACAGATACTGTGGATAGAAGGACAGATTTGGAATCGGTTTTATGACAGTTTTCAGTACTTTTTACCTGATGACTTTATTTTGAACAAACGGGTAAAACGACCACCTGACAATCCAATCAATGCTTTGATAAGTTTTGGAAATACGCTACTTTATACCAAGACCATATCGGCTATTTATCATACGCATCTCAATCAGTCAATTAGTTTTTTACACTCTCCAAGGGAAGGTCGTTTTTCTTTGAGTTTGGATCTATGTGAGGTGTTTAAACCCATTATTGTGTTTAAGACTATTTTTGATTTGGTGAACAAAAAAAAGTTACAAGTGACCAAACATTTTGATAAGAATTTGAATTATGCACTGCTAAATGAGCAAGGTAAAATGATATTTATAGAGGCATTTGAAGCACGGATTAACGAGCCATTTATGCACCCAAGGTTAAAACGAAAAACAACTTATAAAAGTGCCATAAAATATGATGCTTATAAGTTGGTAAAATTTTTAGTAGAAGAGAAGCCATTTGTGCCTTTTAAACTGAAGGATAAATGTTGAAAATTCTAGGAAACGATGGCTTTAGCCTCGTCAAATTCGGGACTGAAGTCTCCGATTCCAAACCTATCAAAGGATAAATGTTGAAAAGCTACAACTATAATTATGCCATTGTGATGTATGACATTTCAGATACGCAAAGTGAAGCAGGAAAAAACAGAGTAACGAAAGTATTTAAAATCTGTAAAAAATATTTTCATCATCATCAAAAGTCTATCTTTAGAGGGAACATTACATCTTCACGTTTGATTAAATTTCGTGAAGAGCTAAAGGTTGTCATAGATGAAAAGTTGGATTTTGTTTCTATTATTAAACTTCAGAACAAACATGTGTTTGAAGAAGAAGTTCTAGGCACAGATGAGAAGCCTAGTGAGAGCTTGTTTTTGTAAAAAGCCTCTTTTTTATTGACGAAATTTCTTGTTTAAAACGAATTGAAGCATAATTCCACTGACGAGCATGAGTATAGAACCAATTATAACTGTAATGGTTGCAAACGTATACATAAAATCTACACCAAATTTAGAATTTAGATGTAATAAGTTGAGAGGTAATAATAGACCCATAAGGATAAAAAGATAGTTGGAATTGATTTTGTGAATAAAGTTCATTACGTAGCTCCTAATATTTATTTTTCACTATTATACCTTATTTTTTCCAAGTGGTTTTTAACACAATAGTTATCTAAACTACGCTAAAATAGCATGTTTGACAAGTTCTATAACATTTTATTGTTAAGAACCAAAATGGTTGGAAAAAACCATGTAAAACATTGATATTCTGGGCTTTGTAAATTTTCATTAATTTTGGAATGCCTATTTTATCTTGATTGAACCTATACAGATGTTGTATTTAAATA
>CACVAU010000050.1:10836-16123 GCA_902727915.1 uncultured Sulfurovum sp.
TGTTAAGAACCAAAATGGTTGGAAAAAACCATGTAAAACATTGATATTCTGGGCTTTGTAAATTTTCATTAATTTTGGAATGCCTATTTTATCTTGATTGAACCTATACAGATGTTGTATTTAAATAGGCTACAGCAAGGGCAGAAGGTGGAGACGATGCCCATTGAACCTATACAGATGTTGTATTTAAATAGCGTTGTGTATGTTTTTTATTAAAAATTTAAAAATATTGAACCTATACAGATGTTGTATTTAAATTTGATTAATGGAGAAGAAGAAAATGAACACAATAAAATTGAACCTATACAGATGTTGTATTTAAATAATCTTGTTAAAGCATTTTTATCCATGTAATTAGATTGAACCTATACAGATGTTGTATTTAAATATGTTTCCACTATTTACCACAACGAGTGTACCATGATTGAACCTATACAGATGTTGTATTTAAATGTTTGGGAATGTTTGCAGATACTTACACGGATATTATTGAACCTATACAGATGTTGTATTTAAATCTTTTATATGCTGGTTCAGGAAATTGATAGCCCTTAATTGAACCTATACAGATGTTGTATTTAAATTAGGACTTTTTACTTAATTCTTCTGCAGCAGAATTCATTGAACCTATACAGATGTTGTATTTAAATGTAGCAAACATAATCCAAAATGAAGCTAAAGATAAAATTGAACCTATACAGATGTTGTATTTAAATAGACCTAGGGCTACCAAAAGCCCTATCAAAACTAAATTGAACCTATACAGATGTTGTATTTAAATAGCAAGACATTGAGGGGATGGATGAGTATGATTCATATTGAACCTATACAGATGTTGTATTTAAATTTAAAATCTAAAACTAGATTTAAATACAGTATTCTGTATTGAACCTATACAGATGTTGTATTTAAATGCTAGACAACCCGAAAGAGCCATGCAAGATTAGAGAATTGAACCTATACAGATGTTGTATTTAAATAACATTGTTTCTAAAGATGAAACAGCAAAAACTTATATTGAACCTATACAGATGTTGTATTTAAATCGATGAATTCTTGGGCGACAAGTATCGGAAGAAAGCATTGAACCTATACAGATGTTGTATTTAAATAAAGACATAAAAGGATTTGAAATGGCAACAATAATTATTGAACCTATACAGATGTTGTATTTAAATCAATACTTTTAGCAATGTTCAAATACAACTGCTTAGAATTGAACCTATACAGATGTTGTATTTAAATAGTTTTCGGGATGAGTACAGATACAAACGAAGCCACAATTGAACCTATACAGATGTTGTATTTAAATGCTGCACATCTGCTTAAATTGATAAGCGTTACTATTATTGAACCTATACAGATGTTGTATTTAAATGAGAATAGAGGAGATTAAGCACAATGACATTAACAGATTGAACCTATACAGATGTTGTATTTAAATTATAGAAGTCCTGTTCCTTATTTCCATACTTGTAGCATTGAACCTATACAGATGTTGTATTTAAATATGAAAGATATTAAACTCGCTGCACATCTGCTTAAATTGAACCTATACAGATGTTGTATTTAAATTTAGATGAAAAAACAACTGTATTAAAAAATAGAGTATTGAACCTATACAGATGTTGTATTTAAATACAAAAAGATGAAGTAATGTTTGTTGATCTTACTTTATTGAACCTATACAGATGTTGTATTTAAATCCAATCCCATCATAGAATTTCTAAGATAATTTGTGGATTGAACCTATACAGATGTTGTATTTAAATAGCCCTCTTCCTGCGTTTTTGATATTGCTCATACCGATTGAACCTATACAGATGTTGTATTTAAATAATTTATATTCTTTGCCTTGGTTGTCTTTGATTGAGAATTGAACCTATACAGATGTTGTATTTAAATCTGAACAATATCTTGTATTCTTTACCGACTTCGTCATATTGAACCTATACAGATGTTGTATTTAAATACAGAGAAAACAGGGTATGTGGTAGAGAGAGTATTCATTGAACCTATACAGATGTTGTATTTAAATCGGCTCAGTTCCTTGTTACGGGTGAGCCATAGTTTATTGAACCTATACAGATGTTGTATTTAAATAGAACGTTACTCTTTAGAGAAGGAATTAGAAGAAGATTGAACCTATACAGATGTTGTATTTAAATGAAATTGGTTGGTGCGTCAGTTGATGGTATCGCTGGATTGAACCTATACAGATGTTGTATTTAAATGTCAAAGGAGTTAGTACAGCCTTAACTTCTCCACCAATTGAACCTATACAGATGTTGTATTTAAATTGTATTGCCCATGCTGACTATTTCCAAGTCTAAATCATTGAACCTATACAGATGTTGTATTTAAATATTTTCGCTTATCATATGTTAGCCATGTTGGCATTATTGAACCTATACAGATGTTGTATTTAAATAGTTTTCGGGATGAGTACAGATACAAACGAAGCCAATTGAACCTATACAGATGTTGTATTTAAATATGGCGTAGACATTATGTTCGTGAAAACAAAAATAATATTGAACCTATACAGATGTTGTATTTAAATAGCAATGGAAGCCCATGATGGCGAGAAAGTGATTTAATTGAACCTATACAGATGTTGTATTTAAATAGTATAATTAATAACGAATAGGTACTGTGAGAAACAATTGAACCTATACAGATGTTGTATTTAAATTAAGAATCAAATAGGGGTTGACAAAGCCAATTATATATTGAACCTATACAGATGTTGTATTTAAATTGAAGTGTTAAAGCCCCATGACCTTTGAAATACACCATTGAACCTATACAGATGTTGTATTTAAATGGTGTTGCTCTAGGGCTGGACGAAAGCACTTTAGATTGAACCTATACAGATGTTGTATTTAAATAATCAGATAAAGCAGATAGTAACCTATCTCAATTTAATTGAACCTATACAGATGTTGTATTTAAATTCCGTAAAGCTAATATCTTTTGTCTTAAGTGATATTATTGAACCTATACAGATGTTGTATTTAAATAGAAGAAATAGAAACTCTCGGGTTTAGCTCGGTTACAATTGAACCTATACAGATGTTGTATTTAAATGATGAAGCTCGACGCACAAAGACAAGTTAGTGAGAAATTGAACCTATACAGATGTTGTATTTAAATAAACAAGACCAACTGCCAAAACCAAAAGAAAAGAAAATTGAACCTATACAGATGTTGTATTTAAATAGTTCGCGAAAATTGTATTAACGGCAATAGTTAGATTGAACCTATACAGATGTTGTATTTAAATTTAAAAAAGTTTCAAATCGCCTTTCACTTTGTGGTATTGAACCTATACAGATGTTGTATTTAAATATTAGAAATAGATAAAGAATTGTTTGGTAATGTAGAATTGAACCTATACAGATGTTGTATTTAAATATGTTTAAATTAAAATAGATGATTTTTTTACTAAATTGAACCTATACAGATGTTGTATTTAAATTGCAAATCAAAGATGATAGATATTTCATTGATTTTTATTGAACCTATACAGATGTTGTATTTAAATAAAAGATTGGTTGAATATAGTTGAGACACTTCCAAAATTGAACCTATACAGATGTTGTATTTAAATTGCAAATCAAAGATGATAGATATTTCATTGATTTTTATTGAACCTATACAGATGTTGTATTTAAATTTGGATACTACACTAAATAGACTAAACAGTGAAATGATTGAACCTATACAGATGTTGTATTTAAATGAGCTTACAAGTTCTTTGGAGATAAATATCCACATGATTGAACCTATACAGATGTTGTATTTAAATCGAGACTGCTGAGGTTTTCTTTGACGAAGAAGAAGATTGAACCTATACAGATGTTGTATTTAAATTCGAATGGGGTAGCTGTAATATTTAGTTTTGGAACATTGAACCTATACAGATGTTGTATTTAAATTGAAGTAGAAAAGATTTTGCGTGATGCTAAAAAGATATTGAACCTATACAGATGTTGTATTTAAATTGAAGTAGAAAAGATTTTGCGTGATGCTAAAAAGATATTGAACCTATACAGATGTTGTATTTAAATTGTTGTCTTCTTGTACAATATTTGTAGAAGAAGTAGATTGAACCTATACAGATGTTGTATTTAAATAACCCCACAAGACAATTAAAATTTGGGTTAGCAATGATTGAACCTATACAGATGTTGTATTTAAATATGCCAAGAGATTTTGATAGATGAATTTACGGAGAATTGAACCTATACAGATGTTGTATTTAAATTTTTTAAACCAACCCTTAACAGTATCAAGTGTAGAATTGAACCTATACAGATGTTGTATTTAAATGGAATTGTAGCCAAAGACACAAATATGGTAGCAATATTGAACCTATACAGATGTTGTATTTAAATTAAAATAAATGGAGTTGTAAAGTTTTACACGAGTTCATTGAACCTATACAGATGTTGTATTTAAATGGTGTTGCTCTAGGGCTGAATGAAAGTACTTTAGAAATTGAACCTATACAGATGTTGTATTTAAATGAAAAAACTTTTCTAAAAACAATGGTTTTGATTTTATTGAACCTATACAGATGTTGTATTTAAATCAAGGTTACTGGTTATTAAGGGATAGAATCTATAACACATTGAACCTATACAGATGTTGTATTTAAATGGAATTGTAGCTACCAATAAAAAGCTTGATGAAACATTGAACCTATACAGATGTTGTATTTAAATCCTTTTTAGTTACAAAAAAAGGACTTTCAAAATGAATTGAACCTATACAGATGTTGTATTTAAATCAAAAAAAAGATGAGGTTTTACCAGTAAAAGAGGAAATTGAACCTATACAGATGTTGTATTTAAATAAAGCTGGTAACAATACTGCTTTATTCTTCATCTTATTGAACCTATACAGATGTTGTATTTAAATACGCGTGGGGTAGGCTCAAGTAGCATTCATGTGCAATTGAACCTATACAGATGTTGTATTTAAATTTACTTTACCCCAAACTTACTGGCATCATATCCAGCAATTGAACCTATACAGATGTTGTATTTAAATTTGGGGGATAGATACAGACCTAACACTTAAAGAATAATTGAACCTATACAGATGTTGTATTTAAATAAAGGTGGTAAATTAGCATTGTCGGAACAGGAAGAGATTGAACCTATACAGATGTTGTATTTAAATCTATTTCTAGCCTTTGGAACAACAGAAGCCAATAATATTGAACCTATACAGATGTTGTATTTAAATTCTGTTAATAACCTATTAACACAACTGTTAA
>CACVAU010000050.1:16223-49577 GCA_902727915.1 uncultured Sulfurovum sp.
ATTGAACCTATACAGATGTTGTATTTAAATCTATTTCTAGCCTTTGGAACAACAGAAGCCAATAATATTGAACCTATACAGATGTTGTATTTAAATTCTGTTAATAACCTATTAACACAACTGTTAATTACCATTGAACCTATACAGATGTTGTATTTAAATTCAAGAAGCATTAAGTCTATTTCAAAAAGCATACACATTGAACCTATACAGATGTTGTATTTAAATTTGAAAAAAGACCAACTAGACAATGTAGAAAATTTAATTGAACCTATACAGATGTTGTATTTAAATAGAAGACCCATTTAGCAAACGTTTTATTGTTCCATTATTGAACCTATACAGATGTTGTATTTAAATTTGAAAAAAGACCAACTAGACAATGTAGAAAATTTAATTGAACCTATACAGATGTTGTATTTAAATTGATTTTGCTTACTACAAAAAAGACAAATCAAAGTTATTGAACCTATACAGATGTTGTATTTAAATTTAGGAAGATGGATAAGATATAACGATGGTAGTCTAATTGAACCTATACAGATGTTGTATTTAAATACGATTAAAGAATATGCAAATATCACAACTAGCCGAATTGAACCTATACAGATGTTGTATTTAAATAGAACAAGCCTAAGTTAGAAGTTAACAAAGTCCACCATTGAACCTATACAGATGTTGTATTTAAATTGGATTGAGAAAAATCTTCAGCTACTTTTTGAGCCAATTGAACCTATACAGATGTTGTATTTAAATCCAACTGGTGGAGCGTTAGGGGCAGTTACAGAAAAAATTGAACCTATACAGATGTTGTATTTAAATGGAATTGTTTTGATTGATGCTCTTCGTTCAGAGCTTATTGAACCTATACAGATGTTGTATTTAAATGTTGCCTTACTTTCTTCTTTTTTTCTGCTTTGTTCATTGAACCTATACAGATGTTGTATTTAAATAGGAGAGAAGAATTATTTGTGTATGCCCCATTAGAGGATTGAACCTATACAGATGTTGTATTTAAATCCGATTGCTACAATGTCTTCACCTTCTTCCGTGGCATTGAACCTATACAGATGTTGTATTTAAATGCTTTAAACAATGCGTTAAAGAATGTTCCAAAAGATTGAACCTATACAGATGTTGTATTTAAATCGTGGTGACAAAGACGCAATCATAAGATTATCGGAAGATTGAACCTATACAGATGTTGTATTTAAATTATGATGAGGTTACTCTAAATGCTCCAAATCCACCCCATTGAACCTATACAGATGTTGTATTTAAATGGTGCTGATTGAGGAAAAATATCAATTTCTAAATCATTGAACCTATACAGATGTTGTATTTAAATACGCGTGGGGTAGGCTCAAATAACATTCATGTGCATATTGAACCTATACAGATGTTGTATTTAAATAGCTACAAATAAAAACACTTCTCAAAGTGTTAAGGAAATTGAACCTATACAGATGTTGTATTTAAATAGCTCAACAGGTGTAACAGTAAGTGGTGCAAACCATTGAACCTATACAGATGTTGTATTTAAATTAGGTAAACCAAAGTATACTTACCAGCCTTGGTGGTATTGAACCTATACAGATGTTGTATTTAAATGGTGGATTCGATAGACACGGTTTTTATTTAGCTACTGATTGAACCTATACAGATGTTGTATTTAAATTCTCTACTATTTGCATGCTCTATCTCCTACTAATTTATTGAACCTATACAGATGTTGTATTTAAATATTACACTTGGCAGATAGAACCTTTCAGAAAAAAATTGAACCTATACAGATGTTGTATTTAAATTCAAAAGAATTTAGGGATTTAGCTATCAAAGAAGATTGAACCTATACAGATGTTGTATTTAAATATATTCAATAGCAATGATATTAGCATCTACAAATAATTGAACCTATACAGATGTTGTATTTAAATTTAATTAATGGAGAAGAAGAAAATGAACACAATAAATTGAACCTATACAGATGTTGTATTTAAATTGAACTACAAAGGGAAGAAAGAGGGGGATGTTACATTGAACCTATACAGATGTTGTATTTAAATCCACTTATATTACTTCGTACTTGTTCGCCTTGTTCTATTGAACCTATACAGATGTTGTATTTAAATTTTAAGTATTGATATACTTTATCAACTGAATTAATCATTGAACCTATACAGATGTTGTATTTAAATGCTGACTTACTGGAGCAACAAGAAGAAACAGCCGAATTGAACCTATACAGATGTTGTATTTAAATATGATTGATGCTAAATCAATATCGTCATAATTTGTGATTGAACCTATACAGATGTTGTATTTAAATGCATAACAGCCCTCTGAACCCTTGTTAAACTTGTTTATTGAACCTATACAGATGTTGTATTTAAATTTACTGGATAAAACATAGTTCATCCAATCAAGTGCTATTGAACCTATACAGATGTTGTATTTAAATGTGTTATTGTCTTTTGCTGATATGTATATTTTATCATTGAACCTATACAGATGTTGTATTTAAATTATTCTTCTAGCCTTGTTAAATAATCATGCAAAAAAATTGAACCTATACAGATGTTGTATTTAAATTTAACTTCCTCTATGCCTCTTGTTAAAGTATAAAGTATTGAACCTATACAGATGTTGTATTTAAATTCATGTTCAGCCAGTTCAATGTAACGCATAGTTTATTGAACCTATACAGATGTTGTATTTAAATTGGCTAGGCTCTCTGATAAAACAGAGTAGCAACTATTGAACCTATACAGATGTTGTATTTAAATCATAGTTTAAGTTTCCACGTAATGCAGAATGCTCAATTGAACCTATACAGATGTTGTATTTAAATTAGTACGGACTCATAATGTCGAATCCTGATGTGCTTATTGAACCTATACAGATGTTGTATTTAAATAAGCATGGTTGGAAGCCAATGTTTTAGCAGGAAACTATTGAACCTATACAGATGTTGTATTTAAATTAAGGTAAGTCTAAGTTAACACTCTCACCATTTTATTGAACCTATACAGATGTTGTATTTAAATTTCTTTAGTTCTGTGTAAACGTAATGAGATTGAAAAAATTGAACCTATACAGATGTTGTATTTAAATGTGGCTATGGTGGCTACGGTGCATGAATTCGGTTCATTGAACCTATACAGATGTTGTATTTAAATCGTGTCATCTCCTATTACTGTTGGAATCATATAGGTATTGAACCTATACAGATGTTGTATTTAAATTGTCCTTTTTTACTTCTTTAAGGACTTTACTTTTTTATTGAACCTATACAGATGTTGTATTTAAATTAGGTCTGGTGGATGGTTTAGAAGTTCTAAAACGTATTGAACCTATACAGATGTTGTATTTAAATCTTTCATACTTTTCTCTAATTTCTGCCCAAGTTGTCATTGAACCTATACAGATGTTGTATTTAAATTTTCCAAGTATGCCTGCTATAACAATTGAATTCTCAATTGAACCTATACAGATGTTGTATTTAAATATCTCTGATTTAATGTTGACGATGAAGCATAAGAATATTGAACCTATACAGATGTTGTATTTAAATCAAATAGAGCAAAATAGATAGCCACGTTTGCCGTTATTGAACCTATACAGATGTTGTATTTAAATCTTAAATCTTTTGGCAATATAAATGCAAAAAGTGCAATTGAACCTATACAGATGTTGTATTTAAATCTATCTGTTTCTCCCGGTTGAAACTCATGATCTGCCATTGAACCTATACAGATGTTGTATTTAAATACTCTTTAATAGATGAAAGTTTTAAATTTGGTATCATTGAACCTATACAGATGTTGTATTTAAATGAACAATGCGAAGAGTACCCCTGAGAAAGAAGAGCATTGAACCTATACAGATGTTGTATTTAAATTCGAGCAAAGAGAGGTCTAAGCCCCCTACAAACTCCATTGAACCTATACAGATGTTGTATTTAAATAAGATTGTCGGTTCTTCATTTTCTTCTGTTCCAAAGATTGAACCTATACAGATGTTGTATTTAAATTCACTTCTAACGGTAGTATCAATAAAATTAAACAAAATTGAACCTATACAGATGTTGTATTTAAATGCAAGTGAGATAGTGGAAACTTACACGGCTTTAGTTGATTGAACCTATACAGATGTTGTATTTAAATTTTATTGATAACTTTTATACAGAACAGGAACAATCATTGAACCTATACAGATGTTGTATTTAAATAAGATGTTAAGAAAAAGTATACTCCCATAGACATTATTGAACCTATACAGATGTTGTATTTAAATCTACGGCTCTTGTTTTTTATCTTGAAATCAGCAAGATTGAACCTATACAGATGTTGTATTTAAATAAATCTACTTTCTGATGCTGATAGTTTGGGAGCTAAATTGAACCTATACAGATGTTGTATTTAAATAGTATGCTTCTTTTGTTTTTGTTTCATGTTTTACCATTGAACCTATACAGATGTTGTATTTAAATGCCATAGAAAACATTGTGGAGGGTTCTAAAAATGGTGATTGAACCTATACAGATGTTGTATTTAAATTCTTTACTATGCTTAAGTAAAGCATTAACACGTTCATTGAACCTATACAGATGTTGTATTTAAATGTAGATGTCCAAGGTGACCACTTTTGGTATGAGGTATTGAACCTATACAGATGTTGTATTTAAATTGCTAAAAAGAAGCTGTGGAAGATGATTGAAACTAATTGAACCTATACAGATTGTTGTATTTAAATAAGAGACCATTACCAATAACAGTACAGTTGATAGAGATTGAACCTATACAGATTGTTGTATTTAAATCTTATTGATGACAGTGCTACATCAGCAACTAAAGTATATTGAACCTATACAGATTGTTGTATTTAAATGGCAACAGGAGACGAACGCATAGACGTAGACCACAATTGAACCTATACAGATTGTTGTATTTAAATTTGAATTCTTCCTTTAAAAAACATCGTCAGGGTCAGATTGAACCTATACAGATTGTTGTATTTAAATTAATGATTGATGAGGAATTGCCTCTTGGTTCAGCAGATTGAACCTATACAGATTGTTGTATTTAAATAGTCTTTCTTTCTAATCAAGCTTAAAACAGAAAATTATTGAACCTATACAGATTGTTGTATTTAAATCAGTTTCCTGTAGGGAGATACTCCACAAAAGTACCAATTGAACCTATACAGATTGTTGTATTTAAATAAGAGACCATTACCAATAACAGTACAGTTGATAGAGATTGAACCTATACAGATTGTTGTATTTAAATTTGCTGACATCTACTCTTATCGTTTCAAACATTCCTATTGAACCTATACAGATTGTTGTATTTAAATGTTTTATGGGTTTATTTTTTACTGAGTTCTAAAACTCTCTTATAAAAATATTCCCCTTTGATATTCTCTTCTCCATTAACTGCAATAATCTCTAAATATTTAATTAAAGAATCTTTTACATTTTTAGCTATAAACTTATGAAAAACTTCTTTATTATCTTCTGTTTGAGTAGTCTCTAAACTTTTATAATATTCATCTCTTAACGTATTTTGACTTGAAATATTAGTTATAGGAAAACCATGTTGAAGTAAAATTAAATTCATAAGTAATCTTGAAGTTCTACCATTGCCATCAACAAAAGGGTGTATGGTGACTAGTCGTTCATGTATCTCTGCTGATAAAATTACAGGGTTTAATTTCTTATTCTCTTCATAAAATTTAAAGAAATTTTCTATCAAACTGTCAACTTGTAAAAATGTAGGTGGTTTATGAGCTGAACCACTAATCATGACATCTACATTTCGAAATTTACCAGCATTTTGAATATCAATATTTTTTAGGATTAAGTGATGAATATCTAAAAGTACTCTTTTATCAAAGTCTATTTCATTTTTAACTAAGTTTTTGATGTAATCAATGGCTTCCTTATGGTTCACTATTTCAAAATGTTCCCTAAGAGATTTACCACCAATAGTTACTCCCTTATTTAAAACTAAAGAAGTTTCTTGAAGGGTTAAAGTATTTCCTTCAATTCCTGTACTATCATAAGTAAAAACTTCATCTAAATATTGGTCTAGTTTCTCAATATGCCTACCCTCTAAAGGTCTAAAACTCTCTAATGATTTCTTTAAATCATCAATTTGTTCTAATATAACATCTAAACTTTCACTATTAGAATAAAGGTTTGATAATTTAAAAGTACCATCTTTAATAATAGCCGTAATTAATTTTAAAAACGCTTCTTTTGTATCAGACATTTTTGCTTCTTTTATAAAATATTAACTTTTTCATTAGTTTACTAAGTTTAGCATCTTGACCATTAAAGAATCTAGTAACAGTTTTATTAACTGATTTGGAAAGTTTAGCAATATTAATTAAATTTTTATTAATTTTTAATTATAGTTTATTTATATATAAAATATTAAAGGATATGAAATGTCAAAAATTAGAAGAATATTAGAAATTTTATTTGAAAAAAAAGAAAAAAAGATGAATACTGTTGAAGAAACGGTTAAAGATACTGAATACAAAATCATTAATAAAAAGCATAAAAGAAATTATATAACAGTTGAAGAATTAGCAAAATATTTTGATCTTAAAGAAGATGAATTAAATCAAATTTTTCAAACATTGGGTTGGTCAAGAGAAGAAAAAGGGTGGATGCTTATGACAGATTTGGGTAAATATTATGGTGCAAAAGAGTGTTATGATAACAAAACTAAAATGAAATATTTAAAATGGCATCAGTCAGTTAGAAGCAGTTCTCAACTTATTAAAACTGTGCAAGAATTAACATATAATGAACCGTTGGAGATTGCCAGTTAGCTTATATAAAAAAATAATTTTTTTGATAAACACACTTTCCCATTTACTCTACTTTTAGCTATACTTCCAACAAATTAAAATGAGGAGAAATAGTTGAAAAAAATAGTTTACATGGGAACACCTCATTATGCAAAAGAGATACTCCAAACTTTAATAGAGGATGAACAAATTGAAATTCCTTTGGTATTTTCTCAACCCGACAGAAAGGCAGGTCGAAAGGGTGAATTAAAAGCACCAGAAGTTAAAGCTTTGGCAGAAAAACATGCTTTAAAAATCTTACAACCGGAAAAGCTTTCAGATGAAGGTGTTTATGAAGCCATTGTAGAAGCAAAGCCAGACTTTATTGTGGTGGCTGCTTTTGGTCAACTCTTACCTAAAAGTATTTTAGACATTGCTCCTTGTATCAATTTACATGCCTCTTTACTTCCTCAATATCGAGGTGCTAGTCCTGTGCAGCAATCACTTCTTCATGCTGATGAATTTACAGGAGTTACAGCCATGTTGATGGAAGAGGGTTTAGATTCAGGACCGATTTTAGGCTATCGGTATTTTAAAATTCCCAAAACTATGTTGTTACCAGAATTGATGAATAGATTAAGTGCTGATGCTTGTTCTTTGACTACCGATATTATTCATCGATTTGAGAGCATAGAACCTATGGAACAAAATCGAGCGATGGCAACATATTGTAAAAAAATTAAAAAAACTGATGGGTTAGTTAACTTTGAATCAGCTTCAGATTTTTATGATAAATACAGAGCTTTCGAAGGCTGGCCTGGTATTTTTGTTGAAGGAGGAATGAAGATTAAAGAAGTTACTTTTCTTGAAAAAGAGAGCCAAAATAGTGTGGGGGAAATCTTAGCTATTAAGAAAGCATCCGTCATTATTGGTTGTGCAAAAGGTTCATTAGAGATTGCTGTACTTCAACCACCTTCTAAAAAAGCTGTAAATGCAAAAGCCTATTGTGTTGGTAGAGGATTAAAAGTTGGAAGTTCTTTACTTTGAGAGTTTGGGGTCAACCCAAACATATTTATTAGAAGCATTAAAGAAAAAAAAACTTAATGTACCCATTTGTGTTATGGCAAAAGAACAAACAGCTGGTATAGGAAGTCGTGAAAACTCATGGGAAGGTGGTGAAGGGAACTTATTTTTTTCTTTTGCTGTGCCATTAGAAGAGTTACCTAAAGATTTACCTTTAAGTTCAGCTTCTATCTATTTTTCTTTTATTATGCGAGAAGTCATACAAAAGTATGATAATTCAGTTTGGTTAAAATGGCCTAACGATTTGTACCAAGATACGCATAAAATTGGTGGAACAATAACAAAAAAAATGGATAATATTCTTGTCTGTGGTATGGGCATAAATTTACAAAAAAATTCAAATCTCTTTAAAGCACTAAATCTCCATGTTGAGCCAATATTTTTGTTAGAAGACTATTTAGATAGCTTAAAATCGTACCCAAAATGGAAGCAAATTTTTAGTCAATATAGGATAGAATTTGAAAGAAGTAAAGAATATTTTACACATATTGAGGGCGATAAAAAATCCCTTAAAAACGCTATTCTATCGGAAGATGGATCACTAATAATTGAAAAAAAGAGAGTATATAGTATAAGATGAGTGAAGTAATTACAATAGCAAATCAAAAAGGTGGAGTAGGTAAGACAACAACAGCTGTCAATCTTGCTGCTGCCTTGGCACAAAGTGGTAAAAAAGTTCTTTTAATTGACGCAGATCCTCAAACCAATGCAACGACCAGTTTAGGTTTTAATCGTAATGATTATGAGTATAATATTTATCATGTACTTATTGGTATTAAGAAGATGTCAGAGGTTATATTACATTCAAAATTTAAGAACCTTGATATGGTTCCAGCCAATATTGGACTAGTAGGTGTTGAAAAAGAGTTTTATGACCCAAATAAAAAGAACCGAGAATTACTTTTAAAGAGAGCTATTAAACCTATAAAAGAGAAGTATGATTATATCATTGTTGATTCTCCTCCTGCTTTGGGTCCTATTACCATTAATTCATTAGGTGCTGCTGATTCGGTAATTATTCCTATTCAATGTGAATTTTTTGCATTAGAAGGTCTGGCACAACTTTTAAATACCATTAATTTACTTAAAAAGTCTATTAATCCTAAGTTAACAATTAAAGGATTTTTACCAACCATGTATTCAAGTCAAAATAACCTTTCCAAGCAAGTCCTAGAAGATCTTTCTCATCATTTTCAAGATAAGCTATTTTTAACTAAAAAGAAAGAAGTATTAATTGTGCCTAGAAATATTAAAATTGCAGAGAGTCCAAGTTATGGTAAACCTGTAACCGAATATGCAAAAAAGTCCAAAGGGGCTGCTGCTTATGTTGATTTGGCAAAAAGCATTGTTAAAAAAACCAATACAGATAAAAAAATAAATGAAGATAGGGTGAGATAGTTATGGCATTAGGTAGAGGACTTGGAGCGATATTAGATGAAGTTGGACAAGCTTATGACAGTGAAATGGGTTCTTCGAGTTATGATGGTGAGATGATACGTGAGATTGATGTTGATGAGATTTCTCCCAATCCTTATCAGCCTCGAAAAGCATTTGATAAAGTAGCCTTACAAGAATTAAGTGACTCTATTGTCAGACATGGGCTTTTACAACCTATTGTAGTGATTGAAAAAGATAATGGCTATTTATTGGTAGCTGGTGAGCGTAGATTACGTGCACATAAGTTGGCACATTTAGAATATATTAAATGTGTGGTAGCTGATGTTGATATTGATGATGTTAAACTACGTGAATTAGCACTGATTGAAAATATTCAAAGAGAAAATTTGAATGCCATGGAATTAGCAGCCTCGTATGATGAACTTATTAAAGTATATGAGATTACGCATGATGAACTTTCAGGGGTTGTGAATAAAAGTCGCTCTCAAATTACCAATACTCTAAGACTTTTATCTCTTTCTTCTTATGTTCAGAGTAAATTGATAGACAATATTATTTCACAAGGTCATGCCAAGATTTTAGTTGGTTTTGATGAAAAAGAGCAAAAAATTCTTGTTGATACGATTATCGGTCAAAAACTTTCGGTTCGAGAAAGTGAACTGTTGGCAAAAAAAAGAAAACTTTCCAATAAAGATAAGCAGATAGAAACAAGTAAAAAAGAAGATGGCTTTATTGGTGACTATAGTCAAAGAATTCAAGAACGGCTTCCTTTTGGCATAAAGGTAAAAAACAATGCTTTAGAGATAAACTTTAAAAGTCAAGAAGAGGTTGAAAAGTTTTTAAATATGTTACCAAAGTAGACACGTAAAATCTTTGGAACATTAACCCTTTAAAATCCCCACGATATAACTTAATATTAATCAAATCATTACATAAACCAAGATATAATACGCAAAAATTTTTTGGAGGAGTTTGAATGCTTGACTTGAATCCCGGTTTGATGTTGTTCGTTCTTGTTATTTTCTTCTCTCTAATGTATTTATTAAATACGATGCTGTATCAGCCTCTCTTGAAGTTCATGGACGACAGAGAAGCAACAATAGCAAATGATTTAAAAAATGCAGAAGAGATGGCAGATAACAGTTCTGACTTGAACGCTAAAGCTAATGCACTCTTAGCAGATGCAAAAGCTGAAGCTAATGCAATTAGAGAAAAAGCTACTTCTGAAGCGAAAGCTTTAGCAGAGAGTAAAATTGAAAGTAAAGTTAAAGAACTTGATGAAAATTCTGTAGCTTTTTTAGCAGAGTTAGATACAGAACAAGAAACATTAAAAAATGCTTTAGTAGCTGAACTACCAGCTTTTAAAGAGACTTTACAAAAAAAACTAAGTAGCCTATAGGAGGGATGATGAGACGTAAAAATATAGCTCTAGTAGCAACAGCTTTGTTATTACCTTCATTGGTATTAGCATCAGGTGCAGAGCATCATGAAATCACCATGTTTAACTCTGATTTTTTTTATAGAGTTTTAAACTTTTCTGTATTTATTGGTATTCTTTACTACTTAATTGCGAATCCTATTAAAGATTACTTTGTAGGAAGAACAGAAGGTATTGCAAATCAACTAGAAGAGATTGAAACAAAGTTACAGGCATCTAAAAATGAACGTTTAGTTGCAGAAGAAAATCTTCTAAAAGCAGAAAGCAAAGGAAAAGAAATCATTGCTGATGCAGCCAATGAAGCAAAACTTTTATCAGCAAATATTACTGAAAAAAATGATCTTGCCTTGTTACTACTAGAAAAACAATCTGAAGAAAGACAAGCATTGGCTTCTAAAAAAGCAACACAAGCGACCATCAATACCTTGTTAAATGATGGTTTTGAAAATTCTGATATAACAATTGATGAGACTAAAGTAGTTTCACTTGTTTCAGGTAAGGTAGCATAATGGAAGAGTTAATCGCAAAACGATATGTAAACGCATTAGTTTCTGCTACATCTAAAAAAGATAGAGCTGACTTTTCAAAAGTTCTTCTTGGATTAGCAGAAGCATTTTCTGATGCTGAAGTTTCAGAAAAGTTGACTTCTCCATTAATTTCAAATGAACAAAAGACAACTTTGGTTCTTGAAGGTTTAGGTGAAGATGCAAATGATAAATTAGTTAACTTCATTAAAATTATTGGTGAGAACGGTCGTTTAGATTTATTACCAGCAATTGCTAAAGTTTTAAAACAAGCTATTCAAAAAGAGACTAACCAGTATGAAGGTATTGTGACATCCAGTTCTAAACTTAAAGCTGCAGAGCTTAAGGAACTACAAGCATCATTAGCTACTTATACAGGTGGTGCAAATATTAAATTGACACAGGAAATTTCTGATTTAGAAGGAATTAAAGTATCAGTGGATGATTTGGGAATTGAGGTAAACTTCTCTAAGCAGAGAGTTAAAGAACAGTTAATTGATTTCATTACGAAATCACTATAAACAAGTAACAAACGGAAGGAGTTGCAGTGGCAAACAAATTACAAGCAGATGAAATCTCTTCAATAATCAAAGAGAGAATCGCAAATTTTGAGATTGATGTAGATATCAACGAAGTGGGTAAAGTAGTAGGTGTAGCAGATGGAATTACATCTGTATATGGTCTTAACAATGTTATGGCTGGTGAAATCGTAGAATTTGAAACAGGTGTTTTAGGAATGGTTCTTAACCTAGAAGAGGCGAGTGTAGGTATCGTTGTTTTAGGTTCTATGGCTGGTATCGTTGAAGGTATGAGCGTTAAAAGAACAGGTGAATTACTTAAAATGCCAGTTGGTGATGCGATGGTTGGTCGTGTTGTTAATCCACTTGGAGAGCCAATTGATGGTAAAGGCCCAATTGAAACTACAGAGTCAAGACTTCTTGAAGATAAAGCTCCTGGAATCATGGCTAGAAAGTCAGTTCATGAGCCACTTCAAACAGGTATTAAAGCTATTGATGCACTGGTACCCGTTGGTAGAGGTCAAAGAGAGCTTATTATTGGTGATAGACAAACAGGTAAAACAACACTCGCAATTGATACTATTATCAACCAAAAAGGTCAAGGTGTTACTTGTATCTATGTTGCTATTGGTCAAAAACAATCAACCGTTGCTTCACTTGTTAAAAAATTAGAAGAAGCTGGTGCTATGGAGTACACAATTATTGTTAATGCTTCTGCTTCTGATTCAGCTGCTTTTCAATTTTTGGCACCTTATGCTGGTGTGACACTTGCTGAATACTACATGAACTCTAGCAGACATGCTGTTATCTTCTATGATGATTTAACAAAACATGCTGTTGCTTACCGTGAGATGTCACTTATTTTGAGAAGACCTCCAGGTAGAGAGGCATATCCAGGAGACGTTTTCTACCTTCACTCAAGACTTCTTGAAAGAGCTGCAAAGCTTTCAGATGCTAATGGTGCTGGTTCAATTACTGCCTTCCCTATCATTGAAACTCAAGCTGGTGATGTTGCTGCCTATATTCCAACAAACGTAATTTCAATTACGGATGGACAGATTTTCCTTGAAACAGATTTATTTAATTCAGGTGTTAGACCAGCGATTAACGTTGGACTTTCAGTATCAAGAGTTGGTGGTGCTGCACAGATTAAAGCGACTAAACAAGTTGCTGGTACATTAAGACTTGACCTTGCATCATACAGAGAGCTTCAAGCGTTTGCACAGTTTGCTTCTGATCTTGATGCACACTCTAGAGCACAACTTGAAAGAGGTGCTAGAATGGTTGAGGTTCTTAAACAAGGGCCATACGCACCTGTTGCTATTGAGAGACAAGTTATTATGATTTTTGCTGGTAATGAAGGTCTTCTTGACGATATTGAAGTATCTGCTGTAACCAAGTTTGAAGCTGAGTTATATCCATTTATGGATGCTAAATATGCTTCTATTTTAGATTCAATCAGAGAAAACAAAAAAATCACTGATGATAATAAAGCTGATTTACAAAAAGCATTGGAAGATTTCAAAGAATCTTTTTCAGCATAAGGCTAAAACATGGCAAATTTAAAAGATATTAAGCGTAAAATTTCGAGTGTTAAAGGTACTCAAAAGACTACACGTGCGATGAAACTAGTTTCATCAGCTAAACTTAAAAGAGCAGAAGAAATTGCAAAACGCTCTAAAGTTTATGCGTCTAAGTTAACTGAGCTTTTAAATGAGATTGCACAGAAAATCAGCCAGAGCAATGAAGAGGGAATTGATAATGTTTTCTTTAAAGAGAACAAAAACCCTAAAAATGTGGATGTTGTTTTTGTAACGTCAGATAAAGGTCTTTGTGGTGGATTTAACTCACAAACGATTAAACGTGCCTCAGAAGTTATGGATGGATTTGGTCCAGATGTAAAAATACGTTTATCTGGTGTTGGTAAAAAAGGTATTTCTTTCTTTAAGTACAATCAAGTTGAAATGTTAAATCAAATTGATGATTTAAGTTCAAAGCCTGATTATGAACGTTCAACAGCATTGATTTCATCTTTGGTTGAAGATTATGTCAATGGAAAAACTGATAAAATCATACTTATTCATAATGGATATGTAAACATGATTATGCAGAAAGTTCATGAGCAACAACTGTTACCAGTAGACACTTCTACGTTAGACTTAACAAAGAGTGTTGCTATGTCTGAATTAGAGATTGAGCCAGATGATGATGATACATTATTAGATGCATTGGTAAAAAAATACATTGATTATACTATGTATTACGCATTACTAGATTCATTGGCTGCTGAACATTCTGCTCGTATGCAAGCAATGGATGCAGCAACAAACAATGCTGGTGATATGGTGAAGAGCTTACAGGTTAAATATAACAAAGCAAGACAAGAATCGATTACGACTGAACTCATTGAGATTATCAGTGGTATGGAATCATTGAAATAAGAATAGGAGAATAGATTATGACAGGTAAAGTAGTACAAGTACTAGGTCCCGTTGTTGATGTTGATTTTACGGATTATCTTCCGGCAATTAATGAAGCATTGGAAACTACAATTGGTGAACAGAGATTGGTTTTAGAAGTTGCAGCACAATTAGGTGACAACAGAGTAAGAACTATTGCTATGGATATGAGTGAAGGTCTTGTAAGAGGTCAAGAAGTTAAAGCTACTGGTGACTCTATTCAAGTTCCCGTTGGTGAAGAAGTATTAGGACGTATCTTTAACGTTATTGGTGATACTGTTGATGATGGTCCAGCACTTGAAGCTAAACAATATGCTTCTATTCACAGAGATCCTCCATCTTTCGAAGAGCAAAGTACAGCAACTGAAGTATTTGAAACAGGTATTAAAGTAGTTGACCTTCTTGCTCCTTATAACAAAGGTGGGAAAGTAGGACTATTTGGTGGTGCTGGTGTTGGTAAAACAGTAATTATTATGGAGCTTATTAACAACGTTGCTCTTAAACATTCAGGTTACTCAGTATTCGCAGGTGTTGGTGAAAGAACACGTGAAGGAAATGACCTTTACTTCGAAATGGAAGAATCAAATGTACTTGACAAAGTTGCACTGTGTTATGGACAAATGAGTGAACCTCCAGGAGCAAGAAATCGTATTGCACTTACAGGTCTTACGATGGCTGAACACTTTAGAGATGAAATGGGACTAGACGTTCTTATGTTTATTGATAACATTTTTAGGTTTGCACAATCAGGTTCTGAAATGTCAGCGCTTCTTGGTCGTATTCCATCAGCTGTTGGTTACCAACCAACACTAGCATCTGAAATGGGTAAACTTCAAGAGAGAATTACGTCAACAACTAAAGGTTCAATTACTTCTGTTCAAGCAGTATACGTTCCAGCAGATGACTTGACAGATCCAGCTCCAGCGTCTGTATTTGCTCACTTAGATGCAACGACCGTACTTAACCGTTCTATTGCTGAAAAAGGTATTTACCCAGCTGTTGATCCACTTGATTCAACATCAAGAATGCTTGACCCATCAATTATTGGTGATGAGCATTATGCAATTGCACGTGGTGTTCAGTCTATTCTTCAGAAGTATAAAGATCTTCAAGATATCATTGCGATTCTTGGTATGGATGAGCTTTCAGAAGAAGACAAAAACACTGTTGAAAGAGCAAGAAAGATTGAAAAATACCTTTCTCAGCCTTTCCACGTTGCAGAAGTATTTACAGGTTCTCCTGGTGTTTATGTTGAGCTTGCAGATACACTTGCAGGATTCAAAGGTCTTATCGAAGGTAAATACGATGATATGAGTGAAGCTGCCTTCTACATGGTAGGTAACATGGACGAAGCAATTGCTAAGAATGAGAAAATTCAAGCGAAAAACAAAGCTTAAGGAGTTTTATTATGGAACTCATGAAACTTGAAATTGTAACACCAGAAGGTGTTATTTTTGATGATGAAGTAAAGCAAGTTACCGTTCCTGGTAGCGAAGGCGAGTTCGGTGTTTTAGCTGGACACGCTGCTGTAGTTTCTCTTTTATCTGCTGGAGTAGTTACGATTGACCGTAAAGATGGGCGTGAAGTTCAAGTTGCAGTTAATGGTGGGTACATCAAAGTTGACGAAGACAAAACATTATGTATGGTTGACGGTGCTGTAGCACTTTCAGGAGACGATACAAATTTAGCTAAAAACATAGCTAAAGCAAAAGACTTATTAGACAAAGCACAGGCATCTACTTTAACTGTTGCAGCTGCTGTAAGCAAATTTGATAATATCAAAAAATAACTTCTTATCCTCACATTTTACGTGAGGATAAATACTTTTACTCTATATAAAACATATCCTTTTTTAATTCACTTATATTTTAAAGTTACTATTCAAATAGATTAGCTTGGTTTTATATTTTTATGGTAAAACATTTATATAATATTTAAAATTACAAAGGTATATAAACAATGAGAATTATGGGAAGAAAAGAAATTCTAATGAATACTAAGTGGGATGAGTTTGAGATGGGAACTTGTCGACTCTTTGTTAACTTTTTTAATCAGTACATTCCATTTATATTTTTTCAAGAGCATAAACCAATACCTGGTATTTCAGACAGAATGATTATTGCGCTTAATCAAGTTATGGCACTTGATAAAGTTGAACAAGATTTTGATTTTAGTGAGTTAGGGACTGATAAAGTAAAAGAGATTCACTTAGACCAAGAAAATGATGATTTAAAGGGAATTTATGCTGAAATTATTATGGATACGACCTCTGGTGATTATGTAAGTTTAATTGTAAGAGATGGTAAAGTTATTTCTGTTGATAAAGATGGGACGTATTTTGAAGCACTTCAAGAAGATTAATAGTATAAGAATAAAAAAGGAAAATAAATGTCAAATTTTGCAAAAAAAGAAGCCATAGAAGGTGCATTTTTTGGTGCTTTAGTAGCTGATGCACTTTGTCTTGGTTCTCACTATGAATATGATGCACATAAAATTTATGCTGCGTATGGAAATAAAACCATTGAAAAGTATATGTCTCCAGGTGAGATGATGGGTGGACAAACACATGGAATAGGTTGGGGTCAACGTAACTATCACCCTGGTAAATCTGCTGGGGGTACTACTGATTATGGTGATTATAATGTATTGGTTTTAGAACACTTGGCTACTATTGCTAATCCTCCTAGAGCATTTGATGTAAAAGCTTTATTACCTCATTGGATGAATAGATTAGAGAATGGTTGGGGTTCATGGATATGCACCATGACAAAAGAGACCTATGCACAAGTGAAACAGGGTATTCCTGTTGAGAATTTAGGTGGTATTTCAAATGCTACAGCCATTCGTCATGTCGCAGCACATGCGTATTATGATGATGAAGAAACCATTGCTAAAGTTTCAAGACAAGTGATGTTTACACACAAAGATAAGGATGCTTTAGATGGTGGTGAGTTTTTTGCACGTGTAACACATAGAGTTATAAATGGTATGACTCCAGCAGATGCTATTGAGTCTGTAGCGATATTAATGGGTGGATTTATAGAATCTAAGGTAAAACAAGCCATTGCTAAATATCATGAAGCAACCGATGAAAACTCTCAATTATCAAAAGAACAGTTTTGTGATGATTTGGCATTAACTTCCATGGCAATGCTTTGGGATGTAGGACGTTCTGAACCCATTAAAGTAGGTAAGGCTTCACCAACACAAGGAACACTTCCTGGTTCTGTTTATTTTATTTTAAAATACATGAATGAAGAAGATGGTTTAAATAAAGCAATTGCTGCAAATGCCATGGTAGGTGGAGACAATGCTTCAAGAGGAATTGCTATTGGTATGGTGTTGGGTGCTTATTTTGGAGTAAGTAGTATTAAACCTTTATGGAAAGAGACTTTAACACAGTGGGAATATTGTGAGAGACTTTTAAATAAGTTACCATTGTTAAAAGCATAGAGAAGTAAATTTTATTCCCACCTAAAGTGGGAAAGGGTAGAGGAGGGTTTATTCTCCACCAATTTTAGACATAAGTCCAAAACTTTTAACAAAAGGAACAGCCATTTTTGGGTTTTTAATCATGGCTCCAAAATCACCAGTTACAAATTTTAATTTACCCATGGTTACGGCCATACCCATGCTTGTCATGGTTAAAGGTTTTTTAATCCATTTTTCCCAGTTTGCTTGTGTGCCTCTCATATCCCAATCTACTTTTTCACCATCATAGTCACCAGCACGTACACAGATTCCATTTTCCACAACAAAAATACCAGATGGTTTTTCATCATCTTTAAATCCACAGGCAATCACTGAATTAAAGTTTATTTCTGCTAACGCCCCACTTACTTCTGGTTCTGCATTCCACTCATCTTTTAATTGATTCATCCATTCGCCACTACAAATTTTTGCCATATTATCTCCTAATATTTAATAGTCTTTTTTATTTTTATAACTACATATAATTATATATTAATATATTCACGAATGTATGGATAGGGTTTTAATAAGTTGATAGAAGGCTAAAGTTATTTTTTAATGTTTCTAAAAGAAGCAGATAGGGACGTTCAATAAATTTGAACTCCCTATATTAGGCTGTTTTCTCATTAATATAATCTTGTACAAAATTTTTGATATCAGAATAAACAAAAGAGTCTCTGTACTCTTTAATTTTACCCCCTGAGGCATTTGGGTGTCCTCCACCATTACCAATTTCTTCTGCCATTTTTGAAACATCCAATTTGTCGTTAGAACGTAAAGAGAAGTTTCCACGCCAGTTGATGTCCATGTAGAAGTCGTAGTCAGCGTTTTCTACTAAGAAAGTATTTCCTAAAATAGAAGTATTTCCTAAGTTATAACCTAAAAGACCTTTTTTACCTCTATAGTCAATTGTTAAACGTTGCTTGTCAGCACTAAGTAGTTGTGTTAAGTACATAGCAGCTAGGTTGTCTTTTGTGTTGTTTTCATCTTGTTTGAAAAAAGATTTTTTAATTTGGTGCAAGTCATCATCTAAGGCAATGTGTGCGTTTTCTTTTTGAACATAATTTTTCATGGCTTCAATGAGTGAAAGTTTTAAAGCTCTGTCTTGGGCTGGAAAAAGAGTACGGTTAATTTCTCTAGCTCCTGAAATCATGCCTAAACCAACTTTTCCAAATTCAAAGAGTTCGTCATTGCTAACCCAAATATCAATGGCATTGATGGCTTTAACAATTTGAGTAAAATTTTTCTCTTTGTCGAAGTCATGGTGTTGTTGTAACCAGTCATAAGTGATGAGGGTGGCACAACGGTTGGTGTCTAACATGTACCAAGCATATTGTTCTGCTGTTTTAGCCCCTGAACCGTGGTGGTCAAGCAGTTGGATTTTTGCACCAACTTCCATGGCTTGTGCTTCTAACCATTTTGCTTCCTTGGTAGTTAAGTTCAAGTCAGTTACTAAGATAATTTGTTCAGCTGTATTACCCAGAAATTTTTCACGTTTAATGGCGATGATAATCTCTTCAAGTCTGGCTTTTACTTCTGGACCATAGTTTGCATTGTAAGATTCTAGTTTGTAGTTATGTTGTTCAGAAAAACAAGCATTTGCTAGGTATTGACAGCCGTAGCCATCAAGGTCGATGTGTGAAAGGTGGTAGATGTTCATTGAGTAAATATATCCTCTAGGGTAAGGTCTTTTAAAAAAGTGTCTATTTTATTTTGAAAAGTGTTTAAAAAAGGGCTGATGGTACAAGAACCAATACTTCCGTTTGGACAAGTATCAACGTATTGAGTACAATCAAATACAGCAGGTGTTTTTCCTTCAGCTGCAATAATAATAGAAGCAATAGAAATACTTGAAATTTCTTTGGTCAAGAGAAAACCTCCATGGGCACCTTTTTTAGATTCTAATATGGAGGCTTTAGCAAGACCTTGTAGAATTTTAGCTAAAAAACTTTTAGGAATACAAAGGTCATTAGCAAGTTGTTCTGCACCGATGGGTTTGTCAGAGTCTTTGATAATTGCAAGAGCAAGTAGGGCATATTCACTAGCACGGGTAAGTAACATTAGGTATTGCTCTCCTTAAAAATTTATAATTCAGACTATTTTACTCTAATTTAGATTAAGATTACTTTGTCACTCTATTTTAAACAAACCCTGCTAAAATGTCAATTCAATTTTATATGTGTAAAAGCATGTAAAAAATTAAACTACCAATCAGGAGGTCATTATGGCTTTAGATACGGCTAAAAAGCAAGAAATCATTGCTAAATATTCAAGAGGTGAGAACGATACAGGTTCTACAGAAGTTCAAGTTGCATTAATTACAGAAAGAATTAAGTACTTAACTGAGCACCTTAAAACAAATAAAAAAGATCATTCTTCAAGATTAGGTCTTCTTAAACTTGTTGGTCAAAGAAGAAGACTAATGAGATACTTAAGAAAAGTAGATCTTGGTCGTTGGAATACTATTAAAGCTGATATGGGTATCAGAAATTAGTCTTTTTTATCCCCTTTTGATACAAGGTTTTACCTTGTATCACCTTTTTTCTTCCAAATAAACTTTCAAATTCAAATATTTTTACATTTTTTAATTATCCTACAAGTACCATAAAATAGCTATTTTCTGACAATATTATTATAATTATTTAAGATAGTTTAGCTTACTAGACTAAACTATATTTAGTATAAAAATTAAGAGTAGACTTGACAAGATAAACTCAATGTTATATAATCCGTTCAATCTTGAGAATAGTATTTGTATTTGACAGATAAAGACTGAATAGGAGTAACATCTATATGAGTAAAGAGAATGAAAATTCTAAGGTCGACACAGAAGTAGAAATGCAAGTGGAAACAGAAGTAGAGACTCCTGAAACTGACGAAGTTTTAGAAAAAGAAGAACCCAGTGTTGATGAACTTCAACAAATGAAAGAGTTAGTAACAGAATGGGAAGATAAATATTTAAGAGCTCATGCCGATTTTGAAAACTCTAAAAGACTTTTAGTTAAGGATAAAACGGCAGCTGTATCGTATGCAAATGAAAGTTTTGCAAACGATGTATTGTCTGTTGTTGACTCTTTTGATTCTGCGTTAGCAATGATCGATGCTACTGAAGTAGAAGAAGGTTCTGAAGTTTTAGAGAAAATTAAAGAGGGTGTGAATTTAACATACACACAACTTACTAAAGTTCTTGAAAAAAATGGTATTAAAGCTGTTGAGACAGAGGGTGAATTTAACCCAGATGTTCACCAAGCCATTATGCAAGTAGAGAGTAAAGAGCAAGAAGCTGGACAAATTGTACAGGTTTTACAAAAAGGTTATACTATTAAAGAGCGTCTTTTACGTCCTGCTATGGTTAGTACAGCCAAATAGATTTTTACAAATAATTAAATGCCCCTAAAGTGGCATTTAAAATTTTAGAAATTAACTATAATAACACAAATAATAAAAAATAGAAATACAAGGAATAAATATGAGTAAAGTATTAGGAATAGATTTAGGAACAACAAACTCGGCAATGTCAGTGTTTGAAAATGGTGAAGCGAAGATTATAGCTAACAAAGAGGGTAAAAACACAACGCCTTCAATTGTTGCATTTACAGATAAAGGTGAAGTTATTGTTGGTGAGTCTGCTAAAAGACAAGCAGTAACAAACCCAGAGAAGACTATCTACTCTATTAAAAGAATTATGGGTCTTATGTTTGATGAAGAGCATGCAGCATCAGCTAAAGAGAGACTTCCATACAAAATTATTGACAGAAATGGTGCTTGTGCTATTGAAGTTGCTGACAAAACTTACACACCACAAGAAATTTCAGCAAAAATTCTTATGAAGTTAAAAGAAGATGCAGAAGCTTACCTTGGTGAAACAGTAACTGATGCAGTTATTACGGTACCTGCATATTTCAATGATGCACAGAGAAAAGCAACAAAAGAAGCTGGAACAATTGCTGGTCTTAATGTACTTAGAATTATCAATGAGCCAACATCAGCAGCACTTGCTTATGGTCTTGACAAAAAAGATGCAGAGCAAATTGTAGTTTACGATCTTGGTGGTGGTACATTTGATGTTACGGTACTTGAAACAGGAGACAATGTTGTAGAAGTTATGTCAACAGGGGGAGATGCTTTCCTTGGTGGAGATGACTTTGATAATAGAATCATTGACTTTGTAGCAGATGAATTCAAATCTGAAACAGGTGTGGACATTAAAGCTGACGTTATGGCACTTCAGAGAGTTAAAGATGCAGCAGAAAATGCTAAAAAAGAGCTTTCATCTTCAACTGAAACTGAAATAAACCTACCTTTTATTACAGCTGATGCAACAGGACCAAAGCACCTTATTCAAAAAATTACAAGAGCAAAGTTTGAGTCTCTAATTGATGATTTAGTAGCTTCTACTATTAAAACAATTAAATCAGTACTTGCAGATGCAGACGTAACAACTTCTGAAATTAATGAGATTGTAATGGTTGGTGGATCGACAAGAGTGCCATTAGTACAAGAAGAAGTTCAGAAATTCTTTGGAAAAGAGCTTAACAAGTCGGTAAACCCAGACGAAGTTGTTGCACTTGGTGCTGCTATTCAAGGTGGGGTGCTTAAAGGTGATGTTAAAGATGTACTTTTACTAGATGTTACACCACTTTCTCTTGGTATTGAAACATTGGGTGGTGTGACTACTAAAGTAATCGAAAAAGGAACAACCATTCCTGCTAAAAAGTCACAAGTGTTTTCAACAGCAGAAGACAATCAACCAGCAGTAAGTATTAACGTACTTCAAGGTGAAAGAGAATTTGCTAAAGACAACAAACAACTTGGTATGTTTGAACTTAGAGACATTCCAGCAGCACCAAGAGGTGTTCCACAGATTGAAGTAACATTTGACATTGATGCAAATGGTATTTTAACTGTTTCTGGTCAAGACAAAGGTACAGGTAAATCTCAAGAAATTAAGATTACTGGTTCGTCAGGACTTTCTGATGATGAGATCGAAAAAATGGTTCAAGACGCTGAAATGAACAAGTCAGAAGATGAAGCTAGAAAACTTCTTGTGGAAGCTAGAAACCAAGCTGATGCGTTAGTTCACCAGACTAAAAAATCATTAACTGATTTAGGTGAGAGTTTTGATGCTACTGAAAAAGCTGCTATTGAAACAGCAATCGCAGATGTAGAAGCTGTACTTAAAGATGATTCTGCAACTAAAGAGCAGATTGATGACAAAGTTAAAGTGCTAACTGAAAAGTCTCACAAACTTGCAGAAGCTGTTTATGCTAAAGAGCAAGGTGGAGAAAAAGAAAAAGCTGCTAAAAAAGCAGACGATGATGATATCATTGATGCTGAAGTAGAGTAATCTTCTTTAGTAACACTTAACTTCTGAGACAAGATTTTTCTTGTCTCGACTTTCTTTTACTTATTAACTTTATAACTGATATTCTCTTAATTTTAATATTTTTTAATATTCTTAAGTGTCACCCCTCCTATTTTTGATAGAATTTCTGAAATTAAAACAAGGAAATTAGAATGAAGAAACTATTTGTGTTAACAATAGTCTTATTGCTCACAACATTGAGTGTCGCAAAAGAGATTGATTTAGAAAAATCAAAAGGTACAAACCAAGAGGTCATAAGTTTACTTAGCCCTATACCTGGAAGTTTAACAGTTGATGAAAATGTAACCTTTAAAGTTATCTTTGATATTGCATTAGATACTAAGCATGTTAAGAAAAATGATATTAAACTGACAAATATTTCAGATACGCATAAAAATATTGAGGGAACAGTTGCTTATGTAGCTAATGAAAACGCTGTAACCTTTAAATCAAATGAGCCTTTAGTAGAAGGTTATTATCAAATAGAGTTTAAAAGTTTAAAGGCAACAAAAGTAAATAAAGATCAGGGTATTAAAGAAATTAAGTATCGGTTTTATGTGCCTGAGGTAATTAATGGACATATGCTTCCTCCCGAGCCCAATGAAAAAAAGAATGGTGCTACTCTTATAGGTGTAGATATTAATTCCAATGGTGTACGAGATGATGTTGAAAGAAAGATACGTCAAGAATATTTGAAACCTTTGCAAAGTGCTATTTTATTACAAAATGCAAAGTTTTTTCAAAGAACTTTAGCTGAATCAACAAATAATGCTATAGCAATTCAAGCAGATGCTACTAGCGCAATTAATTGTGAAATGTATTTAAGCCAATTTGATAGTGAACTAGGAACTATTAACTGGATGAAGAATGATAAACATATTAAAGATTTAACATTTAATAATCTTGATAGAGTTGATAAGTATTGGAAGTATAATCTAGCACTTTCAGGAGGAGTTTATGGAAGTGGTTTTGCAGATGATACTATAGATAAATGTAGCGAAGAAGTTGTTAATGTGTTAGAAGGGATGAAGTAATGAAAAAGTTATTATTAGTTTTATTGTCATTTTTTACTTTAGTTCAAGGACAGAACATAGATGAATGTAAAGTAGATTTATATTATGCAACAGATATCATTTTACCAGAAGATGAACAAAGTTCAGAAAAGTTATGGAGACTTCAAAGTATTGAATTATTAAAAAAATACCCAAAAATTCAAAAAAAAATTGGTGATACAAAAGTTTCATATAATCTCTCAGATGGGTTGATTAGTGATGTTCTTGTTGAGATTAAGCAATATGATAGCAGTGGTATGACATATACAGCTTTTCGTGTTTATATACTTGCTTACTTACAAAAATTAACAAGAAAAAAAGCAGGATTTCTTTTAGCTTCACTTGATAAAGCAGCAGCTATGATTTATGAGGGGACTTTAAGTAAACAAAAAGAAGCATATAATAAAAGTATTGAATCGGGTAGAGGGGTTGTAGTTGTAGCACATTCTATAGGAAACTTATTTACAGAAGAAGTTTATAAAAGTTTTTCTGAAGAAGGGGAAAGTTGGAAAGAAAAATATTTTCATACAATTGCTGTAGCATCAACACAAAGTGAAATTATTAATAATGGTCAGGGTATTACTTTTGATAATGATCTTGTCTATTCTGATAGCCTTCAATCTAATGATAGTGAAGAAGTAGTTTTTAAAAATCCAAATAGATATGACTATGGATTTACAAATATATATGATATGGATGTTGTTTATGAAGATCAGCTATCAGCTGAGTATCATAAGTTTGAATATTATTTAGGTTACCCAGTCGAAGAGATGAGCTTGATAAATGATTATTCAAAAAAAGTTGAGACTAAAACTAGGCAAACTAATATAGCAAAAGATATGATTACTCAATGGTTATATGATGAAGTAGTTGCACATAAAGATAGAAAGTCACAATGGGAAGTGGATGAAGAGTTTGATAAAAATACAGAAGATTATCGTATATCTGTTAAGCATAAATATAAGCCTACAGATATTAAGTTAGAAGAGAGACTGTTTCCTTTTAATGTAGATAAAAAAGTTCATCAAGTAGCTGGAAAGTATGTAAAAGCTTCGTGTGGAGGGAATAATATTACAGCTACTTGGGATGGACAAAAAGCTAATGAATTTTGGTTGATTGACAATGTTGAGGAAGAGAAGATTAAAGGAGAAGTTTTACTTGGTCCTCGAAGATTTTATTATTCATGTACTGTAAATGTTGCAAGTGGTATGCGTGGTAGTAATTATTACGGTTTTACAAATACAAATGATTATATGGATAGGACTTCCTTGAAATGTTATAGTTATGCACCTAGTTTTACACTGAGTGCATATGAAGTAATAGATTTTCCAACTTTTACAAGACCGACTTCATATGAACTCAATGTTGTGATGGATATTGAGGGTAAGAAATTGTATTCAATTATCGAAGCACAAGCGCATGAATATTTAGATAGTGTTTTTCAAAATATTAAAAATACTTATGGAGATAATACATACCGTACCGTAATATATGATAAAGATACGATAGATTGTGAAATGAAGTGGAGTGGATTTACTAAAAAGTGTAGAAAATATTATACGCTTTTATTGGAACGCTAGTGACTTCTATAAAGGATTAATAATTGTAATAGTTCCACAGATTGAAGTAACATTTGACATTGATGCGAATGGTATTTTAACGGTTTCTGGTCAAGACAAAGGTACAGGTAAATCTCAAGAAATTAAGATTACTGGTTCGTCAGGACTTTCTGATGATGAAATTGAAAAAATGGTTCAAGATGCTGAAATGAACAAAAGTGAAGATGAAGCGAGAAAACTTCTTGTTGAAGCAAGAAATCAAGCTGATGCGTTAGTTCACCAAACTAGAAAGTCATTAACTGATTTAGGTGAAAACTTTGATGCGACAGAAAAAGCTGCTATTGAAGCTGCCATTGCTGATGTGGAAGCTGTACTTAAAGACGACGCTGCAACAAAAGAGCAAATTGATGAGAAAGTGAAAGTATTAACTGAAAAATCTCATAAACTTGCAGAAGCAGTATATGCTAAAGAGCAAGGTGGTGACAAAGAAAAAGCTGCTAAAAAAGCAGATGACGATGACATCATTGATGCTGAAGTAGAGTAATTTACATTTTACTTTTTTCACTTTTAGACAAGGTAAAGCCTTGTCTATTTTTTTCTTTTCTCTTCTTTCTCCTCTTAGCATTTAATATTTAATAAAGTTTTATAGAGTTATAATATAAAATATTAATTAAAGGATTTCTATGAAAAACATTCATGTATCGTTTTTAGCTACGCTTCTTTTATCTATTGGTTTATTACAAGGTTGTACGCCTAAAACTGCTGGTACAGATTCAGCATATTTAAATACTAACAGAGGTGCAGATGGTGCACAAATTACCAGAGCAGAAGCTGAACAATATAGACGACAACAGGCATTAAGTGCAGATGAAGTTCGTTTAGAAAATATGAAACGTAGACAAACAACTGATTCAATTCAAGAAGGTTCATCAGCTGTTAGAAATGCTACAGGGGCAATTCAAAGTGTTAGAGGTCTTTTTGGTTTTTAATCAAGTAGCAATTATATAAATTTAGAAAGGTTCCTTAGATGAAAAAGTTTTACTTTATTACATTTATTGTGTTTGTTTTTTTGGGTTGTGCTAATAACTATCCAACAAATTATATTCCTCAAAAAACGACACATGTTGAAGAGGAAAAACCAGATAAATATCCCCATCCTCCAGAGGATTTAAGGTCGGTTGTTGGACATGAAGGTTCATATTATCATGGGGGATATTATTACCCAAGTAGGGATTATTATAATAATTATTCTGACTATTATCGTTATCGATAATAAATCTTTAGGCAAAATTTTTGTCTAAAGTATTTTATGCTTTCTTATTTCTCCTTAATTTTTCTTACAACTTTTTTTAGCTACACTACAGTTCGCATTTATTCCACTATGCTAAAGTAGAATAAAGGTTCAAAAAGGAAAAAGATGAATAGTGGTAAATTGGTCTCAGGTATAGCTGCTTTAGCTATTTACTTAAGTCTTATATTTTTAATCTTATATTTTTACAATATTCATCAAATCAAAGCTAAAAATTATGTAGAAAAAAATGCTGATAGAGTAACTGTAACTTTGGTTAATAGTGACAAAACAGTTTTTAATAAGAGTGAAAAAACATCAACAGCTAAAACACCTGTTGTGCCAATTATTCCTTTGATACCTAAAAAAAGTGAAGCTAAAAAAACACCTCCAGTCAAAAAAAGTATTCCCAAAAAAGTTATTCCTAAAAAAACAGTACCAAAGAAAGTGATACCTAAAAAAGTTGTACCCAAAAAGGTAATACCCAAAAAAGTCCCTCCTAAAAAAACAGTACCTAAGAAGGTAGTTCCTAAAAAAGATGTGCCAAAAAAAGTTCCAGCAAAGGTAGTTCCCCCAAAAAAGAAAGTACCTAAAAAAACAGCTAAAGATTTGTTTTCTTCAGTAAAGACTAAAGATGTTAAACGAACACCTGTTAAAAAAGTACCGAAAGTTCCTGTGGAACAACCCAGTTCTATTAAACATAGTTCTTCGGTAACAGACAGAATCAAAGCCACACATCAAAGTGGTCGTGTTTCAAATGCCAATCGTGATAAAGGAATTGAAAATGCCTATATTGCAAAAGTAAAACGACACATGATGAACTGGAACGCAGTGGGTGCAAAAGGACAACAAGTAACCATTGTTTTAACCATTTATAATAGTGGTAAATTTAGATATACCATTGCTGGTAATCCAGGAGTTATGAAAAATAGTTTAACACAATATTTAGATACTTTAAATAGAATTGGATTAGGACGGCATAAGAAGTCTACTCCGTATTCTATTAAAGTACCTTATACGTTACGCTAAGCATTTAGGACAATTATAATACAATAATGTGGAATAATTCATCACAAAAAACTAAAAAGGATAGATATGAGATATATACTATTTTTTCTATTAACATTTAATCTGCATTCATTTGATGCTGTGTTAGATATAGAAAAAGATGTTGAAACTAAAGCAACGTTATCAATTATGGAAGATAGTTCAACAGCTGGTAGTACTGTTATGCACTCTAAAATGTTCAATGTATTATTGAATGATTTGAAAATAAGTGGACATTTTACGGTAGACACCCAATTACGAAGAGGGGGATTTGATGACATGCTTGTGCCTGTTGAATTGCATAGTCGAGAGTATCTTTTAAAGTATAAATATGGTGCAAGAGGAACGACTTTAAGTGTAAAGCTAATTCGTGTGGCTGATGCTTTTATGGTTTTTCAAAATAATTACTCTATTAATGAAATGGCACGTTATCCATTTTTAGCACATAATGCTGTGGTAGAGCTAAATAAGATTTTAGGTTTTGAAGATATCTCTTGGATGAAACGTAATATACTTTTTTCTAAATACACCAGTTCAGGTAAGAGTGAAATATGGATTGCTGATTATACTTTGAGTTTTGCATCGGTAATTTTACGTGGAGGATTAAACCTCTTTCCAAAATGGGCAAACCCTGCACAAAGTGCTTTTTATTATACTTCTTATAATCTTGACATACCAACACTCTATAAAGTAGATATGAACACAGGTTCAAGAAAAAAAGTAATTGCATCGGAAGGAATGTTGGTAGCTTCAGATGTAAGTCAAGATGGAAATCGTGTATTGTTAACCATGGCACCTAATGGTCAGACAGATATCTATGAATTTTCTGTGGCTTCTAAATCTACAAATCGTTTAACAAATTTTTCTGGTATTGATGTGAATGGAAAATACATTGGAGATGAAAGTCAAATTGCATTTGTATCAAATAGAATAGGTCGAGCGAATATCTATACTAAGGCAATAGGTTCACGGTCAGTTTCACGTGCAGCACGTTATGGTAATAACAATGATTCTTGTGATGCTTTTGGTCAACATTTACTTTATTCTGTTAAAGAAGGAGGTTCTTCAAATATTTACTTAGGTTCTGTTTCTAGTTCGTATGTGAGACCCTTAACTTCTAATGGACGTAATCAATTACCACGTTTTTCTTCTGATGGAAAAGTAATTTTATATATTAAGCAAAATGGTGGAAGAAATTCGATAGGCTATATGAATTTGGCTACAAAACAGAGTGCACTTTTCGCCATGAAAAGTGGAAAAATACAATCAATTGATTGGTAAAATGTAATTCAATGAAAAAGGAAGAAGAATGAAGAAACATATGCTATTGGCAATAACAGCAGCAGCCCTATTAACTACAGGATGTGCACAAAAAAAGATAAATACGACTGATGTAGTAAGTAGTAATGGGACTACAGTTCCTGGTGGTGCTAATGGTACAAACTTATATAATAATGTTGACCCTCTGGGACAAGGTATGAGTCAAGGTAATGGCATGTATGGTAATCAAAATGGTCTTTATGCTAATGAAAATGGGATGTATGGTGATGCTGGTGTACAAAATATTTATTTTGGTATTGACCAATACAGCATTACTTCTGAAAAATTAGGACAAATTTCACATAATGCTAATTTATTACGAAATAGTGGTAAAGTAAAAATTGAAGGACATTGTGATGCTTCAGGTTCAGATGAATACAATTATGCACTGGGATTAAAAAGAGCCAAAGCAACCAAGGATGCGTTATTGGCGAATGGTATCTCTGGAAATAATATTATTTTAGTAAGTATGGGTGAAAGTTCACCAGAATGTTATACAAGTTCTTCAGCAGATTGTTATTCTAAAAATAGACGCGTTGAATTTAAAGTTATGCAATAAATTCAGATTAAAAATTAAATATAATTTGGAAAATAAATGTTAAGTAAAAATAAAATGATTTTTGTTGGTTTTATAGGTTTGTTATCCTTACTTCATGCTTATGAACCTTCGGTTTATGGAGCAGGTGACATTAATAGTGCCAGTCCATATGGTTTAACTAAAACAGAACAGGCTGTTCTTGAAAATAAAAAAACACTTCAAATGCTTTACAATCGAATGACAGAACAACAACGAAAAATTGATGGTTTGACTACTGTTATTGAGGGGCAAAATAGAGAGATTCTTGAACTTAAAGAAGAGTTGGCGACACAACAAGCAAATACAGCTAAGGCTTCAGACGATAATAGTACCTATTTACTATTGCTTGAAATGGGACAAAGTATTGACCATATTAATAGTACTTATGTCACTAAGGATGAGTTAAAAAAGGCACTAGCAGGAAGTAGATCAAGTACAACACTTGGTTCTCCCATTGGGAGTAACTCTGCTGATGATAGTTACAGAGAAGGGGTTCAACTATTTGGAAAACGAAGCTATAATGCTTCAAAAATACGATTTGAACAAGCTGTAGCCGAAAACTATAAACCTGCTGCTTCAAATTATTATTTGGGTGAGATTGCTTATTATACACATAACTATAAAGATGCTGTTAGTTATTTTAAATTGAGTGCCTCACTTTATGATCAAGCATCGTATATGGATGTACTCTTTTTACATACAGCAATTTCATTGGATAAAACTGGAGAAAAGCAACAAGCACAAACTTTTTATCAACATGTTATAGATACTTATCCTACTAAAAAAGCTGCTTCTATTGCACGAAACAGAATGTAATAAGTCTTAAATAAGTTTGCTTTGCTATGATGTGGCAAATTTATAATTAGGAGATTCTATGACAATTACTGATGAAAATTGTGTTGTAGGTATTGAGTACGAAGTAAAAGAAGCTGGAACAGCTGATATCGTTGATTCTAATAAAGGTTCAGGTCAACCTTTAGAGTTTATTATGGGTAAAGGTCAGATTATTCCTGGTCTTGAAAAAGGTTTATGTGGTATGGGTAAAGATGAGTCTGCTGACTTAATGATTCCTTCTGCTGATGCCTATGGTGAATATAATCCTGAAGCGATTCAGACTTTACCAATTGATCAATTTGAGGGTGTAGAACTCAAAGAAGGTCTTACACTTTATGGTCAAAGTGAAGATGGTCAAACAACACAAGTTATTGTTAAGTCATTTACAGAAGAGACGGTAGAAATTGATTTTAACCACCCAATGGCTGGTAAAGATTTAATGTTTTCTGTAACTGTTAAAGATGCAAGAGAAGCTACACCTGCAGAGATTGAAGCAGGTGTTGTTGGTGCTGGTGAAGAAGCTGCTGCTGGTGGTTCTTGTGGTACAGGTTGTGGTTGTCACTAAGCTTTGACACTTATATTTCATATATCTTTATATATGAAATATATTATTTTTTATTAACTTCTTTTTATTTTTTCTCTTTTATATAAAACTTCTAAACTCATTTCCTATAATTTAAAATTAATTTAAGTCCTTGTAATAAGTTATTTTAATAGAATATTCTAAAGATACTTGAAAATAGGAATTAGGATATGAGACATTTACTAAATCGACAAAAACTTACTGCTTTGATGTTATTCATTTTATTATTTACTGCTTGTGGGGGTGGAGGAAGTTCCTCTTCAAATGTAGAAAATGACGTTGATAATCCCAGCGAAACAATAGTAAAACCAACGACTTTATCAGGAAAAATTATTGATGGAGAGATATCAGGTGCTACGGTTTTTTTAGATTTAAATAGAAACAGCACACTTGATAGCGATGAGCCAACAGCCACAAGTGATGGTAATGGTACTTTTGTCTTAGAACTTAGCGATGAGCATAAAAATCATAGAAATTATCTGAATAAAAAAGCACCTATTATTATTTATGGAGGTGTAGATATTCGTACAGGTGATGCTTTCGAAGATTATATGACAGCCATGATAGAAGATGAAAACCTTACTAATGTTACGCCTTTAAGTACACTTATTGCTGAGACTTTAGGTGAAGAGTTGGACAATGATGTGAATAATAGTTTAAATAATATTGATGTTAAGTTAGACGAAATTAAAGCAAGTCTTGCTGAATTATTCGATATTAAACAAGATTTACTTACAAAAAACCCTATAGAACTTGCAAAAGAGGGAGATATCAGTCTTATCGATACTTCGTTACAAATGCATAAAGTTGCTAAAAATATGAAAAAAGCAATGAAGGCTGAAGTAAAAAGTTTAAGACGTTCTATTTTAAAAAGTTATAGAGCCATTGCTAAAAGTTTAAAAAAATTAAATAAATCAGCTATTCGAAGTGGTGATACAGCTTTAGCCACAGCCTTAGATGATGCTTTTGAGGATAATACATTATTTGATAATGAATTTAAACAAACAATTAAAGAGGAATCCAAAGAACTTTCAAGAGATATTACAGACTTTTGGCAAAGAAATAAAGTAAGTCTAAGTGAAACAGACATAACAACGGTACTTAATGGTCTTGAAATTGTTATTGTGGATGCTAATAGTAGTATTGAAACAGATACGGAAGCTCCAAAATTAATTTTATTAGGGCAATCTGAAGTAACGATAACCGAAGGAACTGAATACGTTGATAGTGGGGCGATTGCAATGGATAATAAAGATGGAGATATCAGTGCGAATATGCTTATTGATAATCCTGTTAATACCAATGTTGTTGGAAGTTATACAATTACTTATAATGTGCAAGATTCTAGTGGAAATATTGCAGAGCAAATTAATAGAATAGTTTTTGTAAAAGAAGATACTTCTGTTATAGAAACTGATACCACCAAACCTATTATTACCCTTGTAGGGGCATCAACGGTAAGTATATATCAAAACAGTACCTACAGCGATGCAGGAGCGACAGCGAGTGATAACATTGATGGAGATATCAGTGCGAATATTGTGGTGAATAATCCTGTGGCAAGTAATACCATTGGGGAATATACGGTGACGTATAATGTGAAAGATAGCAGTGAGAATGAAGCAGAAGAAGTAACAAGAACGGTTAAAGTGATTGCTGTGCCTCCAGTAGCAGATACGACTAAACCAGTGATTAGCCGTGTGGGAGCATCAACGGTAAGTATTTATCAAAACAGTACCTATAGCGATGCAGGAGCAACGGCGAGTGATAACATTGATGGAGATATCAGTGCGAATATTGTGGTGAATAATTCTGTGGCAAGTAATACCATTGGGGAATACACGGTGACGTATAATGTAAAAGATAGCAGTGAGAATGAAGCAGAAGAAGTAACAAGAACAGTTAAAGTGATTGCTGTGCCTCCAGTAGCTGATACCACTAAACCAGTGATTAGCCGTGTGGGAGCATCAACGGTAAGTATATATCAAAACAGTACCTATAGCGATGCAGGAGCAACGGCGAGTGATAACATTGATG
>CACVAU010000050.1:49677-100505 GCA_902727915.1 uncultured Sulfurovum sp.
GATATCAGTGCGAATATTGTGGTGAATAATCCTGTGGTAAGTAATACCATTGGGGAATACACGGTGACGTATAATGTAAAAGATAGCAGTGAGAATGAAGCAGAAGAAGTAACAAGAACGGTTAAAGTAATTGCTGTGCCTGATACGACGAAACCGATTATTACGCTTTTAGGAGAATCTAGTATTACAATTTATGAAGGAAGCTCGTATACGGATGCAGGAGCGACAGCAAATGATAACATTGATGGGGATATCAGTGCGAATATTGTGGTGAATAATCCTGTGGTAAGTAATACCATTGGGGAATACACGGTGACGTATAATGTAAAAGATAGCAGTGAGAATGAAGCAGAAGAAGTAACAAGAACGGTTAAAGTAATTGCTGTGCCTGATACGACGAAACCGATTATTACGCTTTTAGGAGAATCTAGTATTACAATTTATGAAGGAAGCTCGTATACGGATGCAGGAGCGACAGCAAATGATAACATTGATGGGGATATCAGTGCGAATATTGTGGTGAATAATCCTGTGGTAAGTAATACCATTGGGGAATACACGGTGACGTATAATGTGAAAGATAGCAGTGAGAATGAAGCAGAAGAAGTAACAAGAACGGTTAAAGTAATTGCTGTGCCTGATACGACGAAACCGATTATTACGCTTTTAGGAGAATCTAGTATTACAATTTATCAAGGAAGTACTTATAGCGATGCAGGAGCGACAGCGAGTGATAACATTGATGGAGATATCAGTGCGAATATTGTGGTTAATAATCCAGTAGATACAACTACGCTTGGAAGCTATACGGTAACCTATAATGTGAATGATGCAATGGGAAACAGTGCTGTTCAAGTGAATCGAACGGTTGAAGTAATAGACACAACAGCCAATTATAATATCGCTATTGATAACAGCGTTCGTGAAGTGAAAGCAGAATTTGAAGGTTTTACTGTAATTGTTTATACCGATAGAGCATTAGAGGAGAGTCCAAGTAACTCTACCAAAGCTGTTTATGGAAATATTAATGGAAATAATACAGCTTCCCTGTTAAAAATTAATGATAATTACAGTGATGGTGATGCATTTATTGTTAAAGTTTATGAAGATGATGTTTTGGTAGGAGAAAGTACCAAGGCTCTATTGAGTGGAGATGTTTTAAACTTTAGTGACATCACAACCAAGTAAATGAGATGGTATGAAAAAAATTGTTCTCTATTTAATGCTTTTGTCAACGCTTATTTTTGCAGAAAATTTATCGCTTAAAGAGGGTTGGAATTTGCTAGGGGCAAACAGCAGTTTGTCTTTGGATGAATTAAAAAGACAAATTGGTGTTGAGAATCTTTTGATTGTTCAAGGTGAAAAGAAAACTTATCAAAAAAAGTACGTTGATTCCAACCAAAACATGTTAAATGATTTTGAAGCTTTTGAAAAGGGTAAGAGCTATTGGGTAAAAGTAGCTTCCAACAGTTCTGTGGCATATTCCAAAATTGAGTATGAGACAGAACAAAACATAACCCTCACGAGTGGTTGGAATTTGATAAATCCTTATGCTGATTTGAATTTAAGTTCTATTATTGCTCAATTGGGTGTGGAGAATGTTGAAGTGATTCAAGGAGAAGATAAAACTTATCAAAAAGCCTATGTCGATAGTAATCAAATCTCACTCAATGATTTTGAGAAGTTTGAAGAACCAAAAGGGTATTGGATTAAAGTTAAAAATGCAGGGGTGTTGTCTTTTTCTTTTGTTAATAATGCTCCAACCATAATAGGAACAGCCAACAGGGTTGTCTATCTTTATGAAAAATACATGTTTACCCCAACTGCTCAAGATGTTGATGGTGATGTATTAACCTTTAGCATTGAAAACAAACCAGCTTGGGCAGAGTTTAACAGCACAACAGGAATGCTTAGTGGGTATCCTGTAAGTTCAGATATTGCTACGTTTAGCAATATTAAAATTAGTGTGAGTGATGAAGAAGAGTCAGTCATCTCATTAGAACCTTTTTCAATTGAGGTCAAAGAGGCACGTAATATTGCTCAACTGTTTGGAAAAGCAACCCAACCACCTAAAAATGGCTATTACTATTATAATGAACCATCAAGAGCTATTGATGGAAATTTGAGTACAGCGAATCATACACAATGTTCTGCACCCGACAACTGGTTACAAATAGAACTTCCTACTGCAACCAAAGTACATAAGATTGTTTTAAATAATGTCAGTGGACAACAAGCCAGATTAAATGGTTCAACGGTCTATTTAAGTAATAGTATCTACACAGGAAGTGAAGAATTGAACAGTGCTGAATCTTTAGGAACACTCAATTCAAATATGATACAAACCATTGAACCTTCAATAATAAACGAAAGTCAATACTTGCTTATTAAAGGAGATAGTAGTTGTTTACATTTAACCGAAGTAGAAGTTTATGGAGAGTTGACAGGAACACCTTATTTTGAAGGAAAAGAGCGAGAGATTTTTGTTCAAGAATCAGCCAATAATGGCACACTGATTAGCAATGTGTTGGCTAAAGATTTTCAAGGAGACCGTTTAACCTATAGTTTAGTCGGAGATGTTCCTTTTAGCATAGATAATAATGGAAATATTCTAGTCAATGGTCTGCTGGATTATGGTACGTACACTTTTGAGGTTACAGCCAGTGATGGTGTAAACAGTAGCCGTACAAGCGTTAGTATTGTTGCCAATTCCCAAGGAGTAGCTGAAAACATAGCCCACCGATTTGGTGTCGCCACACAAAGTTCTGATGAGAGTTACTACTATTATGGTGACCCTGCTAATGCCATTGATAATAATTTAAGTACCATGAACATGACAGCTGATGAAGGGTGGTTGCAAATAGCTTTACCTAAGGGAACAAAAGTTTCCAAAGTTGTGGTGCGTAACCGTACTGATGATTGGACAAGTCGAATCAGTGGTACAAAAATCTATGTAGGAACTCAAAACTTTAATGGAACAGCAATTGAGAGTGATTACATTAGTACATTAACCAGTTCTACTGAACCTCAAATTTTTACTTTTGATACACTCAAAGAAGGGGATTATATCTTCTTAAAAGAAGATGATGATAACATGCATGTACTTGAAGTTGAAGCGTATGGAGTTACCCCTGCAACACCTGTGCTTATGGAACATGAAAGTGAACTCTTAATTCAAGGAACATCGGCTATAGGAACAACGGTTACTACATTAGAAGCGATAGATTATCAAGATGATACGCTACTTTATAGCATTGATAATTCAGTCTTTACGATTGATAATCAAGGCAACATAAAAGTTAATGCTGTGCTTCAAGCAGGAACGTATGATTTAGTAGTGAGTGTTAGCGATGGTGTCAATAGTATTAGTACCAACATAACGGTCACGGTTACCTCTGCTACAGCTGTTGAAGATGCGTTGAGTTCAGGTTCGGTACTTAGTGTAACAGAAGAAGAGTTAATAGAAGCAACGCGAGATGAAATTAGCAGTTTAAAAGCAGGTGACGCTTTACTCTTAGCCATCTATCAAAATGGTGACATTACGTATGATCCAGGAGGTTATGATTCTCAACTGATTAATCTGTATGCTGATGCAAATAAAGTTTTTCCTATTTTATACGGTAATAAAAACAATGTGTTAGCCATTGTAGGAACAAAAGAAGCCAGTAGATTTTCAGTATTTGCTTCTAATCCTTTAAGCTTTTTTGATAGTAATGAAAACATGGAGTATGAACCGTATATGAAAAAAGTGTTTGCATGGTTGATGGATGGTGAACCCCTTGATATGACGCTTAATCAAAGTAGTAAGACCATTGTACTCTCTTTTGCAAACAGTAGCAGTGCTGTGGAGCGTTGGGTCACAAGCACCTATCCAAATTGGACATTAAAAAGTTGTAATGATGAAGCCACATTAGAGAGTTGTTACGCTGATGCCGATTTGATTCTTTTAGGTCGTTCGGGTATAGATGCTGATGCAGAAGCATTAGCTCTTGCATTACCAAAAGTGTTGGTTCAAGGTAAACCTATTTTATACCTACATGATAATTGGGGGCAAAACAATTTATCACAAGTGGTTGCTGATTTATTTGACTTCTCTTTTCCTTATGGTGGTAATTATTGGGCAGAAGATGCAGCCTCATGGAATAATATTCAAGAGATGCAATTAGCCCTTTTTACCCAGTTAGGTTATGCCTCAATTGATACGATGTTGGCTCATTTTCAAGATAGAGATTATGATTTTGATTGGAGTCAATGTAAAGATGGCTCTAGTGTTGGATCTCAATATGATGACTGTTCTGATGTTGTTGGATTGAGTTCTGATTTTCAAGAGGGTGCGACAAAAGTACGAACAATGATGAATGATTTAGATAGCAGTAAAAAAGATATTTTTGCCACTTCGGATTATCGTCTTCAAAAACTTTTAGCCCTTATTGGTGATAAGTTTAGACAAAGTGTTAGTTATCCTATGGACAAAGTTACTACAGATGATACAGAATTTATGAAATCGTACTACAGTGACCATGCTATTTACAACTACCGAAAACTTAATCCTGCTCAAAATGACATGGGGAACTTCTCACGCAGTGACTTTAGCCATATTACACCAAGCACTAAAATAGTGAACTTAACCTCTAAAAAGAATTTTCGTTCAACAGGGGCGTATGCCTTGCCTGGACAAACCGTAAAAGTAACGCGAAATGACAGTTCAGATTTAACCGTTAAAGTCTTTATTAATACCTTGCGTTCAGGTGCGACACATCAGTATCAGCCCAACGCGTATAATCGACCTAAATATTTACAAACACCTCACTTTGAGATTGCATCGGGTGAGACTATTGAGTTGACTTCTCCTTATGGGGGAACGCTACAACTGGAGGTTGATACCAATGATTTACCTATAGAAGTTACCTTTGAAAATGTTGGAGAACATGCCTACTGGGCAAGTTCGGCTGATGATGCTTCCTTTACTCAAAAGCTTAATGCTGGTGATTTTGATTGGGCAGAGGTGGTCACTTCTGGATTTGAAGTGCATTCAAAACTGGATAAAATGCAAGATTCGGTCGCTGATGAAAAATGGGGAACAGCCGAAGCCTTGGCCAATGCTACCCAGAAGTATATGAGTAACTACCCTCATGTTTTAGCAGGGTTTAAAGGTCCAGGGATTGATGTGGTGGATGAGATTCATGATTTTGCTGATGATAAGGGGCTTAGCATTCAAAACTTAGACTTGGTTAAACATATGAATGCTGACCAAGCAACCTGTGGATATGGTTGTTCAGGGAATCCTTATGATGCGTATTGGGCGTACTCTCCAATAGGTCATGGAGATGTGCATGAGTTGGGGCATGGTTTAGAAAGAGGTCGATTTAAGTTTGAAGGTTTTGAGTTACATGCGATAACCAATCCCTACTCTTACTACACCAAATCGAAATATAATGAGACTACAGGGGGAGACCCTGATTGTCAAAACTTACCCTTTAAAGAAGTCTTTGAAGAACTTCAAGCAAGTGTCAATGAGAGTAACGCTACAGCTTATTTACAAAGCAATTTATGGGAGAGTTCTGGTTGGTCGCAACAGTTTATGGTAACACTTCAAGCCATGATGCACACCCAAAAGATGGGCAAACTGGAAAATGGTTGGCATTTATTAGCACGACTGCATATTTTAGAGCGAGAGATAAGCCGTGCTGATGATGATTGGGAAGCCAACAGAGCTTCATTGGGGTTCAACAGTTATACACTTGATGAGTTTAATACGATGCGTAGAAACGATTGGTTGTTGGTCTCATTCTCTTTTGCTTCTGGATTGGATTTTAGAGAGTACCTTACCATGATGGGCATTGAGTACAGTCAAAAGGCATCGGAACAAGTAGCAAGTTTTTCTTATGAGAGCGTTCCTAAAATATTTTTTGTCTCTACACCTAATGGGTATTGTAAGTCAGATGATACTTATGGAGCATTTTTAGATAAGAGTACACTAGAGGTTGATGGTACAACAGCTTTTCCTTATTAAGCTCATGACGATAGATATCGTAGAGATATGGTATCTATTTTTTTAGTTAGTTTAGGTCTTGGTGTAGTAGAGCTAAAATATTAATTAAGAAAATAAGAGAGATAACTAAGTTTATAAAAATAATAAACTTAGTTTCAAGTTTTAACGTGACCTATAATTTTATTTTGTCACTATTTAAGACTTTTGCATCATGCGTATAAACAAAAATATGGTAACCCATCTTTCTGTATTTATCTAGCTCCTCGATTAATGTACTTGCTAAGTCATTGGATGTCAATACAACAAACATAACATTCGATTCTCCTTCAGAGTGTCCATCCTGAACACCTGAAACACCATCACCACGAGCAGCTAATTGGGTATAGCCTGTAAGACCATTTTTTTTAAGAATCTGAATCAGTTTATTTTCAAAAGTACTGTTGATAATAATCTGTATTGACTTCCCTGTAGACATTTCAATTGACATTTTTACTCCTTTTATTCTAATTAATTACGTTTTAAGCCCCAAGATACCAAACTGTCATTTGGTAAAAAAGTGGAATTCCAACAACAACATTGAATGGGAAAGTAACCCCTAAAGACAATGTTAAATAATAAGATGGATTTGCCTCAGGTACACCATAACGCATTGCTGGAGGCACGGCGATGTAGGAAGCACTGGCAGACAAAATAGCTAATAAAAAAGTTCCTCCCACAGAGAAACCAAGCATTGTTCCACCTATAATAATACCAAGTGTCGCCCCAATTAGTGGCATAATCATACCAAAAGCAACAAGGGTGATACCAGCTTTTTTAAGTGTGTCTAATTTCTTCGCAGCTTCCATACCCATGTCCAATAAGAACAGACATAAAACACCCATAAAAATATCTTGTGTGAAAGGCGTAACTTTAGCAAGAGATTCAGGTGAAGCTGTTGCCCCAATAATTAAAGCACCCAATAACACAACAACACTACCATTGGTAAATGCTTCATGTAAAAGAGGACCCCATTCTGTTTTAACTTTCTCTGTTCCTGCTTTAGCTGCTAAACGTTTTCTGGTAAATGCTGCAATCATTAATCCTACAATAATTGCTGGAGACTCCATAATAACCATCATCACAATAGGATAACTTTCATATGTAACTCCAGACATTTCTAAAAATGCAACGGCTGTTAAGAATGTTGCAGCACTTACTGAACCATAGTGGGCAGCTATTGCAGCAGCATCAAAAGGCTTAATTTTATTTCTGAAACGTAAGAGACCATAACCAATGATAGGTAAAATAAAACCTATAATAGTTGCCCAAATAATCGACTCAACAGCTAATCCAAAGTCTGCTTTACCGAGTGCCATACCCCCTTTTAGACCAATTGCCATTAGCAAATAGACACCAATACCTTTGGTCATTCCCTCAGGAAATTTAAGGTCTGAATTTATAAGTTTTGCAATAACACCCAATGCAAAAAACATTACTGCTGGTATTAATAAACTATCTAATCCCATTATTTTATCCTTGAATTAAAAATTTTCTATTTATCGCTTATTAGCTTCCAAAACAGATTTGGATAAGCTCTAAGACTCTTTTCGGATAGTGCAATAGTTTACGTTAATTATTACTTTAAAGTTTACTTATTAACTCAAAAAAGTAGTACTGAATGTATCAGAAGGTTGCATTTTGTTGAAAATAAACTTGTTGTATATGTATAGGTTTTTATTTTTTGACGAAAAATGACTATAAAAAAATAAATCAACATTTTACCCCTACAAACCTCTATATATTTGGGTTAAACTAAGAGAATAAAGGATTTACCATGTCATTAAAAGTCTGGATCATTGGTGCAAGTCAAGGCATAGGATTAGAACTTGCACGAACGTACCTCTCCAATAATCATCAGGTTATTATAAGTGCTAGAGCAACCGAAAATTCCCAAGAGCTTAGTGAGTTAAAAAGTGCTTATGTTAAGCACCTTACGTTTGTCAATATGGATGTCACTAATACTGAAAGTGTTAGCATGGCTACTCAAAAAGCTTGGGAAACTTATGGTGGTATTGATGTCTGTATTTACAATGCAGGTGCTTATGAAGCCATGAGCATGGACGAATGGAACTTGGAACATTTTGAAATGATGAATCAAGTGAATTATGTAGGGGCTGTACGGTTGTCGACAGCGATTGTTCCTCTTTTTAAAACACAACAAAGAGGACAGCTTGTTTTTAACGCAAGTATTTCCAGTTATCTTGGTTTGCCTTATGGAGGTGGATACTCTGCTCCAAAAGCTGCACTGCTTAATTTTTGTGAGTCCATACAGCCTGAACTAGCTACGGTAAACATTAAACTGCAAGTCATAAATCATGGTTTTGTCAAAACACGCTTAACAGCTAAAAATGACTTTGAAATGCCACAGCTTTTAGAACCTAAAGAGGCTACCGAAAAGATTTATGAAGGGGTAATGCACTCAAAAAAGTTTGAACTTAAATTTCCATGGGCATTGACAGGTTTTTTAACGCTATTACGGATGCTTCCTTATGGCATCTCTTTAAACTTAACAAAAAAGGCACTGAAATGAATACCGAACTTTTAGCCGAAGACTACGCTAACTTTTATGAAACATTATCTTCTTCTCTAACACAAGAAGATTATGCTGTTTACTTTGATGAAAATTCAAGTTTTGAAGACCCTTTTCAAAAAGTAGAAGGACTTCAAGCCATTCATCATGTTTTTGTCGATATGTACACAAAGCTTCATGAACCACGTTTTGTTATTAATGAGGTGATATGTTCTCATGACGTTGCGTATGTAAAATGGAAATTTATCTATGCTATGAATGCCAAAAGTCAAATCAATACCTTTACAGGTGTTTCACGGGTTACTTTTTCGCAACAAGGTAAAGTGCTTAGCCACACAGATTATTGGGATGCTGCCCAACATGTCTATGAGAAAATCCCTCTTTTAGGTTCAGTTATACGTTTGGTAAAAAGAAAGTTACATGCTTAAGCAAAAAAAATATCTTTCCTATGCTATGCCAGCACTGCCTTTGGCACTTTTGGGTTTACCTCTTTATGTTTATTTACCAACTTATTATGCCCAAGACCTTGGTTTGGGTGTTTTCCTTGTTGGGACTGTTTTGCTTTTAGCTAGAGTATTGGATATGTTTTTAGATCCTATTATTGGTTATTACAGTGACCGTTACGCTACTCGAAAAAACATGATGTTTTTTGGAATGTCTTTACTGCTCATAGGTTTTTATTTTTTAACAAACCCCTCTACAAATGCTGATGCTTTATGGTTACTCTTTTTTTCAATACTTGTCTACTTTGGTTGGAGTTTAATGACCATTCCCTATTTGGCTTTTGGGGCTGACTTGGGTCAAAGTTATAAAGAAAACAATGCCTATGCTTCTTATCGAGAAGTTTTTAACATCTTAGGTGTTCTTGTTGCACTGATTTTACCTTACGTTTTAGGGGTAGCTGACAAAGTGAATGAAGCCTTGGCGTTAATGAACCAAGTTATTTTGGTTTTACTGCCACTTATGTTTTTACTCTTTGTTTTAACTAATCAAGGTCAGGTTATACGCACAAAGGAAAAAAGCTTTAAAGCCTTTTATGCTTTGTTTATAACGCAACTAAAAAGTGCTAAATACCTTTTTTTAGCCTTTTTACTCAACAACTTTGCCAATGCCATTCCTGCAACGCTTTTCTTGCTTTACGTGGAGTTTGTCATTGGCTCAGTTGAAAAAACTGGTTTACTGCTCATTATCTATTTTACATCAGGTATTTTAGCCCTTCCTTTTTGGAATTACATTGCTCAAAAAACCTCTAAAAAACAAGCATGGATTTATTCCATGACCAGTGCTTCTTTCTTTTTCGCCTTTGTTCCTTTTTTGGGTGCTGGGGATTTTATGGTGTTTTTACTCATTACCATTTTCACAGGTTTTAGTTTAGGGGCTGACATGGCACTACCAGCTTCCATACAAGCTGATGTAGCACAAAAGGCACAAAAGGCACAAAAAGAAGTTTCAGGAACGCTCTTTGGATTTTTTGCGATGTTGACTAAACTCTCTTTGGCATTGGGCGTTGGGGTCAGTTTTGGTATTTTGGGGATTTTTGAGTTTTCTACGGTAAATCCAACGGAGAGCTCGTTGTTGATGCTTTCTTTGCTTTATGCTTTTTTACCGATAGTTTTAAAAATTGTGGCTATTTGGGTGGTTGGGCGTTATGAGGAGAAGTTATAAGTGTAATCAACGCTTAAATTATCTGTAAGTTAATCAAAAACCACACCTAAAGCCACTTTACAAGCTTCTAAAATATCATCTTCCACAGAACCGACTTTATGAGCCAATCTCTTCTGTGAAAGTGAACGAACTTGAAAAAGGTCAATGGATGACTTTTTAGAAAGACCATTTTGTACATTGGGTTCAATTGTTACCATCCAAGGAACAAGCTTGTAATGCTCTTTAAAGTCAGTTAAAGGAGCAATAATTTTTAAAGCCAATTTCCCAACCATATCATTATTTAAAATAACACATGGTCTACTTTTTTTCATTTCAGAACCTAAAGTTGGGTCTAAGTTTACTTGCCAAACTTCACCTTGTTTCATTGAAAACTCTCATTGTCCAAAGAAGTAAGTACCGTTAATTCATCATTACTCTCATATTCCTCTGCCATAAGAGCCACAGCCTTTTGAAGTTTTCTTTTGTTTTGCTCTGCAATGTAATTTTCTATTGCCATTTTAATAATCTCAGATTTTGAACGATTAATCTCAGATTTTAATTCATCAAGAGCCATGTTAAGAGTATTTGGTAATGAAAAAGTAATACGGTCATAACTGTTTTGTGTTGTTATCATAATAGTAGTCCTCATTTAAGTATGTATTATAGTACATCATTTTTTGATGTTTGTCAAACTATGATTGAACGCTAACAATACGAAAATCTCTTTTAGCAAAAATAATAATTTTACGATGAACTAACATTTAAACACTACCAACAAAACAATGCATGTTCTATAATATGAACATGAAAATTTTACTCTTAACACTTTTTTTATCCATTGTTGTTTGGGCCGATAACTTAACTCCACTAAAGTATGTCGATGACAAAAAATTCTCTGGACTCTGGTATGAGATTGCACGAACAGCCAACAGCTTCCAAGAAAAATGCGTGGCTTCATCGGTCGAATATCAGTATGTAGAGCCATTAAATTATAAGGTTTTTAACCGATGTTTTGAAAATGAAATTGGTGGAGAACTCACCGAATATGAAGGCACGGTGCAATCAACCGATGGTAAGAGTATGGCTTCTATGAAGATGACCTATTTTTGGATATTTACTGAAAATTATCAAGTTTACTATTTGGATGAAGCCTATCAGTATGCTGTTGTTGCTGATGAAAAGTTTGAACAAGTTTGGATTATGTCACGTAAACCCACCATGCCCAAAAATGTATTGAATAAGATAAAAGAAAAACTCTCTACTGCCATGGATATTCAAAAACTACTCTATACTCCTCAAGACAAAAAAGGACGATACAAATGAAAATAGCTGTCATTGGAGCAGGAATTAGTGGATTGGGTTCGGCTTATCTACTCAGTCAAAAACATGAAGTTGACCTCTATGAAAAAGAGGGTCGTTTAGGTGGACATGCACGAACCACGCAAGTCCAAGAAGAGGGGAGAACCTTTGGTGTAGATACTGGATTTTTGGTCTTTAACCATGAGACCTATCCTCTGCTGACCAAATTTTTTGAAAAGCTTGATGTCAAGATAGAAAACTCAGACATGAGCTTTGGGTTTTGGGATAAAAAAACCAATATTGCCTACAATGCTCAAACCCTTGGAGGACTCTTTTTTCAAAAGAAAAATCTTTTTTCACTTAGCCATTATGGAATGATTGTTGATATTATCCGTTTCAATAAAAAAGCCAATTATGATGTGGGCAATAAAACTTCTGAACTTACTAAAAGCTTAGGAGAATATTTAGAACCTTATGGAGAAGCTTTTAAAGAACGCTACATCTTACCCATGGGGGCTTCTATTTGGTCAACACCTAGCGAAGAGATGTATGCTTTTCCTGTAGGTACTTTTTTGCAATTTTTTAAAAACCATGGACTCTTAGGGGTAAGTACTCAACACCAATGGCTCACCGTTAGTAATGGTTCTATAAGTTATGTCGATAAAATCAAGCCCTATATCTCGGGAAAACAGATTTTAAACTCAGATGTAACCTCAATTACACGACATGAAAAAGGGGTTACCCTGCACCATGCCGATGGCAACCGTTCGGAGTACGACAAAGTGGTACTTGCCATGCACGCACCTGATGCTCTAAAACTTTTGGATGATGCCTCTGGTCATGAAGAGAGGATTCTTGGTAAATTTGGATACAAAGAAAATGATGCTCTATTGCATACCGATGAAAAAGCACTCTATCCTGACACAAAAATTTACGCTGCATGGAACTATAAAAACAATGAACAACGCGACAGTGTGACCTTGTCGTATTGGATAAACCGTTTACAAAATATTCGCTCTAAAAAGAACTATTTTGTCTCTTTAAATGAGAATGAAAAGATTGACCATGTGATTGAGCGTATTGCTTATGAGCATCCACAATTTAACCGTGAAGCGATTGAGGCACAAAGTCAAAGGGCATTAATCTCTGGAGAAAACCATACCTATTATGCTGGTGCATATTGGCGTTATGGTTTTCATGAAGATGGACTTTGGAGTGCCAACCAGATTGCAAAAACCTTTGGTTGTGCCTTATGAGCCATCTATTTTATGAGGGAAGCGTTTACCACAAGAGATTCATTCCTAAAAAGCATGAGTTTACCTACCCTTTTTTTATGTTAGATATTGACATGAGTGACTTTCAAAATTTAAAAAACAGATTTTTTTCGTTAAATGGTTTGGGTCTTTTTGCTTTTAATGCCAAAGACCATTTTGGTAACTCTAAAGATTTTGAAGCAAACATTGCCCAACTTTTAAAAACCTTTGAGATTGACACACCTGCCTCCATGCGTTTTATAACCTTGCCCCGTATGTTCAACTATGTTTTCAATCCCATTAGTGCATTGATACTCTTTGATGAAAAAAAGATTCCCACACAAATGTTGGTCGAAGTACACAATTACAACGGAGGACGCGTGGTTTATCCTGTCACCTTAGAAGCCTCTAAGGGTGGAAAATATAGAGGAAGCATTGCTAAAGATATGTATGTTTCTCCTTTTTTAAAGCGTGATGGGATTTATAACTTTACTCTTAGCTACAGTGATGAACAATTAAATATTGGCATTATGCTTTATGAAGATAAGAAAAAAACACTTATTGCTTCATTACAAAGTAAATCTTTGGCTTTTAATTCAAAAAACACTTTAGCCATTTTCTTTCGTCATCTGTTTTTAACCTTTAGAGTGGTCACACGAACCCTTTGGCAATCGTTTAGGCTTTATTTAAAAGGCTTGAAATTTAACAGCGTTACAGCACAAGATCAAATTAGGAGATATTAATATGAAAAGTTTTTGGAATAAAATAGGACATAATTATTTTAAAAAAATTGAACAAGGAACATTAAGCGTTAGCTATCCTTGTGGTACAACACACATTTATGGTAACGAAGGTTTACCTGTGGTAGATGTTACGATAAATAGAAGTGTTTTCTTTAAACGTTTAGCCCTCTATGGAGATGTTGGTTTTGCCGAGAGTTACATGGATGGAGATTTTGATACGCCCATGTTAAGCGATTTGATTAGCCTAGCGTTAATCAACTCTCATAAACTCGGAACAAAGAGTGAAGATTATGCAAAAAATCGACTGCAAAATCTTTTTCCTTTTGTGAACCGTATCAAACATCTGTTGCGTAAAAACTCAAAAACACGTTCACGAAAAAACATCTCAGAACATTATGATTTGTCCAATGACTTTTTTAAACTGATGCTTGACGATACCATGATGTACTCTTCGGCTATTTTTAAAAGTAAAGAAGAGGATTTACACACAGCACAAAAGTATAAGATTCAACATCTGGCTCAAAAACTGGGCATTAAAAAAGGTGAAAAGGTGTTAGAGATTGGTTCGGGTTGGGGTGCTATGGCAATTTATCTCGCCAAAGAGCTTGAGTGTGATGTGACGACCGTGACGCTTAGTGTGGAGCAAAAAGCTTTATGTGAAGAGCGTTTCAAGCTTGAAGAGGTCGAAGCGAAGATAGATATTTTACTCAAAGATTACCGAGACATTGAGGGGAGATTTGATGCCATTATTTCGGTTGAGATGTTTGAAGCTGTCGGAGCTGAATATTTTGCCACGTTTTTTAGTAAATGTGAGAGTTTGTTAAAGCCTAGTGGTGTTTTAGCCATGCAGGTGATTACCATTCCTGACCAACGCTATCATGCTTATGCCAAAAGTACCGATTTTATTCAGAAATATATTTTTCCAGGAGGACATCTTCCTAGTGTGCATAAGATATTGGAGGTCAACACTCAACATACACGGCTCAATCTCTTGCATTTAGAAGAGTTTGCCGAAGATTATGCACGCACCTTACACTTGTGGCAAAAGAACTTTAATACCAAAATGGACGAAGTTAAAGCGTTGGGCTTTGATGAGTACTTTATACGCATGTGGAGAATGTATTTGAGCTATTGTGAATCTGCTTTTATTACCCGTAATATTGGTTTGGTTCAGCTGGTCTTTTCACGTGACCAAAACATGCACCTTAACAGAGGATTGATATCATGATACTAAAAACACTTTGTACCGTTGCGTCAGCACTTTTTATCACTGGTTGCTCGTCGATGAGCATTGAAGATTTTTCAGAAACAACCCCTGAATTTGTACCTCAAAAGTATTTTAACGGAAACATGAAAGCCTATGGAATTGTCAAAGATTTTAAAGGCAAGATTATTAGAAGTTTCAAAGGGGATTTGGTGGGAAGTTGGGATGCCAATGGTGTAGGAACATTGGATGAACATTTTGTCTACAGTGATGGAGAGAAACAACACCGTGTCTGGACATTGACCCCCACCAAAGATGCTAAAACCTTTATGGGTACAGCTGGTGATATCGTCGGAGAAGCTCCCATGGTAGCCAATGGAAACACCGTGATGATAGACTACACCATGCGTGTTCCTTATGGTGAAAGCACCATTGACATCTCGGTACAAGATTGGTTACACCTGCAAGAAGATGGGGTGATTATTAACCATTCTAAAATGAAAAAATTTGGAGTAACCGTGGGTGAGTTGGTGATTACCATTATAAAAGAATAAAGTAGGTTTTTTCTAATCTTAGGCTAAAATTCTACTTTACGTAAGGATAAACTGTGAAAAAAATATTATTCTCTTTGCTCTTCATTACTTTACTCCCTGCCCAAGAGGCTAAGTATGAACTTGGTTTAGGTATGGGTGTGGTGACTTATCCTAGTTATATTGGTTCTAAATCGACCAATGAGTTTATCTCTCCTATTCCTTACATTCGCTATGAGCGTGGTAAAACAAAGCTTGGAAGAGGAGGACTTCAATACAAATTTTTTGATACCGAAGATTTAACTCTAGATTTGAGTTTAGGTGCTTCTTTACCTGTAGATAGTGAAAATGCTAAAGCACGAGAAGGGATGGAAGATTTAGACTTTGCCCTTGAAATTGGTCCACGTTTGAACTATAGGTTTTATACAGATGAACAGCACAGAGTCTCTTTTCGACTACCCTTAAGAGCTGTTGTCTCTACCGATATTAAGGACTACAGAAGTCAAGGTTTTTTGGTAGCTCCTAATCTAAATTACCGATATAAAGAAGATAATTTTCAATTCAAATTCAAAACAGGACCAATCTGGGCTGATAAAACTTATCATAATTACTTTTATGGGGTAACACAAAATGATGTTACCGTGCAAAGAAAAGCTTATGATGCCCAAGCTGGTTACAATGGTTACCGTAATACCATGAGTTTTAAATACACGCAAAATAGATGGAACTATGGGGCTTTTGTTTCAAGTTTTAACATTGATGGAACAACCTTTAAAGACTCACCGTTGGTAGAAACCGAACATGCTCTTTTTTTAGGGACATTTATCTCTTATACTTTTTATAAAAATTAAAAATCATGAAAAAAGAAGAGACAAAAACCATTCAACAACACTTCTACACAGCCATTTGGATTTCACTCTTTTCGGTTTTTTTAAGTTTTGGACTTAAAGTCTATTTAGCCATGGTGATAGACAAAGAGAGTTTGGCACTCTATTATACAGCCATTGATATTTTTTCGTTTTCGCTTTTGGTACTGATTGGGTTTCGTTCTTCCATGGTGGTAAGCTATAACAAAATAAAAGATGACAAAGGCATTGTGAATATTTTTCGTTATTTTATTTTGGTAGCGATGCTTGGAGCTTGGGCATTTGTTATTCCTTATGTCAAACATCAATTGGGCGTAAATATTGACTATTGGTATTTGGTGGCTACCGTTTTGTCGATGAGTCTCTATCTGTATCTTAGCAATCAACTCGCCATGTACCGACTCTATAAAGTGATGCAACGTAGCAGTTTTATAGAACCCTTATTGTCCATATTTTGGTTTTTGGTAGCATTTTATGTGGCAGAAGTGAAGGGGATTCAAGCACTTTTTATCATGAGTACCATGGCTTCGTTTACGCTCTCTATTTATATTTATATTTTAAAATCACAAAAGAGTAAAGAGCCTGTCATTAAACGGGTGATTATGGATTCTGAAATGCGTCAATTTATCAAAAAATCGCTCATCTCAACTTTGGAGTTTAGCTCGGGTATGATGCTCATTTACATGGCTGTTTTCTTTTTTAGTCACTACTACTCGGTGGATGAATTGGGTGATTTTCAGGTAGTTACCAAACCCATTCTCATGGCGATGATTATGCTTTTTGTTTTTCCTGTGTTTCGTTTTTTATTGCCAGAATTGAGTAAACTTTTTTATCAAAAAGAGAAAGAGGAGGTAGAAAAACTCAAAAAATGGTTTTACCGTTTTAGTTTTACGGTGAGTTTACTTTTTATTATTATTTTTTATCTTTTAGGGGAACAGTTAATTGCATTAATTTTTCCAGCCAATTATGCTGATGCCTATTTGTATTTAAGCCATTTGAGCTTCTTTTTCATTTTTATCATGCTCAATGCCTATCAAGTGGCGTTCATTAAGGCTTCTGGAGCGTTTGGTTACGCTCTTTTTATTCGGCTTAGTGGCTTAGGATTTTTTGTCTTCTTTTTCTATCTAACCCGTTACTTTTCAGAGAGTTCCATTACTGTTATTTTTGGTTTAGCCATGGCATATTTAGGGATGTTTTTGTTGTCGTGGATGATTGAGAAGAAGATAGAATTTTAAAGTTTTAGTAGGGTTGCCTTGTGGGTAGAGATACCCACAATAAGGTTAGTGTTTCGGACGACTTTTTTTCTGAGCTAACAAGTTGAGTATGGTGCTATATTGCTCTTTGGTCAAAATCTTAGCTAAAGTATTCAGTGCATCAATATGACCATTGGTAATTTCTCTTTTAATCTCTATTAATTTCTCAATATCAGCTTTTAAATCCTCTTTGGTCTTCTGCTCTTTGAGTACTGCATCCATAATTTTAGACTCCAGTTGCTCTGCTACTTTAATTTCTTTGTGAATTTTAGCACGGAAATTTTCAAATATTTCAGCTTTAATTTTTTCATTTTGCTCTTTGCTTAGTTTTAAAGTCTCTTTGTTTGCAGCCAATAATCTTTTAAGATGAGGAAGTGGTACAAGTTCTGCTACTTTGTGTTGAGGCTTATTCTCTTTTGCTTTGTGACCCATCTCTTTTGTCATTGGAGTAGTTATCTCTTTTTTCTCCACCGAGACATTGCCTTCTGCTAACAGCAAAGAAGTTAACCCTAAAACCAACGATAATGTTATAATTTTTTTCATTTGAATGATCCTTTTATTTTTTGTACTTATAATTATAATAAATTATACTTATAGTAACTTAAATATGATAACCATTATTATTCTTTATTCAAATTCTTCTGAAAAATCCAATTCATAAAGAGACGCGTTAAATGAAAAAATAAATTTCTTAATAGCTTCACTGGACATATAAGCTTTGTATGAGTTTATAAATGTAATGCCTTCAACTTGTCCTTGTAAGGGTGCTGTAAAGTTTAATTGTTTTTTATCACCGTTAAAAAAGTCATTGTTAGTGTAATTGCTAAATGCCCATACGTTTACATTGAGTAAAGAGGAGTAGGTTGTGAGTAGAAGTATGTTGAGTTCTTTGTTTAGCGTAGCAGCTGTGACCATACCTTGAATGTTAAATGTTGAAAGGTTTTTTGCTGTTTGTTTTCCTGTTTGGGTGCTTAGTTCATAAAGACGTGTTTGGTTATTTTGCCAGTTTTTTGAAAAAATATAAAGCTTATTATTGTGTGCTACCATTGCTTCAGCATCAAAATTATGTTGTTTGGGTCTTGATACAAAATTCTTTTGGTCAGCATAATGATAGTTGATAACTTCGGCATTTATATTTTTTTGTGTTCTAAGTGAGGCACGAGGTATTTTATAGATTTTAAGGTCTTTACGATTACCTCGATTGTTACCAATATCTCCAATATACACATAGTTGTCATCATAAGCGATATCTTCCCAATCTTTATTTTTAGCATTTTTGATATTAACTGTTTTGAGAATCTTACCAGTATGTTCATCTATTTGATAAAGTATGGCTTTTCCACCACTGTCATTAAATGTCCAAAGGGCATGGTCAAGTTTAATTAGACCAGAAGTCTCTTTAATGGTCTTTGGAAGTTCAAACTTTTTAGTGAAATAGCTTTCTCCATATTTAGGAACTTGAGGTAGATTTGGTGTGGGTTGTTGAATAATTGTTTCATTTTTTGGTTCAGGTAAGGAGATGGGCGTACCTAAATGGGGTCTAGTGTTTTGTGGTATGCTGGTTGAAGTACTTACTTGGGGTGAACTAGGGGGTGTTGATGGTTGTATTGAACAACTAAGAATTAAAAATGAAAAGCTGAGTAGGAGTAGGAGATTTATTATATTTTTCATATCTAAGAGTATAGCAAAAATATTTTACTTCAGTTATAATTCATCCAAAAAATTTAAAAAGATTAAGAATGAAAAAAATATTCCAAAATATGGTACTTCTACTTGCTTTCACAGAAATAGGTTTTTCTAGCTGTTCAACAAGTAAATCTGTTTGGCAAAATAAACTTGCTATGAGCAAGTCCATAGAAACATTTTTTATGGCTAATTATGCTTGTCAAAAGCATTTTTATAAGCATTTAAATACAGCTCAAAAGATTTATTTTGATACCGTTCTTTACCCAAATAATTTAGAAGAAATAGCCTATAAAAATAGATGGAAAGCCATGTCAATGAATGACAAAGAGTTTTTTAAACAATTTACTTTTTTTAATAATTATTTTACTAAGCATCATGCTAAAGTCACCTCTCAAGAGTTTTCTTGTTTTCAAAACCAAAGAGGATTTAGACAGGGCGTGTCTCAAAATCAATTCTATCATGACTTAGCAAGTAAAAACATGTTGCATGATGTGCGTTATTTATACCCTCTTATTCGTTGGGCTTATCTTCACAACGGCATAGACATGAAATTAAGTCGTGAACGTGTGCAGAAAGCTGAAAAGAGCTTTGGTAGCATAAAAGGTAGAGTTGGGAACAATGAACAGTATGCTAGATTTATTGCCTTATATAATGAAGAGTATCAAAGTGTTTCAGAACATCTTGCTTTAGCTTTAAGTATTTCTAAAAGTAAAGCTTATAAATTGTTGTTGATTATTACTTATCTTGAATCAAGAGGAAATATTTTTGCTGTGTCAACTACAGGAGCATTTGGTCCCACACAACTTACATTACATTATTACATGATGTATGGAGAACCTAATAATCCTTTTTCACTCAAAGCCAGTTTAATAAAGTTAGCCAACAAATTTGTGCATTACAACCGTATAGGTAAATCATTAGACAGTTCAGTTATTGCCTATAAGTCAGGAAGTTTGAGTAAATGTCAAAATGGTGTTAATAATAGAGATGTAGATTGTAGATACTACAATGATTATAAACGTTATATGAGAGAAATGAATACAATGAGTGCCAAAGAGGATATCTCACGACATTTAACTGGAAAATCATATTTTTATAAAGGCTTAAATAAATTAAATCGAACAAAAAATGCATATGATTTAAAACATTATGAGCCGTATCAATATGCTGTTTTAAAAGGCAATACTTTAGGTCATAGAGCCAAGAAAAGTAAATATCTAAATGGTGGCTATTTTAAGTCATTAGGAAAAATGAAACGAAGTGAAATTTATGAGCTACAAGATAAGTTTGGTCGTCAAAATATTGGGGTTATTTCAGATAAAAAAGTTTGTTATTAACTAACAAACTTCAAGTCTACTAACGTTTAGCAGCTTCATACATGGGAATGGTTGTAGGAAGTAGTGCTTTAATCTCTGCTATACGGTTGGCTGGAGCAGGGTGGGTTGACATGTATTCAACAGGGGTTTCTCCACTTGCACCAAACTTTTCCCAAAATGCTAAAGCTGATCTTGGGTCATAACCAGACTTAGCTGCTAAAACTAAGCCAATATGGTCTGCTTCGTATTCTTGGGTTCTGGAGTGAGGTAACATAACTCCTAACTGACTTCCAATTCCAAAAGCTTGCATTACGGTTGCTGTTTGTACTGGGTCACCTCTACTTTGCATAACAGCACCTAGAACTTGTCCACTCATTTGTTGCAGTTGTCCAGAACTCATTCTTTCTGCCCCATGACGTGCTAAGGCATGGGCAATCTCATGACCCATTACGGCTGCGAGTTCATCATCGTTGGCTGCATATTTAAAAAGCCCTGTGTAGACAAAAACTTTTCCACCCGGAAGACAGAATGCATTACCTTCTTCATCATTGTCAATCACAAAAAACTCCCATTGGTAATTTACTTTATGTAGGGCTTCTGTTGTTTGGGCAATACGTTGACCAATTCTTTTAACTTGGGCATTCTTTTGTGGGTCTGTGCTTACTTTTTCTTTTTGCAGTACTTGTTTAGCACTTTCAAAACCAAGGGCTAATTCTTGGCTTGGAGAAACCATAATAAGCTGGTTTCTCCCTGTGATTGGTGCTTTAGAACATCCTATGAATAAAAGTGCTAAAATAGCAGCAATAATTATCTGTTTTATAGTAAGTTTCATGAAAATCCTTTTAGGTAAGAGAACTTAATTATATCTAAGATATTTTTTAAATACAAGAGGAGTGTTAATGTTTAATATTGTGTTAGTAGAGCCACAAATTCCACCCAATACAGGAACAATTGGAAGGCTTTGTGTGAATTTGGGAGCGACTTTACATTTGGTTGAACCATTGGGTTTTGACATTGATGACAAAGCCGTAACCAGAGCAGGTCTTGACTATTGGAAAGACTTAGATTTGGTTGTTTGGGAAAGCTTTGATGCATTTTTAACAGCACATCCTATAGGTAAAAACTCCTATTTAGCCACCACCAAAACAGACAAGTTATATTTTAATGCAAGTTTTCAAAAAGATGATTTTATACTTTTTGGTTCAGAAACAAAAGGCATAAGAGAAGACGTACTTTTAGCCCATAAAGAACAGTGTATTACCATTCCCATGGGTGGAAAAGGACGTAGTCTAAATTTGGGTGTGGCTACAGGAATTGTGACGTATGAAGCATTAAGACAAAACTATGATGGTTTTGAGAAAATTACCATCGAAAATACTTTAGAGGAGCAATAATGTCTATTGGAGATATATTCTATATTATTGCCATTATTTTATTTTCTATTATGACTTTTGCGATTATAAGAGGAAACTTTCAACGAAAATTTGATAAAAATGGCGTAAGACATGATTTAAAAAATAAAAAAGCAAAAGACGATAAGTAGTTATAATCGTTTAAATAGTATACTATAAGTTCACATTTTAAAAAGGAAATAACCAATGAAAAATAAACTTACAAAAATACTAATGCTTTTAGCATTTTTAACGACAACAGCTTTAGCAGGGATATGGATTAACATTACAATTAGTACAAATGATGTTACTTTAGAGGATTTAGCATCAAGTTATTATGCTGATGCCTCTGAAACAGAGGTGATTTACAATGCCAATAGGGATGTGATTGGTCAAAATCGTCAATTAAGAAAAGGAATGAAATTACAAATTCCTGTAACGGATAAGTTTAGAGAGCAACCAGAACATTTAGGTTGGAGATAGGCGTTAAAGTTGTTCCGAAGTTTTTTGGGAACAACTTGTTTTGTATTACTTACGAAGCTTACCAGCAATCATAAGACGTAAAGCATTTAATTTAATAAACCCTTCAGCATCCGACTGATCATAAACATCATCTTCTTCAAATGTTGAGTGTGCTTCTGAGAAAAGTGACTTTTCTGATTCACGACCAACTACCATAACATTACCTTTGTAAAGTTTTAAGTTTACTCTACCTTCTACATGCTCTTGTGTTTTGTCAATAGCAGCTTGAAGCATTTCACGCTCTGGTGACCACCAGTAACCATTGTAGATAAGACTTGCATATTTAGGCATGATTTCATCTTTCATGTGCGCAGCCTCACGGTCAAGAGTAATAGATTCTATCGCTCTATGTGCTTTTAGCATAATAGTCCCACCCGGTGTTTCATAACAACCACGTGCTTTCATCCCGACATATCGGTTTTCAACGATGTCAATTCTACCAATTCCATGTTTGTTACCGTAAGCATTGAGTTCAGTTAAAATAGTCGCTGCCGTCATTGCTTCACCATTAATAGCAACTGGGTCACCGTTTTTGTAATCTATAGAAATGTACTCAGCCTCGTCAGGTGCATTTTCTGGTGACGTTGTCCATAGCCACATGTCTTCGTCTGGTTCTTTACTTGGATCTTCAAGTACAAGACCTTCGTAAGAGATATGAAGTAAGTTTGCATCCATAGAATATGGAGATGCTTGACCTTTTTTCTTTTCGATTTTAATTCCGTGGTCTTCTGCATAAGCAAGTAGTTTTTCACGGCTATTTAAATCCCATTCTCTCCAAGGAGCAATAACAGCGATGTCGCCATTTAATCCAAGGTAACCTAGTTCAAAACGTACTTGGTCATTTCCTTTTCCTGTAGCACCATGACTTACTGCATCGGCACCCGTCTCTGCTGCTATCTCAATTTGTTTCTTAGAAATAAGAGGTCTAGCAATAGACGTTCCAAGAAGGTATTCACCCTCATAAATAGTATTGGCTCTAAACATTGGAAAGACAAAGTCTTTTACAAACTCTTCACGTAAATCTAAAATAAAAATATTTTCAGGTTTAATCCCCATGTCTAACGCCTTTTGACGTGCTGGTTCAACCTCTTCACCTTGCCCAAGGTCTGCTGTAAAGGTTACCACTTCACAGTCATACTCATCTTGAAGCCATTTTAAAATAATACTTGTGTCAAGCCCACCAGAGTACGCTAAGACAGCTTTTTTGATATTCTTTTTTGCCATAAATATGCCTTATTAAAATTTGATAAAATTTTAACATAGTTAAGTGTGTATTTGGCTTTTATGGGGTTTCCGAAAATTTTTAAAGCTGGAGTTAAATATATTATATTATACTAATGTGTATTAAATAAGTATAATATACTAGGAATAAAATTATGAAAAACAAACTCAAAAACGCCAAACGACTTTCCCTACTAAAACAAAATCAAAACATTCTAAAGTATCATCGGTACTTGTATGATGAGGTATTTAATTCAACAAGTAAAACCATAGGTGTTTATGGGAGTAGGGGTGTTGGAAAAACTACGATGCTGTTACAAATATTGAAAGCTAGTACTATTTCTGCTACTAATAAACTTTATATCTCTTGTGATCATCCTATGTTTAAAGGGGTATCTCTTTTTGATTTTGTAGATGAATTTGTGAAGCGTGGTGGTGAGTTTATTGTTATTGATGAAATTCATGAAGCAGATAACTTTCAAGCTGAACTGAAATCTGTTTATGACTTTTTAGAGGTTAAAGTTCTTTTTTCTGGTTCGTCAGCTATTGAGATTACGAATCCTGATTTTGCTCGACGCTACTCCATGTATAAAATGCCAATATTGTCTTTTAGAGAGTATTTAGAGATGACACAGAACATCAAGCTTAAAGCCTATAGCTTGGAAGTACTATTAGAAAATCATGAATCCATTGTTTATGAGATAAATGATACATTGGTAGATAAAAAGATATTGAAGCTTTATGATGAATTTATTGATGTGGGTGTTTATCCTTTTTATTTTGAAGATAAATTAAAATACATTGACCGAATACACGAGACGATTAATACCGTATTGTTTAAAGATTTAGGACGACTCTTTAGTATTAAACCTGATAAGATAGATACCTTAAAAAAGCTTCTTTTGACCATTTGTGTCTCTGAACCTTTAGAACTTTCTATTGACAAGTTAGCTGCAACGGTGGGGATTACAAAAGTAACGCTTTATAAGTACATTAAGTATCTTGGTAAAGCAGAATTAGTTAATCATATAGCACATGATGCTAAACGTTTTAAAGCCATCCGTAAATCTGACAAGCTTTATTTGGCAAATACAAATTTGTTTTCTGCTTTGTGTATGGAGAGCGAAATAGGAACTATTAGAGAAACTTACTTTGTAAGTATGGTCGCGAGTGGACACACTTTAAGCTATGTAGACAAAGGTGATTTTTTAGTAAATGGAAAATATACTTTTGAAGTTGGGGGGAAAAACAAAAGCTTCAATCAAATAAAGGAAATACCTCATTCATTTTTAGCTTTGGACGACATAGAAGTTGGAATAGATGCTAAAGTACCTCTTTGGTTATTTGGATTTTTATATTGATTGTTTAAGACTTTTTAGAAAAGGATGACAATTTGTCATTTTTTTAATACTTTAAAAAAAACAATTTATAATTAAGCTATTTACGATTAAGAGGTATAATTATGGCAACACTAAATTCAACTTTTAGGCAACTAGATATGACCGTACAATTGAATGATGTAGACAAGAAAAAATCAAAACAAACGTGTAAAATCATAGACATATTCGCAGGAATGGGTGGTATGCATTTAGGATTAGAACAAGCATTTAAAAAGTATGGTATAGAAACCGAATGTGTTATGACTTCTGAAATAAAAGCCAGTGCTATTGATGCTTTAAATCATAATTTTGAACATCAACTTTTTTATGGAGATATTTCAAAGGTAGAGGTTAAAGATATTCCTAATTTTGATTTTTTACTGGGTGGATTTCCTTGTCAAGCTTTTAGTTCAGCAGGAAATAGAGATGGTTTTTGTGATACAAGAGGAACACTCTTTTTTGAAATAGAACGTATTTTAAAAGCTAAAAGACCTCAAGGTTTTATTTTAGAGAATGTAGAAGGATTGGTAACCCATGACAAAGGAAAAACATTAGAAGTTATTTTAAAATCATTGGATAACTTGGGGTATAATGTTGATTGGAAAGTTTTAGATTCAAAAGATTTTTTATTACCACAGTCCAGAAAAAGAATCTATATAGTAGGCTCGTTAGAGAGTAAAATAGATTTAAATAATATTGAAAAATTAGGTTCTAAAGTATTTGAAAAGATTCAAGAAAAAGGTTTAAAAACCATTGATTCGCTATTTACAAAAAAGCTTCTTTCACATTTACCCATAGATGCTCTTTATGGCAAAGCCATTAAAGATAAGAGAGGTGGAGTAAACAATATTCACAGTTGGGATTTTGGATTAAAAGGTGAAGTGAGTGAAACACAAAAACAATTTTTAAGACAACTTTTTAAAGAGAGACGAAAAAAACATTGGGCTCAAAAGATTGGCATTGAATGGATGGATGGAATGCCTTTGACTTTAGAGCAAATAGAAAGTTTTTTTGATGTTGAGGATTTAGAAAACTTGTTAGATGATTTGGTAGAAAAAGGTTATTTACGTTTTGAACATCCGAAAGAGAAGATTAAAATAAATAGTAATGGAAGTATCATTACAAGACGAGAATATGCAACAGAGAAACCAAAAGGTTACAATATTGTAACGGGTAAATTAAGTTTTGAATTTTCTAAAATTTTAGACCCCAAAGGTTTAGCTCCTACTTTAGTAGCAGCTGATGTCGAGAAACTAGGGGTTGTAGATGGACAAGGGATTAGAAAAATTTCATTACGAGAAGGATTGAGACTTTTTGGTTACCCTGAAACTTATTCCTTAGAGATATTTGAGGGGAATGTTAGCAAAAAGAGAAAAGCATTTGATTTACTAGGTAATACGGTTGCTGTACCTGTTATTGAAGAGGTGGCAACACTTTTAGCCAAGGCTTATGTTAAAAAAGTTTCTGTGGCTTCTTGATATTTTATTTTAAAAGGGAATTGAGAAATAAGACTTAGATGAGATGATTTTTTTCTTTCAGATAAAAGCCTTCCCCATCCCAGATAATGTCAACTTTCTTGAGTTCTTCATCGAGGAAACAGAACTCATTAACAATAGTTGTGTTATCTATGTCATCATCTTCAAATACTTTTTGCACAGAACCAATGAATATATTTTCATAATAAACCTCTAGGCTCAAAGAATCTAAGGCATTGGTTTTATTGTGTTTGAGTTTTAAGAGTACATCAGCATCATCAATCTGATAGAGTTCAGTTTTTTTCTCTTGTTGTATCTCTGTGAGTAAGTTAGTGGGTGTTAGCAAGACACTTAGATAACGATACTTTGAGCTACTTGATTCATGATAAACTTTTTTTTGTCTAAGATGGGCATATCTGTCATTTTTTTTACTTTTGTCATGTATCCATTTTGGATTATTGTCAAAGTCTAAATATCCACCTTCATAGTTTGAAGAAAAACCACCCATAGTACAACCTTTTTTCTGATATTATAGGCTTTTTTTGCTATGAAAAAAATTTAAGACTCATAAACCCTTTACACAATTTTACCTATAATAAGGTATTTAAGATATAAGGAGTTTTTATGAAAAAGATAATCTTAGGTTTAATGATAACAGGTGCTTTAAGTATGGCTGATGGTTTTGCACAGCTTGGTTTGGGGTATTCACAAGGAGAAAATGAAGGGAATTATGCCACAGGTTTTTTGGGCGTGAATGTTTTTAGTAATCTTGGTATACGTTTAGAATATACAAAAAATGTGGATGAACATCCAGAATTTTCAAAAGAAGACATTAGCCGATATGGAGTGTTTGCAACGTACACTTTACCGTTGACTTCTTGGTTTTCTGTTACTCCCAAAGCTGGATTGACTAAGGTAGATGGTGCGTATACGCTTAAAGGCTTGGCCAATGAAGTTTCTGATTCGTCTACTGAATTTACTTATGGTTTGGAACTGAATTATCATTATAACGATAACATTGGCGTATTTTTGGGTTATACCGACTATGGTAAAGAGTTAACATTAAATAATATTGATAAAGATAAAATGGATACGCAAAATTACACTTTTGGAATTAAAATAGACCTATAATTAACACTAAATTAACAAATCTTCTATATGATTCGCTTAAATTATATAACAAGGAAAGACAATGAAAAAAATTATTGTTCTAATTACACTTTTACTACTTACTTTCTCTAGCGTAGAAGCAGGAAACAAACAAGCACTTCAACATGCAAATCCTATGCCAAACCTTATGCGTATTGTTGCTGGAAACTCGGCACTATTAAATCTTAATGAAGCACAGCTTAAAGATATTAAAGCTTGGATGAAAACTAACAAGCCTGTAATGAAGGGCATGATTAAAGAAGTTATGACAAAAGAGAAAGCTCTTTTAGAAAATGCTTTAACAACAGATACTGATATTGAAAAGAAAGCTGATGAAATTTTAGCTGTACGTAAACAAATTATTATGATGAAAACAAATTGTAGAAAAGAGTTAAAGCGTATTTTGGATGAAAAACAATATGCTGCAGTCATTGCGATTTATAAAAGCGTTCAATAACTTATTTTTAAGTAAATTTTTATATGCTATAACTAATTTTTAATTTAGGAATAGCATATGGAATATATCGTACTTTTTATAGATGCTCTCATTGACCTTAGTAATGAGATGGCAATTTTTATTTTGTTTGGGCTTCTTTTTGCAGGAGTCATGCATGAACTTATCCCCGAAACTTTAGTAACTAAACATTTAGGTCAAGAAAATATCTGGTCGGTTATTAAGTCGACGGTGTTTGGTATTCCTTTACCTGTTTGTTCTTGTGGGGTTATTCCTTTGGCAACGAGCATTAAAAAATCGGGTGCTTCCAAAGGGGCAACGCTCTCTTTTCTTATTTCTACTCCCATTACAGGTGTTGATTCCATTATGGCTACTTATGGAATATTTGGGTGGATTTTTACCATTTACCGAGCCATTACTTCCATGATTATTGCCATGGTGGCAGGGATTTTGACCAATATTTTTGATAAAGAAGAGGTTAAAGAAGAGGTCAAGAAACCACTTTTTTCAACCACAGCACCAAGTACAGAGACAAGTTGCTGTAGTAGTGAAGCCTCTTGTTGTGGAACGGTAAATTCTAAAAAAGAGCATTTTGTTCTACGTGTTTTACATTATGCATTTGGCACATTACTTAAAGACATTGCCAAACCACTTTTTTGGGGTTTATTGCTTGGGGCATTAATTACCATTGCCATACCGTCTAATTTGAGTGAAATTCTTGTTGAATATGCTTGGCTTTCCTATCTTATTGTGATTCTTATTGCTGTACCGATGTATGTGTGTGCCACAGCATCACTTCCTATTGCAGCTGGGTTGATGCTCTCTGGAGTTTCAGCAGGTGCTGCTTTTGTCTTTTTGTCTGCTGGACCCGCGACCAATACGGTGACCATTGGGGTGGTTAAAAAAATGCTTGGTACACGGTCACTCTATATTTATTTAGGAACGATTGTGTTAGGAAGCATATTTTTTGGTCTTGGTTTAGACTATCTTTTTTCAGTTTCAGAGATTGATCCTAAAACATTGGTTCAGATGGGAGAGCATACGGGTATTTTTGCCTTGTTTTCGAGCGTGATTCTTTGGGGTTTCATGCTTTATTATTCGTTAAGTCCGTATTTAAAAAAGAGCCAAAATTAGCCTAAGCGTTTCATTTTTTAACTAATAATTTAGATAGCTATTTCTAAGTAAGTGCAATTTGCATAATTGCATAGAATATGTTATGGTAGTAGGCATAAGGAGTCTTGTTTGGAAAATAAAAAAACGATTATTACCTATGGAACTTATGATATGCTACATGTAGGACATATGAAGTTATTGGAACGTGCAAAAGCATTGGGAGACTATCTCATTGTAGGGGTGACCGATGAAAACTATGACCGTTCACGTGGAAAGTTAAATGTTGTAGAGAGTACTAAAAAACGTGTCAAATCAATTGAGGCTTTAGACTTTGTGGACAAAGTGATTGTGGAGACGCATAAAAATCAAAAAGCTGAAGACATGGTGAAATATGACATTGATATTTTTGCTATTGGTGATGATTGGGTGGGGGCATTCGATTATTTGAATGAATATACTCAGGTAGAGTATTTGGCAAGAACAGAAGGAATTTCAAGTACCAAGCTTAGAAAAGAGAACTTTGATACTATTAAATTGGGTGTTGTTGGTCTTGGTCGTGGGACTCAAGCTTTTATAGATGAGGCTGGTTTTGTCTCTAATTTAAAAATTAATCGTATCTATTCACCTGATTTTTTAGCTGTGAAAAAATTTACTAAAAAGTCAGATGTTATTAAATATGGTCATGATAATTATGATGAATTTTTAGACGCAGGTATTGTGGCCGTCTACATAGATACGGCTTTAGAAGAACACTACAGTCTTATTAAAAAAGCCCTAAAAGCTGGTAAGCATGTACTGTGTGAAAATCCGTTAGCCTTGCATAAAAATGAGTTAAAAGAGTTGCTTTCCTTGGCAAAAGAAGAAAAATTATTACTACTTTCTGCACTTAAAACAGCTTTTTTACCAGCATTTAACCAACTCTTAACCGAATTAAATGATGGGATTATTGGAGATGTCAAAGAGGTTAGAGCTACTAGAACTTCGTTGTACAAAGAGAAAGATTATCCAGATACTTTTATGAAACAAGGGGCAACAAATATTCTTTCGTCTTATCCGTCTTTATTAGTGAATAAAATCTTGGGCAAGAGTAAAGACATTACTTTTTTTGACCAAGGTTCAGAAGGTTATGATGTGTCCAATCTTATTGTGAGTAAACATAAAGGGGGTGCTGTGGGTGTATCTCATGTGGCAACGGGTATTAAGTCGGAAGGAGATGCTGTGATTTCTGGGACGAAGGGCTACATACATATTCCTGCACCTTGGTGGTTAACCAAAAAGTTTTATGTGCGTTTTGAAGATGAGCATAAATCACAAACGTTTAATTATGAGTTTGATGGTTGTGGATTACGCTATATGATTGCCGAGTTTTCATCTCTAATTCAGCGTGAGAAACGTAAATCTAAAATGTTAACTCCCTCTGATATGGTAGGAATTAATCGAGTATTATTAGAATATAATGAACGGAAAATTAATGAAAACAATAAAAATAAGGAAGTATAAATGATATATGAAGATTATTACATCTTTACCCCAGGACCTGTAAAAATGTCCGAAGAGATAATGCAAGTTGGTGCAAAACAAACGCCATATTTTAGAAATTGTGCTTTTTCAGATGTGACGTATGCTTGTGAAAAAGGATTGTTGGAAATGGTGAATGCACCAGAAGGCTCAAAAGTTATTTTCTTAACAGCCTCTGGAACAGCTGGTATGGAGTCGGTCGTTATGAATCTTTTAAATCAAAATGACAATGCCTTGGTGGTTCATGGAGGTGGTTTTGGTGGTCGTTTTGTAAAAATTTGTGATGTGCATAATATTCCTCATACCGATTTTAAAGTAAATCAGACTAATTTATCTGATATTGAAACCTTAGCACCTAAAGAGTCCTATACTTCACTTATTGTGAATGCCCATGAAACATCTGTGGGTCATTTGTATGATTTAAATGCAATGGGGGCTTATGCTAAGAAAAATGATTTACTTTATATTGTAGATGCTATTTCTATGTTGGTCACCGACCCACTTGATATGCAAGAGAGTGGTATGGATGTGGTGATTGCCAGTTCTCAAAAAGGTTTGGCTTTGCCTCCAGGCTTAACCATGGTGGTATTAGCTCCTAAAGCCTTAGCCAAAGTTCAAGATGTTCAAAGTCTCTACTTTAATTTTAAAGATTATTTGAACAATGGCGAGAGAGGACAAACCCCCTATACTCCTGCTGTGACGATTATGCTACAACTAGAAGCCAGACTAGAACAGATAAAACGAGAAGGTGGTGTTGCACAAAGTATTGCATCAGCCAAAGGGATTGCTGAATATTTTAGAGCTTCTATCAAAGGATTGCCTCTTAAAGAATATACCCCTTTTATGCCCAATGCAATGACAACACTTACCCCTACAGATGGTAAATCGGCGATGAAGATTGTGAATGGTTTAGAAGAAGGCTACAGAGTAATGGTTTGCCCTAATGGAGGAGCAGAACGTGACATTATTTTTAGGGTTTCGCATATGGGTGATATGACCAAAGCGTATACCGATGTACTGATAGATGCTTTGTATGATTATTATAAAGTTGATAGGGTTTAACTAGATGATAGAGCCAAAAGTGTTAGTAAAAGCACAAGATATTATGCTTGAAATGTTAGTTGAATTTGATGGTATTTGTAAAAAGCATAATTTAAAATATTGGTTAGATTCAGGAACACTTTTGGGTGCTGTGCGACATCAGGGCTTCATTCCTTGGGATGACGACATTGATGTGTCGATGCCTTTTGAAGATTATAATCGATTTGCTAAACTTGCTCAAAGTGAACTCTCTAAAGATATCTTTTTTCAGACCAAAGAGTATGATGCTCAATTTAAGTTTGACTATATAAAGCTTCGTTCTAATAAAGCAAGTATTGTAGAGTTTCATGAAAAAGGCAGGGACGTGGGGTATCATCAAGGTTTGTTTGTGGATATCTTTCCCATGTTGACGTTAGAGAACTCTAAAGAAAATCAAAAATTTTATACGAATACTTTTGAAGAGATTCGTGCTTTTTCCTCAGTTTCATTACATACGCCTAAGGGTGTAGACAATCCAGAGAAAAGAAAAGTGTTGGTTAGTATTTTAGAGAAGATGCATCAAGGTTGGGAGAAAGAAGATACAAAAGTAATCTATTCAGGTAAAATGCCAGATGTTGCAGCATGGTTTGCTATTGAAGAAGTTTTTTCTCTAAAAAAGATGCTCTTTGAAGGTTTAGAATTTTTTGTACCTCATAATCCTCATCATTACTTGGAAGCACTTTACGCTTTTGATTATATGGAACTTCCTCCCAAAGATAAACGTACCATACATGCTTCAAAAATAGAGTTCAACTAATCTATGTTATACTAATATCATGACACGAAATATAATAATAGTACTACTCATCATTACAGCCGTTCTTCTGTTGCTTTATTACTATAAAGCCAGTTCTTTAAATTTGGACTCAAAAGGGGTTCGCTTAAGTGTTAAAGAAAAGACCGTTATTTTTGAAACAAATAGTATTAAAACAACCCCTATAACATTTTCGAATGTTAATATTATGCAGAGTAAATTAAGTAATGGAAGTTATTTTGAAATAGCCACTTGTGAACCTCTTTATGAATTCAATCAAAACACAAAAGATGTTATTAAAACTCTTTTTGAAGCCACTAAAGTGGATGAAATTTTTTCCATAAGAGGACTTTCAGCCATGCGTATCACTTTGAAAAACTCGCAAGTGGTGAATTTGTTTATTGATGATAATGACATGAAAGAGTTGAAGTTTGTTTATGGAATTCCTTATGAAATTTTTTCTCCAGCTGTTAAAAAGCTAATGGGTATTAATTTTAAAGAGTTCCCTGTAGGGGGTATTTTTGAGTTGCCTGTACCCATTACTAAATGGAATGTGATACATAATAATTATGATGGTATTATTACTTCTATGGATCATTAAATAGATAGCTTGTATCTATTTAATGAAGCTTAAGACTAGAGTCCTACACTTAAGGCATTTAAGGTTTCATAAGTAATACCACCTGTTGCCAAGGAGTTGTCTCTTTGGTATTTGTCTAGGGCTACTCTGGTATCTTTTCCTAATACACCATCTATTTTACCAGGCTTATAATTTTTTGCTTTTAGGGCATTTTGAATTTTAAGTACCACATTTTGGTTCATGTTAGTTTGACAAAGAATGCGTTCCCAACTTTGGTGAGATGATGCTACTTTTTCTTTTTTATTCACAACTTTATAAACAGCTTCAATAGGTGTTTTAACTTCTTGTGCTTCTTGTACTAACTTTTTAACTTTAATGGTTTTATAAGTTGGCTCAATGGCAATCTCTTTGGTTGAAGAAGGAGTATTTAGAACTACTTTTGTGATTGTTTGGTTTTTGGCAGGAGATTCAACCAAACAAACGCGATGTCCTGTATGCTCTAAGCCTTTGTCTACGTTATCACCTACGCGAACCCATGTAAAGGTTGCTTTTGTATCAAGGACGCTTTTTTGAATGCTACTTTTAACTTCTGGAACGGTGATGGTTTGCGTTTTAGTAGGAGTGAGAAGCTTTTTAACTTTAATGGTTTTAGAGACAGCTGGTACATCAATAATCTTGGTTGTTGCTGCTGTCTTAACAATTTTTTTTCTAATGGTTTTGTATTTTGCTGGAACTTTTACCAAACACATGATTTCTCCTGTTGCCCCATCTAATTTTTGTGCAGGATTAGCCCCTTTTTTCCAGACGGTTTTTTCTTTTTCGACTAAAACTCTCTCTTCAGAATAGCCATAGGTAGCAGGAACAGTGATGGTTTTTTTAGAGGCTGGAGTTACAATAATCGTTTTTTCTACCATTTCATACGTGGCAGGTATGATTTTAGTTTTATTACTCTCTTTTTGTAAAATAATTTCTTCGTTTATGGTTTTATAATGTCTTGGTGTGTAGTACTCTTTATAACAAGTTTGTGCTGTTGTATTTTCTAAATCAACCCCTTTTAATTTGGCTGCTACTAAAATTTCTTTACTTACAGGGGCTGCATTTCTTTTTAAACTTACTTTCCAAGACTTTGAAGCAGGTCGAACTTCAACGGTTTCAGTAACTTTTTTGAAGGTAGCTGGAATGGTTATGAGCTTTTTACTCGCAGGGGTCACTTCTACTTTTTCATTCACCCATTCGTATTTTGCAGGAATAACAGTAATTTTGTTGGATGCTTCTTGTACCAAAACACGCTCTGCAACACTTTTATATTTAGCAGGAACAACAACTTTGGCATAACACTCTCCTGCCTTTGCATTTGGTGGGGTTAAAGAGACTTCAGCACTGGCATAGCTAATTGGTAATAACAACCCTAGTAGTAACGATGAATATTTTGTTTTCATAATAAATCTTCCTTGATTATTTAAAATTCAAATATAATTTGATTGAATGAGTATATAGAAAAGTTACTTACTAAGTATTAAAATATATTTTTTAATGTTTTTTATTAATATTAAAATCCTTTTAATAAAATAAAGTAGAGTTTTTCTACAGTCTCATCATCAAGATGTATGGTACTTTGGGTGTTATAGAGTGTAAAAATCTCTTTTTTATTAAGAGGATGGGCATAAATGCATTTGGGATGTGCAGGTAAAAAAGCCCTCATAAGTCCTATTTGTTCCTCTAAAATTTCGTCACAGACATAACAAAAACCATTGTCATAAAGGCGACCTTCATGGTTAAGTAGGGAAACATAGGCTTCTACAGCCAATCTTTTAGGATTTTGTTTATCCCATTTTCGTGCTATTTCCAATAAAAGATTAAAGTAAAAAGGGTCAAGGTCTAGGGCATCTTTTAAATGGGGTTCAAAGAGTTTAATAAAATTTTGCCAAATGAGTAGGTGGTTGTTCGAAAAAATCCAAGGGAAACTGATATGTGATAAAGAACGCATATTGGGCATGAAACTCTTTTTTGATTCAGAGACTTCAAAATCAACTAAGTTTCCTATTTGTAGTATGGAATGTCTTGCACCAAAAAAACGCCAATAGTCTGTTATGGCATGGCTACTTAGTACGGTTACAATAACATCTTCATTTTTAGCTTTTTTGATGTTAATAATGAAACCATGCATGTTTTGACCTATTGCTGAATCTATTTTCTATCAAAGGTTACATAATTTTTATTAAAAAATAACTTATTATAATTATGTAAAAATTTACTTTAGCGAATTAAGTTTACATAAAATTTTCTACTACTTATAATAATCATTAACACAAGTAAATACTAATCTATTTTTGGATAGAATCGACCCAATTTTGGGTTAAATATTGTATTTTTATGACAACCTGAAGATATTAAAAAAAGGTAACTTATGCAAGATCTCTTTACGTCGTTTAAAGATAACTGTGGTTTCGGATTACTCGCGTCAATCGACAACACTCCCACCCATAAAAACTTAGAGGATGCTGTGACATCACTTTCGAGAATGATGCACAGAGGAGCTGTAGCTGCTGATGGTAAAACAGGAGATGGCTCAGGATTATTGCTCTCTATTCCTAAATCATTTTTTGCTAAAGAAGCAGCTTCTCATGGAATTGAACTTCCTGAAAGCTATGCTGTGGCGATGGTTTTTTCTAATCACGAAGCAGATTTTGAGGTGATTCAAAAAGTTTGTGACAACAATGATTTAAGTGTACTTTATACGCGTACTGTACCTACGGATAACAATGCACTTGGGGAACAAGCATTGGCATTATTACCAAATATTAAACAGGTATTTGTTGCTCCTAAATCGGCTGTGGCTTCACAAAGATTTGAGGCATTGGTTTATTTGTCTCGTAAAGAGATTGAAGCTGAACTCTCTATGGATAAAAGTTTTTACATTCCTTCTTTTTCAACATCAGTCGTGTCGTATAAAGGGCTGGTTATGCCAACGCACATTAAAGAGTTTTATAAAGATTTAGCCAATGAAGAGTTCAAAATTTCTTTTTGTCTTTTTCATCAAAGATTTTCAACCAATACCTTACCCCAATGGAAACTGGCACAACCTTTTAGAATGATTGCCCATAATGGGGAGATTAACTCCGTAACAGCCAATCGATTTAATGTAGCAGCCAAAATGGCATCGGCTAAATCAGATGTTTTTAGTGATGAAGAGATGGAAAGACTTAAAAATGTTATTCAAAATGATATGTCCGATTCAGCTTCTTTAGACAATTTCATGGAATTTTTAAGAGTCAATGGCGTTGACTTCTTTAAAGCAGCGCGTTCTTTAGTTCCAGCACCTTGGCATAATGCTCCTCATATGGATTCTGATTTACGAGCATTTTATGAATATGCAAGTACCTGTTTTGAGCCTTGGGATGGTCCAGCAGCTGTTTCAATGACCGATGGTCGTTATATTGGCTGTGTATTAGACCGAAATGGACTTCGACCTTCCAAGTATATTATTACTACTGATAATAGACTTCTGATTGCTTCAGAATATGGAGTGCTAAGTATTCCTGATGAAGAGATTGTGGAGCGTGGTAGATTACAGTCTGGTCAAATGATGGGGATTGACTTAAAGAATGCTACCGTGCTTAAGTCGCATGACATTGATGAGTATTTAAAAGTTTCTAACCCTTATGATAAGTGGCTTGGAAAAAATATGGAGTACTTACAAGAACATAAGCCTGAAGCCACAACATTGGAAACAAATGTGAAGTGTAACTCTGAAAATATGGAAGAGAAGCAACGTTATTTTAACTATACTTTAGAGGTTGTGAGAGAAATTATCAAACCAATGCTCTTAGAAGGTAAAGAGACCACTGGCTCTATGGGGGATGATACCCCAATTGCAGCATTTTCAACCGAACAGAGAAACTTTACAGATTTCTTTAAACAAAAATTTGCACAAGTTACCAATCCACCAATTGACCCAATTCGTGAAAAAACGGTAATGAGTTTAAATACTGGTTTTGGTGCAACCCAAAATATCTTAGCTGATTCTGCTAGTCATGCTAAAAGGTTAAAGACAGTACTTCCTGTTATGTCAGCTGCGAAGTTCTCTTTACTTCAAGAGTTTGGTGATGAAAACAATGAAAAGTATGATACTTCTTATAAAGTAGGTCAATATGATACAACTTATACCAATGACCTAAAAGCAAGTTTAAATGCATTGGTAGCAAAAATTGTGATTGATGTTCGTGACAATGGGGTAAGAACAGTTATTCTTGATGATAGAGCTTTAAATGGAGATAATAAAGTGATGCCAATGCTGATGGTGATTGGACATTTAAGTCAAGAACTTTTAGCCAATGATGTAAGGCATTTAGCCAGTATTGTGGCTGCAACAGGTGAGGTATTTGATCCACACTCTGCTGCGTGTATGATTGCTTATGGTGCTGCTGCAATTTTCCCTTATTTACTTTATTACACTGTAAGAGAACTTGCAGGAGATGATGTAGAAATTGTCCAAACGCTTAGAAAATTCAGACGTGCTATGGGTGCTGGTTTGATGAAGATTATGTCTAAAATGGGTATTTCAACCATCTCTTCTTATCGTAACTCTAAACTATTTGATAGCATTGGATTGAGTCAAGAGATTGTTCAAGACTGTTTCAATGGTACTAGAGCATTACTCTATGGTTTAGGTTATGATGATATTGATGCACGTATTAATGCCACGCATCGACGTGCCTTTACCACAGCCTTTGAAGGTAAAAAGAACAATCTTTATAAAGGTGGGTATTATAAATATAAAAAAGGTGAAGAGTTTCATGACTTTTCACGCCCTACCATTTCTGCAATGCAAAAAGCTTCTGAAACTGGAGATAAGGCTGATTATGAAAAAGTTAAGAACTTAGTCAATAAAAGAGATAAAAAGTTTATTCGAGACTTTTATGAACTTACTTCAGATAGAGCTTCTATTTCTATTGATGAGGTTGAACCTTTATCTGAAATCTTTAAACGTTTCTCAACAGCTGCGATGTCTATGGGGTCTATTTCTGAAGAAGCACATACTACTTTAGCTGTAGCCATGAACCGTATTGGTGGTAAATCAAATTCAGGTGAGGGGGGTGAACATCCATCACGTTATGGAACAGAGCGAAACTCTTCCATTAAGCAGATTGCCTCTGGACGTTTTGGGGTAACACCTGAATATTTACGTTCAGCAACTGAATTACAAATTAAAGTGGCACAAGGTGCAAAACCAGGTGAGGGTGGACAGCTTCCAGGTTCTAAAGTTTCACCTTTAATTGCAGAGCTTAGATTTACTAAACCTGGCGTAACGCTCATTTCACCACCACCTCACCACGATATCTACTCTATTGAGGATTTAGCACAGTTAATTTTTGATTTAAAGCAGATTAATCCAAATGCTAGAGTAGCCGTTAAGTTGGTTTCAACAGCAGGTGTGGGAACAGTGGCAGCTGGTGTGGCAAAGGCCTATGCTGATAAGATTATTATCTCTGGTGCTGATGGTGGAACGGGGGCAGCACCTATTGGTTCTATCCGTTTTGCAGGTAACCCTTGGGAACTAGGACTCATAGAAGCACACAATGCACTCAAAGCCAATAACCTTAGAGGTCAAGTAACCGTTGAAACAGATGGTGGACTCAAAACTGGATTAGATGTGGTTAAAGCAGCTATTTTAGGAGCAGAAGAGTATGCTTTTGGTACGGGTGCATTGGTACTTGTGGGTTGTATGATGCTACGTGTTTGTCACTTAAATACTTGTGGTGTGGGGGTTGCAACACAAGATGTGCATTTAAGAGAGAAGTTTACAGGTAATGTAGACAAAGTCGTCAATTACTTTACTTTGATTGCCCAAGAGATTAGAGAGATTCTTGCTGACTTAGGTTATAAATCTTTAGAAGAGATAGTGGGTCAAAACCATTTATTAAAAGTGATTGATGATGAGTTTGCTAAGAAATTTAATTTAGAAGAGATGCTTTATAAATTGGATGGGGTTAATACTTGTCAAGTAGCTTCCAACGAACCGTATGACCAAAATGAGTATGAGCAAGAGATGATTGAGGAGTTAATGCCTACCATTAAGGATCCTTCGACACCAATGACTTTAAATAAAACCATTGGAAATCTTAATAGAAGTTTTGCCACAAGAATTTCTGGTGAAATTGCTGCAATTCATGGGAATGCTGGTTTACCTGATGGAAGTATTACCCTCAACATGAAAGGTACAGCAGGTCAATCATTGGGTGCGTTTATGTCTAAGGGTATTAATATCAATATTAATGGTGCAGGTAATGATTATATTGGTAAAGGGATGCATGGTGGTAATATTGTAATTACGGCTACAAAAGCAGGACAAGCCTTTGCACTTGGTGGAAATACCTGTTTATATGGTGCAACAGGTGGTAAGCTTTATGTTCATGGTATGGTAGGTGAACGTTTTGCTGTTAGAAACTCGGGTGTAACAGCTGTAGTAGAAGGTACAGGAGATCATCCTTGTGAATACATGACAGGAGGTACGGTAGCTATTCTTGGTCAAACAGGGGTAAACTTTGGTGCTGGTATGACAGGTGGAAAAGCATTTGTTTATGATGAAGAGGGTGCTCTTTATGAAAAAGTAAACCCTGAATTGGTAGAGGCACTTAGAATTGATACCGATGAATGGGATGCTGAAGCATTTGAACTAAAAGATTTACTTAAAGATTATGTTAAAAAAACAGGAAGTGAAATGGCAACGTATATTTTAGCCCATTGGAGAACAGAAATTAGAAAGTTCTGGATGGTTGCTCCAAGAGGTGTTAAACCTACGGTTTTGGCTGATAAAAGAGGGGAATAATTTACTGTGGCTAGGCTTTAGAGCTTAGTCATGCTTCATGTTAAAAATCAAAAAATCAGTTCTTACTTACAAAATGCTCAAAGTGTTGGAATTGGAGATAGAATTATTGAATCTCTTACTGATACAATTGAAGCTACAAGTCCAAACATGCTAAAATATTCTCTTTTAAAAACAAGAGGAAATCGATAATGGAATTATTAAATATTTTAAGCAACATTCTTTTTGTACTAGCACTGGGCTACTACTTTATGACCAACATGCAATGGTACTCTTACCGATTAAGCAGAGTGCTTTTTCACCACACTAAAACATGGTGGCACTTGGTTTACTTTTTAGTTCCTCTCTTTCTTTATTTTGCTGTCAGTCGTGAAACTGACTTTAGTATCGTAGTTACTTTGGTTTACATCGGCATGTTATATGGGTGGCGAAAAGAGCAGGACAAACCGTTAGTTTTCACAGGTCGTGTTAAACGTTTTTTTGCTGTATTGGTATTTTTTACACTCTTTTTAGTCATGATGAAGTTCATTTTAAATTTTGAAATATTGATTGTGATTATTCCTCTTATGTTAGCGTATGCGATATCAGCTATGATGGAAAAAATGCTTTTTTTAGGTTTTCAGAATAAAGCAGAGAAAAAACTTGATAGTATGCCTAACATGATAGTGGTTGGCGTAACAGCTTCTTATGGTAAAACAAGTATTAAAAATTACATTGCTCATTTACTTTCTGCGAACTATAAAGTCTATGCAACTCCCCGTTCGGTTAATACTTTTGGTGGAGTATTAAAAGATATTAATGAAGATTTGCCTTCTGATACCGAAGTGTATGTGGTAGAAATGGGGGCAAGAGGAAAAGGTGATATTAGAGAGATTACAGAGTTTGTAAATCCTCATTTAGCCATAGTTGGTAAGATAGGACCAGCCCATATTGAGTATTTTAAAAACTTAGAAAATATTCGAAATACTAAGATGGAAATTTTGTCTTCAGAGCGTTTAAAAGAAGCATGGGTACATGACTCTGCAATGTTACAACCAATTAAACACATCCATTCTTTTGGAAAAGAGATTCATGACATTAAAGCCACGCTTGATGGTTTAGATTTTAAAATGGATGATGAGGCGTACCATGCCAATATTTTAGGTGCTTTTAATGCCATGAATTTAGCAGCTGCTATTAAGGTTGCTAAAGCTTTAGATGTGGAAGAAAAAGTGATTAAAAAGCAGTTAAATACCTTAGCCCCAACGGCTCATCGATTACAACGCATGGACGCAGGTGGAAAAGTTATTATTGATGATTCGTTTAATGGTAACATTGATGGGATGATGGAAGGCTTTACTTTGGCTTCTACTTATGACGGTAGAAAAGTAGTCATAACACCAGGTCTGGTAGAGGTTGATGATGAGTTTAACGTTGAGGTAGCTCAAAAAGCTAATGAAGTGTTTGACTTGGTTGTGGTAACAGGTGATTTAAACTATGAGATATTCAAAGAGTATGTGGATGTAAGTAAACTTGTAAAACTGGAAAGTAAAGATAAGATGCAAGAGATGTTAATAGAGCATACCCAAGCAGGAGATTTAATTTTATTTGCGAATGATGCTCCGAGTTTTATATAGGGTTTAATAATTAAATGAGGTCAAATATGATAATATCTTTCTAATTAATCAAAAAGGGAAAACATGGAACTCTTTGAAAGCCTATTTGCATATCTTGGAAAAAGTTCTGCCATCACGATTTTTGTTTTGGCAATACTTTCTATTTATCTATTTATTGTACTTTGGATTTATATTTATAGGTATTTCTCTTTAAAGTTTAAAATTTCTACCGAAGCTTATTCACTAAAAAAACTTTATATGGGACGTTCTAAAACTGTTGAAAAAAACTCTCTACTTTACCCTTTTTTAGCCAAAGTTTTGATTCCTAATCAAGCCATTTTTTCTGTAGCCAAAAATGATGCTATTAAATCTGCAACAGGTGGTTTAACAGCCTTATCTATCATTGCGTCTACTTCCCCTTTTATTGGACTGTTTGGAACAGTTGTGGCTATTTTGGAGACATTTTCTAAGCTTGGAACACAAACAGGAACGTCGATTGCCATTGTAGCTCCTGCTATTTCAGAAGCATTGGTAGCCACAGCTGCTGGGATTGCCGTGGCTACCTTTGCTTACTCTTTTCACTTAATCTTAAAAAGAAAATCCTATGAATTATCGGTCTTATTAGAGAGTCAAGCTGATTTAATTCTTTCTCAAAAGGCTTAATCATGTTTGATTGGGATGAAGCTCCAGATTTAAACATTACCCCACTGATTGATGTGATGTTGGTTCTTATGGCTATTTTTATGATTACCATTCCTGTTATGCATTATGAAGAGAAGATAGACCTTCCCGATGGTTCTCAAAAAGCAGCTGTTTCAGACTCTAAAGCATTGACGGTTAGAATTACTAAAGATTTAACCGTACACTATAAGAATGACAAATTTACTTTAGAGAGTTTTCCTGATGCTTTTAGATTACAAACAGGTGACACAGATAAAGAACAAGTAGTTTTTATCAATGCAGACAAAGAGATAGCTTATGAGCATGTAATGTACTTACTTAAAACCGTCAAAGAGAGTGAATTTAAAAAGGTTTCATTGTTAACGCAGTAGTTATAAAGCTCTTAATCATTGCATTGTTATTGACTAATGTATATGCGAAAGATAATAACGTTTTTTTAGATACAAAATTTACTGTACCACTTTCTGGTACATCTAAATTTATAGAAGATGCTAGAAATGAAACAGCAAAATCTCCTTTAGCTTTCTTTGGTGTGTCATTAGGATATAGTATAGAATTGATTGAAGATTATACTCTAGAACCGTCTTTAGGCTATTTTATTAATACAGAAGGTATTATTGATGGTAAAAATAGAAACTTTAATTATAACTATTACGATTTCACTTTGCCTATTATGTACTATAAAAAAGGCTTTAAAGGAGGTATATTCATGAGATATATGAAAATTCCTTCTTTTGAAGTTTCTGACTTTTATAATGAACGAGCTGAACTGTTAAAAGATAAAGATGCCTATAGCATAGGATTAAAAGCTGTTACTAGCAGTTGGTTTATTAGTTATGAGTATTTATTTAATGGTAAATATTCATCAGTAGATAAGTTGATTACTGTAGATATTGAAGGTAGTCGTATCAGTGTTGGATTACGAAATACATTTTAAAATAAGGAAAAATAAATGTTAAAAAAAATAGTAATAAGCATGATGATAATATCATCATTAACAATCGCAGATACTGAAGTTAGTGAAAAGAATTGGTTTATGGAATTTGGTTATCAGACTTCTGTACAACAAGTTAATGGAAGTTTTGATTCACAAACCTCTGGTGAATCTTGGGAGGGCGTAACTGATAATTTATATTTAGAGATTGGACGTAATTTCAGTTTAAATTCTGAGTTTTCTTTAGCTCCAAATTTAGGTTTTACACAAGCTACACTATTAGGAGATGATTATCATAATGATGCAATAACGCTTGAATTACCACTCTTTTACAATACTAAGATTTTTTCTAAAGATGTAAAAGTTGGACCTAGTTTTAAGTATATATTTTATCCCTCTAACTATTATAATCATCGAGATGGTCAAGTAGACTTTGGGACTCAAAATGCATTTGCTTATGGTCTTCAAAGTTTATGGGGTAGTAGTGATACAAAGTTTTCTTTAGGTTTAGAGTATTTAAATTCTGCAAATTATGAAAAAGTTCAAGGTTTTGGAGAAAGAGAATTAAAGTCCAGTGTTGAGATGAATGGACTCTATTTAAATGTAGGTTTAAATATAGGGTTTTAAAATATAATAATAATTAAAGGAAGATAAATGAAAGCATTGAAGTTTATATTGATTTTTTCTGTTTTATTCATAATAACAGCTTGTTCAAAAAAGCAGTTAAGTAGGATATATAATGATGACTCAATATTTATGACAACCCCCTCTGTAGATGAGTTTGATAAAGTAAAAAGCTCAAAACATAAACCTACCTATGAAGAGTATCGAAACAAGTATTGAAGTGACTTTGGATTAGGATTTACTCATCGTCGTCTTCATCATCTGAACCAGCCACAGCTCTTACCCCAGCAGCACCCACATCGATTGCAGCTTCTGCCACAGCACCTACAACTTTGATGGGTGCTGTAATAATTTGTGTACAGCCATTCATAAAAATCATTATTATAACAATTAGACTAAAGTGTTTCATTTTTATTTCTCCTTTAGATAGATGATTGATTTTATTATTTTTTCTTATGTTTTTTTTTCTTGGGGCTTTGTTTTCTATCTAAATTACTTAAAATTTCATAAGGAAGAAAACTAGGGTAGAGCTGTCTATATTTGGAATTGTCTCCTAAAAATTTCCATGCACCACCTTTTTCTTTAATGATGAGCAGTTTTTCAGATCGGCGAATGGTTAGGATTCTTTTTTTGACATCCATTTGTATATTTTTTTGTCCATATTTATGAACCAGTGCATCGTATAAAAAATTAATTTTTTCATCTGTATTATAAAGTCGGTCATTTAAGAAGTTAATGCTTACTTTAGTATCATAGTTCACTTGTGAAAATTCTGTTTCATTAGTAAAGCGAAGAATAGGGGTGATTTTGGTGACATTGGTTTCGTAAGAATTCATCTTTATGTCGGTTGAGTTCATCATCGAGGCAATGTATTGTCGGTATAAGTCCAAATCAATAACAGAAAAAAGTCTAGGATAAGTCATGTCAACAATTGCGTCGGTATCAAAGGTGGACAGTTTGTTTAAGTATGTATCTAATTCTTTTTCAAGTGATTCCTTTTCACCTTCTAAGGGTTTTATATTAAAAAGCGTTGTATTTTTGTCGGAAGTTTCTTTTTTAATAAGTTTTTTACTGCTATTACAAGAGACCAAGAGCATAAGAAAAAATGTCAAAATTAGATAATTACTATAGTGTTTCATTACGGTTTCATTGACCTTCCATTATAAGTTTTTTAGATAGTCTTCAACTGCTTCAAATGTTTGTTTTTTTTCTAGTGTAGAGTGAGAATTATCGATGCTTAATCCTTCTTCGTTGACCACTTTGAAGTAAACATAGGGATAAGAAAGTTTTTCTCGTTGATTAATGTATTGCTTTAATCTATTTTCATTTCCTTTAATAATTATATCATCTTTTAAGTAGCGTAAAACCATTTGAGTAAGTTTTGGAGAAGAAAGAGGTTGTCGCATAAGACTAAATGAATGCAGTTCTAAAGTTTTAAATACAAATTTTTTGTAGTTATTATCGACTAAAGAGCTAATGCTTAAAAGTAATGACAATGAAGAAGAGAGACTTGAAGGAATATTGAGATCATGAATGTTTTCTTTTAATTTAAAATCAGCTGTCGAGTAAACCCATCTCGCTTGTTCATAATATTGTTCAATCATTAAATTTGCAAATTGTGTTGCCATTATTAAAAAAGATTCATCTAAGGTGTGCTGATACGCAACTATAAGGGTTTCACCAAGGTTTGCATAATCTTCTAAAAAAGCTTTTATGGAGGCTTTATCATTAAGTTTTTTAGTATGGTAGAGTGTCCCTGAAACATAAAGTTCAGATAAGATAGCGTCTAAAGTCTCTAAGGCATTTATTTGATAGTTTATATCAATATTGGCAGCAGTAAAGAGTGACTTGACCATTAAAGCATTCCATGAAGTAATGATTTCTTCATTTTTTAATGAAAATAGTTTCGTGTTTTGTCGCTCATTGAGCATAAAGTCAATACTTTGAAACGCAACTCTTTTATAGTTTTCATTTTGGGTAAGGGTATAGGCACGTAAATAAAGTTCTATGAGTTGTGCATTATCATAGCTTGTTTTGACTTGATAAGGCTCTTTCCATGCACTATCTTTGGCATAGTGGTAAAAACCTCCATTTTCTAAGTCATAAAAACCACCTTTTATCATATTGTCGAGTGTAAGGGTAATTGCATTGAGTATTTCAGACTCTTTTTTGAGTTCATAAAGGTCGAAAAGTAGATGCAATGTTGAGGTGTTTGGAAACTTTGGTGCTTTTGAAAAGCCTCCAAAATCAGAGTCGAGGAGGTTATTTACATGTGTTTTTATGGTTTGTGTTATATTTATATGGAGTTTAGTCGCTTGAATACTTTGCTCTTGAACATTAACATGAGAGAGAACTTCTTGTCCTTTTTGAGAAAGGGTGTCGTAGTCGGTAATATATTTTTTGGAAATAATACGTAATAAAGATTCTAAGCTTAATTGGTCATCAATGTTTTCTGAAGGAATGTACGAACCTGCATAGAAAGGTTCTAGGTTCGCTGTTAAAAAAAGACTTAAAGGTGAGCCTGTGGTTTCACGGTTCATCAAGCTATAAACCTTATGATAGTAACGTTCAATATCGGGACGTTCATCTTTATTAACAAAGATAGGAATAAAACGCTCATTTAAAAGTTCGATGATAATTTGGCTATTAAAAGAGTCTCTTTGCATTTTTTTTGACCATTGAGAAGCAGTGCTACTAATGAACAAAAAGATAGATTTATTTTCATTTTTTGCTTGTTGTAAGGTTTCTTCTGAATAGGAAAACCAATTAATTTGCTCTTTTTTAAGAACACTTGACATTATAGACCTTTGTTATGTTGACTTTTTAAATAAAAAATAATATTTATAAATATTTATTGATTTTATTACTTTTCTTAGTCATTATTTTTAGATTATAAAGAGTTTTATACATATTATTTTGTTATAGTACTACACATATTGTACACATGTAATTAACTATAATAATTTAACTGATATTATAATCTTTACATTAAAAAAGGGATAAAAGAAGAATGAAGTTTTTAAAATTACTCTTACTTGTTACCACTATTGCTTATGCTGGATTTGGAGCAAAGTTAAAAAAAGATGATTTACTCTCTGCAGAAGAAGCCTTTCAAGTTACAGCTGTTCAGAAGGGTGATGTAATTGAAACTAGAATTATTTTGGGAGATAAAATTCATGTTACAGCAGACACCCTTAACTATACTATTGTTGAACCAGATGAAATAGAACTTGATGTTAAAAAACCTCTTGCCCATAAAGTTGATGGTGACATGGTTTATGAGAAAGAGATTTTAGTTAATATACCTTTAAAAACCATTTATTCCGAAGTTTCTGGTAAGTATACTTTAGCCATTAATTTTTCTGGTTGTTCTGATGCTGGAATTTGTTATAATCCAATATCAGATAAGTTTAATTTTGAAGGTAATCCTAATCCTCAAAGTACATGGGATAAGATATCTGAAGCCATTGACCAAGCAAATCCAATGGCAATGGTAGATATTTTAATTAATGAAAGTTCGTTCTTTGTTATTTTTCTCTTTTTAATTATGGGGCTACTTCTTGCTTTAACCCCTTGTATTTTCCCAATGATTCCTATTTTATCCTCTATCATTGTTTCACAGCAAACTGAAGATGAAGAGCCCAGTGCGTTTAAAGGCTTTTTTATCTCTTTGATTTATGTTCTTTCCATGGCAGTAACCTATACTTTAGTTGGGGTAATATCAGGCTTACTCGGTGCTGATATTCAGGCTGCCATGCAAAGCCCATGGGTACTAACAGCCTTTGCCTTGATGTTCTTTGCTCTAGCTATTTCACTTTTTGGTTATTATGAGATTCAACTTCCAGCCAAATGGCAAACAAAAATCAACTCGGTAAGTGACGATGCACAAGGCAATGGTATTATGGGAACAGTTATTATGGGTTTCCTTTCAGCCTTTATTATTGGGCCATGTGTTGCACCACCATTGGCTGGAGCCGTTATTTTTATTTCGCAAACAGGTGATGCCCTACTTGGGGCAATGGCACTTTTTGCGATGAGTATGGGTATGGGACTTCCATTACTTCTAGTTGGAGCAGGAGCAGGGAAGTTTATGCCTAGACCTGGTGGCTGGATGACAGCTGTTTCTCAGACTTTTGGAGTTGTTATGTTAGCCTTGGCTATCTTTATGTTGGGTAAAGTAGTTTCTGCTGGAGTTACCATGTTCCTTTGGTCATTGCTCTTTATGGGTACAGCTTTTTATATGGGTGTGTTTGACAACGCTTCTAGCAGAGCTGGAATGAAGAAACTTTTCCAATTACTTGCGTTTATATTTTTGCTCTATGGAGCTATTTTATTTATAGGCTTTTTAACAGGTTCTAAATCAATGCTTGATCCTTTAGAGAAGTTTACAGCACCTACGATGATTCAGGAAGGCTCACCTAAGCCTTCACATCCTAAAGCTGGGGTTGGTTATTCTATTGCCAAACTCCAAGCAGAGGTAGAAGCTTCAATTAAGCCTGTACTTGTTGACTTTAGAAAAAAGTCTTGTGCTGCTTGTGATGAGTTAGAGTTACTTACTTTTCCTAACGTTGCTGTAAAAGAAGAATTAAAACGTTTTACCTTTATAAAAATTGATGTTACGAATAATACAGATGAAGAGAAAGCATTGATGAAAAAATATAATGCTTTTGGTACACCAAGTATTATATTTTTTGACAAAGATAATCAATACTTAGTGGATAAAACAGTATCTGGTTTTGTGAATGCTGAAAAGTTTACGAAACATTTAAAGACTATTAATTGAATCAAACCCTTGCAATAGGTGAAATTAATACCTTACATGTAGAACGTGATACGGACTTTGGTCTCTATTTAAGAGCTGAAAATTTTGAAGAAGTTTTGCTTCCCAATATTTATGTGATGGAGGCTGATATGCCTCTTGGAGCAGAGATAGACGTTTTTTTATATACCGATTCAGAAGACAGACCTGTGGCTACGACAAAGTTTCCTTATGCTAAATTGGGTGAATTTGGGTATTTTACCGTAGTTGATTATCAACGTTTTGGAGCATTTGTAAACTGGGGTTTACCGAAAGATCTTTTTGTGCCTCTTTCTCAACAAAAATGTCATTTTCATATTGGTTCTAAATATATTTTACGGGTTTGCTTAGACAAAGAGACAGGACGGCTTTATGGAACACATAAAATTGGAAAATGGCTTTCAAAAGAGACGGATTATTTAGAAGTAAATCAAAAAGTAAATACCTTGGTACTTTCTAAAACACCTCTTGGCTATAAAGTGATTGTTGAAAATCTTCATGAAGGAATGCTTTTTGACAATGAAATTTTTGAAACCCTTAAAGTGGGAGATAGAAAAGAAGCCTATGTCAAAAAGATTCGTAAAGATGGTAAGTTGGATCTCTCTTTACAGCCCATTGGTAAAAAACACAACGGTGATGCTTTTGAAGAAAAAGTATTGGCTACTTTAAGAGAAAAAGAGGGGTTTATTCCTCTAAATTCTAAAAGTGAGGCTGAAGAAATTATGAAAGTTTTTGCAATGAGTAAAAAAAACTTTAAACGTTCTGTTACTTCATTGATTGCTACGAAACAAATTGAACTATATGAGCAGGGGATTAAGCTACTCTAATAATAAATCTAAGGTATCATAAAACTCTTCAGGGGCTTGATATCCATAGAGTATATTCTCCTCTACTTTTTCACCTTCTGTATCAAAAAATATAAAGCTTGGCGTTCCAAAAATTTTAAAATACTCTTTGATTTCCAGTGTTGATTCATTTGACCTGTCGGTTAAATTTACTTTAACAGCAATGTATTTTTCAGCCAGTGTTTTGATAATCTTTTCATTTTTGTAGGTAGTGGCTTCTAGCTTATTACATAAAGAGCAATATTCACTGTAAAAATAAATCATCAATGGCTTTTCTTGTTTTTTTGCTTTGGTTTGTTTTATTTTGAGTTCATCTATATTGGCTATATTTTTAAAATATTGCTCTTCTTTCATTATGCTTTGCTCATTATGAGTAGTTTGATTGTAAGAAATAGCTGGTTTTAGAGGAGTAGAAAGAGTGCGATGACCTTTGGCTGCACCTACGAGTAAAATAGTACCCCAAATGAGTAAAACTACTCCAATAGCCTTTAAAAATTTTTCAACTTTTTCCTCTTTTTTAATGTTGTCTATCGCTCCAAAGTAGGTGGCTAAAATGAGTAGGAATACTCCCCAAACCAATAATTCTGAAACTAAATGAAGGGTAGTAAAAATTTGAATGGCCACAATCATTAGTAATATGCCAAAAATATCTTTTACTTTGTTCATCCAAATTCCAGCTTTTGGTAAATATTTTCCAGCACCAAACCCAAGGAGTAAAAGTGGAATACCCATACCCATTGCCATAGAGAACATCATGAGTCCTCCTAGTAGGGCATCTCCTTTAGCAATGGCAACCCCTAAAAAAGAGATAAGTATGGGAGAAACACAAGCTCCTAATATAAGTGCTGAAACAATACCTAGTAAAAAAACCATGGGTAAAGAACCACCCTTAATACGCTGTGACTGTACATTAATTTTTGATTGGATTGCAGAAGGAAGTTGTAGATTAAAAAGTCCAAACATTGAGAGTGCCATAAGCATAAAAACTAAGCTCATGCCTCCAATGACCCAAACATTTTGAAAGTAAGATTGGAGTTGTTCTCCTGTTGCTCCTGCCAATGACCCCATAAGAGAATAAGTAAGTGCTGTTCCAAGTACATATGAAAGTGAAAGCATCATTGCTTTTTTAGTAGTGATAGCATTACCTTGTCCTATAATAATACCAGAGACAATGGGTACCATGGGCAAGACACAAGGGGTAAAAGTTAAGAGTATTCCTGAAATGAAGGAACCAAAAAGCAATTCAGTCATAGTATGTCCTTCGTATAATAGATAACCAACCAAATGATAAAATAAGGTTGGTCGAACAATAACGACTCATGGTTTTCACAAAAGCTAATAGTAAACAAGTTTTTTTCCTTTTTGGACAATAGTACCAGCACATAAAACGTCTTGTGTTAGCTTTAAAAATCATCTATAGGATGCTAAGGAGAATGTTAAAAAACTCTACCTTTTATACACGAAGCTATGAGAACGTTAAAACTAACACAACAAGGGTTTAAAATGTATTATGTAGGAATAGATGTAGCAAAAG
>CACVAU010000051.1 GCA_902727915.1 uncultured Sulfurovum sp.
TTTCCAAAAGGAGTTTTATTATTTTTCATAAAGATTATTGTACCCTTTAGCTACAATCAATTTCTTAAAACAACAAAGGATTAGAGATGAATGAGGATAAATTAAAGCAAATACTCTTTGCATTACAAGAACAAAATAAAGAGTTATTAACCATGGTAATGCACTTACAAGTTTCAAACAATGAGCTAAAAGAGCAATTAAATAATGACTTCTATAAAGTATACGAAGAGTTATACAATCAAAAAGAAGCAGGAGAGGTAAAAGACTTTTTAGAATCTAAAAAATTTATAGTTGGTGAATTAAATGATATGACAGGAAAAGAGAGTGCTAAAGCCATAGAAAGATTTAATGAAAATTATGAGTTTATGGAAGAGAATCTTGAGAGGATTTTTGGGTAAATTACAGGAAGTAGATAGTGGTGATATTATTCCTTTCATAATGTTTGTGACTTTGGAGAGTGATTTGAAGGGTTAGTAAAATTAGAGTTAAATACAGTCTTGTAGGGTGCTGTTTTTAACGCACCGTTAATAATGTTGGTATAAAATAAAGTTTCGCCAAAAGGCTTCTAACATTTAATATATTCAGTAAAGGAACATATTTATATGTCAAATAAAGAAAGATTAGAAAATTATCTTTTAAAAGAAAGAACTTTTTTACTAGATGATATTAATAATGGAAAGACCATTATGATTTCAGGTGCTTGGGGAGCAGGTAAAACTCACTTTTGGAAAGAAGAGATTGCAAAAGAACAAAAAAAAGTTCAAAAAGATGGGAAAGAAGTAAATAAATATACGGCTGAAGAATATAATGAAGGGTTACATTCAAAACTAAAAGGTAAAGAAAAAGCTTGTGTGTATGTTAGTTTATATGGAAAAACTTCTATAGAAGCCATTGAGTTAGATGTTTATATGAAAGCTTATCAAAATATTGTTGGTGATGCAGATTTAGTAAGTAAAACTTGTTCAGTATTTACAAATGTAGGTAAAAATTTAGGAAATATGGCACACAAAGGTGCTGGAGGTGCATTTTCTTGGATAGAAAATCTTGTAGATAAAGATAAATTTGATAAAGCTGGAAAATATTTAGAGAATGGTGGTGTAGTTTGTTTTGATGATTTTGAACGTAAATCCAAAGAGATTGACCTCAATGATTTATTTGGATTTATCTCACAACTTGCTTTAGAGTATAGATGTAAAGTAATTATTATTTTAAATAGTGATGTCTTTAAAGGAAAAGAAGCAGAAATATTTAAAAATGTAAAAGAAAAAACAGTAAATAAGTTTTTATATTTTGAACCTACTATTGAAGAATTATTTAATTCTATTGCTAAGGATGAAAAATATAGTATTTTATATGATTATAAAAGTGATATTTTAAAAGCTATTGAAGAGACAGAAGAACTGAATGCTCGAATATATATACAGGTTTTAGATAATTGTTTAGAATGGTTGATAGTTAAAGCGAGTTTGGATGCTAAGATAGTTCGAGTATTAGTTTTAGGGACTTTTAACTTTGTTTTGAATCATATGGTTTTGGATTATCAAGAAATAGATTTTAAAGAATTTAGAATTCGAAATAGTGGTTTTGCGTCTAATGATACTAGCACACATGGTATATTACAATATAATATAGTTGAATTTTATTCTAGTATATTTAAGGGATATAATAAGATTGCAGCAAAAACTAATATAGCATATAGGCAAAAGGTAAGTAGACAATCTGAAGGAAATTTTCTTAAGAGTTTAAAACTTAAAGTTACAAAGGTTAATACAGATAAAAATTCAATAATCTCTGAAAAAAATCAAGAAGAACATTTGTATTGGATAAATGAAAATGAACAAAAATTAAAAGCTTTATGGAAGTATGGTTATAGATTATACTATGTAGCTGATGTAGATGAAGAAACCTATAATGAAATAGCTCAATTTATAAAATCAGGAATTTTAATTTGATATGTTATATAAACCTTTCGGCGAAACATTTAAGTATGCCAATTATTTTAAACGGTGCGTTGAAAACAGCACTCTACGGAACCCATTATGAAAACTAACCTCTACCTAACCCAAACCGACACCACCATAGGCTACGTCTCCCAAGACCCAAAAAAAATAGACAAAGCAAAAAGAAGAAAGCCAAATAAACACTACATTCAAGTAGTGAATTCACTAGAAACACTTAAAAAGTTTAGCAGAGTGCCAAACAAATATAAAAACCAAGTGCGTCGTGCTAAACAGACAACATTTATCATGCCTAACGGAATGTCATTTCGTGTGGTGAAAAATACGGAACATAATTTACTCTTAGACAGATTAAAGTGGGTATTCTCTTCTTCAGCAAATTTAAGTGGGGCTGAGTATGATGAGACTTATGCTAGAGATAATGCAGAGGTTATACTCTCTTTTCCTAAACAACGTAATGGAAAAGCATCGACTATTTATAAACTTAGCCAAACTAATATAAGGTCTATCCGTTAATGAAAACCATAATAAATGCAAAGATAATTACAAAAGATGAAGTGTTAGAAGGTTATGTACTTACTTTTGATGAGAAGATTATTTCTATAAGTCAAAAAGTTCCTCAAAACATAGAAATTATAGATGCTAATGGACTTTACCTTTCGGCTGGATTTATAGACATACACATACATGGTTCAAATGGTTATGATGTTATGGATGGAACGGTGGAAGCATTAGATGGCATAGCTAAAAGCATACTTCAAACAGGGACAACTTCTTTTTTAGCTACGACCATGACCATGAGTTCTGAAGATATTCACAAAGCTTTGTTAAATGTACAGAATTTTAAAGCTAAAGGTGGAGCGAAAGTTTTAGGGACACATTTAGAAGGTCCTTTTATAAATACCATCAAACATGGTGCTCAAAATGCTGCACATATTCAAAAGCCAAATAGGGAACTTATAGAGCCGTACATGGATTCTGTTAAGATGATAACACTTGCTCCAGAGGTTGAAGGTGGAAAAGCGTTTGTGGAGTATTTAAGTGCCGAATACCCACATATATTGTTAAGCATAGGACACTCTGATGCTTCTTATGAAGAGGCTAAAAAGAGTTTTACTTGGGGTGTTTCACATGCTACACATCTGTTTAATGCTATGAATCCTTTGCATCATAGAGAACCGGGTATAGTAGGTGCCGTACTTGAAAATGATGAGGTTTCATGTGATATTATTCCTGATTTAATACACATACATCCTTCTTTTTTTAACTTATTGTATAAACTTAAAAAAGAGCAATTAGTTTTAGTGACTGATGCCATGAGAGCAGGGTGTTTACATTGTGGTATTTCAGAAGTCGGAGGTCAGAAAGTCATTGTTAAAGATGGAGAAGCACGGCTTGAAGATGGCACATTGGCTGGTTCAGTTTTGAAAATGAATGAAGCATTAAAGAATTTTTATGAGCATACAGAGATTACTTTACCAGATTTACTTTCTATTGTAACGAATATTCCTGCCAAAAGATTAGGGTTCAATAAAGGAGTACTAGAGAAAGGTTATGAGGCTGATTTAGTCTTGTTTGATGAAGCATTTGAAATCCATAAAGTATATGTTGATGGGAATATTGTTTTCAAACATTAATTTCGATAGAATTACTGCAAATTAATAAACAAGGCACTAAAAGAATGAAAGTAGTAGTAATCCAAGGTCCAAACCTTAATATGCTAGGTATGAGAGAACAAAATATTTATGGACCAATGAAATTAGAAGATATTCATAACCAAATTGAGGGTGTAGCTAAGCAAAATAACGTAGACGTTGAATTTTTTCAGTCAAACTTAGAAGGTGAAATTGTAGATAGACTTCAAGAGTGTTATGGTGATGCTGATGGTATTATTATTAACCCTGCTGCTTATACTCATACTTCGATTGCTATTCGTGATGCAATTTCAGCAATTAACATTCCAACAGTAGAAGTTCACCTTTCAAATATTTATCAAAGAGAAGAGTTTAGAAAAAAATCATTAACAGCTCCTGTATGTGCTGGACAAATTACTGGTTTTGGACCAATGTCTTACCACTTAGGAATGATTTCAATTATTCAAATTATGAATGAAGTAGCTGCTATGAAAGCAGACCAAGCAGCACAAATAGCACAACAAAACCTACAAGGTTAATACTTTATAAAAAAGGGGAGCTTCCTATGAATTACATCGTAAAAGACGAAAATGCCATCTATTATGAGTGTGGCTTTAGTTCAGATAATGCACTGTTTTTAAAATTAGGAAGCGAATCTTTTTTTATTACTGACTCACGTTATGCTGTTGAAGCAGAAGAACTTGTTAAAGGTGCTACTGTTATTATTAACGGTGACTTACTTGGCGAAGCCAATAAACTCATTAAACAATCAACAATTAAGAAGTTAACGTATGATCCTAAAGAGTGGAGTCTATTTCATTTTGGAAAGTTAAGTGAGGGCTTAAAAGTTAAGTTTAAAGCGTCACCAGATTTTTCACATAGGAAAAGAGTTGTGAAAAGTTCAGAAGAGCTTTTATTTTTAAGAAAAGCTGTTCAACTTGGGGCTAGTGCTTTTAATGATTTTTCAGACCTTATTCATAAACATGGTTTCAATGAAGATGAAAATATGTTGACTTTTATGGGAAAAGCAATGCTTTCTCAAAAAGGGAAGTATGAACTCTCTTTTGATCCTATTACAGCTGTTAATGCCAATGCTGCTAAACCTCACGCTTTACCTACTGAAACAAAATTAAAAACTAATGATCTACTTTTAGTTGATGCAGGGTTAAAATATAAGCGTTACTGTTCAGATAGAACACGTACAGTCTCTGCGACAGACGATTTTAAATTTGGATATGAGCAGAAGTTTAAAAAGAAAAAGATTCAAAAAGCTTATGATTTGGTTTTAAAAGCACATGATAATGCCATTGAAAAAGCACGTTCAGGAATGAAAGCAAAGAAAATAGATGCCTTTACACGAGATATCATTACAAAAGCTGGATTTGGAGAGTACTATGTTCACTCTACAGGTCATGGTGTTGGTTTAGACATTCACGAAATGCCTTACATAAGTGCTAAGTCTGATATGAAAGTAGAAGATGGTATGGTCTATACCATTGAACCGGGTATTTATATTCCTGGTGAATTTGGAATTCGTATTGAAGATATGGTAGTTA
>CACVAU010000052.1 GCA_902727915.1 uncultured Sulfurovum sp.
GCATGTGTTAAGCACGCCGCCAGCGTTCACTCTGAGCCAGGATCAAACTCTCCATTAAATGGAAATAGTTTAAACCTATTTCAAAGAATCACTTAAAAATCTCTAATTAAGTTTCTCTTTTTGTCGTATTTTTATTATAAAAATATCGAAAAAAACTCAAATAGACGTTGTTTTGTTTTACTTATATTCAGTTGTTAAAGATCACTCAAAACTTTAGGTGAAACCCTTATGATTCCCTCGCCTCTTGTACTCTAAGTGGCTCCCATTGTTCTTGGACGCGTATTATAGACAAATCCTCCCACTATGTCAAGAGGTTTTCCAAATTTGTGCGAAATTTGTGGAAAAATCTTATTTTTGTAATTTAGAATTCATCTTGAAGCTTTCTTGTTTATCTCTTTAATAATTTCTTTCAGCTCTTTTTGTTCAACATTAATCACAATATCTGCTACTGCTTTATATGCTCTCTCTCTTTCTTTATATAACTTTTTTGCTTTTTTAGGTTCAGAAAAAAGTGGTCGCTTTTTTAGTTTTGCTTTTGAGTTTTCTGCTATAGCTAGTCGATTATATATCCAGTCATATGAAGCATCCAACAATACAATAGTACCTAGTTTCTTTAGATTAGAAATTTTATAAAAGCCTCCACCACATGAAATTAAAGAATTTTCAACTGAGGATTCAATCCAATCTGCACACTCTTGCTCTAAATCACGAAAATACTTTTCATCATATTCTTCAAAAATGTTTTTTATTTTTATATTTGTTTTAGATTCTATTAAATCATCTGTATCTATATTAAAACATTTGTATTTTTGAGCATAGGCTCGTGCTGTTGTTCCTTTTCCTACACCCATAAAGCCAATTAAAATAATATTTTTTTTCATTCTTCACCTTAATATAATTATCACTATAAAATTATACTAGACTTTTACTATAGACTCTCAACATTTCCAACAACTCTCCCTACGATATCAATTTCCTCAGGAGTAATTATTTCAGGACTGTATGCTTTATTATCAGATATAAGTTCAATCATTCCATCTGCACGTTGTCGTATACGCTTAATGAAAAGTCCAGCTGTTGTGGATGCAATAAAAATACCATCTTTATTAATATTGGTTTGCTCTCTATCAATAAAGACGATAGAACCATCTTGTAACGTTGGTTCCATTGACTCCCCATCTACATTAATGGCTTCAAGCCTATTGGCTACGCTAGGAAGAATACTCTGCATAATTGTTTTATCTATAGAAAGAACTTCATAGTTATCATCAAAATTAAAAGCACCTCCTCCTGCACTAGCACGTATATCAGAAAAGTAATGTACTTGAAAGAAACGTTCTGTTTCTTCTTCCAACATATCAATGGCTTGATCAAAGAACAACCAATTAATACTAAGTCGCTTATTGGCACAAAATTCTAATATCTCTTTAAAAGGAATAGAATTTCTTTTTTTCATGGTTGCAAATGTTGTTTGGGGTATGGCTAAAGCATCAGCAACATCTTTGTCAAAAATTTTTTTAACTTTTCTTTCTTCTGAAAGAATCTCTTTTAGTTTTGCAATTACATTTTTTAAATCATACATTGTTTCATCTTTCTAAGTTATTTCATAGATTATATGACAATTTGACATTTTTTTAACTTAAATAAGAAAATAATATTATAATTTGATATATTTAAAGACAAAAAGGGATTTAAAATGGATATAAAAACAAATAAAAAGTTACTAAATGATGCGATAAACTCTGGATGTAAAACAGTTGCAGAGTTAGCACTCTACATAAAGAGGTATGGTAATATGCACACCGTACACATTACTAAAGATTAATCAATTAAAATAATTTGTACTTTATCGCCAGTTTTTTTAATTTTATCTTCTTCTGACGTTACTAAAAGTGCTGTAGAACCTAACATATTCGTCAAAATTGCTGATGATCCACTTTTCTTACCTTTAAAGTCTACAAAGTATTGACCATCTTTTAAAGTATAATTACAAGCTGTAAACTCAGCTTTTTTCTGTCGTTTATTAAAACTACTCTCTAAAGTTGCTTCAACAAGATGTAATGTAGCTTTTCCTCTTTGTAATTTAGTCATAAGTGGTACTAGATAAAGTAAGGCAGTCACTGTGGATGAATAAGCAAAACCTGGTAATGCTACAATAAACTTATCATCCTTTTTCGCGATCATAATATGTTGACCAGGCTTTACTCTTACCCCTTGAAAAAGCACATTACAACCTAGCGCCACAATTACATCTTTAACAAAATCAAAGTCACCTACAGAGACACCACCTGTAGTAACGACAATATCACTCTGTGCTAATGCAGACTTTAGAGCATTTAAAATACTTTCTTTATCATCAAGGATACACCCAAGTTGTAAAGCTTGTCCATCATATTTTTGAACCAAGGCTTCTAAAATATAATTATTGGAACTTCGTATTTGTGCATCAGATGTTTGTACCTCTCCTAACTCTAAAAGTTCAGAACCTGTTGATAAAATGGCTACCCTAGGTTTTTCATAAACTAAAGGAGAAACAACATTTAAACTCGCCATCACGCCAATCTCTGGAAAATTTATTTTTGTACCTTCAGCAATAAGGTTCTGACCTTTTTCATAATTTTCTCCAATAGCACGTACTGAAAAACCAAAAGGGACTTCCTCTTTAATAATAATTTCATCATCTTCAACAACAACATTCTCAATAGGTATTAAAGTATCAGCTCCAGCTGGGATTAATGAGCCTGTAAATGTTTTAATACAACAACCACCAATGACTTCATCTGTTAATTCAGCTCCAGCAGGATTAATACTTGATATTTTTAAACGACCTAAAGCTAAGTCTTCATGTTTAAAAGCATAACCATCCATGGCAGAAGTAGGAAACTCTGGTGAATTATGATCGGCTATAATGTCTTCAGCTAAGACATAACCCAAAGTATCGGTCAAGTATCTTTTTTCTTTTTTATGATTATTAATTTCTATGTTATTGATAATCTTAATTGATTCCTCGAAGTGCATAAATGGCATTCTATTTTTCCCTTACTATAATATAAACTACTTATTTAGATAAAAGTCCAGACCCCTCCATGGGCGTACTTCTATCGGCTGCATAAATACGTTGACCATCTTTGACATCATATTTCCAAATGGGTGCATTGGCTTTAAAGTCTTCTACAAACGCATCAATAAGTTCCAGTGCTACGCGTCTTTTAGGTGAAAAAACAGCTGAAATGTAAGAAGAGGTATGCACAGGCACATCACCAATGGCATGTGCCATTTTTACCTTTGCCCCCCTTTTTTCTGCTCGTTCGACCCAAGCATTAAACCATTTTTCAAGTACAGGTTCATAAATATCAAAACTTAAAGCTTCAATCCCATCTTCAGCACGAATGGTTCCCACGAACGGAATGTATGCTCCATAATTGGAAGAGGATTCTTCATGTAACCATTTAGAAAAAATGTTTTCTACTTCTAACGATCCTTGATATAACTCCAAACTATCCACCACATACAGGAGGTAAAATTGACACTTTATCTCCATCATTTAACTGCATACCAAGATTGGCCGTCATTTCATCATTAACAGCCACAGCACACTTTTCTAACCAAGGTGCTACAGACTCAATATTTTGTAATTGTGTCGCAACATCTGCTAAAGTGTGAGCCTCTAGTTCAATCACTTCTTGTGCCATTGGACCTAAAAATTCTACTTTTATCATCATTATTTTCTCACTTACATCTTATACAAAAGCTTTCTATTTTTATGCTAAAATTAAGTAGAAAGCGAAGTTAGGTGATTATAAAAGTTGTTTGATATAATCATGCTTAAATTACTATTCTAGGCAAACAACTGTGATATTTGGCTCAATTAGCTACCTCAACCTTTTACCTTTTCAAGTTTTTATGAAACGCCATATCCAAAACTCAGGGATAAAAATGGGTATCAATCAACGAAAGAATGTTCCAAGCCAAATTAATAAAGCACTCAAAAAACGTCAAATTGATGCAGGGTTTATCTCAAGTATTGCTTCTGAAAAATATAAGTCTACTAATTTAGGCATTATTGCGAACAAAGCTGTTTACTCTGTCTTTCTTATTGAAGGTGAAGAGAAAGCTGACCAAGAATCTGCAAGTTCAAATGCTCTGGCTAGAATTCTAAAACTTGAAGGAGAAGTACTTATTGGAGACAAAGCACTTCAATATTATTTAGCAGGAGGAAAAGGCATTGACTTAGCCACAGCTTGGTATGAACAAACTAAATTGCCTTTTGTATTTGGAAGACTTTGCTACACCTCTCATGATAAGTTCATAGAAAAATTGGCAAAAAACTTCATAAAAAAACCAATTAAAATACCTCAATACATTTTAAAACGTGAAGCACACAAAAGAGGCATTACTTCTAAACAATTGAGATGGTATTTAAAGCACATAGAGTATAATATGAACCATAAATCTAAGAAATCTTTAAAACTATTTTTAAAAAAAAGCAAAAAGATATAAGGTCTTCTATGAAAATTGCTATCATCAAACTCTCTGCTATGGGAGATATTATTCATGCTATGGTTGCACTACAATTTATTAAAAAAGCTCATAGCGACATTAAAATAGATTGGATTGTAGAAGAGTCTTTTAAAGAAGTTTTAGAACACAATCCTCATATCGACAATATTTTAACAGTTAATCTCAAAACAATTAAAAAAAATAAAATGGCTCTTTTCTCAGAAGTTAAAAAAATAAGAAACTATGCTAAAAATGACTATGATTTAGTAATCGATGCCCAAGGTCTTTTAAAATCTGCGATTAGCTCTAAATTGTTAGGGAAACAAATTATAGGTTTCTCTAAAAACTCTATTCGTGAAAGTGTCGCATCTTACTTTTATAACCAAACCATAGAAATAGCTTACGAAAAAAATGCCATAGATAGAAATATTAAAATACTTTGTGAGACACTGGATATACCTGTGTATCAAGACAACATCTTACACAAAGAACCCTTCCTCTTTTTTAAAAACACCATGAAGCTTCCAATTCAAGTAGAGCATTATATGATTTTGGTTGTTGGTGCTTCCATTGAAAATAAAATTTATCCTAAAGAAAAATTTTTAGAAGTTGTAAAAAACTTAGATGAACAAATAGTGGTCATTTGGGCAAATAATTATGAACATAATGTAGCACAGTATCTTGAAGCCAACGCCAATAATGTAATCGTTGCTCCAAAACTCACTTTAAATGAACTCAAAAAGATTATTGCACACTCAAAACTTGTAATTGGTGGAGATACAGGACCCACACATATGGCATGGGGATTAAATATTCCTTCTATTACTATTTTTGGTAATACCCCCTCTTATCGTAACACTTACCTAACAAATATCAATAAAGTCATCAAGTCTGATAGCCTTATTAACCCTCTAAAACTTGATAAAAGTGATTTTTCTATTCAAAAAATAGAAGCACATCGCATTGTAACTTTAGCCAAAGAACTCTTAAATGATTGATTACCTCTATCTTGGACTCTATAAAACATTTGGTTTTATTTTGACTGTTTTACCCCGTAAACTGACCATTAAACTTATGCATGTATTGGCTTGGTGTGCCTTTAGTATTAGTAAAAAACACCAACGCATCATTAATGCCAATCTTGATTTAGCTTTTGATAAAAAATACAGTAATAAAGAAAAAAAACAAATAGGTATTCAGGCTTTTGTCAACCTTATTGATACAACTTTTGGTATTATTCACCGTGATAAAATGGATAAAAATCAAGTCATTAAAAATGTTAGTTTTAAAAATGAAGAGATTATTCAACAATACCAAAAAGAAAACCGACAATTTATTTTAGTTACAGGTCACTATGGAAACTGGGAATTACTTTCTCAATCTATTGCCATCTACTTTGATCTCAATTTAGTAGGTGTGGGACGTGAACTTGACTCGAAACTAATGGATAAGGTATTAATAAAAAACCGTGAACGTTTTAATGTAGAAATGGTATATAAGAAAGGTGCCATGAAAGGATGTATTCGTGCTATTGGCCAAAAAAAAACTGTGGGTATTTTAACAGACCAACACTTAGCCGAATCTCAATCAATTGATGTGAATTTTTTTCAACATAAGGTGACACATACCCCTTTAGCATCAATTCTTTCAAGAAAATTCAATCTTGATCTTATTCCAGCTTATATCTCGACAGATGACTATAAAAGCTATCTTGTCACCATTCACCCTCCTATCAAAAGTGTAAAAACGCTCAATCAAGAAGAAGACTTAAATAACATGACCATACATCAAGCACAAGTTTTAGAGAAAGTTATTAGGGAAAGGCCAGAACAGTGGTTCTGGCAACATAAACGCTGGAAAGCCTTTTACAAAGAAATTTACACATAATCACTATTTATAAGCATTTCGGATATCTCTCTCAATTTTATCTGGAATATCAGCAATTTTCATAAACTGATCCATACTCAATTGAGGCAATGAAAGTGCCAAATAAAATTTAGGATGCATCATTTTTACTTCATTGCTATAAATCAATACTTCATAAGGTAAAATTTGACTGTTTTTAGTTTGCCCCAACTTTCTTAAAAAACCATTGGTGCCTGTACTTAATCTATGACCTACTAAAATTGTACCATTAGGTAAAGGAAGTGTGTACAAAATGTTTTTATTTCCTTGAATTTTTCTTTGAACTTTTTCGGTTTTACACACACTAATAAATTGCTTAAACTGAGGCATACCTGGCATAAAGCGATAATTAGACAACTCATTAGAATTTAGGCGTTCCTGAGAACCTTTTAGGTTTCCAAATACTTTAATTAATGCAGTCATTGTCACTTGAAAATAACCCTGTTTATAGCGATGATCAAGATAAGCTGCTCCAAAATATTCAGGATTTTGTATTCGGATACCTGAAGAACCTACATAAACTTGTAGTGTCGCTGTATACGTATTGGTATTTTGTAACTCCTTATTGGTAATGGTTATTACATTATGATGTGTTCCCAATATCCTAAAACCATTTTTTTGAAGTTTAGATTGGACATTAGAAAGTGATGTTGGTATGGCAATTAAGTAGGCTGAAGTACTTATCCCCATCGCAAAAACACTAACTAAAGTCAAAATCATCATTGTTCTAATTATGCTTTTCATGGGTTAAAATTTCCTTTTTTAATACTCTTAAAGTATAAGTTTTATTTATAAATATTCATTTAAATAAAAAAATATTATATGATAAGTTGTTTAAACTAAACTTTTTAACTTCAAAAGAAACCTTTTTTCACTTCAAGCTCAAATCTTCTTTTCTAAGCAAAAAATTTGACCAAACTCATTTCTCTCTCATCTTTTTACATTATAATACTTATTAGTAAAAATAATGAGGGAAAATGATGAATATAGAGCTAATTAGTGAAATAGTTGATTACGGAGTATTAGGACTTCTTGCATTTATGAGTTTTTTAACGCTATTCTTTTGGATTGAAAGACTTCTCTTTTACAGAAAAGTCAATGTCAAACAATACAAAAGTATGGAAGCCTTAGAACTCGATATTACCAATAACCTTTCTATTATTTCTAGCTTTGGTGCCAATGCTCCTTATATCGGTCTTCTTGGAACTGTTCTTGGAATTATTATTACCTTTTATACCATGGGACAAACAACAGAAATGGATGTCCAAAGTATTATGACTTCCCTTGCCCTAGCCCTTAAGGCGACAGCCATGGGTCTCCTTGTAGCCATTCCTGCAATTTTTTTCTATAACCATTTAAATCGAAAGGTTGAAGTACTTATCAATAAATGGATTATTCACCAAAAGGAAAGCTAATGCGACGCTCTGCAAAGTTTGATAATATCAATGTCGTTCCCTTCATTGATATAATGCTTGTTCTTTTGGTTATTGTATTAACCACAGCCTCATTTATACAAACAGGTCTTATCAAATTAGACCTACCTACTGGTTCTAGTAAAATAGAAGAAGACCCTAAAAAAGAACTCAAAATTTCCATAAAAGAAAATGGTGACATCTTTTTTGATAAAGAACAAATAGCGCAAGAAGAAGTTGAAAAACGACTGTTAAGTCATGACAAAAAAAATCCTATCCACCTCTACTCAGATAAAAATGCCAAATTTGATAATTTTGTTTTTATTTTAGATATTTTAAAGAAGCATGAATATGAAAATTTAGGAATTATCACTAAAAAATGATGTCATTACGCTATTTTAATGCTTTTTTACTAAGTACTTTAACTTTTTTACTGCTTTATTTTAGTCTACTTTCTTTGACTAAAACAGACAAAGTTTTGAAACCAAAAACTTCAAAAGTCATCAAGGTAGCCATTATAACGCCTCCTAAAAAGATTATTCAACCTATAATAGAAGCACTTCCAACACCAATAATACCTCCCATACCTAAACCTCAGGTAAAAAAAGTTGAGGAAAAGAAAGTACTACCTATAATTAAACCTAAACCTAAACCTAAAAAAATTAAAAAGAAAATAGTTAAAAAGAAAATAGTTAAAAAAGTCATTAAAAAGAAAGTAATTAAAAAAGTTCAACCTAAAATTATAAAAAAGAAAACTATTGAAACGCCTGTACAAGAAGCACCTGTAGAAACATACATACCTATAGCACCCCCTGTATATGTTGCACCAAAACCCATTCCTAAAGCTATGCCTCAACCAATTCCCACAGCTCAACAAAGTGTTAAAAGTGATGTTCATAGAAAAGCTTTTTTACGGGATGTTCGTTCTAATATATTTGCCAACAAAAAATACCCAAAAATCGCGAAAAGACGGCAAATTGAAGGTTCAGTAAAAGTACGTTTTGATATCACAAAATCTGGACACGTAAGTAATATACGTTTTATTAATGGAAAATCTATTTTTCATAAAAGCATACGAAAAACTTTAGAACGAACATTCCCAATGGGCATTCCCAATGAAGTTAAAAATGATCTTCCCATTATAGATGTTTCTATCGTTCTGCACTTTAATCTTCGCTAAACATCTAAGTGAAAGATTAGTTCTTTATAAACATAACCATTGATCTGTAACAGTAATTTATGTTCACCTTTATAAAGCTTTCGTGTTGTCATATTTTCCTTAAAATGGTGCTTTTTAGAAAATGTGTTATAAGTCTCTTTTTTCATGCTTAACTTTTTAAGCTTATAGACTTTAGGACTTAGTTTTCCTTTTTTAGTTTGAAAATGAATGACATAATCAACCATTAAAGCTTCTTCTGCTTTTGCCTTTATTTCAAAAGAAAAATCAAGAGATTCACCCACACATACTTTTAGCGTATTAAGCACAAAATTTTTGACCTCAATCTTAGGATTTGAAGCATACCCTAACAGTGCTAATGCCTCATTATTTCCATCTTTAACCAACGTTCTAAGTGAATGAGAAAGTATAAAGTCCATCTCTTTATCATTTTGTTCTTTAGTATGTTTCCAACGTTTAAGTGTCTTAATAACTAAGGATGCATCAATTTTAGCAATATCATTTAAATGATTGGCTACAGAACGGGTTACATACCGTGTCTTATCCATATAAAGCTTATCGAGTAATTTTATTGGTCTTTCATGATGTATAGCAAGTTTTTTAGCCCATGGTAACTTAGGTCTAGCCCCTTCAGAAGCCAAACGACGTTCATGATAATTTTTAGACAAAGCGCAAGCTTCTAACATCTCAAAGCTCTCTTCTGGAAAAGTATTAATAAAGTCACGAATAGCAAACTCCACAGAAAAGCGTTTGGTCATCTCACGTAAAGCCTTTAATGAAAAGTCTATATGTTCTCTTGTACAACCAAAAGTCATCACAAAATCACTGTAAGGGGCATAGATAAACTCACCAAAATCATTATCTGTCTTATGAGGATTAAGTTCCAAAGGAAGTGCCTGAAGTAAAATTGTCGTTGCATCAATATAATTAACAGGTAAATACCTTGCTAACATCTGACGTATATGTACAATACGTTCTTTTAATTCAAGTTCATCAAACTTGATAAGTACCTCCTCTTCAAACTTCTTTTGTTCAAAAGAAGGAGAAACTTTTTTTATTTCAGAAGCTATTTGATGAACTTTTTGAGCATTAAAAAGTTCATCTTTTAAAGAAAATTTCTCTGCCATGACGTTTTATGATTTCATCTCATTCATCAATTCTTTGGCTTGTTTAACCCATTCTTCTTTTGTAACACGTTTTGGAAATGCCATTTGTGTTCCTATCCATGCTTCTTCTTTGGCATCCCATGAAGCAATTTGTGCAAAAGTATAAATACCTAAATCATTAAGCGTTTGCTCCAATACTGGACCAATACCTTTAATCAATGAAAGCTTATCAATACCCTCAATAGGTACTTCTGTAAAGAGTAAAGGCTTACGAATCTCTTCAACATTTTCAAGGGCTTCATCTGTATCCATGCTGTTAGATTTCAGTGGATTTACAGCTGAGCTAACACTCTCTTTCTCTGTCAACTTTTTTTCACTTGATATGTTCCCTAACTTATCTCGCTTAAATATACTATCTCTTACTATCCAACCAAAAGTAAACCCTATTACACCTGCACCCAATAAATATAATACTATCTCTGCTAATAAATAACCCATTATTCAACTCCTTCTATTTTTCTTTTTTTATTCTCTTCACTTATTATTGCTTTTTCAGCCTCTACTACCATTGGTAACTTCGTTACTTCAATAGGGCTTGGTATCTTTGAAATTGGCTTGATTACATTTGGTACAACTGGTACCATTACCATTTCTGCATTTAAACTTTTCTTTTCAACCTCAATATTAACATTAACCGTTGCCGTAGACTTTGGTAGCTCTTTTAACTCTTCTACTTTTTTTTCAGCACTCATAACAACTTGTGGTTCTTCTCTTTTAGGCTTCTCAATCACATCAACAACTTTAAGCACTTTCTCAACCATTGGTACAATAGCTTTCACAACAGGTACTTCTACTATCGTAGAATCCTCATAAGGTTTTGTTATGACTGAAATTTTATTTTCAACATTTAAAACACCCTCAATCTCATTAACAAGTAAAGCTATTTTTCTTCTTTCCTCTTTAGAATCAACACTACCTCTTAAAATAATTGTTCGTGTTAATGCTAAACCTTCACCTTCTACTTCAGCACTAATTCCCACAATGCCTTTAGCTGTTAATCCTATTTTTGTTTTAGCCAGTAAGTCCTCTTTTATTTTTTCAGAAACTTCCAGAAAACTTAAATATGCCAATACTAAAATAAGTACAAAACCTAATAGTATTTGTAATATTCTTTTCATCATTATCCTTCATATAAAGCTGTATTTTTTCACTTTAAATTGATAAGAAAATTTTATATTTGATTGGCTTAACTTACACTTAATATAATTAAAAGTTATTATAAAAGTAATTAAAAATTATAAATAATATTTGTTTTATATAATTTAAAAAACTTAATTTTAAAAATTTATCATGATGTTATCCCCTAGTTTTGGGCTTTTCATATATTTTTTCATTTATATATATTTTAAAATAAGCTTGTTTTTATAAATTAAAATATAAAATATATTTAAAATTAAATTAAAGTTAAATTAAAGTTAAAAATTGTTAATATCTATTTTTAAATACAAAGTGGTACTAATATATTATGCAAACAACCCAAATACCCTCTAGTAATCCTGAAAACTATATTGTTGAACTGTTTAAAACAATCCTGCCTTATAAATGGTCTATTCTTTTTATTACACTTATAAGTATTATAATGGCAAACTTGTATCTGTACTTTATTGCTCCAACCTATGAATCACGTGCTATTATCAAAATAAAAATTAATAATGATGTTCAAGCAACTGACTTATTACGAGACAGTTTAAATAACACAAATACTGTAGGTATTAAACAAGAAATACTTAGTTTAAAAACTTATAAAATTAATCGTAAAGTCTTAGAAGAAATCGACTTTTCAATACAATATTTTCAAAAAGAAAATTATAAAATGGTTGAACTATATGACAGTTCTCCGTTAAATCTGAAACTAAATAAGGAAAGTGACTTTGAAGTTATAAAACAAGTAGTTACAGTAACATCAAAAAAAAATGGTTTTACGCTTAGTACAAAAGAGCTTGGAGAATCAATTATTTACCCATTTAATACACAAATTCAAACCCCTTACTTCTCAGGTTCACTAATACAAAAAAAACCTTTTCTTAAACCTATTCAAATAGTTTTAAATGGTAACAGTCGTAGCATTTATGAAAGTATTATTCGTAAAAAACTTTTTGTGAAGCAAATTGATCCTGATGCTAATTTAATTCAAATTTCTTTTCAAGATACCATTCCTAAACGTGCTAATGCCTATGTTAATGCTTTAGTCAAAATTTATATGACACAAAATTTTCAGAAAAAAGATCAAACTAATAGTAAAGTTTTGTCTTTTTTAGATTTACAACTTAATAATATCAAAGAAAAACTAGAAAAATCTGAAGATGGATTGGAACAATATAAAACACTTAACAATGTGGAGCCAACGGTACAAGTTAAAGATTCATTTGATAAATTAAGTGCAATTGATCTAGACTTATCTGAACTTACTTTAAAAGAGAAACTTGCCAAAAACCTTATTCGCTTTGTTCAAAATAACCAAAACTTAGATGCTATTGGACCTACTCTTTTAGAATTTAACGATGCTACAACAATTAAATTTATTAATTCCTTAGAAGAACTACAGCAACAAGAAGATGAACTTGCTCTTGAATTTACAGATCGATACCCTAAATTAATTAATATACGTAAAAGAATACAAAGAATTAAGAGTAAAATTCTTCTTAATGTCAAAAATTTAAGATCAACACTTATTAGTAAAAGAGTCAACCTTGAAAAACGTAAAAAAAAATATGAAAAAATTTTAAAAGAACTGCCTCAAAAAGAAAAAAAACTCATTTCTTTTCAAAGAGATTATGAAGTTAATTCAAAAATGTATAGTTACTTATTAGAAAAAAAGTCTGAAAATGAATTACTTAAAGTTGCTTCTATTTCTGACTATGAAATTATTGATCAAGCATATACTTCGAGTAGACCTATTAAACCTAAACGCCTTATATTTTTAATTGCTATGAGTATCATTGGATTTATTTTTGCTATTTTTATTTCACTTCTACGTGCATTACTTCTTGATAAGATTGCTAAACATCGTGATATTGAACTTCTTACTAAACTTCCTATTTATGGGATTATACCTCTTTATCACAATGTTATGTTCTCTACTATTAAACTAAAAGAAGCCTACCATAAATTAGCAACTAATTTACAATTTTCAAAAAAAGAAGCTATCGGAAGTATTATTTTACTCTCATCAAAAACTCAAGGAGAAGGTAAAACAACCACTGTTGTTAATTTAGCTGGTGTTTTTCAAAATTCACAATATAAAACTATTGTTATAGACTTAAATATGCGTACACCAACATTACATAATCATTTTGGTATAGAACAACAATATTCTGGAATGAGTACCTATTTAAGCCAAAGAGATAATATCGGAAATATCATTTTTTCAACCAACTATCAAAATTTAGATATTATCCCTTCAGGACCGATTCCTCCTAATCCATCTCAATTAGTATTCTCAAATCGTTTAAATGAACTACTTGAAATTTTAAAAAATAAGTATGACTATATTATTATTGATACATCAGCTTATGATACAGCAATAGAAACACTTTACTTAATGAAATTTACAAGCATCAACCTTGTTGTACTAAAGGAAAAAGTCTCTAAAAAATCAAGCATTATCGAACTTGAACAAATTATTCAAGAAAAAAATCTTGTAAATATGGGTCTTGTTCTGAAATCAATTATCAAAGATGAGAAACAACAGGACAATGATTTATTAACACATAACTTTATTTCTAAAAAAGATGAACGAGTACCTCAAACACCTATACAATTAAGTTTATAATTAACATAAAATAACATATATGTTAAAATAAGTTAAAAGGACTCTCATTGAAAAAAGTAACATTGTTTATAAACTCATTAACGTCAGGTGGTGCTGAACGTGTACTTTCTATTATTGCTACTGAATTGGTCGCACAAAATATTGAGGTACATTTACTTTGTATTGAAAAAGATAACGTTTATAACATACCTAAAGAACTTCATATTACCTATCTATCTAACTTAAATAAACATGATAATGCTTTAAAAAAGCTTCTTTATATTCCATACTTAGCCTATAAACTTAAAAAATACATCAAAAAACATAATACAAAACTAATTCAAAGTCATATTTATAGAGCGAATTTTACGAATATTTTAGCAAAACTATTTGGAGCAAACCATCAAGTCCAAGTAGTAGAAGTAACAAGTATTAACAATTTAAAAAATGGTTCTTTTTCTAAAAAAATAAACTTTTTACTAATTAAAACACTTTATAAACATGCTGACATGGTTATCTTTAAAGCACAAAAAATGAAAGAAGAATTTCTTCAAAACATACCTAAAATCAAACAATATTCTGTTATTAATAACCCCTATGATATTCAAAAAATATCATCTTTAGCTAACGAACCTATTCAAGATTTCAAATTTTGTAACAGTAAAAAGTACATCATATCAGTAGGTCGCCTCTCTTCTGAAAAACGTTTTATCTCTCTAATTAAGGGATTAAATAGTTTACATAATAATATTGAATTACTTTTAATTGGTGAAGGAGAAGAAAAAAATACCTTAAAAGAATATGCGATTTCTCAAAAACTTGAACAACGTGTACATCTATTAGGTCAAAAAGAAAATCCTTTTAAATACATAAAACAGGCTGAACTCTTTATCTTAGCTTCTCAAGGTGAAGGCTTTCCCAATGTTATTGTTGAAGCCATGATTTGTGCTACGCCTGTTATATCTACTGATTGTATTTCAGGGCCTAGAGAAATATTAGCACCTAACAGTAATATAAACTTTCAACTTAAATCAAATATCGAATTAGCTCAAAATGGTATTTTATATCCTATAGATAACGAGCAGAGTTTAACCTTAGCCATCAACACCTTACTAAATGACAAAGTTAAACAAAATACCTATATTAAAAATGCACTGCAACAAAGTGAAAATTATGCTATAAAAAAAATTATTCAAGAATATAAGGAGATTTTATGTGTGGGATAGTTGGATTTGTATCCAAAGATATAAATAAAAATATTTTAAAAAAGATGTTATCTTCTCAACAACATCGAGGTCCTGATGATAAAGGAATATTTATAGATAAAACAACAGGCGTACACCTTGGACATAATCGACTCTCAGTCCAAGACACCTCTTCTCATGCACAACAACCTTTTATCTCTTTATGTAAAAACTATACTATTATTTTTAATGGTGAAGTTTACAATTTTAAAGAAATTAGATCTGAACTTAAATCACTAGGACATAATTTTATTTCCAATTCAGATACAGAAGTCATTTTATATGCTTATAAAGAATGGGGCATAAAATCTGTACATAAATTTATTGGTATGTTTGCATTTGTTATCTATGATAAAATAAAAGAAAAATTATATTTACTACGTGACAGAGCTGGTGTTAAACCACTATATTACTATGTCAAAAATAATGACTTTCTTTTTTCTTCAGAACTTAAATCATTTCATGAGCATCAAACTTTTTCTAAAGTAATTAATAAAGAAATTCTACCTTTCTATTTTCAATTTGCTTATATTCCTACTCCTCATACTATTTATAAGAACTGCTTTAAACTCAAACCAGCACACTATATTGAATATGATTTAAAAACCAATAAATATCAAATGTATAAATACTGGGATATTCATGATTTTTACTTTATGGAAAAATTTAATAAAGATGAAACAGAAATAATAAAAGATATAGAAGAGTTGCTCACAACTGCTTGTCAACTAAGAATGGTTTCGGATGTTCCTGTAGGTATATTTTTAAGTGGTGGTTATGACAGTTCAAGTGTCACAGCATTATTACAAAAAAATGAACAAGAAAAGCTCTCTACTTATACCATAGGATTTGAAGACAAAGAACTGAATGAAGCAAATGATGCTAAACAGATAGCAGAACTTTTACAAACAAATCATACAGAAACATATTGTACACAAAAAGAGATGCTTTCCCTTATCGATGAACTCTCATTTCATTATGATGAGCCTTTTGCTGATGATTCAGCCTTACCTACTATCTTAGTATCAAAATTAGCAAAAAAAGATGTTACGGTTGCCCTCTCTGCTGATGGAGGAGATGAAATATTTTTTGGTTATAGTAAATACTTTGCCCTGAAAAAAATAATGGAATTACGTTCCTCTAAATTAAAATATTTTCTTCTAAAACTAACTGTTAATTGTTTTAATGCATCCTCTATATCTTTTATCAATACTCTCTTACCTAAGTCAAAGAAACAAGCTAACATTGCAATGAAATTCAATAAGTTTAAAAGTATGATAAATGCTAAAACAAAAGAAGATATGTTTATCCGTGCTTCATCTAAAGTAGAAGCAAGTTTTTTAGACAATATTTTAACAGATGGTAAATTTAAAAGCTTTGAAAAAACTGAATTTCGTGAATTTAATAAACTTAATAATCTCAATGACCTTGACCAAATGATGGCAATTGATTATAAAACCTTTATGGTTGATGATGTCCTATGTAAAGTTGATAGAGCTTCTATGTCGGTTTCACTAGAAGGTAGAGAACCTCTTTTAGATCATAAATTAGCCGAATATATGGCAAGAGTACCCACAGAACTTAAATATAAGCATAATAAAGGAAAATACTTATTACGGGAAATTTTAAAGAAGTATATTCCTACTAAGATCACCGATAAACCTAAAGCTGGTTTTACTATTCCTTTAAAGTCGTGGCTACTCAATGAACTCCAAGAGACTGCTATTCAAGCTTTAGAAAGTAACATCTTAAAAGAAGATGAACTATTTAAAAAAGAAGCCTTAGAAGAAGTTATTAAAAATTTTAAAAAAGGTAAAATTGAAAACCCTACCTTTATTTGGATGGTTATTATTTATGTAAAATGGCGAAAAAGATGGGAGTAAAACACTCCTTATCTTGTAGATATATCATTTTCTTGCAGTGATACTCGTCCAAAAATATCACCTGAAACAAAAACTTGTTGAGGTCTTATATTCACTTCATCAAAAATTGTTTCAGAGCTAATATTTTCATAACCCATTAATGTTTGAAGTGTTGGAAACAATTGATAATGATTATAACTATTTAGTTTAAAGTCTATATTTCTCAAAAAGCTATCTTTTGGATTAGTAAAAAGTATTAGGGGAACAATACCCTGTGATAAAGGTGGATTTGTACTATCACAATGTGTAGATGTTCTTCCCTCTTCCAAAATTGACTGTCCATGATCAGAAGTATAAATAATAAGGGTATCATCTTTAGAAAAGAAATCAATCTCTTGTAAAAAATATTTAAAAAATAAATCAACGTTATATCTAATAGAGTTTAAATATGAATTAACTGCTTCAAGTTTATAGTCTAAAGACAAAGAGTTACTCACTTCTAAAGTTGGTAAAAAATGTCTTTCATTTTTTGGATAACTCTCTTCCCATGGAAAGTGCGAACCATGTTTTACAATAAAAATAAAATTTTTTTCTCTATTATTCAAAGCCTTAACTGTTTTAACAATAACATCTTCTTCTGGCATATTTTTATGTTGATAAGACTCTTCTAGTTGAGAAAAATTATCAATATATTTTAAATCATATTGGGTAATATGATTTTGCAATTTTAGCCCTAACCCTTGTCCTGAAATATAATGTGTTTTATACCCTGCATTTTTAGCATATTGAAAAATAGTTGCTTTCTTTAATGCCCTATTATTCATATCGGGTAGCTCAGCTAACTGTATACCACTCATTAAAATTAAATTGCTTTTAGCTGAACAGTTTGCTCCAGAAGAAGCCAAACCAAGATTGATAAAATAATTTTTTATACTTTTTAAATAAGGTGTTGTCTCTGTTCCATACCCATTAATCGAAAGATATTCTCCTCCTATACTTTCATCAACAATTAAAATAATATTTTGATACTTTTCTGTTAATGTCGCTTTTTCATGTAAAATTTCTCGCTCACCATAATAAAGCCTATTAGAGGCATAATACAATGTTGTATTTAAAAATTTTATAATATTGGGTCTAGTTTGTGTTGCACTGGTTGTTTTAAATGTAATAGAGTATGCCAAAATAAATGCGAATAACAAAAATACCATAATGTATTTAGTTTTCATAAAAATCTTTTTCTTTACAATTATTTTTCGTATCACAAAGAAAATAAATACAAAAATAAGTAAAATAAATAATGCTTTTTTAATAGAAATACCATAGGTAATTAAAGCATCAAGGGCAAAAGCATCTCCTTCATTTAAAACAAGTGACAGCTCATTTAATCCAAACCCTATACTATTAATATCTTTATAAACTAACTCAATGCTATACGTAAATAAAAGTAAAAAAGATACTAAGAAAAAATAAATCTTTTCTTTGATAAAAAAAAGAAGTGTGACTGACATAAAACCTAGAAGCGTTACCAAACTATAATAACTTGTAATGTAAACACTTTTAGTATCCCATAAAAATATGATTTTAGATAAAATATTTTCTATAAATATATTTTCAAAAGCAATGATTAAAGTAAAGATAATAAAAAACCAAATTTTCATTCATAAACCTTTATTTCTTTAGATGAAGAAAGCATATACTTTCGCTCATTACTATTAAGATAACCTTCCCAAAGTGTTTTTCCATAGCTAGAAACAAGATCATCTGAATAACCTAACAGTGAAAGCGTTGTAGGAAAAATTTGAATTTGAGAATAAAAAGCCTCTCTCTCTTTAGGAAAACGTATTTTAGCTTGTTTTGAAAATACAAAAAGAGGCACACTTAATTCATTTTTAACAACCTTTTCATCATTACAATGAGGACGTGCTAAGTTTTCACTCTCTAAAATATTTTGTCCATGATCAGAGGTATAAAAAATTACTGTCTTAGACAAATCAATCTTTTTCAACATCTTTTTTAAATATAAATCAACATTAAAATACATTGAATTTAAATACGTATTTAGCTGTTCTTCTTTGTGTTCAAAATTCATCCCACCATAAGAGCTTTTTAATACAGGTTTAAATAAAGTAAACTTTTGATCATACGTTAATAAATAAGGAAAATGTGCACCATACTTAACTAAAACTATAAAATTTTTTCTATCTGAACTACTATTATTCACAATGCTACTCATATGCTCTAAAGCAACTTCATCTCTTTTTATACGTGTAACATCAGCACCTAAGGTCTCAAACTGATCAATACTTTTTCTATCATATAAAGTCAAATAATTTTGTAAATGTCCTTTACGTGTTTGTGAATCAAATAACCATGTCTTATAACCTGCTCTTTTAGCATATTGATAAATAGTCGGTAATGAAAATCTTTCTTTTTTATCATGATGATGAGGATTTAAACCAATACGTAAAAAGAGATTGGAATTTGCAGAACAATTAGAAACGGAATTTACAACTCCAAAATTTGAAAAATCCTGACTTTCTTTAACTAAGCCATTTAAGTAGGGCGTAGTATTTTTGGCATAACCATTAACTGATAAATAACTTCCTGTAACAGATTCATCAATTATCCATACAATATTTTGAAATTGACCAGCCTCTTTAGGTTTAATATTTATATCTAAAATACGTTCTTTCATTGGCTTTGAAAACTGTAAATAACTCAGTGCAATATTAGGAATTTTAATTGCTGAAGGATAGGAACTTAATTTAAAAGTATCAATCCGTAAACAAGCAAAATAAATAATCACCATTGATAATAAAGGAAACAAAAGATAAGCTGAAGAAAGCTTAACTTTTAACACTTTTAAACGTATAAAATATAAAAAGAGTACAATTAAAAATGCTAAACCCATACTTTTTAAAAGCATATCTGTGTAAGCCATTAAATACTTATAATTTCCTATTTCATTCATCGCCAAACTATACTCAGCATAAGAAAAACCATGACTAATACCCAAAAGTTGTATAAATAAATCTATGGAAAAAAATAAAAATAAGAAAATAAGAAAAAATAAAAATAAACGAAAAGATTTCAAGGATAAAATTACAAACAAAGATACTACAGCTAATAAATATGTCAAAAGATAAATACTTCCTTTAACTAAACCTCGTATATCAAATATTTCAAAATGATAAATTAATTCATTCCACACAAATAATGGTTTACCTAATGATTGTAATAAACCTAATAGTAATAACAGTAATATACATATGAATAGGGCATTTTTTATATTAATAGTTTTCATAATTCATCTTTAAAAAGTTTTTTATATTTTTCAAGAATATTTTCTTGACTATATTTGTTAATTGTAGTACGAATTATTTTATCTTTTTCAAAACTAAAAGAACTTGCTTTTTCAATGTTTTCTGCAAGTAATTCACACTCACCAAAAGGTGAATAAAAACCATTAACACCCTCTTTAATAATTTCTTTAATTCCTCCTACACAAGAAAAAGCAACAATAGGTAACCCCAATGTATTGGCTTCTAAAAGTACATTAGGAAAACCTTCTCGCTCAGATGTAAGTATCAATATATCAGCTTCTTTCATATAGACATAAGGATTAGACTGCTGTCCTACAAAAGAAACTTGATCATTGATATTTAAATACTTACTCAAATGTTTTAAGTTTTCTTCTGTTTCTCCTGTACCAACAATCGTTAAATGATAGTTTTTTGGTAACAATACAAGTGTCTTTAACATTAAGTCATGCCTCTTTTGTATTCGTAAACCTGATACTGATAATAAATTAATTTTTGTTTTATCAAACAATCCTGTTACTTCTTTATTGGAAAGATACTGTATTTTTTTAAAATCTATAGGATTATTAATCACAACAATTTTTTCTGAAAAAAAATAATTTTTCTCTAAATCTTCTTTCATATCTTTGGATTGAGCAATAATATGGTCATAGTTACGATAAGTATGTTGATAAAGCCAATCAAAAAGTTTTGGGTATTTAGAAATTTTATTGTGTAAACTAACAATATTTGTTTCCCTTGAAACCCACTTACTTTTTGGTAAAAAGCGTCTCATTAGAGGAATAAATGGAGCCAATGCGATATTCAAATGTCCAATACCTGTAAAAATAATATCTGCTTCTATATTCTTTAATGTTTTTAAACATTTAGGCATACCTCTCATTACAGAAGGTATAGCTAAATCATGAAGCATAACCTCTCTTGACAACTCATCTTTTAAAGCACCTCGATGATCAAATATAATTAAATGAACATCGTAACCTTCCCCTACAAAGTAATTTAATACGCGCACCATTATTCTCTCTGCTCCACCAAGATCTAATGCATGAATAAGTCCAACTAAAGTTGTCGATTTCATCTCTCTCTTATTTAGTGTTAACATGTCCATATCCATTTTACGTTTTTACCCCTTATATCTTATAAAACTCTGCTTTTGCACCACTACTATAAGTTTTCTCTTTTAACAAGTTAAAGTTTTCTTTTAGTAGAGAGCATGATGCATTTCCATAAATAATATAAACATCATTTTTAAAACCCTTTTTTTGTACTAAAATATTATTAATCACTTTCTGCATCACTACCTCATCAAAAGGATTAAAAAAATAAATAACAGCTATGTCATTAGGTAAGATATAACTTGTTGCATCTGCGTATAAAGATTTTACATTGTCAAGTTCTAATGATGTAATATTTTTAACAGCTTGTTCATGTAATTCTTTCGCAAATTCCACACCAATTGTTTCCTTAAAGCCCAACTGTTTAGCATGAATAATGGCTGCTCCTTTACCACTGCCATAATCAACAAAAATACTTTTTTCTAATGGTATATTAATAGAAAGTTCTAAATCTTTTAATAGTTGTGTTAAGAAATCTTTAGAAGTAGAAACTAAAGCTGTACCATGTTCTTGATACTCTCCAACTCTTGTTAAGTCATAAATATTTTGGGTTGAGAAATCTACTCCTTTAAACTTATAAAAAATATGCTGTCTTATTTTATGTACTGTTGGTGTTATTCCATTATCTCTCAAAGATTTGACAAATACACTTAGTTTATAAAAAATTCCATTCTGATGTGACATATCAGCATTTGTATGTGTTGTTTTCATAGTACCTCTTACTTTTACTTAAGCAAATTATGACACAATAAAGCTTTTTTTTATATTATTTTATATTTTTTTATGTTATAATTTTCCCCTATATACTATTCAATTCAAGAGGAAAAATTAATTTGAAAATTTTAGCTAATGATTTAAAACGTTTAAAATCAAACTTTTTAGCCTTATCTTTTCTACAAGCTACCAACTATATTTTACCTCTTATTACACTACCCTATTTAATACAAGTTTTAGGTGTTGAATATTTTGGACTATTAGCTTTTGCCACAGCCATAATAACTTACTTTTCTATCCTAACTGATTATGGGTTTAATTTAACTGCCACCAAAGAAATTTCTTTACATCGACACAATAAAAATAAAATAATTGAAATTTATTCAGCCGTCATGAGCATAAAGTTTATTTTACTAATCATAAGCTTTTTATTACTCTGTACATTAATCTTTAGTTTTGAACGCTTTGAACAACATTGGCAAATTTATCTTCTTAGTTTTGGTTCCGTTTTAGGACAATTTCTTTTTCCTATTTGGATTTTTCAGGGAATGGAAAAAATGAAATATATTAGCTATTTAAACATAATTTCAAAATTAATTTTCACCATAGCAATTTTTATTTTTATAAAGACTAAAAATGATATCTATCTTGTTCCTCTTTTTTTCTCACTGGGGTCTATTGTTGCTGGTCTATTATCACTTTATTATATTAAAAAAGAATTCAATATAAGTTTTAAATTCCAAAACAAAAATATATTAAAGTATTATCTTATCGATGGATGGCATGTCTTTTTATCTAGATTTTATGTTTCACTCTATACCACAACCAACATATTACTACTTGGTCTACTTAGCAATAATTTAGCCGTAGGTTATTATGCAATAGTTGAAAAAATTGTTCTTGCTATTGGAGGTATATTTCAACCTCTTAATCAAACCATATACCCCTATTTAGTAAAAAAACAAAAAGAGTGCTTTAATACTTTTGTACAATTTTTAAAAAAAATATCAGCTATTTTTCTCTTAGCTTCTTTAGTCTTCATACTCCTTGCAGAATATTTTGTAGAAGAATTGGTTTTTTTAATCCATGGGGAAGATAATTTACAAGTATCCTTCCTTTTAAGTATATTTTTATTACGTATTTTTGTTTTACCTTTTGGTTCTTTACTCTCAAACACACTTATAATCATGGAACAAAAGAAATCCTTTATTAAAGTTATGAACTATACTGTTGTAAGTGATTTAATGATTGTCCCTGTAGCCATTTACTATTTTCAAGAGACAGGTTTAGTAATCTCTTTTTTAATCATTATCGTGATTCATACTCTATTTCTTTGGTACTATGTCAATCATTCCATTCAAAAATTTAGGATTAAAAATGATTCATAGCTACCATATTAATAATGCAGAAATTAATATTCAATCAGACTTAGCTGCTCAATTTCCCATTTATATTTATTTATCAACAACGAAGGATTATCTCTTATATACTAATAAAATTGAAGAAATTTTCCAACACCCACAAGTAAGCATCCCTTTAGAACTAAGAGAAGAAAGTCTTTCATTTTTACTCCAAAGTGGCATTATTCCTCTACCCAACACCATTTATAAAAATATTTTTATTGTGGGCATTGGTGATATTGCAACGGTAAAAACAATAGCAAATAAAATTAAACTATCTTTTTCTCATGATTTTCCCTTTAAACATCAGAAGCGTAATATCCAAGCAAATATAGATCAAAAAGAGGTTTTAAACTTATTAGCTAAAGCTACTGAGTCAAAGCTTAATAAAGCAAACCCTTCTTATCTTTTTCAAAGTGCTGGTAAAGATAGTAATATGATTGCCTTATCCTTAGCACAAGCTGGAGAACAAAATAAAATTACCTGTCTTACCTATAAAGGTAAAAATCAAAATGATGAAAGTAATATTTCAAAAGAAATAGCCAAAAAACTGGGCTTTAAACACCAAATACTTTATCAACCTAAGCACTTGGAAAGGAAACATATACAAAGTATTAATGATTATTTTGAAAACATTCCTTTTCCTTGTGTTGATAATGCAACCTTAGCTTATCCACTTTATAATACACAAGTTGAATTTCAAGAAAGTAATATTATTGATGGAAGTGGAAATGATGTTTATATAGGACATATTCCTAATAAAGATGAATACTATAAACAAAAACTACTTTCAAACTTTCATATGTTTAGAACCATAACTGATAAACTTAGTTCAACCAATAGATTAAGAAACATTACCCATACTAAATCTGAATGGGCTGGACTAAGTGGACTGTCATTTTCTGATACAAAAAAAATTTTTAATTCCACACAAAATGTCTATCACTATTGGAAAAAGATGGATGAACAACGAAAAGAGTGGGACTATCTTGATTTAAGAGCAGATATTTGGGGTAGTTTCGTTGAATCAGATAGAGTTATTAGAAAAGCACGTAATTTAGCATTTATAAATAACGCTAAATTAATTTTACCTTGGTGTGATACCCATGTCACACACTACTTTTCCACTCTTCCAGAACATTATCTTATTGATAGAAAAATATTTAAAAATAAATTATTTTTACGAAAAATTTTAAAAGAGAAAATTAGTTTAGATAGTGATAAATTAGGTAAAAAAGCTTTTTCTTTTGATTTTTTTTCCATTTTAATGGAAATGAGAGAAGAAATACTAAATGAAATAATTTATTGTAAACTTTGGAATCAAAAAGAGATTAAAACATTCACAACGAAGCTTTTACAAAAGTCTAAAAATAACCAAAAAAGTAAAATATTTTTACAAAGATTATATCTTATTAGTAGCTGGTATAATAAAAACAAATATATAAAGAGAGTGTACTAAATGAAAAAGTTTTTAATCAATATGTCAAAAGAAAGAAAGACTATTAAGATAATAGAAAAATCTAATGAAGTAGAAACTTTTAATAATAAAGAAATTTTTTTACTTTTTGTTGGAGAACTTCTAAATCGTAAAAAAATTTTAACTATGCTAAATCTCGATGATAAAACAACACTTAATATCACTCTTCTTTTAGCTTCTTATAAAAAATGGGGCATAAAACTTCTCAATATGTTAGAAGGTCAATTTTCCTTAATCATTCATAATAAAAATACTAATACACTTTACATAGCTAAAGATAAAATTGGGATTCAACCTCTTTACTTTACAAGCATGAACAATACCATTAGTATTGGTAGTCATGTAAAAGAATTTTACAAAGTTGATGAAATTCAACTATCAATTAATCCTAATGCCTTAGCAAACTATTTACAATTTGGATATATACTTCAACCACAAACAATCTTCAAAGAGTGTTATAAGGTTCAATCTGGAGAATATATCACTTTTGATTTAATCAAAAATAACAAGCAAAAGACTAAATATTGGTTATTAGAATCTATTTATAACGAAAAGAAAATTGTTCAAAATGAATCTATTATCCTTAATACTACCCATAACTTACTACAAAAATCTGTTGAAGAAAACAGATTGACTAATAACCATGGTCTTTCTTTAAGTGGGGGTTATGATAGTTCAACGTTAGTAGCCATAACACAACAACAAAGTGAAAAAAAAATAGACACTTTTACCATAGGCTTTCATGAAAACACTATTAATGAAGCCCCTCATGCAAAAGCTATTTCCGATTACTTAGGTACAAATCATCATGAATACTATTTTACAGCAATGGATGCCTTAAAATTTATACCAAAAATGTCTAAAGTCTATGATGAACCATTCGCAGATCATGCTGCTTCTCCCACCATGTTAACAGCAAAACTTCTAAAAGAACATAATATTAAAAATCTTATAGCAGGTGATGGAGGGGATGAGGTGTTTGCTACAGCTGAAGATGTACATTTCTTTAACAAAATAGCCACAACGCCCACCTTTTTAAAAAAATTATCTTCCCTACCATTAGAGTATATATATATAGATAAAGTACCTTTCTTAAAAAACTATAATAACCTTCCAAAAAAATTAGACAAACTCAAAGGAGTACTTAATGCTAAAAATATTGCACATATGATTCAAGTACGAAACTCCATATTCTTAGAAAAAGAACTCAAACAGCATATTAAAGATTACAATCAACCCATAGTAACCAGCTTTGATGCTATTACATTTGGAGAGCATTCAGAAACAGTAGATGAAATTATTGGTACATACTTTAAAACAACCATGACAGATGGAGAACTCGTAAAAAGTTATGCTGCTATGAATCATCAAGGGATAACATTATCAACACCTTTTTTAAATGTAAACCTCATTCAATACATGGCTAAAGTTCCAGCCTCTATTAAAATAAAAAATGGTATTAAAAAATACCTTTTAAAAGAGATTTCACATTTATACTTACCTAAAAAACTTATGGATAGACCAAAATGTGGTTTTAGTATTCCATTATCCTCATGGATGAAAAATGAACTGAAAGATATTTTGTATTCTCAAATTAATAAAAAAAGACTAGATGAAGACAATATATTTAATAGCTCTTCTATCATCAACATTCGTAATCAATTTTATGCAGGTAATGAAGCCTATAAATATAAACTTTGGAGAATTTTCATCTTTCAACTTTGGTATGAAAATTTTACAATTAACATCAATAAAGGATAAATCATCGAAATTTGTATCAACCCCCACAATAATAAAAACTATTTATCACCAACCATACCTTATGATGAATGGTCAAAACAAAAACTCTTAAACTTGAAAGAGCTTATCAGTAAACAATTAGATACACGTAATAATCCCATGGTTATTGTTCTTGAACTGGCACATTTTTCTCTACCTTTAGAAGAAAAAAATAAAGAATGGGCAAAAAGAAACATGACATTTGCCAATGAACTTTGTAAAGAGATTATTCAAAAGTATCAACATAAATTTAAAATCATTCCTACTATTTTACTCAATAACTTAGATGAAGATACCATGGAGTCAGCAGAAGCATTTATAGATGAAATGGTTGAAGGACAAAAGTATATTCGATCTGAATCCATTCGTTTAGTGTCAGAACGAAACTTAAAGAATCGAGCCTTTAAAGCCTTAAAAAATAATGAAAAACTTGCTGATAGCTTTATTAATATTGAGGGTAAAGCTTTTTTAAAAGATGATGAATATCAACACGATTTAGCTGCAGGTTTTGTCAATGAGCAAGGAAAAATTATTCCCCGTTGTGGTCTAATATTAACCAGTTTTCTTGATATGGTTGCAAAATTTGCCAATGATAGACTGCATCAAAAATCTAATGCAGATGTTCTTTTTATCTCATTTTCTGAACAATTTCATGAATATCAACGAGTACGTTTAGGAGTGGACATTTATAGTAAAACACATAAAAAAGCAACCATCCATCCCATAGTACTCCACTGGTCATATGATATTGATCAAGCACTAAGCTCTTTTAGAGAATGTAATACCCAAAAATGGCATGAAGTTGAACTCTAACAATTTAACATTTGAACAAAGTAATCGTTTTAAAGGTTTACTAATACTACTCATTATTTTTGGTCATATTTCTCAGTTACTTGAGCAATATGGATCATTACATGCCAGTCTTTATTCGTTTCATGTAGTCTCTTTTTTACTACTTCCATTTTTATTCAATAAAGATACATTAAACCTTGAAAATCTTATAAAAAGTCTAAAACGTATCTATATACCGTATACAATATTCTTTCTTTTAGCCTTTGTTATCTATTCCATTTTAGAACAGCAATTCAATCCTCTTTCTGCCTTAGTAGGCTGGTTTATTGGAAGTTCTGCTTTACTTAAAATAGACATAGGATTAAGAGTTTTTTGGTTTTTACCTTCACTGATGGCTACCTTAATACTTATTATGATTTTTAATAGCCTTTCAAAAAAAAATAAAAAAATATTCTTTTTACTTATGTTTGTAGGGCATATTCTCATTCCACTTATTCCTAAAACTTATCTATTTTATTTTCCACTCAGTTCCTATGTCTCAATTTATATTTTCGTCATTGGTATTAGCGTTAACTATATATACAAAAGATTTAATTATACCCACTATTCCATATGGATCTATACCTTATTATTTCTAACCCTACTCTCTCTAGCATATGGTTCCAATTTTTCTTTAGCATCAGCCATACTTCCCAATATTTTAGAGAACCCATTGCACTTTATATTACAAGACCTTATTATGATTTTAAGCTTTTTTACACTCATTATGTGGTCTAAAGAGATAAAATTTTTTGAAACTTTTGGAAAGTACTCATTAGCTCTTTTTACCATTCATCCTTTTGTTATTCAAGGTCTAAACCTAATATACTCATGGAATACCCTTATCGAAGGACTCATTAAATTTTTATTAGTTATTTTATTAAGTTTCATAATCTCAAAAATAATATACTACTTTCATTTCAATAAAATAATTTATCCAAAATAAAGCCCCTCACACATAAAACTTAATAAATAATTTAACTATTAAAATAAATATAAAATTAATAAATATTAAGTTTATTTTTATTTAAAATCACCTATAATAAACAAAACAAAGTAAAAAAAAACAATATCAAACAAAGGAAACACAATGAAAACTGTAAGGAAACTAGGAATTCTATTTTTAATTCTAATCTCTTTTAGTATCAATGCACATGCCGAGATTTTAGATACAAATAACTGGACTCCATATAGAGGTGGTATCACTGGAGGCTTAGTCACTGAAGAAAAGCATTCAGGAACACATTCAATGAAAATTATCAATGAAGATAATTTAAGATCTGGTTGGCATTATCCTGCAATCCCTATTGACAACAAAAAAACTGTCACATTTGCTGGTTGGAATAAAGCCGAAAATGTTAGTGAGGATGCATTAAATACTTTAGACTTTAGCATTACTTTTGATGATGGAACACATGAGTGGTACTACCCAAATGAATTAAGATTTTCAAAAGGAACCCATGACTGGGAAAAAGTAGAACATACCGTAACATTTGATAAAGAAATTGTATCTATTAAACCCTATGCCATTCTTAACTATAAAAAAGGAACCGTTTGGTTTGATGATATTTCTGTCACTGTCGAAGAAGAAATAACTACCGATTGGAAACCTTATAGAGGAGCTATTACAGGAGGCATAGATACTAACATAAAACATTCAGGAACACATTCAATGAAAATTATCAACGAAGATAATTTAAGATCTGGATGGCACTATCCTACAATCCCTGTTAACAACAAAAAAACTGTAACATTTACGGGTTGGAATAAAGCCGAAAACGTTAGTGAGGATGCATTAAATGCTTTAGACTTTAGTATTACTTTTGATGATGGAACACATAAATGGTACTACCCAGATGAATTAAGATTTTCAAAAGGAACACATGACTGGGAAAAAGTAGAACATACCGTAACATTTGATAAAGAAATTGTATCTATTAAACCCTATGCCATTCTTAACTATAAAAAAGGAACCGTTTGGTTTGATGATATTTCTGTGAAAGTTCATAGTGAAACCACTGTCTCTACAACACAAGACACCTATACACAAACAGATCAAATTGTAGTACTATATGAAAACATGTCTAATAGTGAGCAAGATTGGATTGGTATTTTTCCAGAAGGAAGTGCTAGTACTTTACAAAATGCTATTCAGTGGGAATTTAAAAATAATCAAAATATGCAAACTTTTGAAAGTTTACCTGCAGGGAACTATGAAGTACGTGTATTTTTCAATAATACACTCAATGTAGAAGCTAGCCACTCTTTTACAGTTGAAAATACAGCATTTAACGTAGAGTCAAGAAAACCAGCTTATGACCCATTTGAATTAATATATGCTGACTTTGTTAATATGAGAGGAGCAGGAAGTGATTGGATTGGTATCTTCCCAGTAGGGGCAACACATTCAAAAGAAAGTGCTATTGAATGGAAATATGCAAAAAGTTTAGTTAATGGAAGTTTATCTTTTAATGGCTTACCTGTAGGAACTTATGAGATGAGAGCTTCTTTTGCCACACTTCATAAAAAAACCTTAACCTTCAATGTTCAAGATACAGCTGTCACTAAAATTGTATATGAAACTGCTGAAAATGGATTTGAACAAGAATGGGGTAGTACAGGTACTCCTGTGACAATCATTAATACAGGTGCACAAGGCAGTAATCATTCTGTACGAGCTACAAGATATGTTGGTTCTTACTTCTCATTTTCAAATCCAGACAAAAAGTTAAGATTTTTAGAATTTGATACACGTATAGGAACAGCATCACATGTTGGTAACTTTGGGGTAATTGTTCAAACGAAAGAAGGTAAAAAAAGAATTGTCTTTTCATCCTATATGAACCATCCGGGCAATGTCTTTACCAATAATCCAGAAGACTTTAGAGACCCATTTAGCTCACGAGAAGGCTATGTTCATAATCACCCTGGTCCAACTGATTACTATATGGAAACTCGAAATGGAAACTTTATACATTATAAAATCAACATTGAAGAAAAACTTAGAATGCTAGAACCAGACAATGAGTTAATTAGTATTACCCACTTTACTTCAGCTGGTGGAGACTTTGATAACATTCAACTTGTTTCACACTAAGCAGTAGATTAACAGAAAAGATTAATACTTTTCTGTTTTTCAAAAAAGCTTTTCTACTTAACTTAGTCAACCCATGAAAAACGAAACAAATCCCTATATTTACTCATTTTAAACCAATAAAAGAAGCTTAAAATTGGGTTTTTTAGGGTTTATGAACTTAATCCTTAGCTATTTTTATAATCTCTATACTAAAAATTTTTTCTTCTTCTAAAAACATTAATTTATTTTCTTTATGATTATAAAATTGCTTATAAAAAATAATCTCAACTTCTTTAACCTTACCTGGCTCATTTAAAATTTTATCCCAATCAAAAGATATATACATATCCCTTAAAGGAGAAAAATCCTTCCATAAAAATTCACTACTCTTATATGCATTTAAATTTCTAAAGAAGATTTGTATAAATGCTATAACTTTATCTTGTTGAAGTTTATTAAATTCATTGACACCATATTTTTTCTCAAATCTATTAATATCTTTGAGCATTAAATGCTTATCATTTTGATTAGATAATTTCATTAATTCCATCATCAAATCTTGACTTCTAGTATCCCATTCTGGCTTTAAAGGTTTATCCATAAAAGAATTTAATGTTCTTCTGTAAAATACTCTATCATAAGGAGCAAATAAATTCACATCAACTTTGTATCGCTTTCCATCTTCTGTAATGGCATATATCTTATTAAAATTATTTAAAGGGGTATCATACCATGCAAGCCAATAGGAATGAAAAATACCATATCCTAAGATAATAAATGGCATTGTAAAAAGCATACTTTTATAATTAAATATTTGTTGAATATCTTTACTATTTAAATTTCTAATAACATAGATAATCGCTAGATTAAGTAATATCCATTTCCAAAAGAAAATTCCACTTAGCATAAAAATACCAAGATGCAAAAGTTCAAAACTAACAAATAAAATGAAAGCTAAACGCTTACTAAAAAAAACAAATAAAACAATCGTTTGAATTAAAAAAGCAAAAATTTGCATGGGTATAGTAATGGTACTTATCCAGCCCACAAAAACTTCCATCGTCTCTAATGGAACTAAAGAAGCCAACCAACCCTGAGAATATTTTGCGATAAAAATATTTGCTAAATCATTTACCCATATCCAATCAATATAATGTTCACTTAAAAGTATTTTACCTAAACCAGGAATAAAATAATTAGAAGCATGAAAACAAATTACTACCATAAAGAATGCTAGAATTGAGATTTTTTTATAAATAGCTTTTATAAATATAAAAACTATAAATAGTGTTAAAATTTCTATTAATGGCTTTATATAAACATACGCTCTTGGAAATACAAGTTCAGAACTAGGATAACTAACTTGATAAAAAAACAATAACGATAAAAGCATAAAGTAAATAAATGCCAAAGGAAAACGAAGAGTAAGAATAAAAAGTACACATAAAGTAATTCTATCTAAGTGATAAGGTTGATTAAAATATAAATTATAGTCTAAAGTAATTACACGCCATGCATATATTAAAAATATGAAAAATACAAAATATTTTAATACGGTAAATTTTTTTTCAAAGATATCGTTCCATTCGAGTCGATATAAAACGATAGGAAATAACATCAGTATAATCAATTTTAAAGATGCGTATTTATATAGGTTAAAAAAAATCGTACTATTTTGATATAAACCCTCTTTTGGAAAAACTTGGTACAAATGCCTTGTTAAAAGATAACTAACTACTATTAGTAAGAAAACTTGTAAAAGTAATTCATTATTTTTACATAATATTTTTATCTTATTTATCATAATAACTAAACCGTACAAGCATCACTATTACACCCAAACTTATATCTGTTTTTAGCAATCCAAGCATAAAAAATTCTTCCAATAGTAGGTATAAGAGGTAGATATAATAGTGGTAAGATAATCCAAAATAGAGGCATAACCCATACCATACGTCTAAAACCATCAAAACCAACATGATTTTCCATACTATCAAGACCTTTTGCCCAAAGTCCTTTCTCAATATCTCCATCCCAACCCTCTAAATACTTTTTATGCTGGTGCTTATCATTAGAATTAATAATGACAAAACGATTAAACCAATCAAACTTTTTAGCAATAAGCACACTTTTATAACAAAAAGTACAATCACCATCCCATAAGACAATCACTTTTTGATACATTCTATGCATAGGAAGAAAAACTAACCAACTGAGAAATACACCTGTAAAAAACAAGTTAATACTCAATGCACTTAAGTGGAATAAAATATAAATAAACCATGCAACAGGTATGTACTCCCTTCTGAAAAATAGTAAAGGTATTAATAAATGTTCTAGGTAAACTAAAATTGTACCTGGAATATCCATCCAAGAATTCCCAATAAAAAGTTCTCTTATATAACAGTATCCCCTATCATCTCCCAATTCTATTTTTAACTTATTTAACTCTGCTAAATTTGCCAATTCATATCTACCCCAATCTAATAAAGAGATATCTATTATTTTATTGATACCTGCTAAAAAATAATACGCAATAAATATTAATAAGACCATGGAAAAAAACCAACCATTTTCTTTACTATAGTTTAAAGGATTTTGTTGTTTAAAAAAGAGAATATAACTCTCTTTGCCTCTAAATAAAAAGAGTAATAATACTATTTGCATCTGAACAAAAATTTCATCGATATCAGATCCCATTCTAAATAAAAAACCAAGAAGATACATTCCTAAAACATAAATAATTAAATAATTAACTTTTTTATAACCCCCTCCAAAAAAGAGGCTAAAGACTAACATAAACTCCAAAAAGCGTTGAATATAATAGAGGGTTAGTTCACTGGGAAAAGCGATAAACCAATGTATCCAATGAAAAGTACAAAAATCAACAATGTATTTAAAACCAAACAACACATAGGCATCTAAAGGATGAAATACATTGGCTGGATAAGCAAGCGCTAATGTTTCAGGCAGTGTTCCAAACAAAGAGTAATCTCGACTTAAAAATTTATACAACAAAAAGAATAGAATAACTATTCTCGTCCAACCAATAAATGAGGCTGGAGCTGGTTCATAGAGTTTATTCTTAAAAGCATCTACAATACTCATTACCATACTTCCCTCGCCATGACATCTTCTTTAATAAAATTTTTCTCCCAAGTATAATATTTGGTTGAAATTTTTATCTCTTTAATATTACTAGGTGGAAATGCTGAATAATCAAAATTTCCTTGAGGGTTATGTATGGGGTAAGCTAACTTTCCCAAAATATTTTGGCTGGGTATGCTCCCCTTTGCCAATGTTGCATATCTTTTTATATAAGTTCCTTTATAAAACCTTAATAGTTCATTGACTTTTTGAGGATGAGATCTAAGCATATAGGAATTTAACCTTGTAACAAAGTTAATAGGGCTTACAATTGCACGTGAAAACCGTATCTCTTCCCCATCTTTACGAACCAAAAATACTCCATTAATAGCAAAGTGTTGGCTTTTATCAATTTGAGTAGTCCACCCTTGAATACCAGAAAAAAATGGAGGAAGATATAAACCAGGTAGTACAAAACATAAAAGGGTTAAATATAAAAATCCATGGGTAATTTTAGTTTCATAAGTCTCTTTATTAAATTTAAAAAAATCAAAAAATATCCACAAAAAAGGAAGTGAAAGCAACATTAAGTAGACTCTTCTAAAAATTATAAGGTTTCCTATTTCAGCAATAAAAACAAAATGAATTAAAATAAAAGCACTAAAAATAACGACAAACTGTTTGACTGTTTTAAGAAAATAAACCGTACTAAAAGTAACCAATAATAGTAAACTATAAAGTCGTAACTCATTACTAATTTCTAATCCATATGCTACTAATTTATCCATTTTAGAAGATGCAATTTCATAGCCCATATAAAACTTATATAGTAGGGGTAAAACATCCATCATAAAAAATGATAAAACTAGCACCAGAATGCTTATACATATGACAATAACTGAATATAATTTAAGCCATTTCATTAACCATACTCTCCTTTATTTAATCACCAAAAAACCTTCAAAATTCATGTACTTTTGGACAGATAAAATATCTACAAAACCAGCCCGTTTAAGCATATCAATATTACCTTCTGTAGAAAAAGGTTCCATCACCCCTTTTAAACTTTTGGCTTTGGCAATAATCTCTTCAGGAGAATAGCCCTGATCTAACTTATACTCCATATAAAGATTAGAGATAATATCTTGAAAACGTGCATCATTGGCGCGTACTTTTTCATAAAGAATGAAAGCACCCCCCCAATTTAAAGCATCATATATTTTATTAATCAACTCTTGTCGTAATTTTGGATGAATAAACTGAATGGTGTAATAAGAGACAATTAAATCAGCTTTATCAAGATTAATAGTTGTCATATCATCACAGATAAAAGAAAGGTTCGTAGATTTATACAATTCATTTGCCTTGGTGACCATATCTTCTTCTATCTCAATACCCATAAACTTAGCAGATCGAAATGCATGTCGTTCTGCTAACTTATTGGTTAATGTTCCTGCCGACGAACCTAATTCATAACAAATAGAATCATTTTTGACAAAATAATCACTAAGGTTTACAATTAACTCATGTCCTTCTCTATAAAGGGGAACCGATTTAGCAACATGCTCTTCAAAGTGTTCAACCATTTCACCATTAAATTTCCAATTTGCATTTTGTGTTTCTATATCATCACCTGACTTTGCCATAAACTCTACCTTTTCGCACAATAATATTATGGCTTTAAGTATATCTAAATTACAATAAAATAAAACATGTTTTTTATTATTTTTTTTTATTATACAAATAGTGTTCACTTAATTGATGTTGCTGATCTACAAAAGGATGATAAAAATTTTTATCTGCTTTTTTCATCCCCAATGCTCTTGCAATTTTTTCACCTTTTAAGTTTTTAATTGATGAAAAATAGACAACTTCTTCTAAAGAAAGTACTTCCAAGGCATAATGAAGAATCTCTTGTCCAGATTCCAATACATATCCTCGATTCCAATACTTATCTTCCATTCTCCAAGCTATTTCAATACATGGAGAAAATGAAAATTGGGTTTGGGGTTTATGTAAACCAGCATAACCTATAAACTTAGCTGAAGAAATTTCTTCAACAGCCCAAAACCCCCAAGCGTTCTTTACTAGTAAGTTCATAAATTTTCTAGCAGCCTTATTACTTTGCTCAAGTGTTAAAGTTTTAGGGAAATATTTCATCACTTCCTTATTGGAAGTTAATTGAGCATAAAATCTTAAATCTTCCTCTTTCCATTGGCGTAATATTAAATGTTTTGTTTTTAATTCTATCATAGAAAGAATTATATCAATAAAGAATAAATTAAGAATTTTAAGTATAATTAGAACCAAAATAGGAACTACAATTACATATTTTTTAAATAAAGGAAGTTTATGTTTACAATACATCATGTAGCATTAAGTGTCTCAAACATGCAAGAATCCATAAAGTTTTATGCTTTTTTTGGCTTTAATTTAAGTTATCACTGGGAAAGTGATAATGAAGAGTTACAAATTGCTCACCTCAAACTCGGAGAAACTTTTTTAGAGCTTTTTTGCTTTAAAAAACATACACAAGCACCAAACAGTTCAAAAGAATTAATGACTGACCTACCACGTCTTGGGATTAAACATTTTGGACTGAAAGTGAAATCGATTCATGCCACAAAACAACTGATTATTGATAATGGTTACTCAGAAGATATAGAGATTATTAAAGGTAAGACAGAAGTTGATTATTTCTTTATAAAAGACCCTGATGGTATTCTTTTAGAATTCATTCAAGATGATAGAGGATTATAATAGATGCAAAACTCTTGGGGAAAACAAAGAAGACTAGAAAAACTAAAAAAAGATAACTATTTTTTAATTTTAGCCATGGATCATGCATTAAGTTCTGGTCCGATTCAAGGAATTCACTCTGTGCAAGAGGTTAATAAATGGATTGATTTTTCTGAAAACAATAATATTCCTGCTGTGGTACTCAATAAGCAATACATCCATAACTTAACTGTTTTTTCTCAAACAAACATTGTCGTACAAACTATGGGTTTAGTCAAACATGCAAAAAATATAAATAAAGTTCCTTTAACTAAAGTTTCTGATATACCCTTAATTGATGGTACAGCTATCTCAGTACAAATCAATTTTAATAGCAACAACCTTGAAGAAGCCATTCAAACTATATCACTTATTGTATCAGAAGCCAATCAATACCATTATCCTGTACTTTTCATGGTTGGAAATGATGACTGGGATACAATAGAAGACTTTAACTATGCGATTCGAGTTTGTACTGAACTCGGTGCTGATCTGATTAAAATTCATCTACCATTAGAACTAAATAAACTAAATAACTTACCAGCTTTTAGTGATAAGGAACCCATTTTGCTTTTAGCTGGAGGTGAAAACATGAACTATTTTGAGGAACGACTTCACAATGCTAAACGACTTGGGTTTCAAGGGATTTGCTTAGGTCGTAATATTTTTCAAAGTAAAACACCCCTAAAAACTTTAGAAAAAATAGAACACATTTTCAATAAAAATAACATTTTTTAATAAAATTAAACTATAATGTGTTTATGCAAACATATAAAAATAATATCACCATCAAACGTTTAGCAGATAACTTTATATCCTTATTAAGTTTACAATTTATTAATTATATTTTACCTCTTTTTCTGATACCTTACCTCATCCAAACACTTGGAATAGAAGGATTTGGTATTTATGCTTTTATCTTTGCCATTGCTACTTATGGTATAAAATTTTCTGATTATGGTTTTGACTTGTCTGCTACTTATCATATTTCCGTTCATAAAGAGAATAAAAATAAAATAAATGAAATATTCTCCTCTGTACTTTTCATAAAATTTATACTTGCCATCATTTTCTTAATACTCTTGACTTTAGCTATTTTTAGTATAGACAAGCTCTATATCTATAAAGAATTATTATTCTTCTCTTATGGAATGTTTTTAGGAAATATTTTTCTTCCTCTTTGGTTTTTTCAAGGCATAGAAAAAATGCGCTTTATTATGTATCTTAATGGCTTTTTAAAGCTCTCATTTTTTGTATTGGTTCTTTTATTAATAAAAGAATCTAGTGATTTAGGGTTACTATTGCTTCTACACTCTATTACCTCTATCGTTGTTGGGTTCTTAGGTTTATACTTAGCATTAAAATATTTTGAAGTAACACTTATTTCCGTTACAACCCAACAAATCACCTTTTACTTAAAAGATGGGTGGTATATTTTTACTTCTAAAATAGCTGTACAGTTCTACAGTACCAGTTCAACCATAATTGCTGGTTTTTTTGTTTCACCTGTGATACTGGGATACTATGCACTTTCAGTAAAAATTATGGCAGCGATTGGAAACCTTTTTGACCCAATAACACGGGTTGTTTATCCTTACTTAATTGGTATTTACCAATCATCTAGTAAGAATTTTGTAAATCGTAATAAACAGCTCGCCATAGCTATTTTAATTGTGATGCTCCCTGTCTCTCTTCTTGTCTTCTTTTTCGCTGAAGCAATACTTGAGATTATTACAGGGAAAAATGTTGATACCCTCAACATCTATCTTCTCCAAGTCACTTCTCTTATGCTGATAGTCTTTCCTTATGGTAGCCAATTTACAAATATGCTTGTTACCCTTAAAGAGAGTAAGGTTCTAAATAAAATTCTTTTTATTGCTGCTGTTATGAATCTTATATTGGCACCCATAGTACTTTACTATTATCAAATCATTGGATTGATTTGGTTAAATGCTTTTATTGCTTATTTTCTAATTCTCACTAAAGCATATTATGTCTATAAATCTTTAGGAGAATAGCGTGTTATTTAACTCGTATATTTTTATATTTGCTTTTTTACCCATAAGCTTTTTTATATATTTTTATCTAAATCAAAAAAAACTTATTCTTGCGAGTAAATTATTTTTAGTTTTATCAAGTCTATTTTTCTATGCTTGGTGGAATGTCATTTACCTACCAATCATTATTTCATCCATCATTTTAAACTATTTTATTGGACATACACTTCATAACTATGGGTTCAATGGTAAAGTGAAACTTAAAAAGAAACTACTTTTAATATTTGGTATTACTGCTAACATTACGCTTCTTGGATACTTTAAATACAGTGATTTTTTCATAGAGAACTATAACCTTATGTTGAATAATAATATAGAACTACTGCACTTAGCTTTACCCCTTGCTATTTCATTTTTTACCTTCCAACAAATCTCTTACCTTGTAGACTCCTACAAATCAGAAATAGAAGAATACAATTTCATAAACTACGCTCTATTCGTAACTTTTTTTCCTCAGCTAATCGCTGGTCCCATTGTTCATCATAAAGAGATGATGCCCCAGTTTTCCAACGTAAAAAATAAAATAAAGAACTATAAAAACATTAGTATGGGACTCTTTATATTTAGCATAGGACTCTTTAAAAAAGTTGTTATAGCTGATACCTTTGCTATCTGGGCAACAGCAGGGTTTGATACAGCAACAACATTAAACCTTATAGAAGCATGGATTACTTCTCTCTCTTACACTTTCCAATTATATTTTGACTTCTCAGGCTATACTGATATGGCAATTGGAATAGCACTTCTTTTCAATATAAAGCTACCTATGAACTTTAACTCCCCCTACAAAGCAACAGACATACAAGACTTTTGGAGAAGATGGCATATGACATTGGGTCGATTTTTAAAAGACTATGTCTATATTCCTTTAGGAGGTAATAGAAAAAGTGAATTAAGAACTTACCATAATCTACTGGTAACTTTTCTTCTAGCTGGTATTTGGCATGGTGCTGGTTGGACTTTTTTACTTTGGGGATTTTTACATGGTTTAGCACTTGTGATTCACCGAGCATGGAGTCGCTTAGGATTTAAGCTTTGGAGCTGGATGGCTTGGCTGATTACTTTTAACTTTATTAATGCTACTTGGATATTTTTTAGAGCAAAAGAGTGGGAAGATGCCATTAAGGTTTTAAGTGGAATGGTTGATTTCAATACCTTAGTCTTACCCATTTTCTTTGAAACAAGACTGACAATGTTTAAAGAACATATTGAATTTGGAGGATTCCTTCCTAACATTCAAGGGTCTTATAATACAGTAGCTTGGATTTTAGGTGCTTTTATACTCATACTGTTCTGCAAAAACTCTATGAAAAAATTACAAACATTTAAAGCTAATTTTATTCATGCATCTCTTTTTATCATTTTGTTTGTCATTTCATTTTACAAACTTAGTGGATATTCTGAATTTCTATACTTTAGGTTTTAATAATGAAAAAAAATATACTATGGCTCAAATACAGCTTTATTTCGATTGTTTCACTTATTTTTTTAATAGCCATTTTTAATTACAAAGTTGACAGTTCAGGTCTCTTTGGTAATTCAAACTATCTACTAAAAGCAGCCGAAGCATTAGCCAATGGAAAGACCATAACAAGACTAGAACATGCTGATCAACGCTCATTTCAAGAATTAATCATTAAAAATCTACAAGTAAAAAATGATGTTATTCTTCTTGGTTCTTCAAAGTCGATGATGTTGAGAAAAAAATTCTTTCTCAACAATGAGATTAACTTTTTCAACCATGCTGCTTATGGGGGAAGTATTGAGGATTATATTTCAATCATAGCTGCGTATGAAAGCATCCATAAGTACATTCCTAAAACAGTTATCATCGGTGTAGATACTTGGACTTTTAACAAATATAATGGTCAAATTCGATGGAAGACCCTAGAAAATTATTATAATGCTGGTATTGCAAATATTTACAATAAAGAAGTAGAAAATACTAATAATATCAATACCATGAAGTGGAAACAATTAATTAACTATGACTATACACTTTTAAATATCGAGTCTTTTCTAAACGTACTAAAAAGTAATGGTGAAACCTTTCAAGTTGTGGACAATGTCAATATTGATGCTTCATTAAGAGAACCTGATGGCTCCATACATTACCCTTACACTCAAAGATATAGAAAAGAAGACCTTGTGGAAATAAAAGCTAAAGAATATACCCAAGGTAGTGTCTATGCACTGGGTAACTACAAAAAATTAGACAATATAAAACTATTTGAGGATTTTATTGACTACCTCCAAACCAAAGACGTAAAAGTAATCTTCTTTTTAACCCCTTATCATCCAATCAGCTATGATATATTGGTACAAGATGAAAAATATAAACATATAAATATTGTCGAAAATTATTTAAAAATATTAAGTACAAAAAAACAGATAGAGTTAAAAGGTTCCTTTAATCCACATAAATATAACTTTACAAACAAAGATTTTTTTGATGGTATGCATGGACATGATGTTGTTGCAGAAAAAATAGCTAAAACATTCAAAGAGATAAGGAAATAAAGCAATGATTCAAAATTTTTTACAAAAAGCCAAAGACACAGAAAAATATATCTCCCTCCTCTCTGATGATGAAAAAAATAAGATCTTATTAGAAATGGCAACAGCCATTTTAGACAATAGTAACATAATCCTTGAAGCCAATAAAATTGACATGGACTTAGCCTACAAAAACAATTTAAATGATGTAGGATTAGATCGTCTTATGCTTAACCAGAGGCGTATTGAAAACATGGCTAAAGTCATGCGTCGAATGACAAGCTACCCCAATCCTGTAGGTAATTTACTGGAAGAGTGGACAAGTGAAGAAGAGCTACAGGTAAAACGTATCTCCGTACCCTTAGGTGTTGTTTCTATTATTTATGAACTTAGACCTTCAATGACCTCTGATGGTGCTGCATTATGCTTTAAAACAGGAAATGTCTGTGTCCTTAAAGGTGCTGATGATACAGAAAATTCAAACCATGCGATTATTAAAATTTTACAAGAAGTTTTGGAAAATAATAACTTACCTAAAGAAATTATCTCTTTTCTTTTCGATGGTTCAAAAGAAGGTATTGTAAAGTTGGTTAAAGAAGATAAATACATAGATGCTGTACTCACAAGAGGAGGTGCCATTTTTAATCGTTACATTGAATTAAACTCTCTTGTTCCCGTCATTGCTTTTGATCGAGGGTTAAATCATATTTATATTGACAAAGAAGCACATTTTCGTAAAGCATTAGAGGTTTCAAGAAATTCTAAATGTCTAATTCCCAATGTTTGTAATGCAACCGAAACCCTACTCATTCATGAAAACATAGCAAGTGACTTATTACCAAAGCTTCACAAAATTTTTAAAGCAGAAGGAACAGTCCTCAAGGGTTGTCCTCAAAGCCAAAAAATCATTACTATTAACGAAGCTAAGGAAGAAGACTTTAATATTGAATATCTTGCTAATATTTTAAACATAAAAATTGTCAAAGACGTAGAAGAAGCCTTAACACACATAGACCAACATGGTTCGGGTCACTCTGAAGCTATTATTACTGAAAACTCAAAAACAGCTGAACTGTTTATGGATAGAGCAGATGCTACCTGTCTCTACCTCAATGCCAGTACAAAATTTTCAGATGGAAGTACTTTTCACTCAGGCTCTGAAGTAGGTATAGCAACCAATAAGCTACATGTCAGAGGTCCTCTTCGTATTGATGCCTTAACGACTTACAAATACAAAATATATGGAGAAGGAACAACCAAACTGACATGGAATGGGTATTTTACTCCTTTTTCATTTTTTGGAACACTTACCATAGGTCTACTGTTTGTACCTACACGCATAAGTTTAATAATGCTCTTGGCAGGATATTTTGCCTATCAACACGAGAGTAATCTAGTATTTGTGATTTTACCTTCTATTTTCATATTTACAGCATTAGGACTATTTTCCAAGTTTAAAATAGAAAAAAGTAATAATAAAATTTTAAAATATTTTTCAAAAGCTTTTTATGTTCATCCGAAGCAACTTATGAAGCTTGAAAATAAATTTGAAAAATATCCTCGTATTTCTGATTATTTGGTCTCTAAACTAAAAGGCTTAAAACAATTTATTTCTTTACCCTCTGCCTTAACCAAGCTACCTAAAAAAGCTTTTATTATTTTTACTACTTTACATTCTATTTTTTGGACAACACTCCTTAGTATGATTGGTTATGGACTAGGTTATATCAATGCTTTTTAACTCTTATATTTTTATCTTTACTTTTCTACCCATAAGTTTTTTTCTCTATTTCTACCTTAATACTAAATCAAACTTTTTAGCAAAAGTTTTTTTGGTCTTAGCTTCACTCTTTTTCTATTCATGGTGGAACATCCTTTATCTACCTATCATTGTGGGCAGTATGTTCTTTAACTATGCTCTTGGACAAAACTTAAAAAACAAAACCAAGAGAATATTAACAGAGAAGACAACACTAATATTAGGAATTTTAGCCAACCTTTCTCTACTTGGTTATTTCAAATATGCTGACTTTTTTATAGAAAATTTTAACTTTATATTCAATACAAATACCCAACTTTTACATTTACTGCTTCCACTTGCCATTTCATTTTTTACCTTTCAACAAATAGCCTACTTAGTTGACTCTTATCGAGGTGAAACCAAAGAGTATGATTTTTTAAACTATGCCCTCTTTGTGACTTTCTTTCCTCAACTTATAGCAGGACCTATTGTCCATCATAAAGAGATGATGCCTCAGTTTGCTAACAAGGACAATCTTAAAAAAAACCAAATAAATATCTCATTAGGACTTTTTATTTTCACCATTGGACTTTTTAAAAAAGTGGTCATTGCTGATAGTTTTGCTGTATGGGCTACAAAAGGCTTTGACAACAGTGAAGTTCTCACCTTCTTTGAAGCATGGATAACCTCTCTCTCTTATACATTTCAGCTCTATTTTGATTTTTCAGGGTACACAGACATGGCAATAGGGATTGCTCTTTTGTTCAACATAAAGCTACCTATTAACTTTAATTCACCCTATAAGGCATTGAGCATACAAGACTTTTGGAGACGTTGGCACATTACCCTTAGTAGATTCTTACGAGATTATATTTATATTCCTCTTGGGGGAAACAGAAAAGGAGAGCTTTTTACCTACAGTAATCTTATGATTACTTTTATTTTAGGTGGTCTTTGGCATGGTGCTGGTTGGACTTTTCTTTTTTGGGGTTTTTTACATGGTACTGCTTTGGTTATTCATAGGGTTTGGTCTAACTTTGGCTTTAAATTGTGGACTTGGTTGGCATGGTTTATAACCTTTAACTTTATTAATATTTCTTGGATATTTTTTAGGGCTAAAGAATGGGATGATGCTTTGAAGGTTTTAGAGGCTATGTTTTCATTTAATGACCATGTACAACACTTTAATTTATTACAATTTTCATGGATTATAGTTACCCTATTCATACTCTTGGTCTTTAAAAATAGTTTTCAAATAGTCTCTACTAAGTATTCTAAAACCATCATATTATTTTCTACCCTCTTTCTTTTCTTTTTAGCTTTACTACAACTCACAAACATTATCATACAAGAAGATAAAGTTTCTGAATTTTTATACTTTAATTTTTAGGATTATAAAATGAAAAAAACAATTATTTTTATACTCTCTTTATTTCTAGCACTCTTAGGTTTTGAATTATTTTTAAAATATTCACCTTTTGAATACGGTACTTCTCCTGGAGAGTATGATAAAGATATTGGGGTCTGGCATAAAAAAAACTTCTCAGGCTATAGTATTAGTGAATGTTATAAAACAAAGTATTATTATGATGATAAGGGGCTACCTAAGAGTACAAAACCTTATGACAAAGAAAAAGATGACATTGTATTTTTAGGGGATTCTTTTGTTGAAGCAGTCATGATTCCAAATCCTCATATCATACACAATGCCTTTGCGAAACACTTAAACTACAAATATAATGTTTTAAACTATGGACTTAGTGGTACATCAGCAGTACAATCGTTTATGATTCTAAAAAAGAAAGTCAATTTAGCAAAAACTGACTATGTTATTGAATTTGTAGAACTTGATGGAGACCTTTTAGAAGTTGACTATCAAAGTCATAATAGTATGAGCCGACCTAAAGTATATTTAGATTTTAAGTCACTAACAGAGTATAAAGTCATTCCTCCTAGAGCCATTAACCTAAAAGATAAAGTTGGTGATTTTTTAGGAAATTATCAAATTTATTTTTTTATTAAGAAGCTTATTTACTCATTACAAAAAAAAATTACCACACCTACAACAAAGAAAGAAGTAGTAGAAAATCTTAGTAAAAACTGGCTCTACTTACAAGCTTCTATTTATCAAACATACCTCTTAGCAAAACAAAATAACATCAAATTTTTACTTATTATTAATGCAAAAGATACAAAGAACAAAGATAAGCTAACAACATTTCTCAAAAAAGAGAATATTCCTTTTATGAGCATACAAGAAGTAGCAGAAGAAAAAGGCATAGAACTGCAAACTTTTTCTTGCGATGGACACTGGACTAAAGAAACTCATAATGACATTTCTAAAATCATTCTAGAGTCTGGGTTCATTCAATCAAAATAAAAATTAAGAAGTCTTCTTACCTAACCATTGAGAAAAAGAAAAACGATTATCAAAGCCTTGAGAAACAGTTAGGTAAGAAGCTCTATAGTCCCAATTATGAGAGCCAATCCCCCACTCGCTGTCTTCACTACTGTTTAACGAATAGAAATAACCTCCCGTTTTTAAAAGCCTATCTATCGCTTTTAAATAATAGTTTAAATACTCTTCTGACATAAAAGCCAAAGAAGAAGCATTAACTACCAAGTCCACACTTTTTTCTTTTAAATAATCCAATACAAAAGGTGGAATAATAATAAAATCATAATTATCAATCACCTCATCTAAATTATCTAAGTGAGGATAAATATCTTCAAGTAGCGCTATTTTCTTATTAGGAAAATTATATTTTAAATAGTAAGCCGTCAAAAAGAGGGTCTCGGGTAAATCTAAAAGTATTTGACAAGCATTTGGAGTATATGCATTCAAAAGTCTAGCAGAACCTCCAAAACCACAACCAATGTCTAAAATCACTTCACGTTTCTCTAAAGAAAAAGAAATATGCTTTACTAAATCATTAGTAATCACCATATGCTGAATAAGCTGTTCACTCAACTTCTTTCCTCTGTAATTAATACTTAAATAGTTACCAGCTGTACTTTCACTTAGAGAAGACAAAAGTGTATTGTCAATTCTAAATGCATAACGATGATAATCTAAAACCAAATCAATAGCTGTCAAATAACTTTTTGTATAAGTATCTTCTTTACTAATATAGGGATATTGATTATTAAATATTTTAGAATATATCTTAGAGTCAGCTCTAAAATTTTCTAAATTTTTTTTAATAATCTTATGATTTTCATCAAAAAATAGTGTTCTAAACTCTTTTGAGATTCTATCCCATTCATTTGAAATATCTTTTTTATCATTATTGTGTTGATAAAAAAGTAGAAATGAATTGGCTATTTTTTCATAATAAGCATCATCTATTTTTGTTTTAGTTGTATTCACCATAGGTGACTTAGGATAAAGTATTTGAGCTGAACCTTTTTCATAAAGCTTGACATAGTCCATAGGTTCATCAAATCCATCTATATTAATACTTTTTTTACAAATTTTCTCTTTTGTAATTAACGCAATTACTTCTTTTGTGGCAAAAAAGAAACGACCTAGAAAAGAGTAAAAAAGCATCGACTCATAAGGACAACGATGTGCCTTAAACTTATGTAAAATAAACTGTGAATTTTTTTGATAAATAATTTTATTATAAAACTCAATTAAAACGCGTCTCAAAAATATAAAACGTTCCTTACACCATCGTAGATAAATCATATTCATATCCTTATATAAATTTATAATATTGTTAACTGTAGCCAATATTTAAATGAATACAGATTATAGAAAAAAAGTGAAAGATATGTTCCTTGTTTAAAATGTTTTGGTAAAAAACTAATGGCCACTATGGTAATAGGCATCGTAACAGCAACATAACGAGCAGCAAATATATTCAGTATGGATGCAAAAAAGAAAAAACTCAAAATTGTAATCGCATAAGCTACTAGTATACGTTTTTTATTATCTGAAAAATCTCCAAAAGTACCAATAATAATTGCGATAATAAACCAAGTAATTGAATAACTGATAGAGCTACCAGAAATATATTCATCATATCCAGCATGTCTATCCCCTAAAAAAGTTAATAATGCATTACTTCCAAACTTCATAAACAGTGCTATAAACAGTGCTGTAAAAATAGCAATAAGGTAATATTTTTTATCTTCTACTTTTAAATTTAATCGATAAAGAAGATAATAAATTCCGTAAAAAACAGGCATAGATATATGAATTAGGACTGCCATAATCAATAAAATAATTACCAATGTTTTTTTACTTGTATCTTTTATATAGATATCATAAGCAACTAAGACTAAAGAAAAGGCAACAGCAATTCGTATTTGAGCTAAAAACATATCAACCATCATTGGTGTTAATAAAAATAACATGGCTACATAAAACTCAACATGTCGAATTAAAAATGATACATAAAAGAAAATGGTTAAAAATGAGATAAAATATAAAACAGCTCTATAGTCTGTAAAAACATCTCCTATAAATACTATCACTAACTTCCATAATGGTTCACTCATTAACCATTTAATACCAAAATAAGTAGCTTCTTTACCCCCTTCCTGCAAATAAACAATTCGAGCTAAATAAGCATGAATATCAACGAATTCTCTACCAATAAAATCAGTCCAAGGAATGGCATAAACGTAAATTAAAGCATACAGTAAAGAGAGTATCCAATTAACATAGTTCTTACTTACCACTCAAACTTCCCTTTTCTATATATTTTCCAAAATCATCTGGAACCTCTATATGCTTATCATCAAAAATTCGAGCTGCAATCAGCTTCGCTACTTGTGGTCTATAATGACTCGCTTCATAATAATTACAATTATTTTGGGTTATTGAATTGTATCCAGTAAAATCATAAAAACTTGTTATTTCTGAAATATCTTTTAAATATTTATAATAATCTTCAAGAATAAAAGTATCCATTTTATTCTGATTATGAGGTGAGGTGAAGACATGTAATGTAATGTCATTTTGCTTACATAACGCTACAATTCTTCTAAGTGACTTCATACTAAATTCTGCCGTTGTATATTTTCTTATTCTTCTATTTTTATTATGAAAACTAGAAACATTTTTAACATACTCAACACAATTTTCGACTAAACTTGCTTCTTTAGCTTTTAAAGACCATGTGCCTGTTCCAATATTTCGTTGCTTAGTCTTTCTATTTTCGATATTATCCATAACTTTTGTTCTTGTATTCATGGGAAAAAAACCAAACAAATATTTCATATAATAAAAAGTTGTAAAAGTATCAGTAACTTCAGGATGTAACTTACAAAGATAATCAGATTCTTGTTTTCCATAAATATTCATGTCATCAAGATCAAGTTGTAAATATAAAGTCTTAATAGGATATTTTTCTTTAAGAAAAAACTCTAAATGTGACTGATAATCATGTAAATTACCAGAGCTTAATGTAAAGTTATAAAATTTTGAATTAAGTACATACTTTTCAATGGTTTCAGGTTCTGTTGTACCAATTCGACTTGAACCAAAAAGGTATGCATTAAATTTATGATGATTTTTTTTAATATATTCTATTTTTACAAAACGTTCATTCATTTGCACTTGATAAGGAAATACATTAGAACCAAAAACCCTAAACGGATCAACAATATAATTAACAAGTCCTAATAAGACAAAATTAATAAACATAAAAAAAACAACCCAAATAATCCACTGAAGATTACGCATAAAACTAATCCTTTCTTTAAAAATTAAAATACAAAAATTCAGAAACAGAATTTAGACCAACAATAGCTGAACTCAATAAAAAAGCTATAAAAAATGCTGTTTTATAAGTCAATTGAAAAGCTTGTAATTGTTCAGAAGCATTCTTAGTACCTAATGTAATAAAAAATCCAAGTAGTAACCATATAAACAAATAATCACCAACCCCTGAAGTTGCTATATTTGCACAAAAAAATCCAAAACTTACACCAAATTCTTCTAAAAATCCTAAACTACTCATTAATACACGAGGTAGCACAATATAATCTAACGAAAACATAGCCTCTAAAACCTTCAAAGCATCATCCCATTCTTTAGCCCTAAAAAATATCCAAGAAATATTAATAAAGTTAAAGGTTATAAACCATGCCAACCAAGTCCACAATTTAAAGCCTAAGTTAGACCAAACCCTATGAATAACCAAAGCAGTACCATGTAAAAAACCCCAAAAAAGAAAAGTCCAACCAGCACCATGCCAAAGACCACCTAAAATAAAAGTAATCATAAGATTACTGTAGGTAAAAAGCTCTCCTTTTCTGTTTCCCCCAAGAGGAATATAAATATAATCTCGTAAGAATCTACTAAGGGTAATGTGCCAACGTCTCCAAAAGTCTTGTATGCTCAATGCCTTATAGGGTGAATTAAAGTTAATAGGTAGCTTTATATTGAACAAAAGAGCAATCCCTATTGCCATGTCTGTGTACCCTGAAAAATCAAAATAGAGCTGAAATGTATAAGAGAGAGAGGTTACCCATGCTTCTATCATATTAAGCGTTATCGAGACGTCAAAGCCTTGTGTTGCCCAAATCGAAAAAGTATCAGCAATAACTACTTTTTTAAAAAGACCTATTGCAAATATAAAAAGTCCCATCGCAATATTTCTAGAATTCACATAATTATTTTTAACAAATTGAGGCATCATCTCTTTATGATGGACAATAGGTCCTGCTATAAGTTGAGGAAAGAAAGTCACAAAGAGGGCATAGTTTAAAAAATCATACTCTTTGGTTTCACCCCGATAAGAATCAACCAAATAAGCAACCTGCTGAAACGTAAAAAATGAGATCGCAAGAGGTAAAGCCAAATATAAAAGCTGAGTATCTGAATTAAATAATATATTAAAGTTTTCAATAAAAAAATCATAATATTTGAAATAAGCTAACAATGATAAATTAAAAAATATACCTATGATTAATATTTTCTTTTTATGTCTAACATTAAATTTTAAAAATCTACCAATAGCATAATTAAAGCTCATTGAGGCAAGTATTATAGGTAAGTATAGTATATTCCACCAACCATAAAAAAACAATGAGGCACTAACTAAAAACCATTTACTCAATCTATTTTTTTCAATATAATTTAAATAAAAATAAAATATAAAAACTAAAGGTAAAAAAGCAAAAATAAACTCATAACTATTAAATAACATCAAATTCCTATTTTATTATATTTTTTTTTGTTATATTATTATAACAAAACTATGCTATAATTGGAAGAAAAAAGGCATAACATGAAAAAAATAATTTTTTTAGGCTTTCTACTTTTATCACCTCTTCTTTCTAATCAAAAACATCTTATTTTAGCAGAAGGCAATGGATGGTTTCCACATATGGCAAAGAACCTTGTCGCAAACCATGAGCGTATCTCCAAGTTGCCATTCTCTGGATTTATCATGGTTGGTAATCGATATACTAACTTGGTCATGGATAACAAAAGAAACTTAACATATGAATATGTGTGGAATGAAGTTAAAGCGATGCAAGGACTCTATAAAAAACAAAAACATAACTTCTTACAAGTCAATATACTTTCACCTGGTGATTTCTGGGATGTAAAAGCTTGGCAACAAGTTACTCATAATTTTGGCGTTATTGCAAAAGTAGCACGAGACTTAGGCTTTAAAGGTATAGTATTTGATGATGAAGCCTATAATAAAAGTGCTAAAAGCATGTTAAACTTTAAATTTCCAACTATTAATGAAGTACAAGCTAACCCTAAAAAATATACTGAATGGGAAAAGAAAGGTGCTGAACATCCATGGGTTGATAAAAATTCTTATAGAAACCCTCACTACACTTTTAAAGAACATATAGAAAAAATTACCTTTCATTTTAAAAATATCATGCAAACAATGGTTAAAAATTATCCTAATATAGAAGTATTAGTATATTTAGGTCCATCACTATCACATGTAAATTCAAATAAAAAGCATCCAATTGTTGTGGATTTAGGTCGTCCAAGAAATCATGAATTTCATGGAGCTATATTTCTAGGTCTGAAACAAGGACTAAATAATCAAGCATCCCTACATGATATGGGAGAAAGTTATAAATATCGTGAAAATAAACACTTCAAAAATGCTTATGAATGGAGAAAATATGGTATTGCAAAAGATGAATCTAATAACAAATTAAATCAAAACTATCAATGGAGTATTCCAAAAAGTGAACGTGCTACTTGGTCAAATGAAATTAAAATAGGATTTATGGTCTCTAATAAAGGTCAAAAAAGTACGGTAGATGGCTTCACTACGCTTCATAAATCAACACTGAATGATATTGAACAAACTTTAAAAAAAGCATTAAACTTTTCTGATAAATATGTTATTTATTACTCTCGTGAACAAGATTGGCTCTTACCCAATCAAAAATATCCTCTTCCTAGCACATGGATGAAGATGATGCAAAAAGTTTATAAAAATAAATCAAATCAATAAGTCTAAATACTTATTGATTACAAGTTTTTCATCAAACTCTCTCTTAATTTTAAGCCTACTTTGTCGTCCCATTTCTGATTTTTCTTCATCAGTTAATGCTAAAAACATCTCTATTTTCAATTTTAAATCTTCCCATGACCTAGGTTCACAAATATAGCCGTTTATTCCATGGTCAACCACATCACGACAACCCACATTATCAGTCGTAATAATAGGTTTAGCCGAACTTCCACTTTCCAATAAAGTTTTTGGTGTACCTTCTCTATAATAAGAAGGCAAAACAACACAATCAGCAGACTGAATGACTTCATCAACTTTGTCACTGACCCCTAAATAATTAATAACCCCTTCTTCTATCCAGCTATCCATTTCACTGCTTGTAATGGCTCCTGGATTTTCTACATCTAAAAATCCTAAAAGACAAAATTCAGCATTAGGATATATTTTTTTAACTTCTCTAGCAGCTTGTACATATTCAGCAATGCCTTTTTCCCAAATCATTCTTGCGATTAAAAGAAATCTAATCTTATTACTTGGTTGCTTGTATTGTGGTTTAAATCGGTTGGTATCCACCCCTGAACCAGGTAAAACATCACACTTTAATGAGTTAATAATTCCTTTCTCTGTAAAAAAATTAAAATCTTCTTTATTTTGGAAAAATACCCTGTCAGCACGATGCTGTGATACTTTATACATAAGTTTTGCGATTTTAGTTATAATATTTTCTTTAATAAAGAGTGTGCCTAACCCTGCAATATTGTTAATCATTTTAATTTTCAAAATTTGTGCCACCAATGAACCGTAAATATTTGGCTTAATGGTATATTGACATAAAACATCTGGAGAAATTTCCTTAAATAATTTATAAAATGCATATGTGGTTTTTAAATCTTCAATAGGATTAATACCTTGTGCATTCATTTTAATATCATGAAACTCAAACCCTGCATCAATAATTTTTTGGCTGTATCTATCATGAGGAGCAATCGCAATCACCTCATAGCCAGCATCTTTCATCGCATACATTAACGATAAACGAAAATTATATAGATTCCAAGATAAATTTGAAATAATCGCAATCTTTTTTTTCATGTACTTCTCCAGTAATTTAATAGGATATAATATTATACAACATAATAATTATTAACAAGATTATTTTTTAACATGAATAGATTATAGTAGTAAAAAATTAAAACAATATTTTTTTATTTATTTATTTTTAAGTTTATAGAAGAAAGAGAAGAAAAAGATGTTTGTTTTGATACAAGGTATCAAAACAAACATCCATGAAATTTTTAATTAAATGCCGAAGTTAGACGCTTTAACCAAAGAAGTAATGTACTCAATTAGTGGATTAACCATTAAAATTGATGCAACTGTAACAATAACAGCTAAAGCAAGAATTGTTAATAAAGGCTTAGATACATTATAGTATGTAGTCTCTTGTGTTACAGCCTCTGTAGGCTCTTTTAAGAACATAAAGACAATAAGTTTTAAATAGTAATAAGCAGCAATTGCTGAGTTAAGACCCATAACCACTGCCAACCAAATATATCCAGCATCAACTGTTGCCGACATAAGGTAAATTTTACCCCAGAACACAGAGAATGGTGGAACACCAGCTAAAGACAACATAAACAATGCCATAACCACAGCACCCATTGGCATGATTCTAATCATTCCTGAGAACTTTTCATAAGGATGATCAAATCTTTCATGGTGAACCCTGTCTTTATGTCGACTAACCCATAACATAGCAAAAGCACCTAAGTTAGTAAACATAAACAGTGCATAGTATAAAAATACCCCTGTGTTTGCTTTATCTGTAGCCAGAGCAATGGCAACCATTACAAAACCAGCATGAGAAATAGATGAGTAAGCTAACATACGCTTAACATCCTGTTGTACCAATGCCATTAAGTTCGCAAGTGTCATGGTAATAACAGCTAGGAAAATAATCATATTTTGTACCCATAAGATTTGAAGATCAATAAACATCTCAAAAATTCTCATAGAAACCACAAATGCTGCTACTTTAGGCACAACTGACATATAACCAGCTAATGGTGCCGAAGCTCCTTCATAAACATCTGGTGCCCAAGTATGGAAAGGGAAAAGAGACAGCTTAAAGGCAAATGCCGTTAACAATAACCCTGCTCCACCAAGCAATAAAATAGTAATACCAGGTTCATTCACTCTATCAGCAATCGCTGTGGCTATTTGACCCAATTCTAATGAACCAGATACAGCATAAAGTACAGCTGAACCCATGGTAAAGAATGCAGCAGCTAAAGCACCCATTGTAAAATATTTAACAGCTGCCTCAAAAGAATTCGATCTGTTATGCATGGCTATTAACGTATACAATGAAAGTGATGCCGTTTCAAGACCAACAAAAATCAAAATCAAGTTGTCTGAACTTACCATAAACTGGAAACCAGCTATCATAAACATAAACAATGCAAAGAATTCAGGATAAGAATACTCATGGAACCTTTTTGAAGTTAATGCCAATGGTATAAATAAAATTGACGCAACTAAAATAAGAACCTGAGAGATAATCGATACACCATCGATGAGCATCACATCAAAAAAACCTTTTTCACTGGCACCATACGTTAAGCTCAAAGTTACACCAAGGTCAACCAATAAAATAAGTACCGTTAACATAACATAAAGAGATTTATGAAGATTGTCTTTTATTAAGTCTATGAACAGAATCATTAAACCACCACCAATGGCTATAAGCATTGGCATCAGTGTCATTAAATTCAGTGATTCTAGCGAAATATTTACAGGTTCTAACATTAGTTTTCCTCCTTTTTAGAAAGTATAATTGCTTCTTTAGTAGCAGGAGAGATAGCTCTCTTTTCCATGTCAACTAAAATTTTTTGTGCAGAATTATCAATTGGTCCAAGTACTGGATTAGGATACACCCCCAACCAAATTGTAATAAGTACCAATGGAATTAATGCTGATAACTCCCGTTTGTCTAAATCTTTTAAGCCTAAATTTTTCTTATGTCTTACTGGACCAAAAAAAGATTTTTTGAACAATGCTAACATATAAACTGACCCTATAATAATGGTGGTTCCAGCTAAAATAGTTCCAATGGCAGATACTTTATAAAAACCTAAAAGGACTAAAAACTCTCCAACAAAACCAATGGTCAATGGAAGACCAACTGAGGCCATTAACATGATTCCAAAGATGGTAGCATAAATTGGCATTACAGCTGCCAATCCACCAAATTCACTCATCATCTTAGTACCTGTACGCTCATAAATAACCCCAACAAGCATAAACAACGCACCAGAAACAATACCATGAGATAACATTAAAAATACCGAGCCACCAAGACCTTCAGCATTCATGGCAAACACCCCTAGCATAATCACACCCATGTGTGATACTGAAGAGTAAGCAATGACTTGCTTCATGTCTTTTTGAGCAAAAGCAATCATGGCTGTGTAGATAACCATGATAAGTGACAAGGTCATAATAAATGGAGTAAAAGTTACTGAAGCATCTGGTAATATTGGTAATGAAAATCTAACAAAGCCATAAGTACCCATTTTTAGTAGTACAGCTGCAAGGATTACAGAACCAATTGTTGGTGCTTGACCATGTGCATGTGGTAACCAAGTATGAAATGGAAACATAGGTACTTTAATAGCAAAACCAGCAAAGAAAGCCAAAAACAACCAAAACTGTTGCGTCTCTGTTAAAGGCAAGGTATACCAGTCGAGTAACGAGAATGTCCAAACACCATTTGCATCATGATAAAGATAAGCCATCGCAAGAAGACCTACCAACATAATTAGTGATCCAACAAAGGTATAGAGGAAAAACTTAACAGCAGCATAAATTCTTGTTGGCCCACCCCATGCACCAATAATATATAACATTGGAACTAAAGAAAGCTCCCAGAACAAATAGAAAATAATTGCATCTAATGATAAAAATACTCCTACCATCGTCATCTCTAGGAAAAGAAGAGAAACAATCATGTTTTTCATATTCTTGGTATCTGGTCGAAGTAAAATAATCCCTAAAAGCGTAATAAGTGCTGCCATAACAACAATAAAGAGTGAAATACCATCAACACCTACATTATACGAAATACCAAAATCAGAAATAAGTGAAACTTTTTCGGTAAATTGCATACCACCATTTGTGGTATCAAATTTAGCCCATAACCAAAGTGCCAAAAGTAACTCAATGGTTGCTACAGCAATCCCATAAATTTTTGCTGAATGTTTATCAACAACAAAACCTAAAAACCCTGCTAATGCAGGAAAAAATATTAATATACTTAATATCGCGTCCATTTATTCTCCCTTACCTGTCACTGCACTAAGACATTCAACAACACCTTCAAGTGTTATTGATGAGAATGCAGCCACAAGAACTAAAATCAAGGCACCAAGACCCATCCAGTTCAGATACGATGATAAGTTACCATTTTGCATTCCCCTTGAAACATCACCTATTTTTAAACAAGCTCTACCTATTTTATCCACTGATCCATCAACCATTGCCTTATCAATTTCCCAAAACTTAGTCGAAGCAATTGTATATGGTTTAACAATAAACTCATCATAAAACTTTGGTACATAATACTGATTTGCTAATAACTTATAGATAAAGGAATTCTCAAATTCTTCATCTCTTTTCCAAGCCTTATCACCTTTTCCACCATACTTTTTCCATGCAAGGAAAATAGCACCAATAGCAATTACAACTACCAATGCTGCTAAGTAAATAGCCAAGTGATGTGTATGATCACTCATCTCATACTGAACACTTTCATTTAGTCCATAAATAAACTCTTTATAGTAACCCATTAACCAACCGAATGAAACAGCCAATATCGCTAACGGTGCCATTGCAATTAATACGTATTTGTACATATCATGTGGGTGAAAACCTAAAGGCTCATAACGTTTTTCACCATGGAATGAGAAAAATACTTGTCTAAATGAATAAAATGCTGTCATACCAGCAGTAATCACAAGCATTCCCCAAATAATAAAGGTACCCTCATTAAATGCTGTTTCAATAATCGCATCTTTTGAATAGAAACCAGCCATAAATGGAAGACCAGCAAGTGCGAATGATGCAATTCCCATATACCAATAAGATGCTTTCATTGCTGTTTTAAGACCACCCATTTTAAAGATATCCAATTCATTGTCCATAGCATGCATTACATTACCAGCACCTAAGAAAAGAAGTGCCTTAAAGAATGCATGTGCTGCAAGGTGGAAAAGTGCAATCCAATAGGCACCAAGTCCAGCAGCAGCAAACATGTAACCCAATTGAGATAAGGTTGATAAAGCAACAATACGTTTAATATCTCTAGCAATCAATGCCATTGATGCTGCATAGAAGGCAACAAACGTACCCAGTATGGCAATAAACATTGAAACACCTGAAACAGCATCCAGACTATAGAGTGGGTTTGAACGAATTACTAAGAATACCCCTGCTGTTACCATCGTAGCAGCATGAATTAGTGCTGAAACAGGCGTAGGACCTTCCATTGCATCTGTCAACCATGTATGTAAGGGAAATTGAGCCGATTTACCCATTGCCCCAATAAAGAGTGCAATGGCAATTGAAACCAAGATTCCATCGGCAAGATTTGGCATTGCTTCAAATACCACATCATATTGTAAAGAACCAATGTTCCAGTAAATTAAGAAAATACCAACTAACATTCCAAGGTCAGCAACACGGTTCATAATGAACGCTTCATTTGCTGCCCATGAAGGAGAGATTGAAGGGTTTTCTTCAAAAGGTTTGTCTTCTTTATGATACCAGAAACCAACCAGTAACCATGAACACACACCAACACCTTCCCAACCAATAAATAGCCCAGCAAAGTTATCTGACATTATCAAGATCATCATTGCGAAAACAAATGCTGATAAGTAAGAGAAAAATCTGTTGTATGATTTGTCATGATCCATGTAACCTGTAGCATAGATATGTACAATTGTAGAAACAAGTGTTACAACCACCATCATGGTAACTGAAATTTGATCAACAAGGAAACCAAATGGAATGCTTAAATCACCAATGGTAATCCAATCCATCATTTTTACATGTACTTGACCAACCGTAGCTACATGATATGCTAAGGTTGCTGAGGCAAGAAAGGCTACAAAAATTAAAACAGAAGCAACTATTCCTGTTAAATGTGTTCTTGGTGCATTACCAAACAATAACCCTGCAAACATTGACCCAACAAAAGGAGCAAAAAGTGCTATGTATACTAAACTTTCCATATTCATATCCATTTCTTATCCTTTCATTGATGAGATTACATCAAGGTCTAATGAACCATACTTTTTATAAAGTAAAATTAAAAGTCCTAATCCAACAGCCACTTCTGAAGCTGCAACAGCAATAACAAAGAAAGCAAACATTTGTCCAGATAAATCAGCATAATAATTTCCAATGGCTGCAAAAGCAATATTTACAGCATTTAACATCACTTCTGTAGCAAAGAAAAGCATCAAAAGATTTTTTCTTCTTAGTACTCCCATAAAACCAATACTAAACAGTAAACCTGAAAGTATGAGATAATGATTTACACCAATCTCTAACATTATACGTCTCCTTTTTGAATCTCTATACTCTTTGGTTCTATTTTCATCTCTTCATCAGCAGCCTCTGACTCAGTTAAAGAGTAATCCATTTTTTTACCAGCTAAAATAATACCTGCAATCATGGCTACCAATAACATTAATGCTGCTACTTCAAATGGCACTAAGTACTTTGTAAAAAGAACCATACCAACAGCTTGTGCATTACCCACATCTTCAAGAATACCGGATCGTGGATCTAACATTGGATTGTCACCAATAATTGGTGCAGAGAACATAATGACAAATACCAATGCCATTAATCCACCCAATAAAAATACCAAGGTAGGGTTTTGATGTTTCTCTTTAATTTCTTTTGTTGCATCAAAAAACATCATGGCAAAAGCGTAAAGTGCCATAACAGCTCCTACATAAACAATCAATTGAACGACACCTAAAAAATCTGCTCCCAAAAGGAAGAAGAAACCAGAAATCATAACCATACCAGCTGCTAAAGCTGTCATGGCATAAAGAACATTTTTACTCATCACGGTAATCATAAACAAAATAGTTGTCGATATCGCAAATACATAAAAGGCTATAGCTTCATACATTTTCTTCTCCTTTTCTAGTACGCTAATGGCGTTGATTTAATATTTTCATCTGCATTAGGGCTAATTGCACCAAATCCAGCATATTCTTGTTGTTGATTCAACTGATCCATTGGGGTCAACATGTCTTCAAAAAGTGAGAACCCTGCTCTTTGTTCTGAAGCATTTTCAAAACGTCCACCATGAACAATGGCCAACTCTGGACAAACTTCTGCACAATAACCACAGAAAATACAACGACCAAAGTTAATGGTATACTCTGATACTTCTTTTCTTTGATTTTCATCATATTTAGTTTCCATTGATATACAATCTGAAATACAAATTTTTTCACATAATCCACAACCAATACAACGATAGTTACCTGACTCCATAAGTCTAAGCATATCGTGAATCGCTCTATAACGAGGAGAAATTGGTAGCTTCTCAAATGGGTATTTGGTTGTGTGCATTTTTTTTCTAAAGAGTGCATTGAACATCTCTCTTAATGTTACCCCCAAGCCCTTAAAAAGTTCTGGTTGTACTGTTCTCTTAACTACTTGTTTAAATTTACACCAACCCTCTGTCGGAGTATGATCTAAATCTAGTTTTACATAATTTTGTGTTCCAACATTTCTGTCTTTAAATTGTTCTAAACTCATCTCTTTCCCTTATATCATTATCACTAAACCAGTGATAAGAATGTTAATTACGGCTAATGGCATTAATACTTTCCAACATAACCACATCAATTGATCAGGTCTCACATGTGGCCAAGAGGCTCTAACCCACAACATAAAGAAGAATGAGAAGGCTATCTTAAGAATAATCATAATCCAAGCTGGTATAAACCAGAAATCATTGTATCCACCAAGAAAAACCACTGATGCAATAATCCCAATCGTAATCATGTTTGCATACTCACCAATAAAGAACAGTCCCCATCGCATACCAGAGTATTCTGTTACATAACCAGAGATAATCTCTGCTTCATGTTCAAGAAGGTCAAATGGGGTTCTGTTTGTCTCTGCAAAACCTGCAATAATAAAGAGTACAAAAGCAACTGGCTGATAAACAACCATCCATAGGCCATCTGTTTGATAATTATTAAAGTCAACAAAAGACAAAGAACCAACTATCATAATAGGTGCTAAAATAGAAAGCCCTGTTACCACTTCATAAGAAAGGAACTGGATTGCAGTTCTTGCCGATCCAATAACACCCCATTTATTCGCTTGTGCCATACCAGCAAGAAGTGGTCCATAAAGTCCAGATGCCATCATCCCTAATACAAATAAGATACCAACATTAATGTCAGCAGCAATTGAAGGTACAAATACACCACCAATAAAGGGTACCCATTCCCATATGGTAAAGTCTGGAAATACAGGTACAGCTGCTAAAGCAATAAATGCTGTGGCTGCTGTAATCACAGGGGCAATGGAAAATATAAATTTATTGGCATGTTGGGGAATAATATCTTCTTTGGTAAAAAGTTTAATTCCATCTGCTGCAAGTTGAAGCAAACCAAAAGGTCCTACATGTGTCGGTCCGAGTCTTCTCTGCATAAAAGCAAGAATTTTTCGCTCGATATAAGTACCAAATCCTGCAATAGCTGCAATAACTGCTAAAATAATAACTGCCTTGATAATAACACCAGTAGCCGTTACCTCAGGTGGTAATGCTGTTGCAGTCATAAATATTGTTGAAACCATATTTACACCTTCCTAATTGTTACTTTTTGGTATCTTGAAGCACCAAAAAGGTCATAAACATTTTCTGCTGATTTAAAATCGGCAAGGGCAACAACGTCACCTTCCATTTTAGGATCCACAAGAACATCAACAATAATTTTTCCATTTTTAAATAAAAGTTCTGCTTTAGCACCTAATGCTTCAGCACGTGCAGGACTTGCATAAAGACCAAATGCTTCAAATATTTGATGGGCTTTATCAGAGAAATCATTAAATTGTCTTGGAGGATTACATCTATAAACAATGTCACCATCAAGTGTATCAGCTTCATCAAACTTTTCAGTACTTTGAACTTCCACATCAGCATAAGTAACATTGAGTAAATAACCACGATTGTCTTTACCAGCATTATCAAAAGTATTCAACATATCATCAAACTCCATTGCCTGATAACCTTTCTCAATTGGTAAATGAGGTGTCCATTCAATGGTCTCTCTTGGTGCATCCATAAGTTCAGCCATAAGATCATTTAATACATAGCCCCCATATACCATTGCCACATTGGTAGGTACAACTCTTTTATTTAAGGTTGTAAATGTTCCCTCTTGTTGGTTAAGTGCTGGCATGTCTAAGTCACCTGTTCCAAGAGCAGACAGTTTAAAATCAGCATTTTCATTGTATCCAACGGTGTAACCAGACGCATCATCATCAAGATCACAAATAAGTGCAACCCCTAAAGCATTTGATTTTGGTGGATTCATTACTACTTGGAAACCAGCTGCCTCTTCCAGAAGTACAATAAGTTTAGCAAGATTCTCAGCTTTAGCATGACCATAATAGTCTTCACCAACCATAAGAACAAAACGCTCTTTTTTCTTCATCATCTTGTCAAAACCTTTATTAAAGGCTGTAGCATCTGCTCCTAAAAGTGTTAATAAGTCATCTCTATTTAAACCCAAAACATACTCTTTAACATCAGAAGGCAATTTATCAGGATCTGCAAATAAATTAAGTAGTAAGTACAGTGTTGCTTCTTCTAATCCAACTTTATGTGTAAACATCTCAACTGTTTTACCAAAAGTAGGAATAAGTTTATCGCCCACAGGGTGGAAGTACATTCCAGCACCCTTATTCATCTTTTGAATGTTATTAAAGGCGTATTTTAAACCTGGGCTGTCATTTCTTAATGCTCCACCAACAGAAACAACAAAATCACACTTTAATGCTGTATCGGTTGTGCCATTGTAAAGTGATGCACCCGAAGCATCTGAATAAAGTTTTAAAAATTTTTGGAAAGGTCTCACTTCAGGATTATAAAGCTTAACACCCCTTTTTTCTTTTAAAGTTTGAAGCATTAATGCTTCTTCATTGGTAATTAATGAATTAAACCTAATGGTTTCAGCTTTTTTTATGGCATCAACAGCTGCTTTAAATGCTGTTTCATCTTTAGTTACACCAGAATTTTCAAAATCATATCCAAATCTTGCAGCACCATCTAAAGAAACAAAGTTCCATTCATTGGTAACACGAAAGATTTTTTCACTTCTATCTTCAATGGCTGCTGGTTTTGTTTCATAATAAATAGCAAAACCATCAGAGGAGTGCGCTGATACAGCTGGTATTCTTTTTAAATCCCAAGCATTAGAAGAGTATACAAAGTCTCTACTTACCAAAGCACCTACTGGACAAACAGCAATACACTCACCACAATCAGAACAATCCGTTGAACCTGTACCATTACTTGGCGCAATAACAGATTTTTGAAGCTTATTCCACATGGCATAAGCATCTTTAGGCATGTTCTCTTTCCAAGATTTATCGAGTGCTTCACCACCACGTTTAGCCGTTGTAATGGCAGAATCGCCAATCATATCTTTACAAACGGTTGTACAACGCTCACATACAATACATAAGCCTGGATCATAATGTAAGACTGATGACCAGTTCGTTGTCTCTCTTTTAGTATCTGGAATACTATAAGATTGCGAGTCTACTTGTAATTCAAGTGTATAATTTTGAAGTTCACACTCACCACTTTGATCACATACCCCACATTGTAATGGATGGTTTACGTCGTAAACTTCCATCATAGCTCTACGCTCTGCTAAGATATCTGGTGTGTCAACCGTAATCTGCATGCCCTCTTTTACTTTAGAGTTACATGCATACACTTGTTTACCATCAGCCTCTACGAGACAGATACGACAAGCAAGTGTTGGTGAACATCTTGTCAGATAGCATATAGCAGGAATAAATACTTCATTAGCTCTTGCAGCATTTAGAATGTATTCACCCTCTTTAGCCTTATACTCAACACCATCAATTGTGATGTCAATCATGTTGTCTACTATTTGTACTTCACTCATTGTTGTTTCCTACTTTTAGCTAAGTCTCAAATTCATCATACTTCTTTAAATATGGCTACTTTGAGACTTACTTTGTTTTAATTCTTCACTCTTATCAAGCCAATCTACTAAATTTAGGAAGAGGATATCAAAGATGCACTTAATCCTCTATCAAATGCCCAATGACTCTATTAATAGAATTGTAAATGTGTATCAATTTTAAACACGCTTTCATGACTTCAGTTAAGCAAACTTTATGAGACTTTTCACTGTTACTTCTATACTCACCATATTTTTAAATGCTATACTATAGCTATAGTTAATTTTAAAAAATTTTTATTTTATTCTTTTAACTGTGTCAGTTTTAAACACATAAACAATATATTTATCACTGAAAACTTTTATAATGTTACAACTATACCCATAAGAATAGATAATCCATAATATAATTAAAGCTATCGACTAAAAGTTAAAGCTACTAATGCTATATTTCATAAATTTTTTAAATTACTAAGGATTAAAAACATGGCTTCTGAAAAAGTAGTAGATATAGCAATTGTAGGTGCAGGACCTGGGGGGATGGCATGTGCCATTGAAGCAAAACTAGCTGGTATTGACAATATTGTTGTTTTTGACAAAGCACCACATCATAATGATATGATTCACAAGTTTTACAAAAAAGGTAAAAGAGTCGATAAAGACTGGATGGGTCGTAAAGCTGAATTTGAAGGTAATGTCTCTTTTGATGAATGTTCTAAAGAAGAATATATTCAACAAATGGATGATTTATTGGCAAGTCATGGTGTACTTGAAAAATTTATATATAACACAGAAATTTGGAATGTTCTTAAAGGTGATGATGGACTCTTTGCCATTAATGTTGGTGATGATGTTATCAAAGCTAAAAATGTTATTGTGTCTGTTGGTAGAATGGGTAAACCAAACAAACCAGGATACAAGTTTCCTAAAGCAATTAGACCAAGATTAAACTTTAACCTTTCAAAAGTTTGTAATGGTGAAAAAGTAATGATTGTTGGTGGTGGAGATACAGCTGGTGAATATGCTTATGGTTTGGTTGAGCTTGAAGGTATGGAAGACTGTACGGTTACACTTAATTACAGAAAACCAACCATTACAAGAATGAACCCAATTAACACAGAAATGACAACTAAGCATCTTGATGCTGGTACACTTCTTAACAAAATGGGTGTGGATGTTGAAAGTGTTGAACCTGTAGGTGATGAAGGTGAAGAGCGTGTTCAAGTAAACTTTACAGATGGAACATCTGACGTATATGAAAGACTTGTTTTTGCTCTTGGTGGAACAAGCCCAAAAGATTTCCTTGTAAATTCAAAAATTAAAACAGGTAAATGGGATGAGCCATTAATGGATGAAAAAACACTTGAAACAAATATTTCAGGTCTCTATACCATTGGTGATGTTGTCACAGATCAAGGTTCTATTGCATTGGCATTTAACCATGCTTCATTCGTTATGAATGACATTGTTTCTAAGCGATAAGTAGAGCAACATAAAAATATTTTCTAGTTACTAAATGACTAGAAAATATGTTACCCTCCCCTTCAAACTACCCCAGAAACATGCTATAATTTATTAAATTTTTTATTTTAAAATTAAGGACAAACGATGAATAATACTGAATTAATTCACAACCAAAATGAAAACAAATATGAGTTTCACATAGAAGGATTTAAACCTTATATTCAATATGAACAACAAGGAAATGTTTTACATTTAACACATACAATTGTGCCTAAAGAACTTGGTGGACGAGGTATTGCTAAAAATCTATGTATTGCTGTCATGGAAGATGTTGAAGCAAAAGGCTTAAAGATGAAACCAGCTTGTTCATACATTGTGGCTTTTATTGAAAAAAATCCCCAATATGAAAGCTTATTGGGCGCATAATCCTTAGCAAAACTTAAGAATCTATACAACGCTTCTTTAAGTTTCAAAACTTTTGATACAAAATCAATAAAATAATATTTTATTCCATAGTATTTTATTGAATTTTGCTATTATTCAAGTTACAAATCTATCTCCCTTTAAAAAGGTAAAATATGAGTATTAGACTAAATTGTGACATGGGTGAAGGTTTTGGAACATATTCTATGGGCTTAGATGAAAAAATTATGCCTTATATCCAAATGGCAAACCTAGCTTGTGGCTTTCATGCTGCTGACCCTGTGACCATGCATAAAAGTATAAAACTTTGTAAAGAACACGATATTCAAATTGGTTGTCACCCCTCTTACCCTGATTTAGTTGGCTTTGGACGACGTGACATGAACTGTACTTCTGAAGAGATAGTCTCTTTCGTCCTCTACCAACTAGGTGCCTTATCAGCACTTTGTAAAAGTTATGGGGTCACAGTAAGCTATGTCAAACCTCATGGTGCACTCTATAACAAAATGATGCAAGATGAAAGTATTTTTCGTTCCATTGCCAAAGCCATTGCCAAGTTTGACACCAATCTAAAACTGATGATACTCTCCTCTTCTAAAAATAAAAACTATGCTAAAATCGCTCAAAAATACAACATTTGCTTACTTTATGAGGTCTTTGCTGATAGAGCCTATACGAATGAAGGGCTTCTTGTTCCAAGAAGTGAAAACAATGCTGTCATAACAGAGAAAGAAAAAGTGTTAGAACGTGCAAAACAACTTATGAAAAAAGGTTCACTAACCTCTATAGATGGTAAAAAATTAAAACTCAAAGTTGATGCACTTTGTGTTCATGGTGATAATAAATCGGCACTTAAACTCATAAAATCTCTTCATAAACTGCAAAATGACTTTTAATGCCATTTCTCCTGATACACTCATGCTGTACTTTAGACAAGAAATTTCTGAAGAAGTTTTAGATGAGGTACAAGGTCTTTATTTACGCCTTAAAGAAATTCAAGGCATCATTGATTTAACAGCATCTTATTGCTCTATTTTGGTTCAATTTGATATTTTCATACATGACCATGAGACTATAAAAGTATCCATTCAAAAGCAACTTAGGCACACAAAAGCATTTCAAAAAAAAGTAAAAAATAAACTTATAACTATCCCTACCAACTATGCTAAAAATTTAGATTTAGAACGCGTTGCTCACCATAACAATCTATCCATAGAAGAAGTAATCAACTATCACAGCCAAAAAACTTACCGTGTCTATGCCATTGGTTTTATGATTGGCTTTGCTTACTTAGCAACCGTCAATAAAAAAATTATGACCCCAAGACTTAGTAGCCCTCGTAAAAAAGTACCCCAAGGTGCTGTTGCTTTAGCTGACTCTCAAACAGCTATTTATCCCCAAAACTCTGCTGGAGGCTGGAACATTATTGGACAAACAGATTTCAATGCCTTTCATAGTTTTGAAATAGGTGACAGGGTTCGATTTGAAAGGATTTAAAGTACTAAAAGCAGGACTATTTACTACCTTGCAAGATCAAGGACGCTATGGGTACAGTCATTTGGGCATAACCCAGTCAGGAGCCATGGATGAATATGCTTACCTTTGGACACAAAAACTATTAGGCAACCAAAATGCTAATGCTTTAGAAATAATGGTTGGTCTAAAACTGGAAACACAAGTAGCCACTACCATTGCTATTTGTGGAGCAGATCTAAGTTTTAAAATTAATAATATCCCCCAAAAAATTTGGCAAACACACTATATCCAAGAGGGAGACATTCTCTCTTTTGACAAAAGAATCTCAGGACAAAGAGCTTATTTAAGTGTTAACCATGCTTTTAATATGCCTAAAAGTTATCATAGCTATTCAACTACCTTAAAAGAAAATATTGGTGAAAAACTTCAAAAAAATGATATTCTAGCTTTTCATAGCACTCAGAAAATAGTACAAAAACGGGTACTTTTAAAATATATACCCAATTATAATAAGCAACTGACCTTAAGGATTTTACCTTCTTACCAAAATAACTACTTTTCCAAGGAAGAACAAAAAAAGTTTTTTAGCAATGACTATGAAATTACCCTACAGAGTGACCGAATGGGTGCTAAACTCAAAGGGCTAAGTATTATTCCTAATAAAGGGGGAATCATTTCTGAAGGAATTGCTTATGGTTCCCTACAAATTCCAGCAGATGGACAGCCTATATTACTCTTAAAAGAACGCCAAAACATTGGGGGTTATCCTAAAATTGGAACTGTCTTAAGCATAGATTGTTTTAAGTTTGCACAGCTTTCTATAGGAAGTAAGATTAAGTTTGAAAAAATTGATATTAATTTAGCCAGAAAAAAAATGCTCAACTTTTATAAAAACTTTCAATAAGCCTATAGAAATACTTTGTCTCTCAAACTTCTGGCTGTAGGATTACGCTCTTTCTTTAACTCCATGTCAATATAATCAAAACCTTCAATCATTTTCCTAGAAGCCACGGTTGAAGTTCTCATCAATACGGCACTGTGTGTAAAAATAAAAAATCCATTTTCATACAAACCTAAACGAATGGATGCTGCTGTTGAATAAGTTGTTAAGATGGTATCTTCTTTAGAAATTTTTGCCATATCTTTAAAAAATTCTTGTGTCCATAATAAAGGATTATGTGCTGGAGAAAAAGCATCTTGATAAATAATGTCTATCTTTTTTTTTATCTTAGGTACTTCAATCCGTGCATCACCTAACAATATTTCTACTTTAAACTGTTCATCTTCATACCTAAAGTTTTGACTTAAAGCATGAATAACAGGTTTTAAAAAATGAAATTCAGGAGGAAAAGCAAAACCATGTAATGAACGAATTAAACCTTCATCAAATTCTGGAGAGAGTATATGAACTTGAATATTTAAATGATGTTTTTGAATATAATAAAGTGTGGCTAACGTATTATAACCTAAGCCAAAACAAATATCTAAAATAACCAAATGCTTACATGATTTTTTAATTTCTAAAGCAGGTTTTACATGTTTCTCTAATGATTCATGTAGCGCTCCATCTTTAGTAGAATGATACGGTTCATCAAACTCTTTAGAAAAAAGTGTGTTTGAACCATCTTCACAAAGTACTAACGCTTTTTGGGGTCTTAGTACTTCATTATACAATTACGCCTCTTTTTCTAATTGTTTCAACTTCTTCTTTGAAAGCTTTAGTTCGTCATTTGACATAATGCCTATCTCAGCATCTACAATGTTTTTAGCAATCTGCTGTGCTTCATCTAATGAATGCATTTCACAAGTACCACATTGATAAAGATTTAGTTCTGGAATATCACTTTGTTCAGCAACTTCCAACACATCTTTCATCGCTTTTTTCCAAGCTTTAGCCACTTTTTTCTCTTTTGGTGCCCCCAATAATGACATATAGAACCCTGTTCTACACCCCATTGGAGAAAGGTCAATAATTTCTACTTTCTTTGAATTTAAGTGATCACGCATAAATCCTGCAAAAAGATGCTCTAAGGTGTGAATTCCTCTTTCTGATAAAATATTTTCATTGGGTACACAAAAACGTAAATCAAAAACCGTAATGTCATCTCCACTTGGTGTACTCATACTTTTTGCCACCCTAACGGCTGGTGCTGGCATCTTTGTATGGTCTACCGTAAAACTATCTAATAATGGCATGATAAAATCCTTCGTTATTTAAAATATATAAAGAGGCAATATACAATAAAAATTATATAAAAATGGTAAACTATCGAAATTAAAAATATTTAGGATTTGTTATGGATAAGCAACAAGAATTTGAGGATGCTATTAGCAAAGTTTTAGAACTTTTAGGGGAAAATCCACAACGAGAAGGGTTAGTACAAACCCCTAAACGTGTGGCAAAGGCATGGAACTTTCTTACAGAAGGTTATCATGAAGATCCAGAAAGTATTTTAAATAAGGCACTTTTTACTTCAAGTAATGATGAAATGGTCGTCGTACGTGATATTGAATTTTATTCAACCTGTGAACATCATATGTTACCGATTATTGGTCGTGTACATGTTGCCTACATCCCTGATGGTAAAGTTGTTGGACTTTCAAAAATTCCACGGATAGTCAATGTTTTTGCACGACGTTTACAGATACAAGAACAAATGACCGAACAAATAGCTGATGCCATAGCCAATACCATTGAGCCTAAAGGTGTTGCTGTTGTGGTGCATGCACGACATATGTGTATGGAGATGAGAGGCGTACAAAAAATCAACTCTACGACTGTGAGTTCAGCACTTCGAGGTTTATTTAAAAGTGATCAGCGTACACGTTCTGAATTTTATAACATTATTAATACCCCTGCACCTTCTAATTTTTAGTGTGTTTTAGAGGGAGAAGTAAAAACTTTAGAAAACCATGAAACTTTTTTGGGTAAAATCTCTTTATCCTCTTTAAAAAGATTATATTTTTCTAAAAGATCTTTATACTGTTTGGTAATCTCGATACGTTCAAATATAAAAGCATCTATCTCTTCTTCATATTTTTTTTCTATTTTCATTTGTTGCGCTTCAGCCAACGATAACTTACCTGTCAATGTTTCAATCACTTCATCCTTACTGAGTAAGCGTTTTTGAAAATCATCCAATACGTCATTATGTTGATTTAAAACATACTTTTGTCCATCAAAACCTGAACTAATTCTTCTGTTCTTGGTTTTAAGCTCTTTGTTCTCTCTTTTATATTGAAAAAGATCATCTTTCAACTTATTTAACTCATTTAATTTTACATCATTCCTTTTTAAATTTATTGCATCCAATTTACTCTGATATCGATTTTTTAATACTATCCTTGTTGTTAACCAACCAAAGAAATATCCTAACAGTATTGCCATCAAAATATAAGCACTGATTTGCATCACTATATTTGTCACCGTTTAATCCTTTTTAAATTAACTTCTATTTTTTTATCTTTTAGTGAAAATGCTTCTCCATAACCAATAGCAACAATAAGAGGTAGATGTGTTCTTTTCAAAAAATACTCTTTCAATCTATCTGCCCTCTTTTGAGATAGTTTAAGGTTGTCTTTCTTAGAACCAACAATGCCTGTATGTGCTGTGATGCTTAAAATAACATCTTCTTTAACACGATTCACAATTTTTACAATTTCTATCAATGTTGAATTTGCTAATAGCCTAACGCCATTGGTCTCAAAATTAATGGGTTTTTGCCCTAAAATATTATTAATCTTCATTTGTGCTAAATGTAGAGATTGTTTAGAAATGTAGTTTTTTTTACTTCTATAGTACGTTTTTACATAAGTAGTTTGTATATTTCTTAATCGTTCTTTTTCAACAGAATGATTATAAATGGGTTGAGCATTTTGCTGAATGGCTAAAAATATTAATAAAATAGCAGAGAAAAAAAATAAAAATAGTACTTGTCCAAACTTCATCTTTCCCTCATGTCTTACTTTTATTTTATATACAAACTATCAGTATTCTATCTCAAAAATATTTTCTAACACATATAATTTAATTAGTGATTTGGATGTTTTATATTATTTTAAACTACTCTTCTAAATGCTTTCTTTAAAATTTTATTTTCTTCTAGCAGAATCCCTATTTTATGGGCTTTAAATAAGATTATTAATAATTTTCTTAATTTAAACTTTAAAAAAATATATAAATTTTAAGTTAAGATATTATTTATTTTATATAAAATTATGTATCAAAACAAAAGAATGAGAGGACATAATCATGAAAGTTACCGTTATGGGAATAGATTACAATCACTTATTAAGTGGAAAAGCTTTAGCCGAAATGGGAAATGAAGTTACCTATATTTCAAATGATCATAAACGTATTGAAAATATTAAACGAGGCTATTACAATGCTGATGAAGCAATGGTTATAAAAAGTATGGATATTGCAGATAGTTTTGGATTTTCTGCTGACATCAAAAAATCATTAAGTACAGCAAATATGTGTTTTATATCTGAAGGTGTTTCTGAAAATTCAGAAGAACAGATGGAGCATGTTTTAAATACAGCCAAAATTGTGGGAGAAAACATGAGTCACCATATGTTTATTATTGATCGTTCTAACGAATCAATGTCACGTATTAGCCAAATAAAAGAAATTATTCAAGAAGAGCTTAGTAAAAGAAATACCTCCTTAACCTTTGAGGTCATTGCTAATCCAAATTTTTTAAGAACTTAAAGTTTCCAAAAACACCCTTTGTTTTAGAGGGAAATTATGCAAAATAGAAGTTTTTTTTATTAAAACTTCAAAATAAACCTTATATTTATACTATCTAATGCATAATTCCACATCAAATAGAAACAAAGAATAATATGAATTTAAAAATAATTGAAAAATCTTTACTTCCCCTTTTTTTAGCAACAATCTTTATTGTTGCTTTTAATTGGCAATTTACCTATATTTATACTTATCTTATTGAACACTTCAAAGACGAAAAACTTTCCACACTTTATGCGCATCTTTTTATCTACAGTTTCTTAGTCTTTAGTATTTTTCTTTTTTTCATGAACCTCTTAAACCAATTACTTAAATCAAAAGTCTTTATTATTGTAATTAGCATTATGCTCTTTAGCTTTTATGGCTTATCCTATAAAGTTATTTATAACAATGTTAACTACTTTATACAATACCCTCTAACTGATCAACAGCTCACCTTAATGGTACTTTTTATTGTGAGTACTTTTATCTATGGTCTGTACAGTTTAAGCATTAGCCTTTTCAATAAGTTTGTACCCATGCTCCACTCCTTTGTCTTCTTGCTCATTACCCTTAGCTATTCAGTCTGGTTTATTAACCTCTACTGTTATCCAATTAGAACTATCCTCAGCCAATTTGGTCATTAATTAACTTAAATATTAAATAAGCTTGGTTAAACTATGAAAAAAGAGAATAATGAACAAAATAATCACAACTTATACTTTAATCCTTTTACTGTCAACGAAACTAATTGCGATTAACCTTACTTCTGAACCCAAAAAAATACCTGCTTACTATATTGCTCCCACTCAAACATTAAACGCATTAATCATGAAACTAGAGAATCATGGTTTTAATATATTGGCCACGACAAAAGTCTTAGAACATTATAATATAATCACCATTACCAATGAAGAGCTTCAAAATACAAACTCTTATATGGCAACCTTACAACTTAATGTAAATCTCAAAGAAATACGTGTTCAAAATCCTTCTTATTTAGCCAAAGCCTATCTTGATGAAAATTATCATTATGGAGAGTTTGAAAATACGATTAATGCCCTAAAAGATGCTTTAGGAACATTAAGTGAAAGTCCTCAAAAAGCAGATTTTTCAGCTTTACCTGAATATTCTTTCATGTATGGATTACCTAAACGAGAAGATGTTTTAACAATTAGAAAAGGTTCGGATATTATAAAAAAAATATTACGTCCTGAAACAAAAAAATACCTTGCCTATACACTTACTTTACCCAATGGTAATATTTTAGTAGGTCACAAACTTAGTACAAAAACAAATGATTTTTTACACATACTACATCAAGAGAAAAATGCCCAAATATTACCCTACGAAGCAATGATCAATGGTCAAGAAGTCAGTATTATGAATCCAAAGTATTACTTAGCACTCTCTCTACCCATGTTAAGTCTTCATGAGTTTATGCAAATTGCTTCTGTTCCAGACAGAATTTATAGAAATATTAAAAAAGCTTATCAATAAGTTTTTAACTTAAAGTCCTGCTTCTGTAATGGCTTCAGCCTGAGCATGTGTATTTAATGGGTCAAGTACTAACTTTAAACTACCATCATTCATAATTCTGTCAAGAGAATAAAGTGTTAAATCAATTCTATGATCTGTTAAACGATTTTGTGGATAATTATAAGTTCTAATCTTTTCAGAACGTGAACCCGTTCCAACCTGTAGCTTTCTTTGACTTGAAGTTTCGTCCAACTGTTTTTGTAACTCATGTTCATAAACTCTGGCTTTAAGAACTTTCATCGCTTTATCACGGTTTTTATGTTGAGATTTTTCATCTTGAATTGCTGCAACAATACCTGTGGGAATATGCGTTAAACGTACAGCAGAATCTGTTGTGTTTACAGACTGACCACCACAACCACTTGAACGATAAACATCCATTTTAATATCATTCGCTTTTAATTCAACTTCCACATCATCTACTTCGGGAATCACAGCAACCGTAATGGCAGAAGTATGTACTCTACCTTGTGTCTCGGTATCAGGTACACGTTGTACACGATGAATACCAGCTTCAAATTTAAGTTGAGAGTAAACCCCTTCACCGTTAATTTGAGCGATCATCTCTTTATAACCACCAGCTGTTCCATCAGAAGAAGAAATAATCTCTACTTTCCAACCAACAAGTTCTGCATGACGCAAGTACATTTTAAAGACATCAGCCACAAATAGAGCTGCTTCATCACCACCAGCTCCAGCTCTAAGCTCTAAAATAATATTTTTATCATCATTAGGATCAGATGGAATCATCAATACTTTAATCTCATCTTCAAGCACTGGAAGGCGAGGTTCAAGCTCATGCAACTCTTCTTTTGCCAAATCACCAAGTTCTACATCCCCTAAAAGTTCTTTATTTTCTTCAATAGCATCAGCTGTTTCAATGTACTCATTTGCTTTTTCTACTAATTTAGAAAGTTTTGACTGTTCTCTTCCTAAATCGGTCATCTTCTTAATATCAGAAGCTATATCTGGAGAGCTTAACAGCGTGTTAATTTCATTATAACGGTCAATAAAAGGTTGAAGTTTTTCTTTAAACATAAGATAACCTAGTGGTGGATTTTATATAATTGGGCTGGTACTCTAAAATTGAGTACCAAAAGAAGAAGTGCTTACCATCTAGTAATTAGGCAGCGATTTTGTTAACCATAAGATTTAATCTACTTACTTTTCTAGCAGCTGTAGATTTTTTAATAAAACCTTTGCTTACCATTTTATGAATTTGCTTATTAGCAACTTTAAATGCTTCTTGAGCTGCTACTTTATCATTTGCTTCAGTAGCTGTAGTTACAGATTTAACAATGTTTTTAAATCTTGTTCTATAGTATCTATTTCGTTCTGTTCTCTTTACAGTTTGTCTAATACGCTTAATCGTCGACTGGTGATGTGCCATGTTTATATCCTTTGGTGTTAACTCTTTTATTAACAAGAGTCTATAATTGCGCGAATTCTAACTAAAAAACTCTTTGTGTTACTTTATTTTAACTTCAAAGAACTAAAACTTAACAGGCTATTGGTTTATAAATAGAGTTAGGTTATACTTAAAATAGTAATTACTTACCAAGTACAAAGGATGTCTATTGAAACATATCATACTGCTACTTAGCTTTTTTATCAGTTCACTTTACCCAGCTAAACTCCTAGTCACAGGAACCGTTGTCTCAGACAATCAAAAAATGATTGGTGCGAGATATATGGGCTATGTTAAAGAGATTCATTTTAATATTGGCGATAAAGTTCAACGTGAAGATGTACTATTTACAATGGAATCAGCTGAATTTGACATTATGCAAAGCCAAGCTGATTTGTCACTGGAACAAGCTGAAGTGATGGTTGATTTATACCGAACAAGGCTAGACACTATTCGTAATCAAAAAAACAGTCTTAAACGTAAAGGACTTAAAGGAGGAACTGATTGGAAAGAATTGGAAGCCACAACTGAGAATGTTCAAGCTGGGCTAACAGCTACTAGAGGGTTGGTAAAAAGTGCTACTGACAAAGTAAAACAAATGGCAACCATTATGGACTATCTTGAAATTAAAGCCCCTAATGCTGGAATCATTGTGCAAAAACAAATTAGAGTGGGTGACCTCATCGTTCCAGGTATGTTAGCCATGGTACTCGTAGACCTTGATCACCTAGAAGTAGAAGCACAAGTTTCAGAAGTTGATTTAATGAAAGTGCAAAAAGGAAAAGCTGTTAGCATTGACATTCCTTCTATGAAATTTAAGACAACAGCCATAGTGAAATCAGTAGTACCTTCAGCCAATCCAATGACACATACTTTTACCGTACGTATTGCCTTTGATAAAAAAGAGCATAAAATTTTTCCAGGTATGTATGTAAAAATATCTGTGCCCTATCAAGAATAAGCCTTTCTATAGCTTATTCATAAACTTCTTTATGCTTTATGCTTTTTAAAATAATCTTTAATATTATCAGTTAAAACACACCATGTCTCTTTCGCTTTATGTAAATAACCATTCCTTCTATCTTCTAATTCAACATGCTCTTTTGGCATTATCGCTTTCGTATGGTTCATTAAAATAGGAATAAAAAACAGTGATACTAAAGTAGCAGCCATCGAACCAAAAATAAGCGCCACACCCAAACCACCAAAAATTGGGTCAGTTGCCAAAAGTAAAGAGCCCAAAATAATTGCAATGGCTGTTAACATAATCGGTTTAGCCCTTGTCGCCGTTGCCACAGCAATTGCCCTCCTCTTCTCCATACCTTCTTCAATAAGCGACTTGGTAAAGTCAATCAATAAGAGTGAACTTCTTGCAGAAATCCCCATAAGTGAGATAAAACCTATTAAGGATGTTGCTGTTAAAAAAAAGTTTGTTTCTAACAAGACTAACTGTATTTTATCAGTAATCCAATGCCCAATAATCACTCCTATAATAGAAAGAAAGCTTCCTATCAATACAATCGCACTCAATGCAAAAGATTTATAATAAACAACAATGAGTAAAAACATTAAAATAAGGGCTGCAATAAATGCCCCACCTAAGTCTCTAAACGTATCTAACGAAACTTTCATTTCCCCATCCCATCTTAGTAACATCTCTTGACCTGTATGTTTATCTAATAATTTTAAATCAAACATATACGTATTAATTCCTGCTACTTTCGTAATGTTAAATTCATCAGATAATCTTTCCATGATTTTATCACGTGCATCTAAGAGAGGATAAACTTGACTTACCATGTCACACTCTGCCGTTAAGCTAACATAGTTTTTAAGATTTTTCCTAAAAATACTTGGGCTAGAACGTATACTTTCTACTGTTACGAGTTCAGAAAGAGGAATCATCATTCCCTTACGGTTAAGTAATCTAAGAGATGAAAGCTTATTACGTAAAGCATCCATTGAATCCCCTTCTAAAATACGTGTCTCATCACTTAAACGTAAAAATATGGGAATTTGATCTTGTTGGTTTCGCGTATTTTTAACAGCGACAGCTGTTCCTTTAAACGCAAGATAGGTAATTTGATTCACTTGATCAACACTTAAACCAGCACGTATAATTTTCTCTTTATTAGGAACAAGGTTATATTTGACATAAATATCATCTTGCATAATATTGATATCCACCAAGCCCTCTGTTTGAGCTAATACCTCAGCTACGCGTTCCACCGTATGTCGTAAAAGCCTCTCATCTTTACCAAAAAGTTCAATGACAATGGTTGCTAAAGTAGGAGGGCCAGAAGGCATTTCTATAAAACGAATGGAAGTATGGGGTACAATCTTTGCACATTCAGCTTGAATCTTAGGACGTAAACGATGTACCATCATATAGGAAGGTTCTTGACGTTCATTTTTATCGGTTAAGTTAATTACTATTTCAGCTTGATTTCTCATCTGTTTAAATGCCGAACCCTTAACCAATCCAGCATAATCTAAAGGAGCACCCTGAGCCAAATTAATACTCATATTTAACACTTCCTTTTCTTTCATCATTTGTTTTTGAACACAAGTACTTACCTTTTGCGTTTCAATAATAGAAGCATTGGTTGCTGTATCAATATAAATGCTAAAGGTGTTTGCTGATTTACCAGGAAGCATTTTGGCTAAGACCAATTTATTAGGAAGCATCATAATGGCACCTAACATTGAGAAAATAACAATGAGTGTAACCAACCACTGATTTCTCCTTTTTGAAATTATGCTATAAACAAATTTTTCCATCTAATCCTTATCCTCTTTATCAACATCAACGATTCTTTTCTTCCCATTAAATTTAATAAGCTTTTTAGCCAAATACGGTGCAAATACATAAGCTACAAATAAAGAAACAGCCAAAGCAACAGGCACATTAAGAGGGATAGGAGTCATAAATTGCCCCATCATACCTCCTACAAATGCCATGGGAATCATGGTTAACATAATGGCAATGGTGGCGACATTTGTCGAAGGACCAATTTCATCGGTTGCTTGTACAATAATTTCAGAAAAAGAGAGTCCTTCAGATTCAGGGAGATGCATTCTACGATGAATATTTTCAATAACAATAATCGCATCATCGACAATTAATCCCAGTGAAAGTAAAAAAGCAAAAAGTGTGATACGATTAATGGTTTGACCACTCATATCAGCAATAAACAACGTTAATGCTAAAATCATTGGTACAGCAATGGTAACAACCAAGGATTCACGCCATCCCAAAAATGGAATAAGTATGGCTGCAATAATAAAAATAGTAATAACCAAATGATGCACCAATTCATTTACAGCTTCATTAGCACGATCCCCATAGTTACGTGTAATAATATAACCAACACCTTGTTCTTGAAAAATGAAAGCATTTTTAGCCAACTCATCTAAAGTACTTTCTGCAATATCAACAGCATTCGTGCCTTTCAGTTTAGAAACCGTCAACGTAATCTGATCACCAGCTTCAACAAATTCTAATTTATTCACTTCAGACGCTTCTTTTTGGTAAGTTAGGAGTACAGACTGAAAGTTTTGAATATCATAACTGTATTCAATGTTTGCAATACTTTTCAAATAAATAGGTGCCCCCATATATTGAGCAATGATGAGGTTTTTTAAATCATTAATGTCCTCAATAGCATTCTTAATCCCAAATACCATAAGTTGACCCGTTGAAGTGCTTGTATCTATTTCAGGTGCATTGCTTGAAATAGAACGAATTGCTTTAGCCACTTCTCCTAAAGAGATATGATAAGCTGATAGTTTTTGTAAATCTATAGCAACATTAAACTGAGGTTTTTTAACCCCTTTTAAAGTCGTTTTAGAAACATTCTCTAAAGCATTAATATCTTGTTGAATTTCACGAATGGTTTTGTACAATTTAATATTGTCAAGTTTTTTATCAGAGTTTTTATAAAAGGCAACGGTTAAAATAGGAATATCAATGTCAATATCAAAAGGTTTCACCAAAGGAGGTAAAGTGCCTTTGGGAAGCTTATCCAAATGTTGCATTACTTTATCATAAAGTTTAAGATTAGAAGATTCTCTATCTTGCCCTATATAATACTGAATATTTAACATTCCTGAATTATTCATGGCTGTTCCATAAACATCCTTAACCCCTTTAATTTCACGAATACGGCGTTCTAAAGGTTTAATAATAACATTTTCAATCTCCTTAGGTGTCGCGCCTGGTATCGCAACCATGACAGAACCACCACTGACTTGAATTTGAGGATCTTCTTCACGTGGCATCATTTCTAAAGAGAAATAACCAAGTAAAAGAATAGCAAACGCAAGTATGGGAGTTAAAGGATTAGCAAGAAAAATTGTCGCGAGGTGTCCAGCGATATTTTTGATCTTATAAGGCTTCATATCTTCAGTATAACAAATTTACCCATAAAGAGATGATTTTAAAATAAAAATTAATAAATATTTATTAGATATGCTAACTAGTATCACATCTAATATTTTCAGCTACTCTTCTTATTAAAAAAGAATAGCCTAAATGTAACACTTATTTTACCGAAACCAATTTCCGTCGCATGTAAGCAATTTTATTTTGTAATGGTAAGTTTTTAGGACAATGATCTTCACAACCCATGAGTGACATACATCCAAAGATACCATCATCATCGCCCACAAGCTCATAAAAGTCTGCATCGGTTCGTTGATCATGAGGATCCATTTGGAATCGTGCCACTCTATTTAGACCAACAGCGCCCACAAAGTCTGGACGCATTAGTTTTGTTCCACAAGCAGCCACACAAATACCACACTCAATACATCTATCAAGTTCAAAAACCTCTTCAGCAACTTTAGGCTCAACTTTCTCTTCAAGCTTTGTAATGTCTGTCTCTTTATTTGTGACAATCCATGATTCAACACGTTTTGACATCTCATCCATCCATTTACCTGTGTTCACCGATAAATCTTTAATAAGCTCAAATGCTGGCATAGGCAGTAAAGTAATAAGCCCTTCAGGGTAAGAACTTGTTAACGTTCTACACGCCAATACAGGCTTTCCATTCACTACCATACCACAAGAACCACAAATACCTGCACGACATACAAAATCAAATGAAAGATTTGCATCTTGCTTAGAACGAATTGCATTAAGCGCAATGAAAAGTGTCATTCCTGGGGTTTCTTCTAATTTGTAGTCTACAAACTCTGGTTCAAGCTCTTTGTTTTGAGGATCATATTTTAAAATTGATATTGTTATCTCTCGATTTGGCGTACTCATAATTAATCACCTGCTCTTTCATTTTTCTCTTTATAATTCATTGGTAAATCAAAGTCCATAAGTGCCTTTTGGATTTCATGTCGGTCCTTACCAGCATCTTGCATCTCTTTTGTTAATCGGTCAACTTCTTCTTGACGAATACTTGCCTCTGCATGTTCAATGGTCATCCCTTTTGCACCATAACCTCTAAAAGCTGGAGGCAATTCCATACTCTGAATATCAAGTGCTTCATAAGTAATGGTCGGTTCAGTGTCCTCAGGATTTTTCCATGAGCTAAGGGTACGTTTCAACCAGTTTTCATCATCCCTTTTGAGATAATCTTCACGGTAATGTGCGCCTCTTGACTCTTTTCTTTCCCTTGCTCCTTTCGCCACACAAAGTGCCAATTTTAACATTTTAGGAACACGGTATGCCTCTTCAAGTTCAGGGTTACCATGTAAACTAGGAGAAGAAATTTTTACATTTTTACTTTTTTCAAGAAGAAGTTTTAACTCGTCTACAGCATCAGAGAGATTGTTTTCATCTCTAAAAATACCCACTTTCTCATCCATGATTAACTGCATACGTTCTTTAATTTTAAAGATATTTTCTGAACCATCTTTGTTTATTAATTCTTGTATATACGACTTTTGTTCTTCAAGATTCTTGCTAATCGTAGCTGTTGAGATTTCAACATGATTTTCCACACAAAAGTCAGCAAAATAATTACCCACAATCATACCAGCCACAACGGTTTCAGATACTGAATTTCCACCCAAACGGTTAAAGCCATGTAAATCCCAACAAGCTGATTCACCACAAGAAAAAAGTCCTGCCATGTTTTGTGATTCACCTGTCTCTTTGGTTCTAATTCCACCCATAGAGTAGTGTTGCATTGGACGTACTGGCATCCAACCTTTTCCATCTTCATCAGCAGGATCAATCCCATTAAAAGCTTGGCTAATCTCTTGTATATCACGAAGATTTTTTTCAATATGTTCACGTCCCAAAATAGAGATATCTAACCATAAATGTTCACCATAAGGAGAAGAAACCCCTTTACCATTACGAATGTGTTCCATCATCCTACGGGAAACAACATCTCTTGATGCAAGTTCTTTTTTCTCTGGCTCATAATCTGGCATAAAACGGTGTCCATCTACATCACGTAACAGTCCACCATCACCACGACAAGCTTCTGTCAGTAAAATTCCTGATGGTACAATAGGAGTTGGGTGAAACTGTACAGCTTCCATATTTCCTAAAGTTGCTACGCCCGTTTCTAAGACCAAAGCAGCTCCAATTCCTTCACAGATAACAGCGTTAGTCGTTGATTTATAAAGTCTTCCATACCCACCTGTTGCAATACAAGTTCCCTTAGAAACATAAGCTTCAAGTTCTCCTGTAATTAAATCTCTGACAATTGCCCCATAACAACGGTTGTTTTCATGAATTAATGAAATAGCTTCTTTTCTATCACGTACATCCACTTCATGTTTTAAGGCTTCATTGGCTACCGAAAAAAGCATGGTATGTCCTGTTGCATCAGCTGTATAACACGTTCTCCATTTTTTTGTTCCACCAAAGTCTCTTGACATAATGAGTCCATGACGCTCTTTATCTTCAGTAATGGTTGTTTTTTTTGCGTTAATAATCGCTGTTCTTGCTCCTTCTTGTACACGAGACCAAGGCACACCCCAAGCAGCCAATTCACGAATGGCTTTAGGAGCAGTATGCACAAACATACGTGCAACTTTTTGGTCACAACCCCAGTCAGAACCTTTTACAGTATCAGCAAAGTGTAAATCTTCATTGTCACCTTCAGACATCTTTGAGTTTCCTAGAGATGCTTGCATTCCTCCTTGTGCTGCTGCACTATGAGAACGTTTTACTGGCACTAAAGAAAGTACAATCGTACTTAAGCCTTTTTTCTGAGCTGCCACACTAACACGTAATCCTGCTAGACCTCCACCAATCACCAATGCATCACAATAATTTATTTTCATTATGCCCTCTCCACTTTCGCTGTTTCATACACCATCGCAGTGCTTGGCACATAGCGTTCTCCAACATTATGTCTATGGTCGTATCCAATTTTCATATAAGCACCCAATGTTGTAAAACCTAAGATTAAAAAGAATGCTGTTAGGTAGTTTTTAACTTTTTTTAATGTCTTTCTTGTTTTTCTTGGATCATCACCATCAAACCATCCCCATTTCACACAAAGTCGGTAAAGACCAATGGTTCCATGAAATTCAACAGCCAATAAAAGTAAAATAAACAGAGGCCACATCCATCCAGACCAAACTCTATCTGCACTTGCGTATGGTCCAATCTGATCAGGATTGGTCATAATAATAAAAATGTGAATAGACCCTAAAAAGAACATTGAAAAACCTGTAAAAGCTTGAATAAACCAAAGTTTTGTGTCTTCATGATTTAAAGTACTAGAAGTCTCTTTGATAATTTTATATTGTTTATAGTTTGCTGGTAACTTACGCATACCTAAAAATGCATGCACTATAAACACCACAAAAATAAAAAAAGCAAATCCTGAAACCAAGATAGGTGCTCCTCCTTCAAATAAAAAACTTCCTTCAAAAAATTTCGTAACGGAATACATAAAATCCTTACTTATTAAAATAGATGAGACCATAAGCATATGCCCCCACATAAAAATTCCGAGTATCAGTCCTGAACCACTTTGAAAATAATCCAGTCTTGCTGGAACCCTACTTTTTTTAGTAGTTATATTGTTATTCTTCCTCATATTCCTAATAATCCTCGTAAAATAGTTTTGCACAGCATATCTTACTCTTATAGTATCGCATAAGAATCGCAAAAGTAAAAAAATTAGTGAATTTCGTGTAAATTTGTTAGAGTTATCGATAATCACCTGATAAAATGCCTAAATTAAGCATGGTTTTTAGTCTAAAAAAAATTTATCTATGGCTTTAATAATGTACAATAAAAAATATAAATGAAAAAGAAAAGGAAAAAAATGCGAATCAATATTAAAGATACTTTGTTTTGTTTGGTTGATGTACAGGAAAGACTCTATCCACACATGAGCAATAAAGAAGAGTTTGAAAAAAATCTATTAATCCTAGTGAAAGGCTTAAAAGTTCTTGAAGTGCCTTTTATAATTAATGAACAATACAAAAAAGGAATCGGAGAAACCATTCCTTCTATTCAAGCCGAAGTTCAAACTTACCCTCATTTTGAAAAAACAACTTTCTCTTGTTGTCAAAATGAACCAACCATGGAAGCATTAACAAATGCTGATAAAAAATACATTATTGTTGCTGGAATTGAAACACATGTTTGTGTTTTACAGACTTGCATTGATTTGTTAGAAGCAGGATTAACGCCAGTTTTAGTTACTGACTGTGTAACTTCACGAAAACAAAAAGATACAGATATAGCACTAGAAAGATTGATTCAAGCTGGTGTCATTCCCACAACCTATGAATCTTTATTATTTGAATTAACGGTAAATTCTAAAAACCCTAAATTTAAAGCCATTTCAGCTTTAGTTAAATAGAGATAAAAAGACTTAAAAATTTAAGTCTCTTTTATACTGCAGAAGCTCTTAGTCTGTAGTATCAGCAGGAACATAGATTTTACCATCCATGATAATTCTAGCACTTCGACTCATACCCACTTTTTCAATAATATATTCGTCACCTTCTTGTGTAATGGTTGAACCAACACTAAGTGTACCAGAAGGATGTCCAAAGACAACACTTTCTCTTGCGCCACCACCAGCTGCTAAGTTTACCAAAGTTCCTTCAACACAAGCAGCCACAGCAATGGCAACCGAAGCTGTACCCATCATGGCATGGTGAAGTTGTCCCATAGATAAGGCTCTTACATTTAGGTCAATATCATTGGCGTTAACTTCAGCACCACTTGACGAAGTATAACTTTTTGGTGGAGCTACAAACGCTACTTTAGGGGTGTGTTGTCGTGTTTCAGCCTCTTTTAAATCTGTAATCAGTCCCATCTTTATCGCACCGTAAGCACGAATGGTTTCAAACATCTCCAAAGCTTTAGGGTCAGAGTTAATGTCACCTTGCAGTTCCGTCGCTGTGTAATTAATGTCTTCAGCATTTAAGAAAATGGTTGGGATTCCAGCCGTAATCATGGTTGCTTTAAAAGTACCAACCCCAGGTACTTCAAAGTCATCCACTAAATTACCTGTAGGAAAAAGTGTCTCCCCTGGATCAATAGGAGAAACAAATTCTATTTTAACTTCTGCTGCAGGAAATGCCACACCATCCAGTATAAAGTCACCCATTTCACGTACCACACCACCTGCCATTGGCACATGCGCAATGATGGTCTTTTGAATGTTAACCTGCCAAATACGTACTTGAACAATGCCATCTTCATCCAATCGATCTTCATCCACTAAACCACTTTTAATGGCAAATGAACCAACAGCACCCGTTAGATTCCCACAGTTACCACTCCAGTCCACAAAAGGTCGGTCAATGGCAACTTGTCCAAACTCATAGTCAACATCATGGTCACTACGTTCAGACTTTGAAATGAGAACCGTTTTACTCGTACTTGAAGAGGCATTACCCAATCCATCAATTTGTTTATTATACGGATCTGGACTACCAACAACACGCAGTAGAAGTTTGTCCAGTTTTTCTTTGTCGGCTAAGATATCACTTGGGATGTCATCTTTTTTAAAAAATACCCCTTTGCTTGTTCCACCACGCATATAGGTAGCTGGTATTTGAATTTGTGGTACATATTCCATTTTTATTCTCCTTGAATTTTATTAGATATTTATGTTAAAAGTATTGCGAAGAAATTAGGAAATTTATTGGCAATACTTTTAGGGGCTAAGCCCTAAAAGCATCTACATAATAGAGATTATGCGTTTGCTACGAAATCTTTTGCAAATTTTTGCAAGATACCACCAGCTTTATAAACGTCAACTTCAGCTGAAGTGTCAAGTCTACAAGTAACAGGAATGTTTACCACATCTCCGTTTGCACGTGTCATCACAACCGTAAGCTCACCTCTTGCTTCAATTTCACCTGAAACTTCGTAAGACTCTGTCCCTACAATGTCGTAAGTATGACGTGTGTCACCCTCTTTAAACTGTAATGGAAGTACACCCATTCCAACCAAGTTGGTTCTATGAATACGCTCAATAGACTCAGCAACAAGTACTTCAACACCAGCTAAACGCACTCCTTTAGCAGCCCAGTCTCTTGAAGACCCTTGACCGTAGTTCGTACCAGCAATGATAATCAGTGGTTGCTTTCGATCCATGTAAGTCTCAATCGCTTCCCACATTCTCGACTCTTTAGCTTCTGGCATAATTGTCGTTAAAGAACCTTGTTTTACTTCACCATTATCATCTCTAACCATTTCATTAAAGAGTTTTGGATTGGCAAAAGTTGCTCTTTGTGCTGTATAGTGATCCCCTCTATGCGTTGCATACGAGTTTAAATCATTAATTGGAAGCCCCATTTTTAGACAATATTCACCAGCAGCTGATGTTGGTAAAATAGCATTTGACGGCGACAAGTGATCGGTCGTAATGTTGTCTGGGAATACCCCTAATGGCACCATGTTTTTAAGAGCAGGTTGTCCAACAAACTGCTCTTCCCAATACGGTGGCTTGTTGATGTAAGTACTCTGTCGGTTCCAGTTATAGAATGGTGAGATTTTCATCTCATCAAATGAACTCTTTGAGAACATTGGGTCATAAATCTCATCAAACATTTCAGGGCGAACTGACTTCTCCACTACTTCATCAATCTCTGCATCCGTTGGCCATAAATCTTTGAGTGTAATTGGGTTACCATTTTTATCATTTCCTAAAGAGTCCGTTTCAATATCAAATCGAATCGAACCAGCTAGGGCATAAGCCACAACCAATGGAGGTGATGCTAAAAATGCTTCTTTCACATAAGGGTGAATTCTTCCATCAAAGTTTCGGTTTCCAGAAAGTACGGCTGTTGAGTATAAATCATTATCCACCACTTCTTTTTGAATGGCTCGATCTAAAGCACCCGACATACCATTACAAGTAGTACAAGCAAAACCAACAATACCAAACCCAAGCTCTTCAAGTTCTGGAAGAAGCCCAGCATCTCTTAGATAGGTTTCAACAACTTTAGAACCCGGTGCCAATGATGACTTAACCCATGGTTTACGCTCAAGCCCTAATTCGTTTGCTCTCTTAGCCAAAAGACCAGCAGCAACCACGTTTCTAGGGTTTGATGTGTTCGTACAAGAAGTAATCGCAGCAATTAAAATACCACCATCTGGGATTTTAGTCTCATCTTCTTCTTTAAAGTCTTTAATAAGACCTTCTTCTTTTAAGGTCGTTGTTGGCACCAAGTGGTGAGGTTTAGAAGGACCAGCTAATGATCTTGTTACTGTTGATAAATCAAACGTTAACTCTCTACTATAAGTAGCATTTTCTAAATCAGTTACCCATAAACCATTGGCTTTTGCATAGGCTTCTACCAACTTAACTTGTTCGCTCTCACGCCCTGTTAAGGTTAAATAGTCCAAAGTATGATCATCAATGCTAAACATCGCAGCTGATGCACCGTACTCTGGTGTCATGTTAGAAATGGTCGCTCTGTCACCTAAAGTTAAGTACTCTAAACCTGAACCGTTAAATTCTAGGTAAGCAGAGATAACTTTTGACTCTCTTAAGAATGAAGTCATGGCTAAAGCAATGTCCGTTGCTGTAATACCTTCAGCTCGAACACCGACAATGTTTACCCCAACTGTCTCAGGAACTCTCATAAATGAAGGGTTACCAAGCATGACATTTTCAGCTTCAAGTCCACCAACACCAAGTGCATAAACACCAAGTGCATCAACATGAGGCGTATGAGAATCGGTTCCAACCAAAGTATCTGGAGAAGCAATACCATCGATGCTATGAACAACCGGTGACATTTTCTCTAGGTTAATTTGGTGCATAATACCATTTCCTGGAGGAATAACATCTACGTTATCAAAAGCTTCTTTTGTCCAGTTGATGAAGTGGAATCTATCAGCATTTCTTCGCTCTTCAATGTCTCGGTTATTTTGGAAGGCATTTGCATCATCTCCACCACATTCAACAGCCAAAGAGTGATCCACAATAAGTTGCGTAGGTACAACAGGGTTTACCTTTTCAGGGTCTCCACCTTCATCAGCAATGGCTTCTCTTAAACCAGCTAAATCTACCAGTGCTGTTAGTCCAAGAATATCATGCGTTACAACTCTTGAAGGGTACCAAGGAAAATCTTTATCGGTTCTTTTCTCAATTAATTGAATTAAAGAATCTTCCAGATCTTCACTAGGACACTTTCGAAGTAAGTTTTCGGCTAATACTCGTGAAATGTAGTTTAATTTTTCAAATGAACCAGCAGAAATTTCTTCCACTGCCATTTTAACATCATAATACTCGAGGTCAGTGCCCTCGAGTTTTTTTAAATAATTCTTACCGATCATTCTTATTCTCTTTCTTCTAATGGAACAAATACTAAGTTTTCAGGTCCAACATACTCTGCTGAAGGACGAATGATTTTTCCATCTTCTCTTTGCTCAATAACATGTGAACCCCAACCAGATACACGTGAAATAATAAACAGTGGTGTAAACATGTCTGTTGGTACGTCCATTTGGTTGTACGATACAGCTGAGAACCAGTCAAGGTTAGGGAACATTTTCTTAGCATCCCACATAACTTCTTCTAAACGTGAAGCAACATCATACATTAATGGTGTTCCGTTCTCTTCAGAAAGTTCTCTTGCTACCTCTTTAATAACCACGTTTCTAGGATCAGACGTTGTGTAAACAGGGTGTCCAAATCCAATAACAATCTCTTTACGTGCCATACGTTCTTTGATGTCTGATTCAGCTTCATCTGCTGAAGCGTAACGTTGCTGAATTCTAAACGCTTCTTCATTTGCTCCACCATGCTTTGGTCCACGTAGCGCACCAATAGCACCAGTTACAGCTGAATACATATCTGACTCTGTACCAGCAACAACACGTGCTGCGAATGTCGAGGCATTGAATTCATGTTCTGCATAAAGAATCAATGAAATGTGCATTGCTTTTACCCATGATTCTTTTGGTTTTTCACCATGAAGAAGGTGTAAGAAATGCCCACCAATAGAGTCATCATCTGTCATTAGTTCAATACGCTTGTCGTTATGCGTAAAGTGGTACCAGTAAAGTAAAATTGAACCAAAAGATGCCATCATTCTGTCTACAAGGTCTTGTGCATCAGCTTTGTTATGGTCAAGTGCTTCAGGCTCAATACATCCAAGTGCTGAACAACCCGTTCTCATTACATCCATAGGGTGTGTCTCTTTAGGCAATTGTTCTAAAACATTTTTTACCCCTTGAGGGATGTCACGGTATGATTTTAACTTCTCTTTGTACGTAGCTAACTCAGCTTTGTTTGGAAGTTTTTCGTGAATTAAAAGGTAAGCAATCTCTTCAAACTCTGCTTTGGTTGCAAATTCTAAAATATCGTATCCACGGTAATGTAAATCATTACCAGTTTTTCCAACGGTACAAAGGGCAGTATTTCCTGCTGTTACCCCTGAAAGGGCTACAGACTTCTTTGGTTTAAATCCTGATTTTGTTTCGCTACTCATGATATTATCCTTTTTTTTGTTCACTAAACAATGCGTCTAGAGTCTTTTCATATGAGTGGTAGTCTAACATTTCATATAGTTCATTTCTTGTTTGCATGATTGGTAAAGTACTTGCTTGTGAACCTTCATTGATGATTGATTTAAACACATCAAGTGCTGCTTTGTTCATTGCTCTAAACCCTGAAAGTGGGTAAAGTACCATGTCAATTCCTACACTACCAAGTTCTTCTTTAGTGAACATTGGTGTTGCACCAAACTCTGTAATGTTTGCCAATACTGGAACGGTAATTTCAGCTGTAAATGCTTTGTACTCTTCAAGTGTGTGAATTGCTTCAGCAAAAATCATGTCAGCACCAGCTTCAACGTAAGCTTTGGCTCTCTTAAGTGCTGCTTCTTGACCTTCACTAGCATGTGCATCTGTACGTGCCATAACAACAAAGTCTGGATCTGTTTTACCAGAAACTCCTGCGCTAATACGGTCACACATTTCTTCAATGCTTACTAGCTCTTTGTTTGGTCTGTGTCCACATCTTTTTTGAGCAACTTGATCTTCAATATGACATCCAGCAGCACCTGCTTTTGTCATCTCTTTAACAGTTCTAGCAATGTTAAATGCTCCACCCCAACCAGTATCAGCATCAACTAATAATGGTAAGTCTGAGCGACCCGTAATTCTTCTAATATCAATACATACATCTTCTAACATTGTCATACCAATGTCTGGTAAACCATAACTTGCATTTGCCACACCAGCACCTGAAATGTAAAGTGCTTTTGCACCAACTGTCTCTGCTTGTAATGCACTGTATGCGTTAATTACACCTACGATTTGTAATGGGTTTTCGTTTGCTACTGCTTCTCTAAATTTTTTACCTGCGCTCATATTATAATTCCTCTTTATTTTGTTTTGGATAACCTAATTGGTTAATTGATTCTGTGATTTCTGGTAATACACTTGCGTCTTCGATTGTTGACGGCATATTCCACTCTTTACCATCGGCAATGTCTCGCATTGTCCCTCTGAGTATTTTACCACTTCGTGTTTTTGGTAGTCTTTTAACTACGGTTGCAATTCTAAATGCAGCTACGGGACCGATTTTTTGGCGAATAAGTTGTACTAATTCAGCCACAACCTCATCATTATCTCTGTTAGCACCTGATTTAAGTACTACAAATCCCATAGGTGCCTCACCTTTAAGTGCGTCATCCACACCAATAACAGCTGCTTCAGCCACGTCTGGATGTGTTCCAGCAATTTCCTCCATTTCACCTGTACTAAGTCTATGACCTGCTACGTTAATAACACCATCCATTCGACCCATGACCCATACATAACCATCATCATCAATGTAACCTGAATCACCTGTTAAGTAATACCCTTCATAGAAGTTCAGATATGAACTTTTATAACGTGCATCATCCTCCCAAATCCCCATCAAACAACTTGGTGGTAATGGTAACTTAAGCACAAGATTCCCCAACTCACCATTTGGCATTTGGTTTCCTTCGGCATCAAGTACTTGCAGGTTAAACCCTGGCATTGGTTTAGTTGGGCTTCCTGGTTTAACGTCCATTGGGTCAAGTCCCATTGGGTTTCCTGCAATTGCCCAACCTGTTTCAGTTTGCCACCAGTGGTCAATAACCTCTTTACCCGTCACCTCTTTTGTCCACTCATAGGTAGCTGAGTCACAACGCTCACCAGCCATGAAAATGTTTTGAACCGAACTTAAGTCATACTTTTTGAGTTCAATAGCTTCAGGGTCTTCTTTACGAATGGCTCTAAATGCTGTTGGTGCTGAGAAAAGTACGTTTACTTTGTACTCTTCACAGACTCTCCAGAATGCTCCAGCATCTGGTGTACGTACAGGTTTACCTTCGTAAAGGACTGTTGCACAACGGTTCATCAATGGTGCGTAGACAATGTATGAGTGTCCAACAACCCAGCCCACATCACTTGCAGCCCAGAAAACTGAACCAGGCTTTGCGTTATAAAGGTTGTCCATCGTCCATTTTAAAGCTACCGAGTGACCACCATTACTTCGGATAACCCCTTTTGGTTTACCCGTTGTTCCTGAGGTATACAAAATATAAAGTGGATCAATGGCATCAACAGGTACACAAGGTTGTGCTGCTGCTTTTACTTCTTCTGAAGCCCAGTCAAAATCTCTACCCTCAACCATAGTAGCTACAGCTTCTTCTCTTTGGTGAATGAAACATTTTACAGGTTTGTACACCGACTGTTCAATAGCTGCATCTAAAAGAGGTTTGTACTCAATAACTTTACTTACCTCAATACCACAGCTCGCACTCATGATTACTTTTGGTCTTGCATCATCAATACGTGTTGCTAATTCATGGGCTGCAAATCCACCGAATACCACTGAATGTATAGCACCAATCCTTGCACAAGCAAGCATGGCAATGGCTGCTTCTGGAATCATCGGCATGTAGATAACAACTCTGTTACCTTTTACCACACCATGTTCAGCTAACATACCAGCTGTTTTTTCAACTCTGGCTTTTAACTCATAGTAGGTATAGGTCTCTTTGGTATTGGTAACAGGTGAATCATAGATAATAGCTAACGCATCACCATGTCCTTCATCAATGTGCAAATCAAGTGCATTGTAACAAGTGTTCATGGTACCACCCACGAACCACCGATAGTGTCCATCTACGACATCAAGAACCCTATCCCATTTGTGGTTCCAGTGTACATTTTCTGCTGCTTTTGCCCAGAATTTTTCGGGATTGCTAATTGATTCTGTATAAAGTTCATCATAAATTTTGCTCATATTCGTCCTTTAAATACAGTATATCATAGCTCTCAATAAATGAAGCGTATAAAAAATGATGTGAAATATTTTTTTTTATACATCAAAATATTTTTTATACCTTTAGTATACATTATGTATAAAAGTTGTACAATTAATAAAGTTTAAAGGAGATTAGCCATTGTCTATCAGTACCATTGATAAAATAATTGAAATTTATGAACGCTCTGAGCTTAGCATGTCAAAATTTGCGAAAATTCTTCAAAAAGACAGACGTACCATTAGTTCATGGATTTATAAAGAGATTAATGTAACCCCAAAACAAGAAACATTAAAACGTATCTCCTTATTTTTCAGATATCCCAATGAGATATGGGATGAACAGTGCGAAAAAGAAGAGTTTTTTGAGATGATTACAACACTGCCTAGCAAAGATGTTAAAATTATTGAAGCAAACCGTGAAGGTAGATTAAAATATATTTTAAAAAATGAAGATGAACAACGTCTAGTTATTCACCCTAAATTTCCAGCCTCTGTCTATAGAGATGTTATTACTCCTCAATTTTATTTACAAAAAGAAAACAATAAAGTCAAAGAGCTGAAGCAAAAGCGTATTGATAAAATGCTGAACTATGCTTACAAAAGTGATGAATGGCATGACATAAGATCCTTACTTAATTTTTGCTTTTCGGAAATTGGAAACCGTTATACCCAAGAAGAAAAAATAGCCACGCTTGAACTGGTTGTTCATACAATTCATGAAAACTATAATAAAAGATTGTACTTATTTGATTCTTTTTCTAAAAAAATCTATGGTTTGGATGCCATGTATACTTCAGTAGATATCAAAAATAATATTATGTTTTTCAAATCTCCTTTAGAATCAATTTTTATTGAAATTAGAAATAAAGAAATCGTTGAAAAAATACATCGACACTTTACCCTTGCTAAAGAATCTCCAATGCATGTAAAGCCGAGTGATGCTGAAAAAATACTGCAAATACTTATTAGTATTTTAAAACAGAACAAAACACTTATTGATGCCTATACAGAGATTAACCTTCAAACATCTTATGGAACATTATTTAAAAACAATCTTAGTCTCTCCATTCAAGAAAGACTTTAGAGATTTATCTCATAACATTCATGCTGTATCTTGCCCCTCTATTATACATATATTGTGGTCTTTCTTCAGCGTAAAACCTATAAAGTATGGAAGCTGCTTTAGCATGACCTTTTTTAGACGCTCGTTTAAACCATAGCCTTGCCAATTCACCATTTTGTCTTACTCCTGAACCATAATGAAACATGAGTGCTAACTCATATTGAGAAGTAATATGCCCTTTAATAGCTGAACGATGATACCACTTAAAAGCATGACGTAACTTATCTTTTTTTTCGTGCATGGTATATTCTTTTACTGCTTGAGATTGAACATTAGTCATACCATAAGAGGTAGCGTATCCTACATTTTGAATGTTATTAGCATGTAGTGAAGTGAATATCAAAGTGAGAGAAATTATAATTTTCTTTTTCATTTTATTAAACCAATCTTAAATATTATTTTTAATAATTATATAAGACTTTTATTAAATAAATCTTAAATTTTTTTTAAAAACTCATGTAATGCTTGTAATAATCGTAAAGGTTCAGGAGGACAAGATGAAATATGAAATGCTGTTGAAAAAAATTCTTTTCCTTTATTCCACAAAGTAAAATTATTCTCAAAAGGTGCAGAAGATACAGGACAATCTCCAATTAAAATAACCCATTTAGGCTCTTTGAGATTTTCATAAACACGCTTTAATTCATCATACATGTTTTCAGTTATTAATCCTGTAACAAATAATACATCAGCTTGAGTACTTTCATAAGTCACTTCAACTCCAAAAGAAGAAAGCTTATAAAGAGGTGAAAATAGCATTTGTAACTCTAATTCACAACCATTACAAGAGCCTGAATCTACAATGTATATTTTTAAAGAGTCAGAAAACTTTTCACGAATCAAATCTTTTATCAAGGGACGAAGATGCTCTGCTTCTTTACTAATCAAAAGTTTATCCATAGAAGTAGCAGGTCGAAATTCATCTTTAAAGAAACTAAACATAGAATACCTTATAAGTCTATGGCTGAAATATTTAAAGGTATACTTTTTATAATTAAATCTAAAGTTGATACCTCTGAATTTTTAATATAACTGGGCAATACTTGTGCATTTAAAAAACTCGGATCTCTCACAAAAAACCGTTCTATCTGTTGATTTTTTAAGGCAATGTACATCATGAGTTCACCAGCAGAACTTTCCACATAGGTATAAAATTCACCATCAACCGTTGTACCCAAGAAAAATGGTATGCTGTTCTTATTGACTAAAGATTTCATCATTCGTAAAGAGCCAAACAATTCTGCAATACGAATATTAAACCGTGAAAAAGTATCTCCCACTTCCTCAACATTCATATTATAATCATATTTTTCAAAAAATTCATTTTCATACCGTCGATCAAGTCTAACACCTGAACTACGTGCCATAATTCCTACTAGCCCATAGTCTAAAACGATATTCTTAGAAATTTGCCCTAAAAGTAGGGTCTTTTCTAATATGTCATCTCTCTCTTCAATCCATTTTTTAAATACCACTAACTCTTTTTCTAAAAGCTCTATAAAAGCTAAACTCTTATCCATCTCTAAAAAATCAAAGTCACCTCTTATCGAAGAAAAACCAAAACGATGACCTGTCAAACCTTGCATTGCCTTACGTCCTTCCTCAGCAAACTTAATGAAAAATTCAGCCCCATCAAAAAACTCAACCAATTGACAGAGCAATGATAAATCTGTTAAATAATTAATAACACGTTCAAGTTCCAATAAAAAAACATGGCGTATCCTAATAACCTCAGGTAAAGTCTTTTTGGAAGCTTGTAACTCAATGTCTAAAAATGCTGTTTGATAAGCAATGCTACTTGATGCTGAGATACGTTCAACAATTCCTCTAGCCTCTTCAAGCCTCATGCCTTCTAACATTTTTTCTATGCCTCTATACTTATAAAAAGGCATCATTTCAAAATGTAAAATAATTTTATTATAATCAAAAAGTTGTAATTGAGAAGATTCTAAATGATAAGGATGCGTAGGCGCAATAATTACCCCATGATTAACACTTTTCTTTGTATTTTTAATCTTAACATGTTCTATATTTATTGCTGTAAAATTTTTTCGCATGGGAGAAATATTAGGAGGAAAATGTTCATGTTTAATTAAAGGACGTTCATCTTCACTATAGAGTATTTGAATACCAAAATCATCAGAGATTTTACGCTCAAACCAAACAACAGCAGGATACTCTTTTGAAATAGACACCAAAATGGGTTTCTTTTTATTAAGACGCTCTTTAGCTATACGTTCATCATAGACTGTAATAATCTCAAAAAATGTCTCTTTTTCTTGAGCAAAACGTGCTATTAACCTCATCTATTTGCTCACCAATTAATTTATAATTTTTTATTTAAAATATCTTCATAAAAATGATAACAACTCAAATAAATCGTATCATCTTCCATCTTAATGCGTTCATCATTTTTCATAAATGCTTTTCTAAGTCGCTTAACAACTTTAACTTTACGTTTCTCTTTATGAATTTGACAACGCTCAAAAAATTCATCCAAAGTAATCCAACAATTTTCATCTTCTTCTAATTCTCTGTCGCTAACTACTTCTATAGAAGAAGCTTCTTCTAACTCTTTTTGTTTATCAACAACCATATAGTCAACTTGTTTCACATACAAATTACGCATTTCAGTAAATACCTGTTTGAGTAATTCAATTTCACCTCGAAGCGTTGTGTTTATTTCTGTATTTGTATGCTTTAAATCAGATATACTTTCTTGTAAAACTGAGATGGTTTGATCTTTTGAAGTTAATAACTCTTTAACATCAATCAAGTGTGGTACAACTTCTTCTTTACTTGTCTCTTTCTCATCAATAAGTTCAACTTCATCAACCACAATATACATCTTACCATCAACGGTTTTAGCCTCTAAAGTTCCCTTTTTAATCTTTGCATAAACAGCTTGACGAGATATTCCTTTAGACGAGGCATACTCAATAGGTTTTACTAATTTACTCATCTGTTTCACCTTTCCCCTTTATTATCAACAATAATAGCATAATAATAGAAAAGAACAAAATAAAAAAATAAAAAATTATTTATCTATTTGGCTAATACTACTCATTTCATCTATGGCTTTCATCGTTTTATATCCAACTATACCATCAACAAGGAGTGTATCTTTCGTTTCCTGAAATTCCTTCACAGCTTTTTGTGTTTTAAAGGAGAAAATACCATCTTCCTTTAACTCATAGCCTATTGTATTTAAAATCTTTTGTACAATGTATACCATCGTTCCACTCTCACCCATAGATAGGGCTTGAAAGCTCACCTTAGCTTCTCTTTGTTTCATAACTCTACTCCTGTCTAAATTTCCTAAACAAACGAATCTTAATAGAAAGAGTTTACTTTGAATTAAAACTATAAATGTAATTTATATCCCAATTTTTTCTAAAGTTAGTTATTATTAACTCTTATATCTCAATGGTATAAAAATTAATACTCTATGTTTTAGAATATTCTAAAAGCTCAAAATATATAAGTTTTTTTAGAAAAAAATGCAATAAAATTCAAAACTAATTTTTAAAATAAAGAATAAGTAAATATTATATTATAAGCCTCTTTGTATCAAAATGTAACAAATATATTTTTTATTTAATTTCTTCTTGAGCAGATGAAACTGAAATACTAAGACCTTTATCAGTTGTTTCTACTTCTTTATTGCTAATTTTACTTGAAATGGTTCCAACTTTTACTGGAACGACAAGAACACGTGATCCTTCTCCCTCCACAGATAACCTAAGATTAATATAGTAAGTACCATTATTAATCGTACCAACTACTACATCAATAGGTAACTTATTAATTTCATTTGAAAGTTGAAACTCTAAATTCTGCTCAGCCACAGTAATTGAAGTCTTGTCAAGTGGTGTTAAATTAACTTTTAGAACACCTGTTTTTAATTCTGTTATTAATGTAATATTAACATCACTTGTTTCTCCAGCTGCTACATGTTGAGACTTGTATGCCAAATCAACTGCTAATCCTGGTTTAGCTGGTTTATCTATTGTTGTTCCTTCGTTAATTCCATAAATCACTTTTGTTTTCTCTTCTTTAATTTTAGCTGTTTGAGCCATAGCATAAATATTTAATAAAAGTGTTGACGCTAAAATTATTTTAAATGTTTTCATTTGTTTTTTCCTTATTTTAATGTATTAACAATAACAGCTAAACGATAGTTCCCAGCTGTTAAATCTATAGAAAGTGTATCCGTTGTTCCTGTATTTGTTGCCTGTGCAATGGATTCACTCACACCCTCTTTATATAAATATGCATCAGGGTTTAAGGTACCATTTTCCCCTATTTCAGAAAGGTTAATCGTATAGGTACCAGTATTAACAATACTAAAGGTTATAAAATTATATCGACCTAACATATTTGCATTGGAAGTAGATGTTGCTGAATAGTTCGTCTCAACACCTACTTCTGAACCTACAGTTAACGTTGTATAAAGAGGATTCGCATTCACTGTTCGATTGGTTCTTCCTGTTCCATAAATATCAGTAATAGGAGCAATACTCTCATTTGAAGTAATAGCATCAATCGCTGTATCATTACCAGGGTTTTGATCTTTTAACGCTTTAATAAATGGAAAAATACTCGTAAAGACAGGCGTATTCTTTTGCGCACCAATTAGGACATTATGAATGGGGGTAAACCCTAAAGAAAGCGTATCTCCTGCATCATCAGTCGAATCATAAATATCATATAAGATACTGTAAATAGAAGCCTCATTATACCAACCTGGGTTTGTTCTTGAACCTCCAGCTTCCACATTAGAAAAGACCCCAGTATCAGCTTGTGCACTACTTGATGAATCAAGATATAAATTACTATCAATAATAATACAACCCAACGCCGTTCCAAAACCCTCACCAAAAGCAACACGTATATCTAACATATCAGAAGTAGTATGTACCCCTCCTATACTATCAGAACGTGAAAATCTTGATTCATAATAATGCCCCCATTCATGGGCAACCACAGCTCTATCATATTCATCAGTATCGGAATTTTCTTTACCTAAAATATACAATGCAGTTCCATCAAAGTGTGAAGTTATTATTTGTCCCAAACTTCTATTTCCTGTAACAGCTACATTATCTTTTGACCAAAAAATATCCAAAGAACCAAAAAGTGCATCACTCTGTGCAGAAGTCACTTTTCCAATAGCATCATAAACAACATCCAATATAGCAAAAGGGGCAGCTACTCTTGTTGAAGTATAAGCACTCCCACCCCAACCATATGATGCATTTAAATTACGTGTTTGTGTGGTCAATCCAGTTAAGGAAGACAAGCTACCTTCCATGGCATATAAAGCATCACCATTTGTATTATCTTTAACTTTAAAATCCCAACTTGCTTGACCTGAAGAAGGTACTTTGTATAATTGTGCTAAAACACGTACTTTAACTTCATCTTCAGTAACCGTTATACTATACTCACCATTTTCATCTGTTATTGTTGTTCCTACTGTAGTACCAAAAGCATTAACAATCTCAACCGTAGCGCCTCGAACAGCTTTCTCTACCTTAGCACTATAATCAAGTCCTGATTTACCCCCTGATTTAAAAGGGACCGAGTCAAATGTGATTTTTCCTGAAATCGCTACTGTTGTTTTAGCAGTTATATCATTCTTTAAAAAAACTTTATTTGCATTAGTGACTACCTGAGCATCTACATCAACTACTTGTAACTTATCTTCATTGGTTATTTCACTACCATTATTATTACTCAATTTAGCAACAGCTTTATTTGAGCTTTGTGTTAATGAAACCTTTATGGTACTGCTACTTGGCAAGGTTGATGTATTAGTAGTAACACTACCTCCTGTACCTCCTCCACCACCACAAGCAGTAAAGATAAACATAATTAAAACTACAAAACTTTTTCTAAAAATCATATAAACTCTCTTTCTTTTTTAAATTTATTTTAGTTTAAATAGTAAAACAATTTTACTTTGAATTAACATAAAAATTTAAATAAAGTTTAATAAATATTTTTTTACCGATTATTAACTTAAATATCTTTTTATGATAACATTAATTTGTTAATAATTGTGGGGCTGAAGCCAAAAGTTTTTGAGTATAACGATGCTGAGGATTCTCCATCACTTCTTCCACCAAACCTTGCTCAACAATCTTACCCTCTTTCATTACAGCTACCTCATCAGCAATAACAGAAATAATTGATAAATCATGTGTAATAAATAAATAAGACAAAGCTCTCTCTTTTTGTAATTTTTTCAAAAGTTTTAAAACCTGTGAACGTACCGAAACATCCAAAGCAGAAGTTGGTTCATCACAAATAATCAGTTCAGGTTCCACAGCCAAAGCACGAGCAATTCCAATCCTTTGACGCTGACCACCAGAAAACTCATGAGGATAACGGTAAAAATGTTCAAATGCTAAGCCAACATCTACCAGTAAATCTTTAATTATCATATTTTGTATATTTTTATCTTGTAATCCAACATTTAAACTAACCATGCCCTCACGAATAATTTCACCCACTGTCATACGTGGATTCAACGCTGAATAAGGGTCTTGAAATACAATTTGCACCTTTCGTCTATAAGGTAAAAATGCTTTTTGAGAAAGCTTCGTTAAATCTATTCCATTAAAGAATATACTTCCATCTGTACTCTCAATTAACTGTAAAATAGACGTTCCAATGGTACTTTTACCAGAACCAGATTCTCCAACCAAAGCCAAAGTTTGTCCTTTAGGAATAGACAATGAAATACCATCTACTGCTTTTGTATGTCCCACCGTTCTTTTAAAAAACCCTTTCTTAATAGGAAAATATACTTTCAAGTCTTTTATTTCAAGCAAAGTAGCATCTCTTTTGTTAGACTGTCTAAACTCCTTAGAGGGTAAGGCATCTCTTAACAAACTTTGACTGTATGTATGTCTAGGATTCCTAAAAAAATCATCTTTTTGAGCAATCTCTAAAACTTCACCATATCTCATAACAGCAACGGTATCTGCCATTTGAACGACCACACCCATGTCATGTGTAATAAACAAAATAGAAAGTGAACGTTTTTCTTGAATCTCTTTTAACAGTGCTAAAACTTGTGCTTGTATGGTTACATCCAGTGCTGTAGTCGGTTCATCTGCAATTAAAAGCTCGGGTTCACATGCCAAAGCCATCGATATCATAATTCTCTGCTTCTGTCCACCAGAAAGCTGATGAGGATACCAAGTATATCGCGCCTTAGCATCTTTCAATCCAACTTCTTCAAATAATTCAATAACCTTAGATTCAATCTCCTGCTCACTCAAATCAAGATGCAAACGAATAACTTCAGCTACCTGCTCACCAATAGTCATCACAGGATTTAAAGCTGTCATAGGTTCTTGAAATATCATGGCAATCTTACGACCACGTAACTTTTGCATCTGAAACTCTGAAATGGAAAAAAGCGAACTATCATTTAGTAAAATATCTCCAGAAGTCACTTTAAGTGCTTCAGGAAGGAGTCGCATAATGGCTAAAGAAGTCAAAGACTTACCTGAACCTGATTCACCAACCAATGCAAAAATTTCTCCTTGTTTAATTCCAAAAGATACAGACTTTAATAACCTTTCATTAGAAACTTGTAAACTTAGATCTTTGACTGTTAATATATTCATTTATCTATCCCTGTTAAATTTATTATGTTTTATTTTTTAAAAAAAGAGCATAAAAAAGAACTTAACCTTTTCCCATCTCCAAAATACTTTCAATGCTATCATAGGCATAAACTTCATAAGCTTCATTCTCTGCTAAAACCGTATAAACAGCCATTCTATCAGCCAATTCATTACCCTCAACACCAGCATGACCTTTAACATGTTTAAGAACTAGACGTTCTTTTAATGTATCGTATAGAGCGTGAGCTTCTTGAATAATGTCTAAATTTTTAATCTCTCCACCTTTCTTCTTCCAAGCTTTTTCTTTCCAAGCATAAGCCCAATTACTAATACAATCTATGCTATATTTAGAATCACAGTAAATACTTACCCTTGAACCTTTTGCCTCTTTCGCAATTAACAAGGCTTTATGCAAAGCATTTAATTCAGCCGTATTATTTGTACCCATCTCTTTGTATTGTCCGTAGAGTAGAATGGGTTTTTCTGAACCATTGTAAACAGCCAAACCAGAACCTGATTTACCAGGGTTTCCTTTACATGCACCATCACAATAGATGGTTATGTCTGCTCCATTTTTTTCAACAGCATACGTTTCTTTGGGTGCTTCTTTTTTATCTTTGAAATTCTTTTTGTCTTTATGATACTGTGCAAGAAGTTTATAATTACTTATTATCTCCTCTTGTACACTTGGCTCAAACTTTCCTCTTAAAAGCAAAAACAAATTCGCATCTGCCTGACTTATCGCTACACTTTTCACCAATGCTTCTTGTGCTTCATTTAAAACACCATCAACTTTTCCTAAAGCTATAAAGTCTTTATCTTTTTTCATTAAGCATTATTCCTTGGATCCAACACCGTCTGAATTCTATCAGAGAAAAGATTCGCTGCTAAAACTAACACAAACATAAACACAAAAGCAGAAAACAATGACCACCAAACCATAGGTTCACGTGCCATCTCTAGCCTTGCTTGGTTAATCATATTTCCCCAAGAGTGCATGGTTGGGTCAACCCCAACACCTACATAAGAAAGTACAGCTTCAGCCAATACCAAACCTGAAAAATCAAGTACCACAGCAATCAGTATAATATGCATTAAATTTGGAATAATATGTTTACGAATAATCGACAACTTACTTACCCCAAACGCTTTAGCAGCTGTTACAAACTCAACTTGTGAAATCTTCAAAGTCTCTGCACGAAGCAGACGACAAAGCCCTGTCCATGAAGTAATACCTAAAATCAAGACCAAAAAGAGTAAACGTAAATCAGAACGCTCTT